>CAYOSI010000027.1:0-32461 GCA_964406615.1 uncultured Oscillospiraceae bacterium
AGGTCATCCAGAAGATCACCGCCGACACCGGCTGCAAGATCGACATCGAGGACGACGGCTCCGTCTTTATTGCCTCGCAGGACATCGAGGCCTGCCGCGCTGCGAAGCAGACCATTGACAACATCGTGTTCGTCCCCGAGGTCGGCGCCCTGTACTATGGTCAGGTCGTCCGCGTGATCCCCATCGGCGCGTTTGTCGAGCTGGTGCCCGGTAAGGACGGCATGGTCCACATCAAGGACCTCGAGTTTAAGCGCACGGAGAAGGTCGAGGACGTTCTGAACGTCGGCGACTGGACCTGGGTCAAGGTCAGCGAGATCGACGACCGCGGCCGCGTGAATCTCAGCCGGAAGGACGCTATTAAGGAGCGTCAGCAGGCGGGGCTTCCCATCGACCGCAAGGACTGATAACTGAAAAAGCAAACAGCGCCCGGATTTCTCCGGACGCTGTTTTTATATGGTGTTACTCAAGCGTTTCTTCTTCAGACTCTTCCTCCATTTTGGCCTGCTTTTTGCGGAACTCCGCAGCGGTGATTTGCAGGGCGATCAGACACAGAACAAAGGTGAATCCACCGGAAAAAACGCCTGAGGCAATGGAGCCGACAGGGAAGCCGGGCCAGTTGTGCAGTGACACAAAGAAAATCACGATGCCGGAGATCACACCGGCAACGAGCGAGATAATCAGGTTCGTTTTGAAATTCGGCCGGAGCTTGCGGTCCCAGATGCCGTTTTTCATGCAGGCGCAGCCGAGATAAATGTCCAGCGCTATGAAAACGATCCATTCACCGGCCAGCGCTTTTACATCGAAGCCATATAGGATAAGCTGTGCGGCCATGACAGCGAGGAGTCCCCAGAACACCAGCCAGCAGCCGTTGTGCTCGATTTTCAGCAGAGCCTGCTCCTGCCGCTCGTCCAGGTTGGATTCTTTGTTAAACAGTTTCATTTTCATCGTCCTCCCAGAATAAGTAGTCCAAAGTTGTATTCAGAGCCTTGCAGATGGCGATGCAGAGCTTGATCGAGGGGTTAAACTCGCCGGACTCGATGAGACCGATGGTCTGCCGCGTGACGCCGGCTTTTTTTGCCAGCTCCGTCTGGGACATATCCAGTTCAATCCGCCGGAACTTCATTTTCAGGTTTCTCATTCCGCCGCCTCCTTGTAGTGTAAAGTATATATTGCACCGCTCGAAATGTCAAGTATATATTGTAAAAGTTTTTTATATTTTGCAAAAGAAACGCAAAAATGGCGAATTCAGGCAGAAAAACGCAATGATCCGGCGAGGATCATCGCGTTTTTTGATGCGATATCAGAGCGTTATGCGTCTTCTTTTGCGGTGCGTTTGTTATAGAGGAAGTTTACAAGCGCCATCGCGATGATGAGGGCATAGCCAAGCATGCTGTAGACGTCCGGAAGCTGCTCAAACAGGAAATAGCCGAAGAGCGCGCTGAAAATGACCTGTGTATAGTCGTAAACGGAGATCTCCCGCGCCGGTGCAAAGGTATAGGCGGCGGTGATGGAAAACTGTCCGCCCGCGCCGCACAGGCCGCACAGGATGAGCAGCAGGAGCTGCTTTGCCGTGGGCATCACGAAATTCGCGAGGATGAACGGGACGGTAAACAGGCAGGAGAAGCAGGAAAAGTACAGGACGATGATCTCGCTTTTTGCGCCGTGCTGAGAGGCCTTGCGCAGGCAGGTGTAGGCTGCGCCCGCACCCATGCCGCCGAAGAAGCCGCCGATCGCCGGGACAAGCTGCATATTGGCCCCGGTGGGCTTCATGATGAGCAGCGAGCCGGCAAAGGCGCCGAGCACTGCGAGGGCCTGCACGGGCTTTATCTTTTCCTTCAAAAGGAAGAAGGAGAAGAGAATCGCGAAAAACGGGCTGAGCTTGTTGAGCATATTGGCGTCGGCGAGTGCGAGCCGGTCGATGGCGTAAAAGTTCAGGATCAGTCCCGCCGTGCCGAAAAGGCAGCGCAGCAGGACCATGAGCCGCGCGTCTTTTCCGATGCGGAGCGGGATGTGCTTGCGGCGGATGATGATGAAAACGATGATCGCGGCGACGAAGTTGCGGAAAAAGGCTTTTTCAAACGTGGGGATATCGCCGGCCAGATGGACGAAGACGGACATGCACGAAAAGCACAGGGCGGAGCTCATGATGCATAAAGCGCCCTTGGCGCGGTTGGACAGCTTCATGTTCATACGCTGTAGCAGCTTCCGCCGATGAACTCGCGGGCGATGGAGGATAGGGGAACGACGTCCGATGGTATGGGCAGGAAATAGCTGAGAAACTTGATGAGCCGCCGCGCCTCGGTGTAGGCGGGGTCGTCCCGCTCAACGCCGTACAGCAGCGGTTCGATATACGGGCGCAGCAGACCAGTCTCGTAGATAAGCGCGGAGTTGAAGATGACGTCGGCGCTGTCCTGATAAGGGAAGATATGGCGCTCCTCGCCCCGGCGCACGCTGGGCCACATCTCAATGGTTGCGCCGGCGGAATAGCCGCGGGTGCGCGCATCGCGCTCAATGCGGCGCAGAAGCCGTGCGTCGGTGGTGGGGATGCGGTTGTGATCGTCGATGTTCAGGGTCGTCAGGCAGCTAATGTAGATCTTGAACTTGTTGCCGGTGGGCAGAGCGTAGGTAAAGCGATCGTTGAGGCAGTGGATGCCCTCGATGACGAGGATATCGTTTTCTCCGAGCGTCAGGAAGCTGCCGTTATACTCGCGCATGCCTTTTTTGAAATTGTACTGCGGCATCTCGACGGTTTCGCCGTGCAGCAGACGGAGCATGTCGCGGTTAAAGCCGTCGATGTCCATGGCTTCAAGGCATTCAAAGTCGTAATTGCCGTTTTCGTCCACGGGCGTTTTGTCCCGGTTCACGAAGTAGTTGTCCGTCGCGATGGGATGGGGGATGAGGCCGCAGGCGCGGAGCTGGGTGGACAGGCGGTGAGAGAAGGTGGTCTTGCCGGAAGAGGAAGGCCCGGCAATCATGACAAAGCGCAGATCCGGCTGCGCGGCGATCTGCTGGGCGATGTCGCCGATCTGCTTTTCCATGAGCGCCTCCTGCGCGAGGATCATCTCGGTGGCTTTGTCGTTTGCGATCCAGCTATTCAGCGCGCTGACGCTGGGGATGCCGATGCGCTCGATTTGCAGCGTGGCCTCGCATTGGGTGCGGAAGACCTTCTGCGAGGGGGCAAATTCGCCCGGAGCAAAGGGATTTTCCGGTGCGGGAAGATGCAGGAAAAGCCCGTTTTTCCCGGCGGGGGACAGGGCGAAGTACTTGATATAGCGGGTGTTCGGCAGCATGTAGCCGTAAAAATAGTCTACAAATCCGTCGAGCTCATAGATGCTCACCTGCGAGCTTGCGCGGTAGCGGAACAGGTCGGCCTTCTCGGGCATACCGCGCTCCCGGAACAGCTCAATGACATCATCGACATCCATCACACGCTTGCGGATGGGGAGCGCGGCGGCGACCAGCTCGCGCATGTGCGCTTCCGTCTGTGCAAGCAGGTCGTCATCCGGGGTGAAATCGCCCTGTGTCCGGATGAACAGCGCGTGGCTGGCTGAGTGGTCGACGCAGACGCGCTCCAGGCGATCCTCGCCCACCACATCATAAAACGCCTTGAGGAACAGCAGTATGATGCTGCGCTCATAGGCTTGGTAGCCGGGACGGTCCCTGGCGGTCAAAAATTCAAGCGTGCAGTCCCGGTCGAGCGGACTGGGCAGCTCCCGAAGCCTTCCGTTTCGACGGACAAGCAGGATGTCGCCGTCAAAGCCGTCCTGGTAATCCCGGGCGATGGTCTCATAGGTCGTCCCCTCGGGATAGACGGCCGTTTTGTCTCCGATTGTTACCGTGCGCAGAATGGGTTCGGTCATAGCGGGTCCTCCGTGCTTCTTGCTTCATGAAAATGATTTTACAACAATTTTTACGGGATGAAAAGCGCAAAAGGAAAATATATGTTATACTGCTGTCAGCGAATCTGCGTTTGAGGTGATGCCATGAAATACAAAGCGGCGATTTTTGATATGGACGGAACGATCCTCGACACGCTGGAGGATCTGCGCGACAGCGTAAACGCCGCGCTGGCGTGGGCGGGATTTCCGGCGCGGACGACGGAGGAGGTCCGTGCATTCGTGGGAAACGGGGCGAAAAAGCTGATCGAGCGGGCCGTTCCGGACGGCACCGGCGCGGATACGGCGAACCAGGTCCTCGCTTGGTACCGCGCATATTATGAAGCGCACGCGCAGAAGAAGACCGCGCCCTATCCGGGCGTCTGCGGGATGCTGGAGGCGCTTCATGCGGCGGGGGTCAGGCTCGCGGTCGTGTCCAATAAGCCGGACGGCGCGGTGAAAAAGCTTGCGGAGCATTATTTCCCCGGCGTATTCGATGCCGCCATCGGCGCCATGGACGGCACTGCGGTGAAGCCTGCGCCGGATGCGCTGTGGGCGGCGATGCGGCTTCTCGGTGTCGCGGCCGGGGAGACCGTCTATATCGGCGATTCGGACGTAGATGTGATGACGGCGAAAAACGCCGGTACGGCCGGCGTCGCCGTGGCATGGGGGTTTCGCAGCGAGGCGTTTTTACGCGGGTGCGGCGCGCAGGTGATCGTTCACAGCGCCGCGGAGCTTGCGGAACGGCTCCTGGACTTGACGGCCGCGGTCAGGGATGAAACAAGGAAATTTTTATATGGCAAGAAAGGAACGAGAGATGAGAAAAGTAATGACCCTGCTTATGTGCCTGGCCCTGTGCCTGAGCCTGTCGGTGGGTGCGTCGGCCTCGGGTGAGGCCTCCGGCGGCGCATCCCGCGCTGCGGATCAGATGTACGGCGAGGACAACGAGACGCGCAGCGTCATCGTGCTTGAAAACGGTGTGCTGTCCGAAAACATGGACTATGGGAGCTATGCCCTCGCTGCCGGCGGGGAGATATCCGCCGACGCCGTCCGCGGCATCTGGCTCACCGGCTCCGACGTCGAGGCAAACGGTATCTACCTTTCCTCGGAGGATGACGACGCGGCGTTCACTATCGGCGGCACGGAGGATCACTACTATATCGACGGCGTGGGCTCGTTCAATTCGGTCCTGGAGCTGCAAGGCTATGATGCCGATCAGGACGTCGAATGCTGGTACGGCGTCGGCGTTACGGCCGCCGGCGGGTGGCTGACGCTCGACAATGTATGCATCCGCACGTCGGGCTATCGCGCGAGCGCGATCTATACGATGTCCGCCGCGCATGAGACGAACCTCGTCATCAAGGACAGCGTCCTGTGGTCGGACGGCGAGCCGGGCGGCTTCATGCCGGACTTCAAGCTTCTGGTCGGCTCGGCCCGCGCCTCGCTCTTTCTCGGCGAGGATATCTGGCTCTACAACAGTGCCGTGATTGCCCGTGACTGGGGAGCGATCAGCCACGACCAGAACACCGAGGACATCCAGCTTTACGCGGTGAACACCTACGCCGAGACCTATGACGGCGGCTATGTCCTCTATGCGCTCAACGGCGTAGAGAACTTCCTTTATGGCTCCAAGCTCGTGTCCCCGCAGTACGGCATGTTCATCATGGGCCACGGTACGGCGGTGCTCGACAGTCTCGACGCGGCGGATGACGCAGCGCTGGCCTCCGGCGAGCCGAACCGGGATGAGCTTGTGACCGCTGACGGACGCACACTGCTTGCCGGCGGCTGCAACGCGGTCGTCTTTCATGTAAACGGCGGAGTCATGGAGCCGGGCGTCTTTACCGTGCGCGGCGCAACGGTTTCTACCATGCCGGAGGACCTTGTCTCCGATTACGGCAACGAGCTTTCCTTCGACCTCGACAGCTATCTGCTCAGTCCGGCGAAGTTTGGCGAGAGCTGGTTTTATATGGAAAACTGCCTCGGCAGCCTGATCGTGACGCGGAGCCACGGCGGCGTCATCTCCTTTGAGGAGGGCGCGGAGCTGAAGGCGGCAAACGGCGTGCTGGTGCAGACCCTCGTGGGCTATGACTCCGATGCGGGCAGCATTTATCATGACAGCACCGACACCCGTGTTCTTGCGGATGTGACGGTGAACATCGATACCCCCGTCGCGGGCGATCTCCTGCACCAGGATTACCAGAGAAATATGCTGGTAAACGTGAACGCCGATTATACCGGCCGTGTTGTCACCGGCTCGATCACCGCGTGGAACGGTCTCTGGAGCGCCGAGAGTCTCGCGGCGATGCTGGAGCGGGGCGGACACACCGGGGACTTTGCGCTGACCGAGGACGTTGTGGCGGATATCCGCGGGTGTCTCGTCCGGGAGGAGGATACTGCAGCGTATACCGATGTGTTCGGCGTCACGATGACCGTGGCAGGCGGCGCGGCATGGACGGTCGAGGGCGAAAGCTCCGTGCTGTCCCTGACGGTGGAGGACGGCGCTGCGGTGAAGGCAGCGGAGATCTATGTGAACTGCGCCTTTGGCGATGACGGGTATCTCGATCCGGCCACCGGCGAGAGGCTCGGGACGCTGACCGCAGGGACCTATGAGAATGTGGTCCTGGTCGGCGGCGGGACGCTTCCGGTGGACATCGTGGAGATCGCCGGCGAGGATTATGTCCGCCTGGACGATCTCATGATCGCGCTGGTCCTCGGCGGCACGAAGTAAGCCCGGACAAGAAAAGACGCTGTACCCGTTCGGATACAGCGTCTTTTCATATGTAAGGGAATCAGGTGTTTTCCTTTTTGAGGCGCTTCTGAAGCCAGTCCTTGCCGTCCACATAGCGGGAGACGATAAAGGAGACAACGTAGTCGCCGGCGGCGTTGACCATGGTTGCGGGGGGATCGACAAGCTCGCCGATCGCCAGTGCGATGGGGAAGGCGACGCTCAGATACTCGGGGAAGAACAGGGAGACGAGAACCAGCTCGCCCGTGCCGCCGCCGCCGGGGATGCCGGACATGGCAACGGAGGAGAACACCGCGACGATGATCGCGAGGATGGCCTTGCCGGTGCCGAAGGGCATACCGAACATGCCGAACAGGAAGGCGACCTTGATGATCGCGCTCATGGCCGAGCCGTCCATGTGCATGGTAGCGCCCATGGGGAGGACAATGTCGGTGACGTCGCTGGAAATGCCGGTATCTTCCGAAGCTTCCATGTTGGTGGGGATGGTAGCAACGGAAGAGCAGGTGCCGAAGGAAACGGCAGCCGGACGGAACAGATGCTTGAACATGACCTTCGCGCCGCCCTTGCCGCCGCCGAAGCGGGCATAGAGGGGGAAGAAGATAAACATGTAGGCAAAGGATACGACGTAGTAAAGGATAATGGCACGGGCATAGTTGGAGACGAAGTCAGCACCATGCGTAGCGACGAGGGAGGCAAAGAAGCCGAAGAAGCCGATCGGCGCGTAGTAGGTGATGATCTTGACGACCTTCATGAGGACGTTGGTGAGGTCGGCGAGCACCTTCGCAGTGAGGGTCTCGGGGCCGCCGCACATCTGAACGCCGAAGCCGAAGAAGATACCGGCGATAATCAGAGGCAGGATGGCCTTGCGGCTCCACAGCTCGCTGAAATCGGGCTTGGTAAAGAAGTTGACGATGAGGGTCGCGACGTCGATGGTGGCGGCATCGGATTCCTCATAGACCGGCTCCGCGGTGAACACGGGGACAATCAGAACGATGATGTACATGATGACTGCGGCGATGGCGGCGGTGACGAGGAAGGTAAGGATGGTCGTACCCATGACCTTGCCGACGCGCTTGAGAGACTTCATGTTCGCGATGGCGGAGGAGATGGAACAGAAAACCATCGGGACAACCACGCAGAACATCAGGTTCGTGAACAGCGTTCCAAGGGGCTCCAGAACAGTGGCCCCGGGCCAGGCAAAGCCGACGGCACAACCCAGAACGATGCCCAAGATCATGGCGCACAGGAACCAGTTGTTTTTGAAGAAACTCTTCATTCTTGGCAATCCTCTTTTCTTTCAAATTTAATGCATTCAAGCGAGTTTATTATACAAGTAAAGCGTGAACTTGTAAATGAATAAAAGGGAAAAAGTTGAAGATTTTCCCGGAATCAAGGATGCTGAACGGAGATAAGGCGGCCGGACAGACCGTGTCCGGCCGCCGGCGCGGGCGGGTTTTTTACAGCTCGGACGCGGCGTTCATCCGCGCGGCAAGCGTGATCTCCAAGTTGCCGTTCCGGCAGCGCAGGGCGTCAATGAGCGCCTTTTCGGTGCCGGGGGTCTTCAGCGTCAGGTCGTAGCTGAGGCGGTTGAGGCTGCCGAGATTGGTGGTTTTGATCTGCGTGAGGACCGCGTCGGAGGCGTATTCGTCCAGAATGTCGTCAAACATGCCGGCGAACTCGAGGTCCTCCGGCACGGTGATGCGGAGCGTCCTTTGAAGCGGTGCGGCGCGGTTTTCACCGAAGCCGGTTCTGGTATAGAAAATATATGCGCCGCCGAGGAGAATTGTGACGATCAGTGCGAAATGGGGGTAGCCCATGCCGCAGGCAAGGCCGATAGCCATCGCGGCAAAAACCGCGCCGATCTCCCGGGCGGTGCCGGGTGCGGAGCGAAAGCGGATAAGCGAAAACGTGCCCGCGACGGCGACGCCGGCGCCGATGCTGCCGCTGACCATCAGGATGACGATGCAGACAATGGCGGGCAGGAGCGCGAGCGTGACGGAAAAGCTGCGGCTGGTTTCTCCGCAGCGCTGGTAGACAGCGGCCATGGCCGCGCCCAGAAGCAGGGCGGACAGGATGCAGAGCAGGAACGAGCCGATGCTGATGGCGGAGGTCCCGGAGGTGAGAATGGTGTTAAGCACAGCAAATATCTCCTTTGGAAAAGGCTTTTTGAGTCTGTATCGCGGTATAGGCGGTGCCGTATTTGGAAAACGAGATCTGGCGTATGCCGTTCTCGCTGAGCGCCCGCGTGAGCCAGAGCGGCATGGCGTCGGCGGCCTTGATCTCCAGCAGGGAACAGCCCGGCTTCAGGAGCTGCTCGCCGCAGGGCGGGATTGTGAGCGACAGGGAATCCGTCCGCCAGCGGATGTTTCGATCCATCGTGACGCGGAGGTTCCCGTCGTCCGGACAGAAGTACGCGGCGCGGTCATACGCCAGATAGAGCGCGGGCACAAGGCGGCCGTAGAAATGCCGGACCCAGTCGATCTCGCGGCTGATCTGGCGGTCATCCGGACAGGGGATCCGGCCGGCGAGCCATGCGGCCGCCAGATCCTCCGGCATGGAAATGCGCCGCTTGTAAACGATGCCGTCATACTTCTTTTTCAGCTCTACGTAGATCGGATCGCCGGGCTTGGCGGCGCCGTAGCTGCGCAGGCGGAGCTTTTCTTTATAAACGGGCTTTTCAAGCGAACGGCGGATGAGGAGGCTGTCCGGTGTGTCATAGTAAAGGCTGCAAATGGTGCTCTCGCCGTATTCGTCGATTTCCATGTGTCCGCGCATGGCGGCTTCCAGCGCTGCGCGCTGGCGGGCGGTGAGCATAAATTTGATCTCCCGGCGTTTGAATACGCTGCTGCCCATTTCATCACCTCATTTCGGAAATCATCCTACGGCGCGAACCTAAGATGTACTTAAAATCAAATTTAAGAAAGTGTAAACGCACATCCCCGCAGCCATATGCTCCGGGGATGTGCGTTATGTAAATTGAATTATGTCAACTGAACGGTAAAGATGATGGACCTTCCGTCGGGACTGCGGGCGGAGATGGCGGCGCCGATGGATTCGGCCAGCGAGCGGGCCAGCGGCAGGCCCAGGCCGTAGCCGGGCGTTTGGCTGCTGCGGCTCTCGTCGGCGCGGTAAAAGCGGTCGAAGAGCTTTTCCTGCTTGCCGGGCGTCAGCTCGGGCGCGGGATTTTCCGAACGCAGCAGGACATGTCCGCCCTCACGGGTGAGGGTAAAGAGGATGCCGCCGCCGGTCGAGGCGTATTTCACGGCGTTGTCCGCGAGGATGCCGCAGATTTTTTCCAGCGTGTCGCGGTTGGAACGGAGGCGGATATCCGGCTCGATATCCAGGGTGAGGGTCAGGCCGTTTTGCTGCGCGAGCAGAATGTAGGGGTCAAGCGCGTCCGACACGACGGCGGAAATATTCTGTTCCGTGAGCTCGGGCTTGGCGGAGGCCTCGTCCATCCTGGACAGGGCGATGAGGTCGGCGGTGAGGGTGGAAAGCCGCGCTACCTGTCCGTGAATGGATTCGGTCCAGTGGTTTTCGCCGCTTTCCAGCTCGAGGACCTCCGTGCAGGACTCAATGACGGCGAGGGGTGTTTTGAGCTCGTGTCCGGCGTTTGTGATGAAGGATTTCTGCTTCTCATAGCTCTCCGCGATGGGCTTGACGGCACGCCCGGCCAGTGCCCACGCGAGGAAGAAAAGTCCGATGAGTCCGAGCACGGTGACGAGGATGCTGTTGATAAAGAAGGAGTGCATGGCGTCCATATTCTGGCTCCACGCGAGGAAATAATAGGTCGTCCCGGTCGATGATTGGATGCTGGTAAACGGATTCTCACCGTATCGGCCGGCGTCTTTTCCGGTTGCCTGCACGGCGCGGGCCATCTCGGCGGCGGTATCGGAGGTTATCCATGGGGTTTGGAGGTTGTTGAAATTGAGGAGCCAGCCGTCGTCATTGAGCGTTACGGAGAAATAGCGGGCCTCGTTCAGCAGGTCCGTGGGAAGAAGCTGCCCGTGTTTGCCGCGGAAGTTTTTGCCGTCGGGGATACGGCCGCCGTTCTCGGCAAGAAAGGTCAGGATCTCCTGATCGGCGCTGGTGCGCTGGGCGTAGTTGAGAAGGTTTACAAGCCCCATCAGGACGATCAGCACCAGCGCGGCGGAGATCATAGTCACCCGGATGAAGCTCCATCGAAGCTTTTTTATCATGGGGAGGCCTCCAGACAGTAGCCGAGGCCGCGGTTGGCCCGGATCTGGACGTTCGCGCCGATGGAAGCCAGCTTTTTCCGCAGGGCGGAGAGATTCACCCACACGACGTTTATCTCCGCTTCGCTGTCATAGCCCCAGATTTTTTCGAGGAAGCGCTCGGTGGAGATCGTTTGCCCGGGGTTTATCATCAACATTTCCAGAAGCTGATATTCCTTGTTGGCGAGCCGGATGGAGCCGTCCGGGCCGGAGAGTGTAGAGTCTGTGCGGGCAAGAACGATGTTCCCGAAACGCAGGGCGGTGTCCTGCAAGGCGGGCTGCCGGCGGGTCATGGCCCGGATGCGGGCGAGCAGCTCCTTCGCGGCGAAGGGCTTTGTGAGATAGTCGTCCGCACCGGCGTCAAGACCGTCCACGCGGTCATCGATCTCGCTTTTTGCGGTGAGAAGAAGCACCGGCACGGAACTGCCGGCGGCGCGGATGGTTTTGAGGACGGTGATGCCGTCGATCTTGGGCATCATGATGTCCAGGATCGCGCCGTCATAGTCGCCGTTTTCCAGATAATCAAGGGCATCCTGGCCGTTGTACACGGCATCCACGGAGTAGTTGGAATGCGTGAGAATCGCCACAAGGGCGTCGGAAAGGGTCCGCTCATCCTCTGCCAAAAGCAGACGCATGAAACATGCCTCCTTTGTGATGGCTGCGCCCATTTTAGCGCAGAAACCTAAAATCAACCTTAAACCGGGATGTCGTCCTTCGCGATCCGGGCCCATGAAAAGAGCGGAATAAGCTCCGCCGGCGCGACCGGCTCGGCCGTCGGCGTCAGACCGCAGAGATAGGCGAGCTTTCCGGTCAGCGCTTCCGGCGTCATTTCGCGGCGAAGCACCTGTGTGCTGAGGCTGCCGAGGCGCTTGGAAAGCTTCCCGCCGCCGTCTGTAAGCAGCGGGGCGTGGCAATAGGCCGGCGGTGTGCCGCCCATCGTCTCGATCAGCCAGCTCTGGCGCGGCGCGGAGGACAGGAGGTCCCGCCCGCGGACAACCCGGGTCACGCCCATGAGCATGTCGTCCACGCTCACCGCGAGCTGATAAGCGAAAACGCCGTCGCGGCGGCGGACGATGAAGTCGCCGTCATCGCGGGCAAGACAGCGGGTATACAGGCCGTAATGCCCGTCGGGCACGGAAACAGCCCGGTCCGGTGTACGGATTTTCCACGCGGGGCGGCGTCCGGCGGCCTCCGGCGAGGCAAGCTCCCGCGCGGTCCGATGGGCGCAGGGGCAGGCCCTGTCGGCGACTGCCTCGCCGGGATGCGGCGCGCTGGCGGCGGCCAGGCGTTCCGCGCGCGTGCAGTAGCAGGGGTAGAGCAGGCCCTCCCGCTGCAGCGCGGCAAAATATTCCTCATAGACCGCGGTCCGCTCCGATTGGGCATAGCCCGGGGCGGGGAAGCCCTCGTCCCAGTCGAGGCCGAGCCAGCGGAGGTCGTCCGCGAGGGCGGCGATGTATTCCGGCTTGGAGCGGGCGGGGTCGAGGTCCTCCATGCGGAAGATCATCCGCCCGTTTTGGGCGCGGACGTCCAGCCATGCCAGCAGCATGGACAGGAGATTTCCCATATGCATATACCCCGAGGGGCTCGGCGCAAAGCGCCCGACGCAGCGTGTGTTCATAACAGCAGTATAGCAGATAATCCGCCTGAGGGGAACAAGAAACTCCGGCGCCCGAAGGCGCCGGAGTCCGGAATGGGAAAGCGCTGCTTACGAGGCCTCGCCGGAGGCGGCGTTCGCTGCGGGAGAGACGATATAACCGCCGTCGGTCGGGGTGACGGCGCCGTTTACGGTGGAGGAGGCGTCCACGTTGAGCTCGGTGACGAAGCTCTCGGCAGTGACGTTCCAGACGGCGCCGTTTTCGAGCGTGACGGTCAGCGCGCAGTCGGTGCGCATGGCGTACTCATTCTCGACGCGGCCGACCTCGAGGATGTTGTCGAGGGTGATGTTGCCGTCGGGGATGGCGAGGGTGGCGTTGGCCAGCGTGACGGCGCCGTCGATGGAGGCGTTGTCCAGAACGACCGCCATGGTGGAGGTGCTGTCGGCGGCGGGGGCCATGCTCATGACGATATCGCCCGCGAGCGCGGTGTCGTGGATGTCGACGTTCACAACGGCGTCGGGGTTCACGGAACCGGCGCCGGTGTCGTCGTTATCCTGCGCCTGCAGAAGGATGCCGGTCTCGGAAGCGGTCACGACCGCGCCGTCGCCGATCTCGATATCCGAAGAGCGGGCCTTGACCATGATGCCGCAGTAGGCGGCGTTGAGCTCGGTGCCCTCGCCGAGGACCTTGAGGGTCGAGACCATGCCCATGGCCTGGTGGGTGACGAGGCCGTAGCGGTCGGAGTTAGCGATCGTGCCGCCGTCGAGGATGACGGTGCCGTTTACGGCGATGAAGGCGACGACGCCGTCGTGGATGTTGAAGGTGCAGTCGGTGAAGGTGTCGACACAGGCGCCGATGGAGTAAGCGCCGTAGCCGCACTCGGTGATGTTGATTTCGCAGCCGACGCAGGTGAGGGTGCCCTCCTCTATGGCATCAACGCCGAGGCAGCCCCAGTTGCGGCTCGTGAAGGTGCAGTTTTCAAAGTATTCGGTGGCGTTGTGGACCATGTTGTTCAGGCGGGTGTTGCCGTAAACGCCGAGGCCGTGGGGCGGCTGGCTCATGCCGGCGCCGGCCACGGAGCCGTTCTCGTCGAACTCGCCCGCGTCGCAGACGAAGGTGGAGTCATAGACCTCCAGCCGGGCCTGACCGCCGGCGAAGGTGACGCCGCGGACCCAGCCGCTGACGGTGGCGGTGGAGTCGCGCACGATCAGGGTGGAGCCGTCGGTGGCGCAGAGTGCGGCGCCCTGACCCATGAAGTCGTTGCCGCCGTTGCCGGAGAGGTTGATGTCCACGTTGGAGACCTCAACGACGGCGCTGCCGCCGGCGCGGATGCCGGACAGAGCGGCGACATCCTCGGAGTTGATGGACACACCGGTCACGGTGGTGTCGGTGATCTCACCGCTCACGGCGGCGCCGAGCACGGACTGGCTCTCCTGCAGGCCGTCCTCGGTGATGTAGATGACGGAGGCCAGCTCGGTGGAGAGGTCCACGTCCTTGTCGCCCGTCTGATAAAGCTCGGACTCGAAAATGGGCTCGACCACGTCGACGACAACGGCGCCGTCGTAATTGCCGACGGCCATGGGAACGTTCACGCCGTCCACGGACAGGTACGGGGTCAGGCCGTCGGTCAGGGCGACCGTGGTTTCGACGCCGTCGGAGACATAGACGACCGCATCCTCGTGGTAGGAGACGACGGCGTTGTCGCCGGGAGTGCCCTCGAGATCGCCGTAGGCGGGAGCCTCGGCCTCACCGGACGCACTGCCGGAAGCCTCGCCGGAGGCTTCCCCGGAGGCTTCCTCGGACGCCTCGCCGGAGGCTTCGTCGGAGCTGCCGCCGGCGGCGGCCTCGGCGGGCTTGCCGGCGGCGACCCACTCGTCATACTCGTATGCGCCCATGACGGCGAAGAATACGCCGAGCTGCTCGGCAGCCAGGAGCTCGTCCATAGTGGCGCAGCCATTTATGATGTTTGCCATATCCTCGGCGTCGGCCTCGGTGGGCGCGCCGGCGGCGGCAAAGCCGATGATGTACTGCTGGTAGTCCGCCCAGTCGCTGTCCGCGGCGAGGGCGGCGGAGCCGAGGCTCAGGATCATGGCCAAGGCCAGAACGAGAGCCAGAAGCTTCTTGGTGATTTTCATGCGGTTACTTCCTCCTTGATGTTGATAAACAACATTATAATTTATCGAATGCTTTTATGCACTACAAATCCGTTACAAACCCACGGAAAAATGCGGCTGCGCTCTATAATAATCAGTATCCCCCGGCCATGCCGGGGGATACTGATTCAGCGGTTTACTCGACGCCGAGGACCTTGTAATCCTGCGCCTCGACGGCCTGCCTGAGCACGTCGCCCGCGACCTCGGCGGCGAGGTGGACGACGGCGGTGCCGGTCTCGTGGCTGACCTCGGCGGCGGTGACGCCGTCGACGGCCTCCAGGGCCTTTTTGACGCGGGCCTCGCAATGGCCGCACATCATGCCTTCGATCTTCATTGTCTTTTCCATGGTTTTTTCCTCCGTGTTTTTGATGATATCCGTCATGTCCGGGAGACCGACGGTATTTTTCCGTTTTTTGTCGCGCCGGGCGCTGTGCAGGTCAAAGAGGTTGAGCCGCAGGGCGTTCGTCACGACGCAGAAGCTCGACAGGCTCATGGCGGCGGCGGCGAACATGGGATTGAGCTGCCAGCCGAGAAGGTTTATGAACACGCCGGCCGCGAGGGGGATGCCGATGCAGTTGTAGAAAAAGGCCCAAAACAGGTTTTGGTGGATGTTCCGCAGCGTGGCGCGGCTCAGCCGGACGGCGGCGGGTACGTCGGAAATGCGGCTGTTCATGAGCACGACGTCCGCCGCGTCGATGGCGACGTCCGTACCGGCGCCGATGGCGATGCCGATATCCGCAGAGGTGAGCGCCGGCGCGTCGTTGATGCCGTCGCCGACCATGATGACCGTGCCCTGCTCCTTCAGCCTGCGGATGACAGCCTCCTTGCCGTCGGGCAGGACGCCCGCGATCACATCGTCCACACCGGCCTGCGCGGCGATGGCTTTGGCGGTGCGCTCGTTGTCGCCGGTTAACATAACAACACGAACGCCCATGTTCCGCAGCTCCCGGACGGCGGCCGGCGCGGCGTCCCGGATAACGTCCGCCACGGCGATCACGCCGACCGGCTTGCCGTCACGGGTGAAAAACAGCGGCGTTTTGCCGGCCTCGGCCAGCTTGGCGGCGGCGTCCGACATGTTCAGCGGCAGCGCCGCAACGGTCGTGATGTAGCTGCGGTTCCCGGCGGCGATCGTGTGGCCGTCAACGGACGCGATCAGACCGTTTCCGGGCAGGGCTCGGAATTCGGATGCCTCGGCGGTCTCTATGCCGCGCTCCCCGGCGCAGCGGACGACGGCCCGCGCGAGGGGATGCTCGCTCTTTTTTTCGGCCGCGGCGGCGAGGGTGAGAAGCTGGGTTTCCGATACGCCGTCCGCCGGAAGGAGGTCGGTGACGCGGGGGTCGCCGGTCGTGATCGTGCCGGTTTTGTCGAGGACGACGATCTGCGCCTTGCCGGTCTGCTCCAGCGAAACGGCTGTCTTAAAGAGGATGCCGTTCTTCGCGCCGAGACCGTTGCCGGCCATGATCGCCACGGGGGTGGCGAGGCCGAGCGCGCACGGGCAGCTTATAACCAGCACGGAAATAGCGCGTGCCAGTGCGTAGCCGGCGGTCTGGCCGACGAGCAGCCATACGATCAGCGTTACGATGGCGATGGCGATGACGGTCGGGACGAACACGCCGGAGACCTTGTCCGCGATTTTGGCGATGGGGGCCTTGGTCGCGGCGGCGTCGCTGACCATTTTGATGATCTGGGAGAGCGTCGTGTCCTCGCCGACGCGGGTCGCCTGACAGCGCAAAAAACCGGACTGGTTCACCGTGGCGGCGGAAACGCTGTCTCCGACGGCCTTATCGACGGGAATGCTCTCGCCGGTCAGCGCGGCTTCGTTTACGGCGGACACGCCTTCGAGCACCACGCCGTCCACGGGGATGTGCTCGCCCGGACGGACGACGAACATGTCGCCCACGCGGACCTGCTCGATGGGAACGGTCAGCTCGGCGCCGTCCCTGACCACGACGGCGGTTTTCGGCGCGAGCTTCATGAGGCTTCTCAGCGCGTCGGTGGTTTTGCCCTTGGAACGGGCTTCCAGCATTTTGCCGACGGTGATGAGCGCGAGGATCATGCCGGCCGACTCGAAATAGAGGTCCATCATGCCGTCCATGACGGCTTCGGCATTTCCGTCCACCTGCGCACGGGTCATGGTGAACAGCACATAGACGCTCCACAGGAACGAGACCATAGAGCCCATGGCGACGAGCGTGTCCATGTTCGGGGCGCGATGCCAAAGGCTCTTGAAGCCGCTGATGAAGAATTTCTGGTTGATAACCATGATGACGCCCGCCAGCAGCATCTGCACAAGGCCCATGGCCACATGGTTGTCGTCAAAGAAATGTGGCAGCGGCCAGCCCCACATCATGTGGCCCATGGAGACGTACATGAGCGCCGCGAGAAAGCCCAGCGAGGCGATGAGGCGCTTTTTGAGAATCGGCGTCTCGTGATCGGCAAGCGCATCCTCTGCATCGGCAGGCGAGGGGACGGCGGCGTTTTTTGGCGAGGCGCCGTAGCCTGCGTCCACGACGGCCTTTACGATATCGGCGGCGGAGGCGGTGCCCTCGACGCCCATGGAATTGGTCAGAAGACTCACTGAGCAGGCCGTTACGCCCGGAACGGCGGATACCGCCTTTTCCACCCGGGCCGAGCAGGCGGCGCAGCTCATGCCGGTTACACTATATTGTTCCATTGCAAACTCCTGCTTACTTCATCAGCTTCTGCAGCGTTTTGACGAGGTCGTCGATCGTCTCGTCCTTTCCATCCCGGATATCCTGCGCGACGCAGGTGCGGATATGGGCGGCGAGAAGCTCTTTATTGAAGGCGTTGACGGCGGCGGTGACGGCGCTGGACTGCATGAGGATATCGGTGCAATAGGCGTCGCGCTCGATCATGCCCTTGATGCCCTGGATCTGGCCCGCGATGCGGTTGAGGCGGTGGATGAGCGCCGTTTGCTCCTCCGGGCTGCGGTTTTTGACCCGCGTATGACAGCAGCTTTTTTCTTCCATATTTGTAGTATGACCATCCTTTGCAGAAATACCCCGGCGGGGTTTATTTTATTATATACCCCGTGGGGGTATGTGTCAAGGGGTTCAGGATGTCTATGAATGATAGACTTGTGTATTTTTTGTATGGATTGTATAAAGAATTTATGAACACAACTCGAAAATTCATGGATTTACCGCCTTGAATTATTAGATTTCATAAGATATATTATTAGAGTATTCTTATTAAATCGTAAAAAGGAGAGAAAGAGCATGGAAATGTTCACCAAAATCGTCACCGTGGTGGATGATTTTGCCTGGGGCCCTGTTATGCTGGTTCTGCTGGTCGGAACGGGTCTGTATCTGTCGATCCGCTCCGGGTTCATCCAGTTCAGCAAGTTTGGCTATGCCATGCGCAATACCATCGGTAAGGTCTTTCACAAGCAGGAGGCCGGCAAGGGCGAGGTCACGCCCTTCCAGGCCATGACCACGGCGCTGGCCGGCACGGTCGGCACCGGCAACATCGCCGGCGTTACCGGCGCGATCTTCATCGGCGGCCCCGGCGCTGTGTTCTGGCTGTGGGTGTCCGCTCTGGTCGGCATGGTCACCAAGTACTCCGAAGTCGTTCTGGCGGTCAAGTTCCGTGAGCGCAACGAGGCCGGTGACTGGGTCGGCGGCCCGATGTACTCCATTAAGAACGGCCTTGGCAAAAACTGGATGTGGCTGGCCTACATCTTTGCCTTCTTCGGCATGATTGCCTCCTTCGGCATCGGCAACACCACGCAGGTCGATTCCATTGCCACGGCGATCGGCACGGCGGTCGATTCCTTCGGCGGCACGATGGGCGATAATACCCGCATTATCATCGGCATTGTCGTCGCCGTCATCACGGCGATCGTTATCATCGGCGGCATCAAGCGCATCGGCGCGGTCACAGAGAAGCTCGTTCCCTTCATGGCGATCATATACATCGTGGCGGCTCTCATTATTGTTTTCGGCAACATCGGCCAGATCGGCGTTGTTTTCGGCGCGATCTTCCAGGGCGCGTTCAGCCCGCGTGCCGTTGCCGGCGGCGCTCTTGGCGTCGGCATTATGACCACGATCCAGAAGGGCATTGCCCGCGGCGTGTTCTCGAACGAGGCCGGTCTTGGCTCCGCTCCCATTGCCCACGCCGCCACCTCCGAGACCGACCCTGTGAAGCAGGGTATTTACGGCATCTTCGAGGTGTTCATGGACTCCATCGTTATCTGCACACTGACCTCTCTGGCCCTGCTCATGGGTCTGGCCGGTCAGGTGGGCATCGACGGCATCGACTGGGGCGTCAACCACGGCTCTGAGATGGTCGTAGCGGCTTTCTCCGGCATTTTCGGAGGCAAGGTCAGTTCCATCATCATTGCGGTCGGCCTGAGCCTGTTCGCCCTGTCTACCATCCTGAGCTGGTCCCTGTACGGCGCCCGCTGCTGCGAGTTCCTGTTCGGCAAGGCCTCCAAGGCCGCGACCCTGGTCTTCAAGATTGTTTTCTGCGTCGTCCTCGTGATCGGCTCCACGCTGGGCCTCGATCTCGTCTGGACCATCGGCGATGCGCTCAACGGACTCATGGCTCTGCCCAACCTGGTCGCGCTGCTGCTCCTGTCCGGCACGGTCATCAAGCTCACCAAGGAACACTTTGCGAACAAAAAAACGATCGAGTGATTGGCTCTGCCTAGATACATAGAGACTGTCCGTTTCCCGAACCTGCGGGGAACGGACGGTCTTTTTGTTGACGGAGCGGCGGATTTTTTCTATACTGAACACGAGTTCAAAGGACGGAGGCGAGTCGGATGCCGAGAAAAAGCGGCAGAAATACCAAGGGCCGGATCGTGTCGGCGGCGTGGAAGCTCTTTTATGAGCAGGGCTATGAGAACACGACGGTGGAAGATATCATCTTTGAGTCGGGGACGTCGAAGGGCTCCTTCTACCATTATTTCGACGGAAAGGACGCGCTGCTTGGCTCGCTGTCCATGGTCTTTGACGAGAAATACGAGGAGCTGCGCGGCGTGATGAGCCCGGAAATGAGCGCGCCGGAGGCGCTTTTGTACCTCAACCGGGAGCTGTTCACGATGATCGACAACAGCGTTTCGCTGGAGCTTCTGGCGCGGCTGCTGTCCTCGCAGCTTGTGACCCGCGGCGAGCGGCATCTGCTCGACCGCAACCGCACCTATTTCAAATTTCTGCATCAGATCGTGAAGGGCGGGCAGGAGAGAGGGGAGCTTCGCACGGATGTGACCGCCAATGAGATCGTGAGCGCGTATGCCATGTTTGAGCGGGCGCTTATGTATGACTGGTGCCTCAATAACGGCTCCTACGCGCTGTCGAAGTACGCGGCCGACATGATGCCGATGCTGCTGCGGGGCTACTGTGCGGAATAATTTTTTAATCCTGTTTTTTGTATAATATTGAATATATTATTTCGTACAGTTAAAAAATAAAGAAAGAATTAGGATTTTGTTCTTTTTTTACAGAACTCTGTATAGAATTTAGTCTATACTGAGTTCTGTATTTACGTACAGTTTATTTTCTGCTATAATAACCGATATAATACATAGAAGAAGGAACCGAACTGCATGATTATTTCCGAAGTTGTTGTATTTGTCGTTTACCTGCTCTTCATGCTCGGCATCGGCGTGTTTTTCTTCCTGAAGAACAAGAATGCCGGTGAGAAGGGCTATTTCCTCGGCGACCGTCAGATGGGACCCTGGGTTTCCGCGCTGTCGGCCGGTGCGTCCGATATGAGCGCGTGGGTCCTGATGGGTCTGCCGACCTCCATCTACGCGCTGGGTCTGGGCCAGGTGTGGATCGCGGTCGGTCTTGCCATCGGCTATGCGCTGAGCTGGATCTTGGAAGCGCCCCGCCTGCGCCGCTTCTCCATCGTCGCGGATGATTCCATCACGATCCCGCAGTACCTGACGAACCGCTTCCTGTCCCAGTCCCGGGCGGTGCAGGTCATCTGCGCGGTGATTTTCCTTGTGGCGTACACGATCTATGCCGCGTCCAGCATCAAGGCATGCGGCACGCTGTTCAACACCGTTATCGGCATGGATGCGACCGTTGCCATGTATTTGGCGGCGATCATCATCATCAGCTACACTTTCCTCGGGGGCTTCTCCGCCGTCTGCTGGACAGACTTTTTCCAGGGCATGCTGATGCTCGGCGCGCTGCTGGTTGCCCCGATCTTCGCGGTGTTCATGCTGGACAGCTCCGCAGTCTCCACGGTAGCGGAGATCTCCGCCGAGACCCCGCAGTTCTGGAACCCCGTGTCAAGCTGGCAGGATATCGTCTCCGGCCTTGGCTGGGGCATCGGCTATTTCGGCATGCCGCACATCATCATCCGCTTCATGTCCCTGGAATCCCAGAAGTCCCTGAAGAAGTCCGCCGCCATCGGCATCACCTGGACGGTGCTCATCCTGGTTTTCGCCGCGGTCGTGGCGATCGTCGGCCGGCTGCTCCTGGGCTTCGACCAGACCATCAGCGATAACTCCCTCGTATTCATTACCATGGTGCGCCGGATCTTCCCGGGCGTCATCTCCGGCATCCTGCTCTCCGCGATCCTGGCGGCGTCCATGTCCACGGCGGACAGCCAGCTTCTCGCGGCGGCCTCGGCCTTCGCCAGCGATGTGTATAAGCCCATCCTCCGCAAGAACTGCGCCTCCGATAAGGAGATGCTCTGGGCCGGGCGTATCGTGGTGCTCGTCATTGCCGTGGTTGCGCTCATCATCGCGTCGGACCCCAACGCCGGCTCGATCATGAGCCTTGTCTCCAACGCCTGGGGCGTGTTCGGCGCCGCCTTCGGCCCGGTCATCATGCTCAGCCTGTTCTGGAAGCGCTTTACCTTCTCCGGCGCGGTGGCCGGCATCGTGGCGGGCGCTGCGGTGGATATCCTGTGGCTGGCCTTCCTGTCCGGCACGGGTATTTACGAGATCATCCCCGGCGCGGCCGTCGGACTGATCGCGGCGGTGGTCGTATCCCTGCTCTCCAAGGCGCCGTCGAAGGAGGTCGAGGACCTCTTCGACGCCTCCGTCGCATACGAGGACCCATAATCCCTCCGTTTGCTTCCTCCGCGGCACGGCTCCGGCTGTGCCGCGGATTTGCGTACAGAGCGGATCAACCTACCGGATTTGTAGATTATATACGAAAAATGCGGGTTCATTTTCGCGGAAAACAGGTAAATTGAAGATTGACAAGCCGCGTCCGCAGGGACTATAATGAACGCATCCTCGTTGGAGGAGCAACTGAATACCCAAAGGCAAGGAAGAGAAGAGTACGCGGGAGATATGGCACAGAGAGCCCCGGAAGCTGCGAAGGGGTGCAGAAGGCCCGCCGAACATGGTCTTGGAGCTGCGCGGGCGATAGGTAGTCCGCGACGGGGGCGCCCGTAACAGCGCAGGAGTTTGATGGAACTCTGTAAGGCTCATGCCGTGAGGCGTGGGTAAAGCAAGGTGGTACCACGGCGCAAAGATGCGTTCGTCCTTGATGAAGTCATTTCATTGAGGGCGTTTTTTGTTATATAAACGACCGACAGGAGGAACCGTATGGCGGGATCCATCATTCAAATTGAGGGCCTGAGCAAGATCTTCGGAGCCGGAGACGGCGGGGTCAGAGCGCTTCAGGACGTCAATATCGACGTGGAAAAAGGCGATATTTACGGCATCATCGGCCTGTCCGGCGCCGGCAAAAGCACGCTTGTCCGGTGCATGAACCTCTTGGAGCGGCCCACGGAGGGGCGTGTCCTGTTTGACGGACAGGATCTCATGACGCTCTCCGAGAAGGAGCTGCGGCACGTGCGGCAGTCCATCAGCATGATCTTCCAGGGCTTTAACCTTCTGATGCAGCGCACGGCGCTGGAGAATGTCTGCTTCCCGCTGGAGCTGGCGGGCGTCAAAAAGGCCGACGCCCGGGAAAAGGCACAGGAGCTTCTGAAGATCGTCGGCCTGCCCGATAAGGCGGACGCCTATCCGTCGCAGCTCTCCGGCGGTCAGAAGCAGCGCGTAGCGATCGCCCGTGCGCTGGCGAGCGACCCGAAGGTTCTGCTCTGCGATGAGGCGACCTCGGCCCTTGACCCCAAGACGACCCGCTCCATTCTCGATCTGCTCAAGAAGCTGAACCGGGAAATGGACGTCACCGTGGTGGTCATCACGCATGAGATGCGCGTGGTTGAGCAGATATGCAACCGCGTTGCGATTCTCGATCACGGGGTCGTACAGGAGAGCGGCCCGGTGTCCGAGGTGTTCTCGAACCCGCAGACCGCGGCCGGCCGCCGGCTCGTGCTGCCGGACGGGGAGAAGATCCATGTCCTGCCGCGGAACCGGCTGGTGCGGCTGGTGTTCAACGGGGCCTCCGCGTCGGAGCCCATCATTTCCACGCTGGCCATTGAGCAGGGCATCCGCCTCAACATTGTCGAGGCCGAGACCCGCTCGATCGGAGAAAAAATATTCGGCACGATGGTCCTGGCGCTGCCGGAGGATGAAACGGAGGCGGCCCGCGCGCTTGTCTATCTGCGCGAGATCAGCGGCGTGACCGCAGAGGAGGTGACGGACTATGTTCAGTGAGGCCAATGTCAGCCTGCTGCAAAGCATTGTGCAGGAGGAGCTTCTTTCCGCGCTCTGGCAGACCCTCTATATGACGTTCCTGCCCACGATCATCGCGTTCGTGATCGGACTGCCGCTCGGCATTCTGCTGGTGACCGGCGAGGAGGGCGGTATTCGTCCGATGCCGAAAATACTGATGAAGACGCTGAACGTGCTCATCAATCTGCTGCGTTCGGTGCCGTTCCTGATCCTGCTTGTGGTGGTGCTCCCGATTTCCCGCTTCCTTATCGGCACGACCGTCGGCACGCCCGCGATCATCATTCCGCTGGCAATCGCGGCCTTCCCGTTTATTGCCCGTCTGGTGGAGACCTCCATCCGCGAGGTGGATAAGGGCGTTGTCGAGGCGGCGCAGGCCATGGGCGCGAGTCCCTGGCAGATCGTCTGGAAGGTCCTGGTGCCGGAGGCAAAGCCCGCGCTGATCTCCAACTTCGTCGTGGCCCTTATCACGATCTTCGGCTATGGCGCCATGGCCGGCATCGTCGGCGGCGGGGGCATCGGCGCTATCGCGATCAACTATGGCTATTATCGCCGCCGCACGCTGGTCCTGTACTGCGCAGTCATCGTCCTGATTATCTTCGTGCAGATCATGCAGAGCATCGGGAATGCCATTATCCGCAAGTCCGATAAGCGCACCCGCTGACCGGCAAATCAATTCAGTTCATCCAAAAATTTATATATCAAAAGGAGAAAAAAGATGAAGAAACTCATTGCTCTCACCCTGTCCCTGTGCCTGATCCTGGCGCTGGGAGCCTGCGGCGCGTCCAACGCCGCCGAGCCCGAAACGACCGAGCCTGCCGTCGAGGAAGCCGAAGCCGCTGCCCCCGTCGAGGAAGCGGAGGAGGCCCCCGCCGAGGAAGAAGAGGAGGCTCCCTCTGACCTGGCCGGCACGACCATCACCGTCGCTGCCTCTCCCGTTCCCCATGCGGAGATCCTGGCGGTCGCCAAGGACATCCTCGCCGAGCAGGGCATCACCCTCGATATCATCGAGTACACCGATTATGTCCAGCCCAACCTGGTCGTTGACAGCGGCGAGGTCGACGCCAACTACTTCCAGCACACGCCCTACATGGAGCAGTTCAACGCCGAGAACGACACCCACATCGTGTCCGCCGGCCTCATCCACTATGAGCCCTTCGGCATCTTCGCCGGCAAGACCGCTTCCATCGACGAGCTGCAGGACGGTGCGCAGATCAGCATCCCCAACGACGCCACCAACGGCGCCCGCGCCCTGCTTCTGCTTGAGCAGGAGGGCATTATCACCCTGGCGGAGGACGTCGGCATCGAGGCCACTGTGTATGATATCGTGGATAACCCCAAGAACGTCGAGATCGTGGAGATGGAGGCTGCTCAGCTTCCCCTGTCCCTGCAGGATGTTGACCTTGCGGTCATCAACGGCAACTATGCTCTGGACGCCGGCCTGAACCCCGCGACCGATGCACTGGCGATCGAGGACGCTTCCGGTGACGCGGCTCAGTACTTCGCAAACCTTGTCGGCGTTGCCGAAGGTCATGAAAACGATCCCGCCATCGTGGCGCTTGTCTCCGCACTCCAGTCCGATGAGGTCAGGACCTTCATCGAGGACAACTACAGCGGCGCCGTCGTTGCGATCTTCTGATCCGCTCGCTCCGCAAACCAAATCCCGCCCGGCTTCGGGCGGGATTTCTTTATCCGAAAGCGTCGGAAAATCATGATTTTTCGAGATCCGGATCATTCGTTTTCAGACCGCTCGGGTGTCTGTTTTAAGGAATTTCGCCCGAAAAATGCAGAAACGGAAATGCAGGATTTCATCGCTAAACTTGCATGAAAAATTGCAAAAATTTCGTTGACAAAGCCTTTTATGAAGCTTATACTGCATATGTAAGGCGATCCGGCGGCGGTAAGCCGGGGCGAAAATGGAAAACAAGATTCTTGGAGGAATCATAAAATGACAACGATTGTTTGTTTTGGCATTCTGCTCGGCATCAGCTTCTGCGGCACTATCGGAACGGAGCTTTATATCGGACTGAAAAACGAGGCAAAGTAATCGGGGACAGATCCCGAATAATGGGAGGGGCTCTGGCATGCGGTCGGCATGCCGGGGCCCCTCCCGTTCTCGACGTGTAAAAAAGAGGAAAGGCCGGAGCCTTTCCTCTTTTTATTTGGCTGCGCCGGGGTCACTGAACGGTGACGGTGCCGTAAGCGGGGTCGGTCACGATGTTCAGCGTACCCGCGCCGGTGTTGGTGATATCAGCGGCGGTGAGGTTTGCCGAGCAGATCGTCAGCTCGCCGCCCTCGGCAACATCGACGGTCAGAGCGCCCTCGGCGTTAATGGCGACGTCGCCGTAGAAGCGGATGACCATTTCGCCGTCATACAGGGCTTGATACGCGGCGAGATTTGCGGGATCGACGGTCACATCGGTGATGGCATTGACGCCGCTGCGGTTGCCGACGCTCGCGAGGATGCTGCCGGCGAGATTCAGCTCGGAGTCGACCACGGTGATGATCGCGCGCTCGCAGCCGCTGGCGGCGAAGAGCTTGGAGCTGCTGTTGTTGACGACGGAGTTGACGAGCGTCAGAGCGCCTGCGTCGGTAGTGAGGGAGGTCGTGTTCTGGAAGGTAGCGGTGGAGACGTTCAGGATCGAGTTCTCGAAGTAGTTGGAGGCGTAGCCGTTGCCGCCGATGGTGTTGGCATACACGCTGTTTTTGACGATCAGCGTGGTGGGCTCGTCAATGACGGCGCCGCCGGCGGCGATGGTGTCCTCAAAGACCTGATAGCCTCCCCAGAAGTCGGAGGAGAACACACGGCCGGAGCCGAAGGCCGCCGCATCGACATAGTGGACGGTGCCGTTATAGAGGTTGTTGGTCAGGTGCTGGCTGGCGGAGTAGGCAACGGCGTTTGTGATATTCAGGGAGCCGCCGAAGCCGACATAAGCCGTGCCGGCCATGGTGCCGGCCATGGCGGTGGAGCCGCTGGCCTCGCCGTCGAGGACAAGCGTGCCGTTGTCGCTGCGCAGGTTCACAACGGTGTCCTTGCCCCAGACGCCCATGGCTGTGCCGACCGCAAAGCGATAGAAGGCGTTGCGGCTGGTGGCGTTGTAGACAAAGCCGTCATGGGTGGGATCGGTGGCGGCCTCCTGGCCGTCAAGAGCGTA
Source organism: uncultured Oscillospiraceae bacterium (assembly GCA_964406615.1). Taxonomy (GTDB): domain Bacteria; phylum Bacillota; class Clostridia; order Oscillospirales; family Oscillospiraceae; genus CAJOIG01. The sequence goes on from CAYOSI010000027.1 coordinate 26,326, forward strand.
GCGCGGGTCGCTCAGGCCGATGATTACGTTCATGGCGTTGTCGGCGTTGCCGGTCAGGGAAATGGTGTTGTTCGTGATGGTCAGTTCACCTGCGTTGTTGACGAGCAGGGCGGCGTTCTCCTCGGAAATCAGATCTGTCTCATCGATGACGGTCTGGACCTCGGCAAGGTTGTCCGGCGTCACGAGGATGGTATCGCCGTATTCCGGACCGAAGAAGCGGCTCAGGTCGGCATACTCGGAGCCGGTAGCCTCAGCGCGGGAGGCGTCGGGTGCGATCTTGCCCTGCACATAGTTCCGGGCGGCGTAGAGGACCTCCACGGCCTCGGCCTTGGTGAGCTGGGTGTCCGCAGCAGGAACGGCGGCTTCGCCCAGCAGGACGGAGGAAACGGCCGCGATCTTGGCCCCGTTGGAGTAGCCGGTGGGCTCGCCGGAGGGCTCGGAGGAAGCGCCGTCGAAAGCGGCTGCGGCCGCCTCAAGCGCGGCTGCCATCGCCTCGCCGTCCTCGTTCAGCATCGTCCAGATAGAGGTAAAGGCGTTGAACATGCCGACATAGGCAAACTCAACATCGACCACGGCGCCGGTGCCGAGGCTGGTCACACCGTCGATGTTCTCGGTCAGATAGAAGCCCTCGCCGAGGTCCTTCACGTCGGAGAACTGGGTGTAAATGCCGTCCCAGATACCGGCCTGCACGGTGGCGGACACGGCGTCGGAATAGGGGTCGTTCGAGAACATCGCGCCGACAAAGTCATCGGGATCGGTGAAGCCGGCGACGGAGGTGACTTGGTCGACGACGATCTGGAACAGGCGATACATGCCGACGGCGTACTCATAGCCGTACAGCTTGTCGCCGAAAACGGTCAGGCCGTCGCCGGCGTTGGTGATGCCGGAGCGCAGGTACCAGGAAACGGCGGCCTCATGGCCGGCGAAATTCTCGGTATCGGTCAGGTCGGCCAGCGTGACCGCGGTGCGGTTGCCGCCGATAAAGACGGAGGTGTCGCCCTCGATGGGGTTCGCGTCGGTGATGGCGGCGTAGTCGCCGTAGGCCATGTTGGGGGCGTAGGTGGTCAGCTCCACGGCGGTGCCGTCCGCCAGCGTCAGGGTGGCGGTGTTTTCGGCGTATTCCTTGCCGACGACATAGATCGTGGTGGCATAAGCGCCGTCGCCGGTGGAGAGGTAGTAAGCGGTGTTCGCCGCGGCGTCCACGCCGGTCAGCGTCAGAACGCCGTTTGCGGCGGCGGCGGTCACGCCGGCTGCGGGGGTGGTGCAGGCGCTGTCGGTGTAGACGGCGATGCTGCCGGTGAACGCTTCGGGCACGAAAGCGGCTTCGCCTTCCCCACCGGCGGCGTATACGCCGTAAAGGTCGGTGGAGACGGCGTTTCCGTCGATCTCGCCCTGCGAGGCGACGAAAACGTACTGCTTCAGCGCGAGCATGCCGGTCAGGTCGATGCCGCCGCCTCCGCTGGCTTCGCCGGAGGATTCTCCGCTGGCGCCGTCGCTGGCCTCGCCGGAGGCGAATGCGCCCAGAGAGAGCAGCATAGCCAGAGCAATGACGAGAGAGAGGATCTTGGTGGACTTTCTCATAAAAGCTTTCCTTCCTTTCTTCAGATCTGCATTTTTTGCAGAGATGGCTGATGCTTCATATTCTATAACATTTTTATATATGAGTCAATGACACAAAAATGACAAATCGGGCGCATCGCGTCAAATCCGCAAAATTGTATTGACATCCCCGAGACGGCTTGGTAAGATGCGAGCATCTTATGAAAAATGCAGAAACCGGGAAAAGAGTAAAAGCATGAAGACATTATCCCGTTCCTCCGGTATTTTGATGCCGGTGTTTTCCCTGCCGTCGCCGCATGGGATTGGTACGCTCGGGCAGGCGGCCCGTGATTTTATTGATTTTTTGGCCGCGGCCGGACAGTCCTGGTGGCAGATGCTTCCGGTCGGGCCGGTCAGCTACGGCGATTCGCCGTATCAGAGCTTTTCGACCTTCGCCGGGAACCCCTATTATATCGACCTCGACGCGCTGGTCGGGGACGGTCTGCTCACCGCAGCGGAGGCGGCGGCCCCGGATTGGGGCGGCGACCCGGTGCGGGTGGATTACGGAAAGCTTTATGAGAACCGGTTTGAGGTCCTGCGGAAGGCGGCTGCACGCGGCGCCGGGGAGCCGGCCTTTGCGGCGTTTCGGGAAGAAAAACACGCATGGCTGGCAGACTATGCGCTGTACATGGCGCTCAAGCGGCATTTTGCCATGCGTCCGTGGTACGAGTGGCCGGAGGAGGATATCCGCCGGCACCGGCCCGAGGCCTGCGCCCGGTGGCGGGAGCTGTTGCGGGACGATGTGACGCTGTTTGAGTATATCCAGTTTTTATTCCATCGCCAATGGGTGGCGCTGAAAGCATACGCGGCGGGGGCCGGCGTCGGCATGATCGGCGATGTGCCGATCTATGTGGCGCCGGATTCGGCGGACGTCTGGGCGGAACCGCAGTGGTTCCGGCTCGACGGGAACGGCAGGCCGACGGAGGTAGCGGGCGTGCCGCCCGATTACTTCAACGAGGACGGCCAGCTCTGGGGAAATCCGCTTTATAACTGGCCGGCCCTGCAGGCCGACGGCTTTGGCTGGTGGATACGCCGGATTGCCGGCGCGGCGGAACGGTTTGACGTTCTGCGCCTCGATCATTTCCGCGGGCTGGAGAGCTATTACGCGGTGCCCTTCGGCGAAAAAACAGCCCGGAACGGCCGGTGGGTCAAGGGGCCGGGCATGGCGCTCGTGCGCGTGCTGGCGGACTGGTTCCCCGACACGCTGTTCATCGCGGAGGATCTGGGCCTCATGACGCCGGCGGTGAAAAAGCTTTTGGCGGATTCCGGCTTCCCCGGCATGAAGGTGCTGGCGTTTGCGTTTGACCCGAAGGAGCCGTCGGAGCATCTGCCCCATTGCTGTACGCCGAACTGCGTCTGCTATACCGGGACGCACGATAACGATACGCTGCTCGGCTGGAGGGAGACGGCGGCCCCCGAGGAGCTGGCCTTTGCAAAGGAATACCTCGGGCTGAACGGGGAGGAGGGCTTTGTGCGGGGGATGATCCGCGGCGGCATGAGCTCGGCCGCCGGTCTGTTTGTCGCGCAGATGCAGGATTGGCTGGAGCTGGGCAGCGAGGCGCGTATCAACGTCCCCGGCGTCCCGGCGGGCAACTGGACATGGCGCATGCGTGACGGTGCGCTGACGGACGCGCTCGCGGCACGCATCCGCGCCGTCACCAGGCTCTTCGGACGCTGCTGACTGCAACAGGGGCGGTTTTGGTATTGAAATTTTTGGCGTATGTGCGTATAATAAATAAGTTAATTTCTGCATAAAAAAGGAGGGGGAACCATGAACCGGACACGCATTGCAGCGCTCTGGAAGTCCCCGGAGGAATACACCTCGGCGCCCGTCACCGTCTGCGGATGGGCCCGCACGGTGCGTGACCAGAAGAATTTCGGCTTCATTGACCTGAACGACGGCAGCTCCTTTAAGGGCGTGCAGGTCGTATTTGAACGGGCGGTTTTGGATAATTACGACGAGATCGCGAAGCTGAACGTCGGCGCGGCCCTGATCGTCCGAGGCGGCCTGGTGCTGACCCCAGAGGCCAAGCAGCCGTTTGAAATCAAGGCGCAGTCCATTGAGATCGAGGGCGTTTCCGCGCCGGATTACCCGCTGCAGAAAAAGCGCCACACCGTGGAGTATCTGCGCACGATCCAGCACCTGCGTCCGCGCACCAACCTGTTCTCCGCGGCTTTCCGCGTCCGCTCCGTGGCGGCGCAGGCCGTTCACGAGTTTTTCCAGAGCCGCGGCTTCGTGTATGTCCATACGCCGATCATCACCGGCTCGGACGCTGAAGGCGCGGGGGAGATGTTCCGCGTGACGACGCTCGACCTCAACGACCTTCCCCTCAAAGAGGACGGCACGGTGGACGACAGCAAGGACTTCTTCGGCAAGGCCACGAACCTGACGGTATCCGGCCAGCTAAACGCCGAGAACTTTGCCATGGCGTTCGGCGACGTGTATACCTTTGGGCCGACCTTCCGCGCGGAAAACTCCAACACCCAGCGCCACGCCGCCGAGTTTTGGATGATCGAGCCGGAGATGGCCTTCTGCGACCTGGAGGGCGACCTCGAGTGCATGGAGGCGATGGTGAAGTACATCATCACCACCGTGCTGGAGAAGTGCCCGCAGGAGATCGACTTCTTCAACTCCTTTGTGGATAAGGGACTCAAGGAGCGTCTGGTCCATGTCGCGTCGAGCGACTTTGCCCGCGTCACCTATACCGAGGCGGTGGAGCTTCTCAAAAAATCCGGCGCGGACTTCAAGTTCCCCGTGGAGTGGGGCATTGATCTGCAGACCGAGCATGAGCGCTATCTCACCGAGCAGATCTACAAGCGCCCGCTCTTTGTCACGGACTATCCCAAGGAGATCAAGGCGTTCTATATGCGCCTGAACGACGACGGCAGGACCGTCGCCGCGGCGGACTGCCTCGTACCCGGCATCGGCGAGATCATCGGCGGCAGCCAGCGCGAGGAGCGTTTGGATATGCTGACCGCCCGCATGGCGGAACTGGGCCTCCGGGAGGAGGACTACTGGTGGTATCTTGACCTGCGCCGCTACGGGAGCTGCCGTCACGCCGGCTTCGGCCTGGGCTTTGAGCGCATGGTCATGTACCTGACGGGCGTGTCGAACATCCGCGACGTGGAGCTGCATCCGCGCACGGTCGGCAACGCCGAATTCTGATAAAGCCATGGAAACGCAGCGCCGTCCGGAAAACGGCGCCGCGTTTTGCATTCGGGGAGGGAGGCGAATATGGACTTCCTGTTTTTCTTCAACAGCGTGCTTCTGGGCGCGGGGCTTGCGATGGATGCGTTTTCCGTATCGCTGGCAAACGGCCTGAACGAGCCGCGAATGAGGCCGGGGCGGATGTGCCGTATCGCGGGGGTATACGCCGCCTTCCAGGCGGCGATGCCGCTGATCGGATGGGTCTGCGTCCATACCGTTGTGGAGGCGTTTTCTTCGTTTCAACGGTACGTTCCGTGGATCGCGCTGGGGCTGCTCGTTTATATCGGCGGCAAAATGCTCTATGACGGCATTCACGACGGGCCGGGTACGGAAAGTACCGCGGCGCTGGGCGGGGGAGCGCTGTTCATGCAGGGCGTCGCAACGAGCATTGACGCGCTCTCCGTCGGCTTCACGATCGCGGATGAGCCGTTTCCGATGGCGCTGGTGAGCGCGGTCATTATCTCGGCGGTCACGTTCGTCATCTGTGCCGGCGGCCTAGCGCTGGGAAAACGCTTCGGCACGCGGTTCGCGGGAAAGGCGTCCGTTCTGGGCGGACTTACCCTGATCGCGATTGGCGTGGAGATTTTCCTGAAAGGGGTCCTGAACTGAAAAACAGCTCCGCAGCTTTCCGGCTGCGGAGCTGTTTTTGGGATTAGAGAGCGGCAATGACCACGCTGCCGTTTTCGGCGGCGACAGAGATGGTGGACACCTGGCCCTTATGCTTGTCGATGATCTCGGCGGCGATGGCGTCTTCGATGTCCTTTTGGATCTGGCGGCGCAGATTACGCGCACCGTAGGCGAGGGAGTAGCTCTTTTCGACAAGATAGTCGATGACGGAGCCGTCCCAGGTAAACGCGATCTTACGCTCCTCCATGACGGTGCGAAGCTCGCGGAGCATGAGTTCGGCGATGCCGCGGAAGACCTCCTCGGACAGAGGCTGGAAGTAGATGATCTCATCCACGCGGTTGATGAACTCCGGCCGCAGGAAGTCCTGCAGGGCCTTGAGGGCCTTGTCGCGGCCCATATCGGCGGCGGACTTGTTAAAGCCGAGGCTCGAAACGCGCTTGTCGGAGCCGGCGTTGGTGGTCATGATGATGACGGTGTTTTCAAAGTTGACCGTGCGCCCCTGCGCGTCGGTGATGCGTCCGTCGTCCAGGATCTGGAGCAGGATGTTCATGACGTCGGGGTGCGCCTTTTCGATCTCGTCGAACAGGACGACGGAGTAGGGACGGCGGCGGATCTTCTCGGTGAGCTGGCCGGCTTCGTCGTAGCCGACATAGCCGGGAGGGGAGCCGATGATGCGGGAGACGGAGAATTTCTCCATGAACT
>CAYOSI010000028.1:0-32050 GCA_964406615.1 uncultured Oscillospiraceae bacterium
AGAGGCCTTTCCTCAGGCACCTCCTCGCGAGCGCTTTGCTATAATACCATCCGGAAAACCATTTGTCAACACCTTTTTTGAAATTAATTTAAAAAACTTTTGATTGTGTCGAAAACAGCCTCGATATCCTATTTTACGCGCAGAAGCGGTGCTTTCCGATGATGGTAATCAGCGGCCTTGACCAGATCCAAGAGCTTGTGGCCGTATCGGGATTGAAGTAATAGATCGCACCGCCGGAGGGGTCCCAGCCGTTCATGGCGTCTCTCGCTGCCTGATAGGCGCTGTCGCTCACGCTGCCCCAGAACTGTCCGTCCTGCAGGCAGGTAAACGCACCGGACTGATAGATGACGCCGGACATGCTGTTCGGAAACGCCGGGCTCTCCACGCGGTTGAGCACGACCGCACCGACGGCGACCTGCCCGGCGTACGGTTCTCCCCTCGCCTCGGCGGAAATGAGCCGCGCGAGAAGCTCCACGTCGCCGGAGGTGCTCTGGCTTGTCTCACTCACACTGATACCGAGCGCGGCAAGCGTTTTGGGACCGCACTTACCGTCTACAGTCAGATTGTTCTTGCTTTGGAAATATTTTACCGCCGCCGTGGTCTTCGAGCCGTATATGCCGTCCACAGAGCCGGAATAATACCCCCAGTCGGACAGCTTCTGCTGGATCTCCGTGACGACCGAGCCGGTCGATCCCTGTTTATATGTTGCGGCGTCCGCCCCCTGCGCCAGGCAAATAATCGCGATGTTCATGGCAAACAACAGAGCCAGGGCCCCGCACAATCTCTTTCGTGACGATTTCATAATACGAACCTCCCTCGCAAACTGTGAATAGTCTACGAGGGAGGCGATTCGATTATGCTTTTTTAAAAGAGCGAAGTTTTGGATTTGGTGTCGATCTCTTCCTGAAGCTTCGCAATGAAATCAGCAAGCGGCATCGCGCCCTTATCCGCATCGCGCGTGCGGACAGCGACCGTGCCCGCTTCGGCTTCCTTGTCGCCGACAACCAGCTTGTAGGGAACCTTTTCCATCTGCGCCTCGCGGATCTTGTAGCCAAGCTTCTCGTTGCGAAGATCGACCTCCGTGCGGATACCCAGAGCCTCCAGCTTCGCGGCAACCTTTTCGGCGTACTCATGCGTACGGTCGGTGATCGGCAGGAGCTTCACCTGCACAGGGCTCAGCCAGGTCGGGAAAGCGCCGGCGAAATGCTCCGTGATGACGCCGATAAAGCGCTCAATGGAGCCGAGAACAACGCGGTGGATCATGACCGGGCGATGCTTCTCGCCGTCCGCGCCGATGTACTCAAGCTCGAAGCGCTCGGGCATCTGCATATCGAGCTGGATGGTGCCGCACTGCCAGGTACGGCCCAGGGAGTCCGCCAGATGGAAATCCAGCTTCGGGCCGTAAAACGCGCCGTCCCCCTCGTTGATGACATAGGTCTTGCCCATGTTCTCAATGGCATGCTTCAGCGTCTCGGTGGCAAAGTTCCAGGTCTCCTCGTCGCCGATATGATCCTCCGGCATGGTGGAGACCTCGATCTCATAGGTCAGGCCGAACACGGAATACACCTCGTCAAACAGGCGAACGGTATTCTGAATCTCCTGCTCCATCTGATCCCAGGTCATGAAGATATGCGCGTCGTCCTGCGTGAAGCAGCGGACGCGGAACAGCCCGTGCAGCGCGCCGGAAAGCTCATGACGATGGACAAGGCCCAGCTCCGCCATGCGCAGCGGCAGGTCGCGATAGGAATGCGGCTCGGTCTTGTAGACGAGCATGCCGCCCGGGCAGTTCATGGGCTTGACCGCATAATCCTCGCCGTCGATGACGGTCGTATACATATTATCCTTATAGTGATCCCAGTGACCGCTGCGGTGCCAGAGCTCCTGGTTGAGGATGATAGGCGTGGAGATTTCCACATAGCCGTATTTTTTATGCACCTTGTGCCAGTAGTCCAGCAGCGTGTTGCGCAGCACCATGCCCTTCGGCAGGAAGAACGGGAAGCCGGGGCCTTCCTCCAGCAGGGTGAACAGGCCGAGTTCCTTGCCCAGCCTGCGGTGATCGCGCTTTTTTGCCTCCTCGATGCGGGCCAGATGCTCGTCAAGCTCCGCCTTTGTCGGGAAGCAGGTGCCGTAAATGCGCTGGAGCATCTTGCGGTTCGAGTCGCCGCGCCAGTAAGCGCCGTTCACCGCCGTGAGCTTGATGGCGTTGCCCTTTACGCGGCCGGTGGAATCCAGATGCGGTCCGGCGCAGAGATCGACGAATTCGCCCTGCGTATAGAAGCTGATGACCGCATCCTCGGGCAGATCTTGGATCAGCTCGACCTTGTACGGCTCGTCACGCTCCTGCATGAAGGCGATCGCCTCCTCACGAGGCAGCTCGGAGCGGACAAGCTTCAGCTTCTCCTTGCAGATCTTGCGCATCTCCGCCTCGAAGGCCGCAAGGTCCTCCTCGGTGAAGGGCTTGTCGATATCAATGTCGTAATAAAAGCCGTCGTCGATCGCCGGTCCAATGGCGAGCTTCGCCTCCGGGTAAATGCGCTTGACGGCCTGCGCCAAAATATGAGACGTCGTATGCCGGTATGTCCGGCGGTATTCCGCGTCCTCAAACGTATATTCCATATTGTCTCCCTTGGCCTCCGTCCGAGGCCGGTAATATCTTACAGAGTAAATGCGGAGCAGCGCCCCCGCGTTTTTATGCCCAGCGGCCCTTCATGAATTCGGGGTAGGCGTCGTCAACAATGTTGCAAAGCTGCGACACAGCGTAGCGGCAAACATAGCCGCAGTCGCGGGGGTCGAGCATGATGTCCACCTCCGCGCGGATATCGCTGTCGCTGTCAACCGTGAAGCAAACCCAGCGGAACCGTTTATGAACGTCATTGCAGACCCGCATAGCCGTCGTCTCTTTGCCCTTGAAGTTTGCAATATTGGTGCAGACGATATGCGCCGACGACAGATCCTCATCAAAGATCACATATGCCTCAACACCGCTCATGTTTTCCGCATTGTAGCGAAGTCTAAGAACATTTTTTCCCGAGTCCGACAGATCCGTATAGCGAATGCCGTTCTCGTTGTAATATGCTTTGATTCTTTCAAAGTTATTTATTATATTTCCTCTAAAAAAACGCACCCCTCGAACAGCTTCGATGTCAGGGGTGCGTAGAGCACACACGGTTCCACCCTAAACTTTCACTCATAGAAGACGGCATAACGCCCGTCAAACGGCATGGCATACTCATACGCTTTCCGCCATGCGGCTCCGGGATGGTCAGTCTCCGACACGTTTCGCAAGCGGGCTTTCAGCCGGGACCCGCTCTCTCTGCGCGGCGTTTGCCGGGACAATTCCCTTCACAGCCTTTACTGATATTTATAGCACATTGAAAAACCGCTGTCAAGCCAAATTATACGCCAGCAGGCAAATCCCGTACAGCACCGGCTGGTGCAGAAGATATATTATCAGCGTCCGCCGGCCGGGCAGGGTGAGCCACTTGGGCGCATGACGGTCGAGCGGCAGAAGCCGGTCCCGATTCTGTTTGATCCGGCCGCCCGCCCAGCTTCCGAGGAAAAACAGAAAAATATACGGCAGGATCGGAAAATGGTCATAGGATATGTACCCCGGATAACGAAAGCCCAGCCAGAACAGCCATTTCACGTTCACAAGCACACGGTCGGTCAGAATATGCGTGCCGGCAAACAGAACCAGCCACAGAAGGGGCGCGATCTTCTCCGGGACCCTCCGCACCCATTTTCCCGCCGCGGCATAGATCAGCATCGCCATGCCGAGAAACTGCAGCACACCGAAAAGGATCGGCGCATCCACGATATACGATGCGGCCGTCACCAGCGCCCCCGCGCCGAGCGTTACGAGCCCGCGCTTTGCGTTTGAGCGCGTCAGCGTGGCGCTGATGCCCGCACAGAGGATGAACGAGTAGGCGATGAATTTTTCAAGCAGCACAAGCGGCCAGCTCATGATCTGCGCCCAGCTCATCCAGCCGAACATATAGAAGTCAAACAGCAGATGGTACAGCAGCATCAGGTACAGCGCGGTGCCGCGCCAGGCGTCGAGGCACAGGATGCGGTCCCTCGGCTCAGACATTGAACAGAAAATGCACGACGTCGCCGTCCCTCATGACATATTCCTTTCCCTCCGAGCGCAGCAGGCCCTTGTCACGGGCGGCCGCCTCGCTGCCGCAGGCCTTCAGGTCCTCAAACGCGATGACATTCGCGCGGATAAACCCTTTTTCAAAGTCGGTATGGATCTTGCCGGCGGCCTGGGGCGCCTTGGTGCCGCGGGTGATTGTCCAGGCACGGCACTCGTCCGCACCGGCCGTCAGGAAGGAAATAAGGCCGAGAAGCGAGTACGAGCATTTAATGAGGCGCTGCAGGCCGGACTCGCGGATGCCGAGCTCCTCCATGAACATCTCGCGGTCGTCCGGGTCGTCCAGCTCCGCAATATCCTGCTCAAAGCGGGCGCAGACCGGCAGCACAAGGCTCCCTTCCTCGTCCGCGATCGCCTTGACCTGCCGGTAATACGCGCTCTGCTCCGCCTGCGCAAAGGCGTCCTCGTCCATATTGGCGGCGTAGATGACGGGCAGCAGCGTAATCAGGTCGGATTCCGCGATCAGCGCGGCCTCGTCCTTCTCGCAGGCAAAGGAGCGGGCGGAGCGCCCGGCGTTCAGCCAGTCGAGGAGCCGGGCCATCACGTCGGCCTCCCTCGCAAACTTCTTATCGCCGGACTTTAGGTTCTTCTGGGCCTTGTCAAGGCGGCGCTGCACCATCTCGATGTCCGCCATAATCAGCTCTAGATTGATGGTTTCAATGTCCGTCGCCGGGTCGGCGGAGCACTCATGACGGATGATGTTCGGGTCGTCAAAGCAGCGGACAACATGGATGATGGCGTCCGTACCGCGGATATTCGCCAAGAACTTGTTCCCGAGCCCCTCTCCCTTGCTCGCACCCTTTACAAGCCCGGCGATATCGACGAATTCAATGACCGCCGGCGTAAGCTTCTTGGGCCTATACATCTCCGCGAGAAAATCCAGCCGCTCATCAGGAACGGTCACGACGCCGACATTCGGGTCGATGGTGCAGAACGGATAGTTTGCCGACTCCGCGCCGGCGTTCGTCAGGGCGTTAAACAGCGTGCTCTTGCCCACATTGGGCAGTCCGACAATACCTAATTTCATATATTTCTCCCATAACGCAAGGCGGGCACAAGACCCGCCTTGCCGTATTTTGTTATTCTTCGGCGGTCTCGGGCTCTTCCTTGATGAAGTCCTCGCCGGCCGGCGCCGCGGGCTGCTCCGCCGTCTTGGCGGGGAGCTCACCATGATCGCAGAAATAGTCAAAGTCCGCGCCGTCCATGGATTCATGCTCGAGCAGGTACTCCGCCACCTTCGTCAGCGTCTCACGGTGCTCGGTGAGGATCTGCTCGCAGCGGACGGCCGCCTCGTCAAAGAGCTTTTTGACCTCCTCGTCGATGACCGCAGCCGTTTCCTCGGAATACGCCTTCGTCGTACCGAAATCGCGGCCGATGAACAGACTGTGCCCGGCATCGTCAAAGCTGATGGGACCGAGGCGGTCAGAAAAACCATACTGCATGACCATCGCGCGGGCGATCTTGGAAGCCTGCTGGATATCACCGGACGCGCCGGTGGAAATATCGTCGAGGAAAAGCTTTTCCGCCATGCGGCCGCCGAGGCTCATAACGATCTCCTCGAACATCGCGCTCCGGGACTCAAAGGTCTTGTCCTCCGACGGCCGCATCAGCGTAAAGCCGCCGGCACGACCACGCGGGATAATCGTGATATAGTGAACGGGGTCTACGTTTTCCAAATACTTCGCCGCGACAGCGTGGCCGGATTCATGGTACGCCGTGAGCCTTCGCTCCTTCTCGGATATCACGCGGCTCTTCTTTTCCGGACCCATCGCGACCTTCAGGATGGCATCGTCGATATCGACGTTCATCAGGAAGCGGCGGTGACGGCGCACCGCCAGAAGCGCGGCCTCATTCAGGAGATTTTCCAGGTCCGCGCCGGAGAAGCCGGGCGTACCGCGGGCGATGGAGTTGAGGTCAACGTCGTCGCCCAGAGGCTTGCCCTTGGCATGCACGCGCAGAATGGCCTCGCGGCCCTTGACATCGGGCAGGCCGATATAGACCTGACGGTCGAAACGGCCCGGGCGCAGCAGCGCATTATCGAGGATATCGGCACGGTTCGTCGCCGCCATCACAATGACGCCCTCGTTGTTCGTAAAGCCGTCCATCTCGACGAGAAGCTGATTCAGCGTCTGTTCGCGTTCGTCATGTCCGCCGCCCAGTCCGGAGCCGCGCTGCCGGCCGACGGCGTCGATCTCGTCGATGAAGATGATCGCGGGAGCGACCTTCTTCGCCTGATCGAACAGGTCACGGACGCGGCTCGCACCGACGCCGACATAGAGCTCGACAAAGTCGGAGCCGGAAATAGACAAAAACTGCACCCCCGCCTCGCCCGCGACGGCCTTCGCCATCAGGGTCTTACCGGTTCCCGGAGGGCCGACTAGCAGCACACCCTTGGGGATACGGGCGCCCATCTCGGTGTAAGCGCCGGGGTTTTTGAGGAACTCTACGATCTCCTGCAGGTCCTCCTTCTCCTCGTCGCAGCCCGCGACGTCGGCAAAGGTTTTCTTTTTCTGGTCCTCGCCGGCGACCCGGGTGCGGGCCTTGGAGAATTTCATAACGCCGCCGGCGCCGCCGCCCGAAGCGCGGCTCATGGCGACATACCACAGCACGCCGAACACGACCATCAGGATAAGGTACGGCACGAACGACAGCCAAACGGCGGAGTTATCCTCCGTGTAATCATACTCCGTCAGGATACCGGCCGCCTTCTGCTCACGGATGGTGTCGCCCAGATCGTCGTTGAACTGATCGACGCTGCGCAGGGTCTTGACGACCTGCATCTGTCCCTCGTACGGCTCGCGCAGCTCCATCGTCAGGCGATAGCCTTTGATGCTGAAGGATTCCACCTGCTTCGCCTCGAAAAGCTCGATAACCTCCGAATACGTCGGCGTCACGCGGTTCCCGCCGGTCAGCGTGAACACCGTCGCAAGCAGCACCACAAGAATCAGGGCGTAGAAGCCAAAATCTCTGGCTCTCTTGTTGTTGGGATTGTTTTCCATTCACTTACCTCGAGATTTGATTTATAAATAGATTTCCGGCTTCAAAACGCCGATATACGGGAGATTGCGGTATTTCTGGTCATAGTCCAGACCATAGCCCACCGCGAAAGCATCGGGAATGACAAAGCCGCTGTAGTCCGCTTTCACGTTCGCCGTGCGGCGTTCGGGCTTATCCAGCAGCGTCACGATCCGGATCGAGGCCGGGTTGCGCGCGCTCATGTACTTCACAAGATAGCTCAGCGTATTGCCGCTGTCCAGAATATCCTCGACAATGATGACATCCTTGCCGGCGATGTCCTGGGACAGGTCCTTGACGATCTCCACCGCGCCGCTCGAGATCGTGCCGCTGCCATAGCTCGATACGACCATGAAATCAAGCGTACAGCGCAGATCGCAGGCGCGCACAAGGTCGGCCATAAAAATAAAGGAGCCTTTCAGAACGCCGATGAACACCGGCTCTTTCCCCGCGTAATCCTCCGTGATCCGGCTGCCGAGCGCGCATACGCGCTCGTGAAGCTCGTCCTCGCTCACCAAAATGGTTTCAATATCCGAATTCATTGACATCCTCCAACCGGTCAGAGCCGGGTAAATTCGATTTTCAGCACGTCGCTCTCCCCCGCTCCGGCGGCTGCCCGTTCCGCCGGGCCGATGCCGTAAACGCCGATGAGCCCCGCGTCATCCCGCAGGACCGGAACGGCATTCCGCTCCCAGACGGGCACATGCCGTTCCTGAAAGAGCGCCTTCAGCGTCTTCGTGCAGCCGCGCCCGGGCAGGCGGAGCCGGTCCCCCGGCCGACGCGAATCAACGCATATATTACCATATATATTGACACATGGGAAGAAAAAAGTGTTGAACGACTTGTAAACAACCGCCGGCGCCGCGTCGATTTTTTCGCAGCGGACGAACAGCCCCGCCTCCGGGAGCATGAACGCATCCCCCGGCGCAAGCATGCGCGGCTTGAGCGTCTCCCGCTCCGCCACATGGAACACCAGCCGGTCGCCGCTTTTCGCAGCGCGCATGCCGGCAACGTCAAGCATACCGCCCTCGCGGGCCGTACGCAGGAGCGCCTCGGTGTGCTCGGCCGGGAGCGGTCCAGCCAGCCGGCGGATCGCACGGGACGCCACCGGCCACGGCTGCTCGCACAGCGCCGAGGCACAAACACTGTTCCCGTCGGCATGCTCCGCGAGAAAGCGCCCGGCAAGCTCTTCAAGAAAATCCTCATCCCGCCGCAGAAGCGACGCCATGCGGCCTGCCGCCGCGGCGAACGCCGGGTTTTCCTCCCGCAGCGCCGGCATGACCGCGCGGCGGAGACGGTTTCGCATATATATGTCCTCCGCGTTTGTCGAATCCTCCACATGGGGTATCCGGTGTTCCCGCAGATAGGCCTCCACCTCGGCCCGGGTCGTGCCAAGCATGGGACGAACGATCCGACCGCGCACCGGCGGGATGCCGCACAGGCCCCGAAGCCCTGCGCCGCGGGTAAGATGCATCAGGATGGTCTCCGCATTATCATCCGCAGTATGCGCCGTCGCGATGACCGCCGCACCCAGCGCATCCGCCGCTTTTTCCAAAAACGCATAGCGAAGCGTCCGCGACGCCTCCTCGATCCCCATGCGTTGCCGCGCGGCGTATGCCGCCGCATCCGCTTTCTCGGACATAAACGGGAACCCGCGCCGCTCACAGAAGCCGCGCACGAACGCCTCGTCCCGGTCCGCCTCCGCGCCGCGAAGCCCATGATGGAAATGGGCCGCCGCCACGGGATATCCCAGCTCGGACAGGCGGCAGAGCAGATACATCGAATCCGCTCCGCCGGAGACCGCGCAGAGGACGGTCCCCTCCCGCGGGAGGATATCAGTATTCATCGTCTTCATAGCGCCGCTCGTCGTTTACATAGCTCGTAAACTCCGGAAGCCAGCGCAGGTTGACGGTCCCCACCTCGCCGCGGCGGTTTTTCAGAATGATCGCCTCCGCCGCGTTGGGGTCCTCACATTCCCGGTTGTAGTAGCCCTCGCGATACAAGGCGATGACCGCGTCGGCGTCCTGCTCGATGGCGCCGGATTCACGCAGGTCGGCCAGCATCGGCCGCTTGTCCGAACGGCTTTCCGGCCCGCGGCTGAGCTGGCTCAGGCAGATCAGCGGCACGCCCAGCTCCTTGGCGGAAATTTTCATCATACGGCTGATGTCCGCGACCGCCGTCGTGCGGCTCTCGTTGGAATAACTGTGCCCCGATCCGGAGCTTTGCATGAGCTGCAGATAGTCCACAAGCACAAGGCCGAGGTTATCGACCCGGCGGCATTCCGCGCTGAGCTCCGCCACCGTCAGACTGGGGTTATCGTTAATGCGCAGGTCAAGGCTTGACAGCGCCCCCGCCGCTTCTGCGAGGCGCGTCCACTCCTCCGGGCTCAGCCGTCCCTGCAGGAGCTGCTTATTGTCGATATGGCTCTCGCCGGACAAAAGCCTCATAACGAGCTGCTGGCGGCTCATCTCAAGCGAATAGATCGCGACCGTTTTCCTGGACGCCTTCGCTGCGCTGACCGCCATATTGAGCGCAATGCTGGTTTTACCCATGCCCGGACGGGAGGCAATCAGGACAAAATCGCCCGCCTCCAGCCCGAGGAGCCGCTTATCTATATCCGCAAGGCCTGTGGTCAAGCCCTGAATGCCGCCGCCGCGGTTGGCAATCTCGGAGATATGGCTGAAAACGTCCTTGATGATCTGCGTCACCGGCACGAGCCCGCCCGCGGCGTTTTCCTTGCGGAGGGCGTAGACCTTCCGTTCAGCAAGCTCGAGCGCCTCCTTCGCGTCGGCTGCGCCGCCGTAGACATGGTCGCTGATCTCCGAGGCCGCTTCGCCCAGGCTGCGCAGAAGCGCCTGGTCCCGGACAATGGCGCAGTACTCCGCGACGTTGGCAGCGGTGGGCGTCACGTCCATAAGCTCCGTCAGGTATTGCAGGGTGCTATCCTTGCAGTAGCCCAGGCTCTTCATCTGGTCATGCACCGTCACCACGTCGATCTCGCTGACGCTCATGCCCTCGTGCGTCATCATATAGACGATGGTCTCGAAAATCTGCCGGTTCTCCTCAATATAGAACTCCGCGCCCTTGATCTTCCCCATTACCACCGGGATGCAGGCCGAGTCAATGAGCATCGAGCCGAGAATCGACTGCTCCGCCACGGCGGAATGCGGGACGCGGCGCCCCATCAGTTCATCCATTGCGCTTCTCCTAAAGGAATCGGATCGTTATTTCTCCTCGGTGACCAGAACGTTGATAACGCCGCTGATCTCATGGCCGAGCTTGGCCTTCACCTGAAAGCTGCCGAAATTCTTGATCGGCTCGGCCTGCACGATCTGGTTTTTTTCGATATTCATGCCGTGCTGCTTCGCCAGCGCCTCGGAGATCTCCTTGGAGGTGACGGAGCCGAACAGGCGTCCGCCCTCGCCGCCCTTGGCGCTTACGCGGACGATCACGCCGCCCAGACGCTCGGCATACTCCCGTGCCTGCGCAATCTCACGTTCGATCTGCGCCTTGCGGGCCTTTTCCTGCAGCTTCATGGTGTTCAGGTTGTCCGCCGTAGCCTCCTTCGCGAGGCCCCGCGGCAGAAGATAGTTCCGGGCGTAGCCGTCGGAGACCTCCCTGAGCTCTCCCTTCTTACCCTGGCCCTTCACGTCCTTTGTCAGTATAACCTTCATGAGGTATGTCCTCCTTTAAAATAATCAAGACAGATAATCGTCGATGGCTTCCCTTACGCGCTCCGTCGCCGCCTCCACGGTCACGTCCGTCATCTGCGCGCCTGCCGCAGACATGTTGCCGCCGCCGCCAAGCTTTTCAAGCAGCACCTGCACGTTCAGGCTGCCGATGCTGCGAGCGGAGATATAGACCGCTCCGTCCGCCATGGGAAACACGACCACGGACGCCTCGACGCCGGAGATATTCAGAAGCTCATCCGCCGCCTGCGCCGCTGCCACGCGGTCAACCTCCCGCTCGGAGGTCGCCAGGCAGATATTGTCCCGGTAGATTTCCGCGCGCTCAAGGATCGCGTATTTGGCGACCGTACTCGCATAGTCGGTCTGCAAAAGACGCTTGACCGCCACCGGGTCGGCGCCGGCCCGGCGCAGGAACGCCGCCGCGTCAAAGGTCCTCTCCCCCGTGCGCAGGGTGAAGTTTTTCGTATCGGTGACGATGCCCGCCAGCATGACTTCGGCTTCCACGCGAAGGATCTTATCCTGCTCCACAAGCTCCTGCAGGATCTCCGACATCAGCTCGCAGGCCGAAGAAGCGTACGGTTCATAAAACGTCAGCGCCGCGTTCTCGATAAAGCTTGCCGCCCGACGGTGATGGTCAATAACCGCAAGGCGGCTGATGGTCTGCAGAAGCGCCTCATCCTCTACCTGCTCCGGGCGGTTCGTGTCGACCACAACCAGCAGGCTCCGGGAGTTCGCCTGCAGCATGGCCTCCTTCGGCGTGACGAAAACATCCTCGTATTCCCGGGTCTTTTTCAGCTCCGCCATCATCGCGCCGCAGGCGTTCGGCTTATCACTCATGACGATGCGGGCACGCTTTCCAAAGCTGCGGGCAGCGCAGCACACGGCCGCAGCAGCCCCCAGCGCGTCATTATCGGCATAGCGGTGACCCATGACATAGATAGTCGAAGCGTCCCGCAGGAACGATCCCAGGGCATTGGCCACAACACGGCTCTTGACCTTCGTGCGGGTCTCCACCTCGGCGTCGCGGCCTCCGAAAAATTCAAAGTTCATGCGGTCGCGAATGACCGCCTGGTCGCCGCCGCGGGACAGCGCCATCTCCATGCTCATGCTGGCAAAACTGTAGTTTTCCTCCGGTGAGGCGCCGTCGATGCCCACGCCGATGCTGACGGTGGCGTGGATACCGGCGTTGTTCACAATACTGTGAACCTTTTCCACGATGGAAAAGCGCTCCTCGCGCAGACGGTCAAAATACCGCCGCTCGCACACATAGATATAGCGGTCGCGGTCATATCGCCGCCAAAAGCCGCGTTTTCCCTCGACCCATTGATCCAGCATATCCTCGAACGTATTGCGGACATCCGCCTTGGCCCGTTCCGCGACGCCCCTCAGCAGCTCCTCATAGTTGTCAAGGGCCAGCAGCATGACCACCGGACGGGACGCGCCGTATTCTCTCCGGATGTCGTCGTAGTCCGTGACGTCGACCCAGTATGTGATCCCCATCGTGCGTCCGAGATCGTCCCGGCGCTGATCGCGCAGGATATTGCCATGCACCTGATACCGGCGGCTGCCGAGTCCCACCAGTTCCGGCGCCCGTTTTTTCCCCTCCATGATCCACTTGGTCGTAAACTCGGGCGCCAAATCCGATATATGCGCGTCCACGACCGGACGCTTATAGCCGCAGGCGGAGAAAAACGCCTGATTGCCCCAGACGATCCGCCCGGAATCCAGAAGAAACGTGACCATCGGGAGCGGAAAATTCAGCATGACGCTGTTTTTTGCTTCCTCGGATTCATAGGTGACCGACTCGATATAGCTTTTCAGCTCTCTCAACTGCCGCCGCTGCAAAAGGATGCTTATCATCAGCAGGATCAGCGCGACAACCGCCTCCCCCAATGCGAGGAACGGTTCGTCGAATACCAAAAACGTCACCGCGGCAAAAATGAACAAAACCGCTATATACAGCCGCGCACCGTTGGCGTCCAGGTTTTTTGAAAGCTTTTTCATGGCATAATACTCCAGATTAGGATTAAATTATTATAGCAAATTCAGCCGTCCGAATCAAGCCGACAATACATATTTCCTTCCCCGCCGGAAAAAATAGCTCCGGGAGGCGATACGATGAAAGCGATCCTCTTGGTGGGAGGTCTGGGAACAAGGCTTCAGGAAATATCCGGCGGGCTCCCCAAGCCCATGATGCCCCTTCTCGGAAAGCCTCTGCTCGAGCACACGATCGCGCTGCTCCGGGAGCACGGCTTCGACGACCTGTGTCTTACGCTTCACTATAGGCCGGAGCTTATACGCCGTCACTTCGGCGACGGGCACGACTTTGGCGTACACATTGAATACCGCGAGGAAACAGAACCGCTCGGCACAGCCGGAGCGGTCAAAAACTGCCGCGATTTCATCGGCGGCGACGACGTTCTCATCATGAGCGGCGACAGCGCCTGCGATTTCGACCTGAGCGAGCTTGCCGCGAAGCACAAGGGCGGCGTTACCATCGCACTCTCCGTCCACGCGGAGCCCCTCCCCTACGGCCTGGTGCTCACGGACTGGAGCGGGGCCGTGACCGGGTTTCTGGAAAAGCCCTCCTGGGAGCATGTAGTCACCGACCGCGTAAGCACCGGTATTTATATTCTCTCCCCAAACGTCGTCGATCTTATCCCGGACGGCCAAGCGTATGATTTTGCCAAGGACCTTTTTCCGCGGCTCCTGCAGATGCAGATCCCCATGACCGGCGTTGTCATGGACGGCTACTGGTGCGATATCGGCACACCGAGAGCATACTATCAGAGCAATCTCGACGCGCTCGACGGGATATATGACCTGCCCGGACAGGCAGGCGGCGCGCATCGGGTCCTTCCCTGCCGGGACCGGGCCGGGCTTATGCGGGCCATGAGCGAGGCCATGACGGAATTCGGCGCGGATTTCTCCGACGGCCTCACCGTCGTGACCGATAAGGGCCGGGCGCATCTTGCCCCCATGCCGGACCGCTGCGCGCTCATGCTGGACGGGGACCGCGCCGCCGTGCGGGCTGCAGAGGCTCTTGCGAAAAGACTGGAAAACAAAGCCGACAAATAAAACCGCACACCGCTGGGATTTGCCATCCCGGCGGTGTACGGTTTCATTTCCCAAATAAGCCGCGCAGACCTTTTTTCTCCGGCCCGATACGGACGTTGGAGGCCTTGTAACCCGTGTCATTCACGGCCTTCAAAAGCGCCTCGTCGGAAACGCCTTCGTCGCACTCGATCGTGACCTGTTTCTTCGAGCGGCTGGCGGACGCCTTTTTGACGCCGGGCACCTTGCGGAGCGCGTCGTTCACATGCGCCTCGCACATGCCGCACACCATGCCTTCGACCGTCATGAGCCTCGTCATGACTTTTCTCCGCTCCGGCAGCTTTCGCTGAACCGGCAGGCCTGACAGCCGGACACTTCCGTCCCTGAAGCGCACGCGCCGCCGCAGGAGGCACAGTCGCCGCAGGACTTGACCTTACCCTGTACCATGCCCCGGATAATGAGGCCGACGATCACAAGCAGGACAGCCGAAATCAAAATTGTTGCCGCGTTCGCGGCGAGCCATGCAAGCACGGATATACCTCCTTGGGAATTCCTGCATCGAGCACCGCGCCGCCCGGCGCGGTGCTCTTATGCGATATTACTTAACGGTGAGGCGGTCGGCCTCCTGATATTTCTTAATAAACAGCATGTAGACAATGAAGGCGACCAGAGCGACGGCTACGATCAGTCCCACGACATTCACCGAGCCGACGAAAAGCCGGCCGATCTGGTTCACGGCGAGCGCGACCACATAGGCGAACACGCACATATAACCGATGGCGAACGCGGTCCACTTGCCGGAGTTCATTTCGCGCTTGATGGCGCCCATGGCCGCAAAGCACGGAGCGCACAGCAGGTTGAAGATCATGAACGCGAAAGCGGAAAGCTTGCCGTGGCCGCCGGAGAAGCTGGTGAAATCGTCCGCAACGCGGTCCCAGATCTCATCGCCCTCCTCGCTCAGTTCAGCCTCGCCGTCCTGATCGTCGTAGTTATACAGAACGCCGAAGGTACCGACGACTTCCTCTTTCGCCACAAGACCCGTGATGGTAGCGACCGTGGGCTTCCAGGAGCCGAAGCCGAGGGGCTTGAACACCGGGGCGATAAAGTTGCCGACGCTTGCGAGTATGGAGTCGTCCATCGGCGCGACCTCTTCCGCAGGGATATCCATGCGCTCGGCCACCGTTTCGACGTACTCATCGGTGATGAGAGACTCGTCCTCGTAAAGGTCGTCCACCATGCCGAACCGGCCGTTTACGCTGCCGAAGCTGGACAGCGCCCAGATGATGATGGAGGACAGAAGAATGACCGTGCCGGCTTTCTTGATGAAGGACCAGCCGCGCTCCCACATGGAGCGGAAAACATTGCCCGCCGTGGGCGCATGGTATGCGGGAAGCTCCATGACGAACGGAGCGGGATCGCCCGCGAACATCTTGGTCTTTTTGAGCATAACGCCCGAGACGATGATCGCCGCGACGCCGATGAAGTACGCAGACACCGCCACAACGCCGCTGCCGCCGAAAAGAGCGCCGGCGATCAGGCCGATGATCGGCATCTTTGCGCCGCAGGGAATGAAGCAGGTCGTCATAATGGTCATGCGGCGGTCACGCTCGTTTTCAATCGTGCGGGACGCCATGACGCCGGGCACGCCGCAGCCGGTGCCGATCAGCATCGGGATGAAGGATTTGCCGGACAGGCCGAAGCGGCGGAAAATACGGTCCATGATGAACGCGATACGCGCCATATAGCCGCAGTCCTCCAGGATCGCCAGCAGCAGGAACAGCACGAGCATCTGCGGCACAAAGCCGAGGACCGCGCCGACGCCGGCGAAAATACCGTCGGACACAAGGCCCGTCAGCCATTCGGCCGCGCCCAGGCTCTCCATGACCGCACGGCTGCCGTCCGTCAGCCACGCGCCGCCGAGAACGTCGTTCGTCCAGTCGGTCAGGAACGTGCCGAGCGGGCCCATAGCAATCCAATACACCAGGAACATGACGACCGCGAAGATGGGCAGCGCCGCAACACGGTTCGTGACGATGCGGTCGATCTTATCGGAGGCGGAAAGCTTCTCCTTATTTGCCCGATGGAGGCAGCTATCAATGATTGAGGTTATGTAATCATAGCGCTGAGAGGTGATGATGGACTCCGCGTCGTCATCCAGCTCCGCCTCGCAGGCCTGGATATCGCCCTCCAAATGCTTCAGGGTCTCCTCACTCAGACCAAGCTGCTCGGCGACCTTCTCGTCGCGCTCGAAGAGCTTGATCGCGTACCAGCGCTGCTCCTCCTCGGGCAGATCGTGGACGGCAACCTCCTCGATATGCGCGATCGCGTGCTCGACGCTGCCGGCAAAGCGGTGCTTCGGAATGGGCTTTGTGCCCTTCTGCGCCAGCGCGACAACCTTGTCTGCGGCCGCCTTGACGCCGTCGCCCTTGAGCGCGGAGATCTCCACGACCTCGCAGTTCAGCGCCTGCGACAGAGCTTTGATATCGATCTTGTCCCCGTTTTTGCGGACAACGTCCATCATGTTTACCGCAACGAGCATCGGAATCCCCAGCTCCACGAGCTGCGTGGTCAAATAGAGGTTGCGCTCGAGGTTCGTTCCGTCGACAATATTCAGGATCGCATCCGGACGCTGCTGCGTCAGATAATTCCGGGAGACGACTTCTTCCAAGGTATAGGGCGACAGAGAATAGATGCCGGGAAGGTCGGCAATGGTCACGTTCTTGTAGCCTTTCAGCTTGCCGTGCTTTTCCTCCACCGTGACGCCGGGCCAGTTCCCGACAAACTGATTGGAGCCCGTAAGGGCGTTAAAAAGGGTCGTCTTGCCGCAGTTTGGGTTGCCGGCAAGAGCAATTGTCAAGTTTTTTTCTTCCATAAGCTGTCTTCTTTCTGTGCGGATCCACGCACCGTTGACTACGCCGCACCGGCGCTTTGACTTATCCGGTATTTCGAAGTATGTACCTCAGCCGACGACTTCCACGTCGATCATTTCACAGTCCGCCTTGCGGACGCTCAGCTCGTAATTGCGAATGGTGATCTCGACCGGATCGCCCAGCGGCGCCACCTTACGCACATAGATCTGCTGGCCCTTGGTGATCCCCATATCCATGATCCGGCGCTTGACCGGACCGTCTCCATGGAGCTTCAGGACCTTGACCGACTGTCCGACCTTCGCTTCTCTCAACGTCATGCTCACGCTCTCCTTTCCCCGAAAAAATATATTTAAAAAACCGACTCAGCCGCGCTTGTCACACCGAGATCTTCACCGCCATCTCCTTGCTGATGGCAACGCGCGTCTCGCGAATGAGAACGATGATATTGCCGCCCATTTCGCTCACGACCATGACCGGCGTTCCCACGACAAAGCCCAGATTTTCCAAAAACTGCCGGGTCTCCGGCTTTCCGCTGATGCGGGTAATCAGGCTGCTCTCACCTGGTTTCAGCAGCGATAGGGGCATGTTCCTCTCCTCCTTCAAAGCATGAACGCAGGCTTGCGATTAAAAACATCTAACAAATATTAGATATCTCTAACCGCATCACAAAAGAATACGGCGTTAGGTTCAACTAACACCTGTCCGTATTATATGCCCGGCCTGCCGAAAAGTCAATACCGTGCGGAAGAAAAACTTTTGCACAGGCGCCGGCGTGCGGAAAGCGCCCCGGAAAAGCTCCGGAGCGCTTCGGTTTCTCCCTTTGTTTACTGTGCGAGGTCCTCGCCGCGGAAGAATTTCTCCAGCGGCTTATAGATCAGCATAGCGACGATCTCCGTCAGGACGATCTCCGCAAGCATGTACCAGCCATTGTACAAGAAGCTGTACAGCCATGGGCTCGTCATGGGCAGACCCATGAACTCTTCGGGCATCCACTCGCCCCAGATCCACACGCCCGTGATAAGGTGACAGACAAAGCGGGCAGCGAAGGTCACTGCGATCCCGGCGGCGACGGCTTTGCGGTCCCTGCCGAAAACGCCGGACAGGCCGATGACTGTGTAGGCGATGATGTAGTCCAGAAGGATGATGCCCAGGGCCATGCCGAAGCTCGTCGCATAGCCGACGTTGTCCAGTCCCAGGATCAGCTGAAGGACGCTGTATACAAACGCAGTCACGACGCCCCACTTCCAGCCGTAGCGGTGGCTGGCGACGATGAGCGGCAGCATGCTGCATACCGTCACGCCGCCCCCAAAGGGCAGGTCGATCTTGATAAGGCTCAAAACCGTTCCCACGGCAATGAGCATGGCGCTCTCCACGAGCTTGCGGGTGGTGATTTTTTTCATGTTTTTCTCCTTTCGATGAAAAGGAAAACCGACCGCCGGCAGGGAAAAATCCCCGCCGGCGGTCATGCGCGGCCCACCAGCCGCGGTCTTCCTACGCCGGCATTACCCGGATCAGGTTCCAGGGATCAGCGCGTTGGCGCGCCATCTCAGCCGGGCCATTATCCCAGCGCCCCTTTTTGATTGTATGTTGATTTTACGATAGGAATCCCCCGTTGTCAAGCTTTTCCGGAAGCCCGCAGCCACAATATTCCTGCCGGTAGATGCCGTACTCCCGGGAAAGCTGGATGGAGCGCAGATAGCCGTTTCGCTTTTTGAAGTCCGACGGCAGCCAACGCACACCGTACACATGCTCCAGCGCTTCGCCGATGGAGTTGAGCATCGGCGCGTTTTTATGCGGGCTTACGGTCAGCGTCGTCCCGAAGAAATCAAAGCCCCGCTCCGCCGCAAGCCGCGCCGTCTCCTCGAGACGCAGGCGGAAGCAGACGGGACACCGTGCGCCGCCCTCCGGCTCGTTTTCAAGGCCGCGCACCGCGGTCATGAATTCCTCCCCGCGCCAGCCCGGGTCGAGCACCTTCACCGGCGACGCCGTCGGCATCTTTTCGAGCAGCTCGCGCAGCGCCGCAAGGCGCTTATGGAACTCTGCCTCCGGCCGGATGTTCGGGTTATAAAACAGCAGCGTCACATTGAAATACTGCGTCAGGTACTCGAGCACATAGCTCGAGCACGGGCCGCAGCACCCCTGCAGCAAAAGCGCCGGGCGCGTATTGTTCAGGCCGGCGATCACGCCGTCCAATTCGATTTGATAGTTTCTCTTTTCCATGAAAACTGTCGGTCAGACCACAAGCGTCCCGTCGCTGTTGAAAATATATTCCACGCCGTCGATTACCTGATGGCCTGTCACCATAGCACCACTCTTGTCAAAATAATAATAGGTCTCACTCGCACTTTCCTTCTGCCAGCCGGTCTGCATCACGCCGTCCTCATTCATGTAGTACCAGGTGCCGCCGACTTTGACCCAGCCGGTCACATTTTTCCCGTTTTGTATATAGGTCCAGGTTTCGCTGTCCGACTTATGCCAGCCGTCGGACGTGTTGGCCGGCGCAGCGCCGATGAGCGCCGCCGCCACGGCAACACAAAGGAGCATCCCGAGAAATTTCTTCATTCTACGCATTTTGTTACCCTCCTGAATATCTTAAACTTTAAGAGCTTCTGCATGGATAAATGAGATACCACTATCCATTCGGTGACATCAGCCTGGATTTATCATCCGATTTGCCGCCAGCAACTTTGATAATTGGGGCCAAAATAGCCAATGCCTGATTTGCTGTCATAGGCAGTATCGTTGTCTCGATCCCTGCTTTATATGCGCACCAACTGATAAACATCGCGCACCACGGAGCAGGATTTAAGCCGTACCACAAACCATACTGCTGCAGTACTGAGAGGACATCGAATGGACGGATATATATCGGCCGACATTTCACCTTCTATACAATCTGTATCTAAAATTACTTCCTGCTGGGTAACATCAAGTCAGTCATCCGCCACCGACGGTTCCCCGGCGGCAAAAACAACCCCTTGCAATAAAGAGCAGCCTATTCCAAAGCATCCTCGTTCACATACCCCGGCAAGGCCGGGCGGCCTCCAATGAAAAAACGGAAGCAGCTTTTATTTTATCAAAATTTTAACATATTTTCCCTCCATTGTAAAGGTCCCGCTCAAACCTCGCCTGACAGTTTTAACCGATATGTAACCACTTCGGGCAAAAAATCACTTATAATAAACAAAAACCGCACGAAAGAGGATTTTCCATGGCGCGTACTTCCAAAGATAATTACTATCTCGACATCGCCGATTCCGTCCGCGAGCGAGCCACCTGCCTGCGCCGCACCTACGGCGCGATCATCGTAAAAAACGACGAGATCATCTCCACCGGCTATAACGGCGCCCCCCGCGGCCGCTGCAACTGCACCGACATGGGCGTGTGCCACCGCGAGGAGCTTCAGATCCCCTCCGGCGAGCGCTACGAGCTCTGCCGCTCCGTCCACGCGGAGGCAAACGCCATCATCTCCGCCTCCCGCCGGGATATGCTCGGCTCCACCCTCTATCTCGTGGGACGGGACGCCAAGACCGGCGAATACCTAAAGGATACCACCTCCTGCTCCATGTGCCGCCGCCTCATCATCAACGCCGGCATTGATAAGGTGATCGCCCGCCTGGGAGAGGATGAGATCCGCGTCACCGACGTAAACGAGTGGATATTCGTAGACGATACGGTTTTGAGCTGAACACCATATAAATATCCGTCTGCGCCCGCGGGCTTTTTCCCGCAGGCGCTTTCTTTTTTCGCTTTCGGGGTTGACAGACCGGTTCTATCGTGATAGAATCACACCGTGATCACATTCTATCGCGATAGAATCTCAAAGGAGCAAACCGATATGTCGATAAAGCTTTACGACTCTGAGCTGAGAGTGATGGACATTCTCTGGAGGGAGGGCGATACGAGCGCGAAGGAGCTGGCAAGCCAGCTTGCCGCCCAGGTGGGCTGGTCCAAGACCACCACCTACACAGTCATCAAAAAATGCATCGACAAACAGGCGGTGGAGCGCACGGAGCCGGGCTTTGTGTGCCGCGCCCTCGTCACCCGCCGCCAGATACAGGAATACGAAACCGACGAACTAATCACGAAAATGTACGACGGCGCGGCGGACGGACTGGTGGCCTCTCTTTTGGGCCGCAGACGTCTGTCGCCGGAAGAGATCGCAAATCTGAAAAAACTGGTGGAGGAGCTGTCATGAAAACGCTGCTGGACATGACCGCGTCAGCCTCCGTGCTGATCGTGTGCACGGTCATTCTGCGGGCGCTTTTTATCCACAGGCTTCCAAAGCAGACGTTCACGGCCCTGTGGCTCATCGCCGCCCTGCGGCTGCTCGTTCCCTTTTCCGTTGACCTGCCTGTGAGCGCCCCCGTTCCGGAGGCCATACGCCGGGCGGTATATGCCGCCATGGAAACGGACGGCACAGAGGCTTCCTTGACAGCGGGGACAGCAAATACGGCGCGAACCGCCGCGGCGCTATCGCCCTCGCAAGCCGAAGCCACGGCGGACACGGCCTTGCCGGCTGCGGAGGGAACGGACGCCCTAACCGGTACGTCCCGGTCCGGCCCGGACAAATGGCAGCTTGCCGCTATTCTCTGGGGCAGCGGCGCAGTCATTTCCCTGGGCGTGTTTCTGCTGCGGCACCGGCGCTCCAAGCGGCGCTATCGGGAGGCCGTTCCCGCATCCGACCCCGCCATAGACGGGATCGTCCGCAAGGCGGGATGCCGCAGGACGGTTCGGGTGCGCGTCTGCCAGACCCTGGCGACGCCCCTGACCTTCGGGCTTTTCCGGCCCGTTATCCTGCTTCCCAAAGCGCCGGACATGAACGATACGGACCGGCTGGCCTACATCCTCACCCATGAGCTTGTGCATATAAAAAAGCTCCATGTGCTGTATAAGTACATCCTGACCCTGGCCGTTTGCGTCCACTGGTTCAATCCCCTGGCCTGGCTCATGTACGCCCTGGCCAACCGTGACCTGGAGCTTTCCTGCGATCAGGAGGTCCTCCGGCTTTCCAAGGGCGACCGGCGGGGCTATGCCCTGACCCTTATCGCCATGGAGGAAACACGCGGTCTCTCCCCGCTTTTCAGCGGCTTCGGCGCGAGCGCCGTCGAAGAAAGGATACGATCCATTATGAAATTCAAGAAAACAGATATCATCAGCATCGTGCTGGCTGTGGTCCTTGTGCTGGGCGCGACCACTGTGTTCGCCGCCTATGAGGCCCAAGAGACAAAGCCGGCGCAGGACGCCTCCGCTTCCGCACAGACAGACGGCCCCATCCAATACATCTGCCAGCCCGTTTACTACACAGCGGAGGAATTCAAGGCCGCCATGGCCGATGAAAAAGCCTCTATCGAGGCGGAGGTCGCGGCCGGTACGCTGGAGCGTGAGTCTGCCGACGCGATGCTCGAGAGCATCGACGGGTGGATACGGGAAGCGGAGAACGGCGCACAGTTCCAGTGCCCCGCCCCCGTCTATTACGCCGACGGCTCTCCCGTAGTCAACAGCAAGGGCGAGCAGCTCTACGTCAAGGCGTCCGACATCGAGCAGTTCAACCGGGAGCTTCTCTACCGGTATAACAACCCCAGCGAAGCCACTACGGCGGAGGAGGACGCCGTTACAGAGGCGGCCCTGCCCGGAGCCGATGGCGCTCCCAACTGGGAATCCAACACCTATCTGAGTTCCGTGCTGGACGCGGCGGAGGACGCAGACGGCTTCCATTGGTACACCTACGAGGAATACGCCCAGTATGTCCGGGAGATGAAGGCCGCCTGCAAGGAAATGGAAGGCCAGTGGGCCTTCAACGCCATGCGGGGCTGGTATGAGTGGACGGCGGAGGATACCGCCCAGTCCGTCGCAACCATGGAACAGATCCTGGAGGGCATCCAAAACGGCATGGACGTGGGCGTAACGGCGGATGGCGGCATAATGCTTGCCAGCTACGACGCCGGCTATGATACCGCTTACGAGGCCGCCCATGGCCAGGTAGCAATCGCCGACGACGCCGCTTATGCTGTGGACACGGTCTATGGGACGGCAGTGGAGCAAGAATATGACAGCTCGTATATCGAAGCCGACACAGCGGCTGACACGGCCACCACCGCCATGGAAAATGGAGCGGGATGGGACGGACAGGAGCTGGCGGATTACTTTAACTTCGGGATCAGCCTCGATACAAAAAGCAAGTATTACCTATATGACGGAAAGCCCCTGGCGGGCTTTGTGGACAAAGGCCATTACACCATGACCGACGGCTGGGCCGAGAAGGCCGGCGGCGTCTATGTCGCGGCGGAACGCAGCCTGCTGGGCAAGCTCACGGGAGTCCATGAGGTATCCCTGGAAGAATTCTGCGAACTGACCGGCCTTTCAGTGTAAGTCCCCGAACCACCGGCAAAGCCCCAGCGGTAAAGGCAGCTACTCATAAAACAGTATCAACCAACAAACTGAAATAGGACAGCGGTCATACAGAGGTGTGAAGAAAGACGAGCAAGAAGCGATTGCTTTTTGCCCGTCTTTTTGCTCAATAAAATGGAAGTTATCGTGATGTGCTGGGGTACAGATGATGTCAGCCCTTTGCGTGTTTGCCAAAATACTCCTGCAAAATGGAAAGGCTCTCATCGAGCAAAACGCCCTCCGTTACCCGCGGCTTCCAGAAGGAGTTGTCAAATACCATCTTAGAGCAGTTACAGCCCTTGTTGCCAAGAATACGTTCCAGCTCAATATTGCCGGCGCCGTACACAAGCCGCCCCAATTTCACCCACACCATGGCGCCGCTGCACATGAAGCAGGGTTCGCAGCTGGAATAGAGCGTGTACTCATGCAGATCGGTGATGGCAGTCTGTGCGCAGAATTCTCGAATCAAGCCCGCTTCACCGTGGAAGGTGGGGTCATGCTTGGTATAGATCTGGTTTTCGTTACGGAACACGATCCTGCCGTCCTTTACCAGCACTGCGCCAAACGGCTCGTTTCCGTGCTCCACGGCAAGTTTGGAGAGACGGATGGCTTCGCGCATAAAGGTTTCATCCTCCGGCGTCGTATCGTCTATCGAAGCGGATTCCACATCCGCCGTTGTGATCAGTGCGTCCCGCTGCAAATATTGGATGGCCCGCAGCGCGCCTTCCTGCGCTTCTTCACTGGAGCCCGCTACCGCGTCTGTGACGACACGGATATGATAGTCGTTCTGGTGGGCGTCCACCGCCGTATAGTGAATACACACATCCGTCAGCCCGCCAATCAGGTAGAGCGTGTCAACGCCCAGCCCTTTGAGCAGGATTTCCAAGTCTGTGGCGAAGAACGCGCTGTACCGGCGCTTTGAGATCCGGTACTCGCCCTCGATGGGATAGGTCAGCTTGGCGTAGTCGTTTTCCGGACGGTTCTCGATGCAGTGGATGCCCTCAGAACCGTCCAGCTCCCGGCCAAAGTCCACCATGTCGGGGCGGTGACACTCTTTAACGTGGATGACCGGCAGCTTCTTTGCCCGAAACACGTCCAACACACGTTTCCCGTTGCGGATACATCCCCATCTCGGATCATCCAGGTTGCTCTCGTTCATTTCCATGAAATCCTCCTGCTGAATGTCAATGACCAGCAGGGCGCAGCTTTTATCTAATTTCATTACCGGATACCTCCATGATTTTATGATTGGATGATTTACAAAACCACAGAGCTCGTTAATACCGATCCATATTCTTTCCCAGAGCTTCTTTCATTGTGTGATATTCCTCCCTGCACTTATTGCTGCAAATCCCGACTTACCGCTTGCTTATCTGCAACTATTTTACCACTCACTCTTTAATAGCACAACGCATTTTCTCTGCTTTTACATGTCATGGCAAAGGCGGTGTACGTCCGTCAAAGGGGCGCAGATCGACATTCCCTATGACCTTGTGGGAATACGCCCCGCGTCTTTGCTGAATGACCTGCGAAGCGGAGAAACGGCATAGCCCGCAAGCTATGCCGTTTCCCGAAAACATTTTGAATACTGTCTTATGAGCGCAGCCCCAAGCGCCGCCGGGGCTTTTTATTTGTAAAAAGGAAGCCGCAGCAAAGCAATGCCGCGGCTCCCTTTTATAGATCGGATCAGTCGTTCACATAGGGCAGCAGAGCGATCTGACGGGCGCGCTTGATCGCCTCGGTCAACTGACGCTGGTGCTGCGCACAAGTGCCGGTGGTACGGCGGGGCAGGATCTTGCCGCGCTCGGAGAGGAACTTCTTCAGGCGGGCGGTATCCTTGTAATCCACATGGGTCATCTTGTCAACGCAGAACTGGCATACCTTCCTGCGCTTGCGGGGCTTGCCGCGGTTGTTATCGTAAGGCATTGTCTATCCTCCTCAATCAAAATGGAAGCTCGCCGTCGCCGTCATCCAGCTCGGCGAAGGCGTTGCCGCCCTGCGGGGCGGAATTGTACCCGGTCGATGCGTTGTTCCGGGGCGCATAGCTGCGGCCGCTGCTTTCATCGCGGGAGCGCTTGCTCTCGCCGAAATAGATGGTGTCTACAACGACCTCGGCGCTGGTGCGCTTATTGCCATCCCGATCCGTCCAGTCACGCATCTGCAGACGTCCGGAAACGACAGCCATGCTGCCCTTCTGGAAGTACTTGGATACGAACTCGGCCGTGGAACGCCAGGCGACGCAGTCGATGAAATCGGTCTGCCGTTCGCCGCCGTCGCGGGGCTGGAAATCGCGGTCCACCGCGATGCGGAAGGATGCGACCGGGGTGTTGGACTGGGTATAGCGAAGCTCGGGATCACGGGTCAGACGGCCCATGAGAGTGATATGGTTGAGCATGGCTGATCTCCCTCTCAGTCCACACGCAGGGTAATCAGGCTGCGCATGATGCCGTCGGTAATACCGAGAACACGGTCAAGCTCAGCCGGAAAATCCGGAGCGCTGGTGAACTGGATCAGAACATAGTAGCCCTCGCCGATGTAGTTGATCTCGTAAGCCAGCTTCTGCTTCTCGCTCACCGTCATCTCATCGATCGTGCCGTTCTGCTCCACAAGCGCCTTGAATTTCTCCACGATGGCGGTACGGGCTTCTTCCTCCAGATTGGGGTTGATGATGTACATCAGCTCGTACTTCTCGCTTGTTTTAGCCATTTGTGCACCTCCTTATGGTCTATTGGCCCCCGTTTCTCCCGGGAGCAAGGATATTTGCCCGACTTAAATCCAGTCAAGCCCTAATATTATACACGATTTTCTTTTCTTGTCAAGAAAACCGTGGTATACTTTGGGCAAAAATACCAGTATGCAGGAGATTATGCAAATGATAAAATTTAACGATATGCCCTACGAACGTCCGGACAAGGACGAGCTTCTCGCCGCCCTCGCCGATCTGACTACCCGGCTGCGCGGCGCGCAGAGCTTTGACGAGGCGGACGCCGTCTTTCGGGAGAGCGATTCCCTCTCCGGCCACATCGAAACACTGGCCACCCTTGTCTCCATCCGCCACTCCATTGACACGCGGGATGCGTTCTATACCGCCGAGTCCGATTGGTGGGACGAGACGCTCCCCCTCCTCGCGGAGGGCGAAAATGCGTTGGAGCAGGCGCTTTACGCCAGTCCGTTCCGCCCGGAGCTGGCGGAAAAGTACGGCGCCGTGTTTTTCAAAAACATCGAGCTGTCCCTCAAAGCCTTCGCTCCGGAGCTGATCCCGGATATGCAGCGCGAAAACGCCCTTGTCACGGAGTATGACAAGCTCATCGCCTCCGCGCAGATCGAGTTTGAGGGCGGCGCCTACACCGTCGCGCAGCTCGAGCCCATGCGTCAGGACCCCGACGATGCCCGCCGTCTGGCGGCCTGGAACGCCACCGGCGCCTGGTTCATGGGCCATGCCGAGGACCTAGACCGCATCTACGACGAGCTGACCCGTATCCGCGACGGCATGGGCCGCAGGCTCGGCTATGACGGCTACACCGACCTCGGCTACTTCCGTATGCGGCGCAACTGCTACGACAAAACGGACATCGAAAAATTCCGGCTTGCCGTGCAGAAATATCTCGTGCCCGTCGCCGACAAGATCCGCCGCGACCAGGCAAAGCGTCTCGGCGTGAGCTATCCCATGAGCTACGCCGACCAGGCCCTGATGTTCCGCTCCGGCAACCCGACTCCCGTCGGCGCCGCCGACGACATCGTCGCGCAGGGCAGAAAATTCTATCACGAGCTGTCCCCGCAGACCGCGGAGTTTATTGATTTCATGCTCGATAACGGGCTTATGGACCTTCTCGCAAAGCCCGGCAAACAGTCCGGCGGCTACTGCACGGAGCTGCCCGATTACCACTGTCCCTTCATCTTTGCAAACTTCAACGGCACGCAGGGCGACGTCGAGGTCATCACGCACGAGGCCGGCCATGCCTTTGAGGCCTACACCGCGCGGGATATCGTGCCGAACGCCTGCCACTTCCCCAGCATGGAAGCCTGCGAGGTCCACTCCATGAGCATGGAATTTTTCGCCTGGCCGTGGAGCGAGGGCTTCTTCGGCCCGGACACCGCAAAATTCCATTACGCCCATCTCGCCGGCGCACTGACCTTCATTCCCTACGGGACCATGGTCGATCACTTCCAGCACATCGTATACGAACGCCCGGAGATGTCCCCCGCCGAGCGCACCGGGGTCTGGCGCGAGCTGACCGCGCTCTATACGCCGTGGGTCCGGCTGGACGGCGAGATCCCCTTCTTCAGCGACGGACGCTACTGGCAGCGTCAGCTCCACATCTATCAGGCTCCGTTTTACTATATCGACTACTGCCTTGCGCAGACCATGTCGCTTTATTTCTGGTCCGCCATGCAGAAGGACCTTTCCGCGGCCTGGGAGCAGTATTACCACTATACGAAGCTCGCCGGCACGATGACCTTTACCGAGCTTTTGGAGGCATCCGGCCTTCCCTCTCCCTTTGACGAGGAGACGCTTCGCGGCGTATGCGAGGCCGCCGCCCGATGGCTGGACGGCTGCGACCTGACCGGCATCGAATAAACCGCCTCATCATAACCGACGGGAAGAGGGAGCGCCCAGCGCTCCCTCTTCCCGTCGGTTGGCATATCAGAGCTTCTCAAACAGCTTCTTCCACTGTGCAAAGGCTTCGCGGAACTCCTCGCGGTTCTTGTCGCGCTTGGCGCCCTCTTCCTTATACAGGCCGAGGATGAAATCGCGGTCTGCGAACTTGATCCAGGTGCGGTAGCAGGTCACCTCGTCGGTCTCGGCGTCAATGGTCTTCCAGATAACGTCCAGAACGCCGGCGAGCTCGTCGGAGTCGGGAGCGCCCCACCACTTGAAGATATAGTCGAGGCCGACAAGGCCCTTGAAGCCCTCCTCACGGAGACCGGGTATTGCGTTCGGATCCTCACGGAAGCCGTCCTCCCACTGCTTATCGCCGGCATTGGTGTGTGTCTGCCAGGCCGTGCGGACCTGATCCGCGAGCTTGTCCGCGCAGAGGTGCCACGCGGCCTCGGCCGGCGTTTTTTCCAGAACGTTGCCAATCAGCATAATATCTTCTCCTTTTCCCAGACGCGGCCTCCGGACCGGGGGCCGCGTCCTGTTTTTATATCACTCGGCAGACGCTTCCCGCTCGAACATCGCTTTCTGAAGCTCGAGGTTTGCAAAGCGCTCGCCGGCCGTCTTTTCCGCCTGCGTGAAGAGCTCCTCCGCACGATCGGGGAAGTTGATGGTCAGCGCGGAGTAACGGGCCTCGTTCATGATGAAATCGCGGTAGGAGCCGGTGGGCGCCTTGGAGTCCAGTGTGAACGGGTTCTTGCCCTCGGCAAGCAGAGCGGGGTTGTAGCGGAACAGGTTCCAGTAACCGCACTCGACCGCCTTCTTCATCTCGGACTGGCAGTTCGTCATGCCGCCCTTGATGCTGTGCATCTCGCAGGGCGCATAGCCGATGATCAGAGACGGGCCGGGATAGGCCTCCGCCTCGGTGATTGCCTTGAGCGCCTGCGCGGGATTCGCACCCATGGCGATCTGGGCGACATAGATATAGCCGTAGGTCATGGCGATCTGCGCAAGGCTCTTCTTCGCCACCGCCTTGCCGGCCGCGGCAAACTGCGCCACCTGGCCGATCTGGCTGGCCTTGGAGGCCTGGCCGCCGGTGTTGGAGTACACCTCGGTATCAAAGACCATGACGTTCACATCCTCGCCCTGCGCCAGCACATGATCGAGGCCGCCGAAGCCGATGTCGTAGGCCCAGCCGTCGCCGCCGAAGATCCAGACGGACTTCTTGGACAGATACTGCTTGTTCTTCAGGATCTCGGCGCAATGCTCACCGCCGCAGCCCTGGGACTCGACCGCCGCGACCAGCTTACGGGTCGCCGCGTCGTTGGCCTTGCCGTCGTCATAGGTCGCAAGATACTCCTTCGCCGCCTCACGGATGGCCTCGACCTTTCCGTTTTCGGCCACCTCCTCGATGACGCCCTTCATGCGCTCACGGATGGCCTTCTGGCCGAGGTACATGCCGAAGCCGTGCTCGGCGTTGTCCTCAAACAGGGAGTTGGCCCAGGCGGGGCCGCGGCCCTCCTTGTTGACGGTGTAGGGGCTCGTCGCCGCCGGACCGCCCCAGATGGACGAGCAGCCGGTCGCGTTGGAGATATACATGCGTTCGCCGCAGACCTGCGTGATCAGGCGGGCATAGCTCGTCTCGGCGCAGCCGGCGCAGGAGCCGGAGAACTCGAGCAGCGGCTGATGGAACTGACTGCCCTTTACGGTCAGGTCGAACAGCTCCTCCTTCGTGGAGACCTCGCTCACCATGTAATCCCACACAGCCTCCTGCGGCTGCTCCTCCTCACGGGCGACCATCGTGATCGCGTTGGTCGGGCAGACGCCGACGCAGACGCCGCAGCCCATGCAGTCAAGCGGGCTGACCGCCATGGTGAACTTGTAAACGCCCTTGCCCTTGCCGGCCTTCCACTCGGCGATCTTCGCGGCCTCGGGTGCCTTGGCAGCCTCTTCTTCGGTCAGCGCGAACGGACGAATGGTAGCGTGCGGGCAGACATAGGCGCACTGGTTGCACTGGATGCACTTGTTCTCATCCCAGCGGGGCACTGTCACCGCGACGCCGCGCTTCTCATGGGCGGACGCACCGAGATGGAAGGTGCCGTCGACATGATCCACAAACGCCGAAACCGGCAGGCTGTCGCCGTCCATTTTATCGACCGGGGTGAGGATATCGCGGACCATCTTCATGACCTCGGGACGGTCGGCATGGACCACGGGATCGGGCGTATCGGGCGCCTCCGCCCAGGACGCGGGCACGTCGATCTTCACGAACGCATTGGCGCCGAGGTCGATGGCCTTGTGGTTCATATCCACGATGTCCTGGCCCTTCTTGCGGTAGGACTTCGTGGCGGCCTCCTTCATGTGCGAAATGGCCTCCTCTGCGGGCATGACCTTCGCCAGCGCGAAGAACGCGGACTGAAGGATGGTGTTGGTCCGCTTGCCCATGCCGATCTCAATGGCGAGGTCGATCGCGTTGATGATATAGAGCTGGATGTTGTTCTGCGCAATGTAGCGGCGGGAAGCGCCGTCGATGTGCTTTTCGAGGTCCTCCGGCTTCCACTGGCAGTTGATGAGGAACACGCCGCCGGGCTTGACGTCCTGCACCATCTTGAAGCCCTTGTCCACATAGGACGGGTTATGGCAGGCGACAAAGTCGGCCTTGGAGATATAGTACGGGCTCTTGATAGGGCTGTCGCCGAAGCGCAGGTGGCTGATCGTCACGCCGCCGGTCTTTTTGGAGTCGTACTGGAAGTAGGCCTGAACGAATTTATCGGTGTAGTCGCCGATGATCTTGATGGAGTTCTTGTTCGCGCCGACGGTGCCGTCGCCGCCGAGGCCCCAGAACTTGCACTGGATGGTGCCGGCCGGCGCCGTATCGGGCGCGGGCTCCTCCGGCAGGGACAGATTGGTCACATCGTCCACAATGCCGATCGTGAACTGGCGCTTGGGCTCGTCCTTGAGCAGCTCCTTATAGATCGCAAAGACGCTGGAGGGAGGCGTATCCTTGGAGCCGAGACCGTAACGGCCGCCCGTGACCGTGATATCGCCGCGGCCGGCGTTTGCCAGGGCCATGACGACGTCCATGTAAAGGGGCTCGCCCTGAGAGCCGGGCTCCTTGGTGCGGTCAAGGACCGCGATCTTCCGGCAGGTCGCGGGGATGGCCTCGATGAGCTTGTCGGCGCGGAACGGACGGTACAGCCGGACCTTCACAAGGCCGACCTTCTCCCCGCGGGCGTTGAGGTAGTCGATGACCTCCTCCGCCACGTCGCAGATGGAGCCCATCGCCACGATGACGCGGTCGGCGTCGGGGGCGCCGTAGTAGTTGAAGAGCTTATAGTCGGTGCCGAGCTTGGCGTTGACCTTGTCCATATAAGCCTGAACGATGTCGGGGACCGCGTCGTAGTAGCGGTTCACGGCCTCACGGTGCTGGAAGAAGATATCGCCGTTCTCATGGCTGCCGCGCATGATCGGATGCTCCGGGTTCAGCGCACGGCTGCGGAAGGCCTCCACATCGGCCATATCCAGCATATCGCGCAGATCCTCATAATCCCAGACCTCGATCTTCTGCAGCTCATGCGAGGTGCGGAAGCCGTCGAAGAAGTTCAGGAACGGAACGCGGCCCTTGAGGGCGGCCAGATGCGCCACCGGGGACAGGTCCATGACCTCCTGCGGGTTCGTCTCGGCCAGCATGGCAAAGCCGGTCTGACGGCAGGCATAGATATCGGAGTGATCGCCGAAGATGGACAGCGCCTGGGTCGCAACGGCACGGGCCGTTACATGGAATACCGTCGGCAGAAGCTCCGCGGAGATCTTGTACATATTGGGGATCATCAGCAGCAGGCCCTGGCTGGCGGTGTAGGTGGTGGTCAGCGCACCCGCGTTCAGGCTGCCGTGTACGGCGCCGGCCGCGCCGGACTCCGCCTGCATCTCCTGAACCTTTACCGTCGTTCCGAACAGGTTCTTCTGACCGGCAGCCGCCCACTGATCCACAAAATCCGCCATCGGGCTGGACGGGGTGATGGGGTAGATCGCAGCTACCTCCGTGAAAGCGTAGGACACGTGAGCGGCCGCATTGTTGCCGTCCATGGTCTTTTTGGCTCGAGGCATAAGACACATCTCCTTTAAAGTAAGTTGTAATATATGAACTGCTTTATTACACATTCTCTATTATTGTAACATAATCGCTCCCGGATGGGAAGAAAAATCTATGAAAAATTTATGCTTGTGTGTAGGTGTTACAATGATGTGTAACAAAAAAATAAAAAAGGGTAGCGAATAGGGA
>CAYOSI010000029.1:0-31584 GCA_964406615.1 uncultured Oscillospiraceae bacterium
CTGTCAAAAAACTCCCCAAATAAGGGGAGTTTTTGGTATAATGGGGTTAGGAATTATGCGGGGGTATAGAGATAGAGGAATGGAGAAAAGACTCGCGGCGGGATGTGGTGATAACGGATATAGATGCGCTGGTGCCGGAGGAGCACCTGCTGCGGAAAATAGAAAAAGTCATGGACTACGACTGGCTGTATGAGCGGCTGAACCCGTATTACAACCATGAGGTAGGCCGTCCCGGCACAGACCCGGTGGTGCTCATAAAGATGGTGCTGATCCAGCATCTGTTTGGGATACCCTCCCTGCGGCAGACGCGAAGAGAGATTCAAGTAAATATAGCATACCGTTGAGGAATGAGCAGGAACGCTTGTGCATTTCTGGAAAGCACTGTAAAATGAACAAAAGGCGGTGACACTGTGAGGATCCTGATCGTGGAAGACGAGGAGCGGATGGCCAAGACTATCCAGAGCCTTCTGAAAAAACAGAATTATCTCTCCGACATCGCCTCCGACGGAGAGGCCGGACTGGACTGCATCCTGAGCGGGATATACGATCTCGTGATCCTGGACGTAATGCTGCCGAAGCTGGGCGGGTTTCAGGTGCTTGAGAGGATCCGGGCGCAGGGCATCATGGTCCCAGTCCTGCTTCTGACGGCGCGCTCATCCGTTACGGATCGGATCGAGGGGCTGGACAAAGGGGCGGACTATTATCTGCCGAAGCCCTTTGCCAGCGGAGAGCTTCTCGCCTGTATCCGTGCGCTGTTGCGGCGACCGCGGGAAATGGAAAGCAGTACGCTGATGTATGGGGACATAGCGCTGGATGAGGAAGGCGGCGTGCTATCCTGCGGCGCGTTCAGTGTGGCGCTCAACAGCCGGGAGCTGGAACTCATGCGTATTCTGATGCGCAGCGAGGGAGCGCCGGTCTCGCGGGAGTCGCTGCTTGTGAAGGTGTGGGGCTTTGATACCTCGCCGGAAAGCAATGTAGTGGACGCTTATATGAGCTTTCTGCGTAAAAAGCTGAGCTTTATCCAGTCTGAGGTGGGCATTGAGAGTGTGCGCCGCATCGGCTACTATCTCACCGTGCTGGAGGATCACGCATGAATGTGGTACGCAAGCTGAGGCTGAAGTTTATCGCGGTTTTTATGGGTCTTATGCTCGTTTTCTCCGTCGCTGTCGGCGCGTTCATCTACCTGGAACGAAAGGCGGAGCTGGAATACCAGTGCATGGTCTACCTGCTGGATATCCACAACTACGGGAACAAAGAAAACCCCTCCGCGGAGCCGCTTGCCGCGTATCCGCCGTTTTTTGTCATTGAAATCGATAACCGGACGAACACGGCGCAGGTGGTGGAGGGGCGCTTCTTTCTGGCAGATCACGGTACGACGATCGACGAGTTGATTACGCACCTTGTGGGCCGCATGGAAGAGAGCGGTATTCTTCAGGAGTATGGGATCAGGTTTTTTAACGGCGTCCGCAAGGCGGGATCGCACCGTGTTTCCTTCATTGATGTGACTTATATCGAAAATGAGCTACACGCGCTTTTAGGGCGGATCATAATTGTCGAGCTCACGATCCTCCTGCTCCTCCTGATTGTCTCCTTCTTTCTCACGAGATGGTTTTCGAAGCCCGCGAAGCAGGCGATGGACGAGCAGACCCGATTCATTGCCAAGGTGTCCCATGAACTCAAGACGCCGGTGTCGATCATCCGCGCCAATATTGATCTCATTGACGGGGACAAGGACACGAATGAAGCCGACTTCATATTCGGCTGTGAAAACATCCGGCACGAATGCGACCGCATGACCGGC
Organism: uncultured Oscillospiraceae bacterium; assembly: GCA_964406615.1. GTDB lineage: Bacteria > Bacillota > Clostridia > Oscillospirales > Oscillospiraceae > CAJOIG01. The sequence goes on from CAYOSI010000029.1 coordinate 1,802, forward strand.
CTCGTTGAGGCCATGATTATGACCGGTCTTGCCGCGCAGACAGGCGAGCGATCCCGAGTGGAGGTCGATTTTACGACGCTGGTGGAGCGAGAGATGTTACGCTTTGAGGTGGTTGCCTTCGATCACGGTCTTATGCTGACCCATGACGCAGAACCCGGGCTGACCGTTTTGGGGGACGAGATACAGCTGACCCGTCTTGTGGAAATCGTTGTGGAGAACGCCATAAAATATTGCGCTCCCGGGGGCTCTATCAAGGTCACAGCCAGTAAAAAGACGGGGCTTGTACGCAAGCTTCGCCTGTGCTGTGCCAATACAGGCGCGGAACTGACAAAGGAACAGAGGGACAATATCTTCAAGCCCTTCTATCAGGTGGACGGAACGAAGAAGGGAGCGGGACTCGGGCTGTCGATCGCGCACGAGATCGTGAGCGCTTTGCGCGGTACGATCCAATACGAGTATATCGACGGGAAGAACAGCTTTATCATTGAACTGTGATATCGACATAAAGAATGGGCTCTGCCGACCGGCAGAGCCCAAAACAGTTTATGGGAAATGTTACGGCGTGACAATGATATTGCCCGCGTACACGCCGGGAAGGGCCTCTGTGATTTCGCTGTCCGCAATCAGGACTCCGTTCACCGCAGAGCCCTCGCCGACCTCCAGTCGAGAAAGATACGAGATACCGGTCATGTTCCATACTACTTCGGCAAGCTGGCCTATGGAGGAGACGGAAGGGTCGACAGCCTGTGCGCCTGTGACGCTCTCCTTTTCATGCAGTTGCACAAGGATTAAACAAACGTTAATTAATAAACGATTTTGTGGCGAAAAAACGATTTTTTCACGTTCGTTTAATGGTCTTAGGTTATTCTGGAAGCAGGATGAATGCAAAATAATACTTTTTGGGGAGGCTTGTTTATGAAACTGCAAAAGAGATTGTCCATGCTTTTGTCTGTATTGATGCTCATCTCTGTTCTGAGTACAGCGGCGCTGGCGGACGCCTCTGCCACCCGGATGGATTCGGTCACGGTGAAGGAGGATGGAAGCATTGACGGCTATGATGGGCATGTCACGCTGATCGTGGACGGCGTGGAGCGGGCGCTGACCCCGGGAACCTACACCGGGGATATAGCGGTCGTTGTCACAGACGAGTTCGCCGTCCAGGCCGGCGGCAGCGGCGAGCCCGGCGGGGGAGCTTCTCCGGGAGGCGGCGCGTCCGGCGGCTCCGGGGAATCGGACGGCGAGGTCCATGTAGGCAGTCTCAACAAGACCATCCTTGGCAATGAGCTGCGCTCCGCACGGAACAGCAACGATTACCGCACGGCGATCTATGTGGATAAAAACGGCGTCAGCGGCGGTTATTCCGTGCTTGAGGCCGTGCAGGGCGGCACAGTGAGCGATGACGCAGCTGCGGGGATCTCTGTCACAGCGCAGAGCGACACCTTTGCCGGGCTCGTCGTCGAAGGCGTTCCGTACACGCTGATCGGCGCAGATATCGATCTTGATACGAAAGCCGTCGGCGGCACGACGAACGACTTCTCAGGTCTCGGTGCGGCGATCTCGGCCTATGGCACGGGGACGCTCCTTACCATCGAGGACAGCGATATTGAGACTACCGGCGTTGTGAAGCCTGCGCTGTTCATAGGCGGCAGCGCGGATGTGATCGTGAGAAACAGCTCTCTGACGGCAAATGGCGGCACGGTGTACGGCACGTATCTGTCGAACGCAAATCAGGGCACCATGATCGGCGCGCCGTGGCATCTCGGCATCAATAACGCGCTCGGCAGTTCCCGCTGTGTGAACCTCATGGGCGCGCAGTCCACCGAGACCGTGGTCGACTCGGAAATCACTGCCGCAGGCTGGGGCGGACTTTCCGTAGACGACGGCAGCTATATGCGCATGGACGTCGTAAACTCCTCGGTGGAGGTGGACGAGGGCTACGGCGCCTTCGCCATCGGGCAGGTGACGGAAAACTGGTACGGCTCCGATATCCGCGCGGGCGTGCTCGGCTTCATCATGATGGGCGGGCATGTGAACATCGGCGCGTACACCGGCGGAGAGGAGATCGTCGTCAAGCGCATGGAGGCCAAGGATGACGGTGAGGGTATGGATACCTACTATGCGCAGGAGACGGACGAGGTCGTGACGACGGTCAGGAGCGACGCTCTGGCATCTGGGGAAATAAAGACCTCCCATATCATCTCTGACCGCTTCGGATTCGAGGCGCACTCCATGATGCTCAACGACACCGTGAACACCGTCACGCTTAAAGAAGGTACGGTTCTCGAGACGGGTGAGGCGAGCTTTATCGTGAAATCCGGCTTCGCAGAGATCACCGTGGACGGTGCTTCCGTGACCACGGGCGTCAGTCCTTACACCGGCGAGACGACTTTCCTGCAGCTCATGGACAACGACGACGGCTTCTGCGGCCTGACGAACTTCCAGTACAGCACCTTCGGCGAGTACTTCTGGGAGCCGGACGGCTGGAGCTTCCAGTTCCGCGACACCATCGACACGGACGACTATGACCTCCAGGGCGGCAGCGGCTACGACGTGTGCGCTTACGGCACCGAGGCCGCGAAGGATCTCGGCCAGTGGTGGACGAAGGTCGATCTCAAAAACACGGATATCACGGGCGATATCTGGGACTCCACGGGTTACTGGACGCAGGGAGGCAGCGATCTGTACGTCACGATCGGCGAGAACGCTTCTGTCACGGGCGTTATCTCCGCCGGCGCGTACCAGCACTACGCAAAAACCTACGAGGTCGGACTTTACGGCTACTACAGCGCGACGGGCTCCGAGAGCGTTCCCCTGGAGCAGAATGTATGGTACAACAGTCCGCACTCCGGCAGCTGGGAGAACGCGAAATACATCTCCGTCGTGGCAAATACGCCGTATTTCTACGGCGCGAACGGCGTGGACGTGGCCGTGACGGACGGCGGCGTGTGGAATGTCACCGATACGAGCTTCCTGACCGGACTGACCATCGACGGCGGCACGGTGAGCAACGCGGCGGGGATCTACAAGGTCACGCTGATGATCGATCCCGGCGACAACGCGGCGGATGATGTGTTCGTGGAGTCCTGCTCTAAAATTGATTGGGACGGCGGCGATATCACACTTGCTGCGAACGATATGTACACAATCTTTGTGGTCGTTCCCGAGGGCGTAAATATCGGAAATGTGATCGTGCCCGGCGAGAGCCTCGGTTATGCGGCAAAGGAGTTTGAGGGAAAGTATTTTGGATCCTTCTACGATCCAACGACCGGACTGCTGGCCGAGCCGATGCCTCTTCCTGAACAGGAGACAGAGATTACAAATAGTTAAATAAGCGCATGACCTTCGTTTTTCACGTTCGTTTAATCATTCCGTGGTAGGTTGTATCTATGGAGAACGGCGAGTGGAAGATTTGGCATCTGCATATGTACACCGACTTCATGTGCCAGTTCGGCGACACCTTCACCACCGGCAGCTCCGGCGGCACCACGCCGGGCCGCTTCGGACGGGACTATTTCGCACCCATGATGGGCGTTTCCATCGGCATGGCGGTGTGTCTGGGACGGGAGTGCGGCCGCAGCGTTGGAAAGCAGATACGCGGCGAGATCTTTTATCCCGACGAGCTGAGATAAGGAGGATACTATGACAAAGAAAGAGATATCCCGCCGCAAGTTTCTAAAGGGCGCCGCGGCGAGCGCGACAGGCGTCGCGGCGGCAGGCGTCCTCGGTGTTTCCGCTTTCGCGGAGCCGGACGCCGTCACCGGGGCGAGCACCGCTCTGGCGGAGGATACGGGCGAGAAGATCGTCCGTGTTTTGGATGGCGAGGGCGTTACCCGCATCACGGACACGCTCTATTCCACCGGCGCCTGGCGGCTGAAGCAGGATCCCGTGGCAGAGAGCGCCGTCACGGAAAGCCTTACGGCGGATGTGCTCATCCTGGGCAACGGCTACTCCGGCGCCGCCTGCGCCCTGTGGCTGGCGGAGCAGGGGTATAAGGTCATCGTGCTGGAAAACCAGGCGGAAGATCGTTTTTCCCTGTTCGGCGGCGACCAGGCGGTCATCAACTCCAGGTACATCCAGGAGCACTACGGTGCGCCGGAGGTGGACCCCATCGAGTTCTACCATAACTGGATGCTCAACTGCAATAACTACGCGAATCAGGTTCTGTGCATGAAATTCGCACAGTTTTCCGGGGACAGCTTTGACTGGCACCTGGGGCATGTGCCCGAGGACGTGGTTGATTCCATGTTCGGAGCGCCGTCGTATTGGGACATGGAAAAGAGGTCCATGCGCGAGGGCATGCTGGACAAGATCGGTGACCTGCGGTTCTACGCGCCGACGCTGCGGCCCAGTCAGGGCACGGTTGCGAGATATCACAGGGATTTCATTGAAAATGAGTCCGGCACGGGCAGCAGACATATCTTTGGCTGCCACGCCGAGTATCTGGAGCAGGACGCGGATGGCGCAGTCACCGGCGCGGTGGCGAAGATGAACGATTCCGGCGAATACATCCGTGTCACGGCGAAATACACCGTCGTAGCCACCGGCGGCTTCGGCGGGAATATGGAGATGGTCAGCGATCTTTTGCCCGATATGCTGTATTTCATGCAGGACCACGACGCGCTCCATGCCCAGCAGACGGATCGGGACGGCTCCGGCATTGCCATGGCGATCCAGGTGGGCGCAAAGCTCGAGCAGGGCCCCATCCCAACGATGGACGGACGCCTTACCTGGCTCAACGGCGGCCCCGGCCAGGGCGGATCGCCGGGCCATCCCCAGGGCGTTTGGTTCGACAGCTATGGAAAGCGCTTCCAGAACGAGTTCTGGGGCACCATCGAGCACCGGGGCTTCCCGAGCCTGTTCATGAACCGCGATACGATCTACTGCCTGTACGACAGCGACCTGCCCGAGCGTCTGCGCCACGTGGCGCCCGCACACGGCTCGACCGATCCCACGGAGGGGAACATCCAGAGCTGGAAGACGAAGCTCGAAGCGGCCTATGGCCAGAAGGGCGAGGTGTATAACGCCGGAAGCGGCATCTACCTTTACGCCGGCGATACGGTGGAGGAATGCTGCCGCTATGCGGGCATGAGCGGCCGCGTGCGGGAGAACATCCTGGCTGCCCTCGCGCAGTACAACGAATACGCCCACGCAGGGCGGGACGAGGAATTCGGCCGCGCGCCGGAGGTGCTGTTCCCGGTGGAGAACGGCCCGTTCTTCCTGCAGGTCGTGCAGGAAAATGCCTTGATCGCAAACTACATGGTTACCATGGGCGGGCTGTATGTGGACGGCGAGCAGCGCGTCCTGGGCGAGGAGTTTCTTCCGATCAAGGGCCTTTTCGCCACGGGCAACACGACCGGCGGCCGCTTCGGGCGGGATTATTTCACGCCCACGAACGGCGTGTCCATCGGCATTGCCGTCTGCCTTGGGCGCGAGTGCGGCAAGTCTGTCCAGCGCCAGTTGGAGGGCGAGATTTGGTATCGCGAGGATTCCGACCGCCCGGCCTACATCGACACGTCCGCGTTTGCCTCCGCTTCCGGCGAGGCGTCCGGCGGATCGTCGTGACAAAATGAGAGAAGGAGAGAATACGATGAAAAAATGGCTGATGCTTCTTATCTGCCTGTGCGTCCTGACAACGCCGGTTCTGGCCTCTGGAGAGGCTTCCGGTGAGGCGTCCGGCGGAGCATCGAATGAGGCGGTATCCATCCAGGGATCTTCCATAGTGATCGATGAGGAATATTTCGCTGGAACCGTGACAGAAAATGGTGTAAGAGATTTTATCATCACAGCGGACGAAAATGAGCAGGTCGTCGGTCTGTCGGTCAGCGGAGATGCCTCCGATGAGCCGGTGCTCATTGAAAATGGCCGTATTGAACTCAATCAGAGCGGCACGGCGATTTCCTTGACAGAAGGCAGCGCGGTCATTGACGGTGTTGTGGTATGGAATAAGGCCACCGAGGGCGTATCCGCCTCTGGCAGCGCCGTCGCTACGCTGAAAAATGTCGTTGTTTACGGCGAGCAGGATGTGGATACCTATCGCCGAGGTTCGCCGTTCGCATTGGGGCTTGCCGGTTCGATGCGTGTGACGAACGCTGTCGGACAGGCCAAGATCACATATGAGGACAGCCTTGTTGTTTCCGGCAGCTGGGCGCCGCTCTCCACGGACTCAGGCACGGACGTCTGTCTGACCACGCGGAACGTCCTTGCGGGCGTCGGCTGGCTCGAGATCGCGCAGGACGGCAAGGAATACACTGCCACTAAGGAAGTGAACGGCGTTACCTACGGCTTCACGCTTGGCAGTTCGGCAAACTACAATTCCGGTTATGTATCCTATTGTGATTCCGGCTTCCACAACTACTACTACGACAGTGAATTCTACGGCTCCGATTATGTAATCATCCTCTCGAGCGGCGTGTCCAGCGCCACCATGGTGAATGACACCTGCTATTCCGATCGCATCGGCATTATGTGGCATAAAAACCAGGGCGGCGCGGTGGATATCACCGGCGGCAGCCTGTATGCCGACCGCTGCCTGTTTATGATGAAGGGCTATTCCGATCTCGATACGGATGGTTGCTTTACAAGCCTTGTTGTGGACGGGACGGAGCTTGCTGTTGGAGAGGAAAACGTCCTCCTGCAGCTCATGACCTCAGACGACTGCGGCCTGAACTATGAGGCGCTGCAGGTACCCGAGGTCGAGGACGATTTCACCCAAGTTGAATGCTTTCTCGGAACTATGGTACAGAAAACCTATTCTGAAGGATTTCCCCCCACGGTCCTGTATGTGTTTGATGTGGATGGCGAGGAAATAGGCGTCTCCGCGGATGATTATGACGCATTCGTGGCAGAAAACCCGGATGCCGTGCCTGTAATGGTAGAATATGAGCCCCAGCAAAACTGCGAGGCAGTGTTTAAAAACCTCTCCGTGGAGGGCGACGTTTATAACGCGGTATGGCAGGCATACCAGGGCCTGAATGTGACTTTTGACAACGCGGAAATTACCGGCGTCATCTCTTCCGCCTGGGCCAATCATGTGGACGCCGAGGGCAATGCCCTGCCCGGCGGCACGGTCATCGAGGCGGATTCCACCCTCGACTGCCACCTCAGCATCGGCCGGGTAAAGAATACCGCGGCTGCGGCGGTGAATAACCCCGTATACCTTACGCTCACGAACGGTACGGTCTGGAACGTCACCGGGACGAGCTTCCTCACGAAGCTTACCGTGACCGGTGCGGTCGTAAATGGTAACGTAACCGTGGATGGCGAGCCGATAGACATCTCATCCGGCGGCAGCTGGGAGGGCGATATCGTCGTCACACCTGCCGAGGGCGCTTCCGTCACATGGGCAGACTATCAGGCGTGGCTCGTATCTATCCTACCGGAGATATCCCCGTTCCCTGATGAGGTCGGCGCGATCATCCTTGAGACTGCAAGCTGGGACGAGATCGACATGGATAACGGACCTTGGGGCAAGATCTTCGGCGAGGACGCCTTTAACTGCACCGGCTGGGATGATTTTGTGAAAAACGGCGGCATCGGGACCTATAACGCAGACTTTGTGGATCTTCCCGCGGAGGACGCCCCGGCTGCGTCCGGTGAGGCGTCGTAACGGAGGGATGCTATGAAAAAACTGATTTCTATTCTTTTGTGCCTGTGTCTTTTGGCAGTCCCGGCCTTTGCCTCCGGGGAAGCGAGCGGCGACGCATCCGGCAGTTCATCTGACGGAGCAGGTCCCCGCTCCGCCGCAGGCGTAGTAGCAATTACGGTGCAGGATGGCGAGGTCGCCCTCGAAGACGGCATCGAGGTGAATATGGCCGAGGGCGCGACCATCTCCGCCGATGCAGTCAGCGGCTTGTCCATAGACTCCGTGGACAATTACGCCGGCGGCATCGCCTGGTACGGGGGGAACGACTTTCTGCTGGGCGGGGAGGAGGACTTCCACACGGTTAAGACGTATTACACTGGAGAGGAAATCCCCTTTAACACGGTGCTGAGATTCGATCTGCCCGAGGATTACAGCTGGGGCACCGACTCCGCGGGCGGCTTCGGCATCGTTTCTGCCGGAGACGGCACCATGAAGGTAGAGAACGTGTATGTGCTCTCGGCGGGCATCAACCGCTACAGCTTCGATCTGAGCTCCGGTACGAACATCGTCAAGGACTGCTACTTTGAATCCCTGGGCTGCAAGGGGCAGTACTGCGACATGCCTTGGTTTACCATGCAGTACGGCGCGTCCCGGAATATTATTATGACCGGCACGGCGAATATGTACGTCTACAACTCCGTATGCACCTCGGACGGCTATGCCTCCTGGTCCACGGATATGACCTCCGGCAAAATGTATCTTTACAACGCCGACTGCGTGAATTACAACGGCGGCTACGGCTCCTATGCCGACGGCTGCACCGTCTGCATCTACGGCTCGACCTTCGACTGCGGCGAGTACGGCCTGTTCGGCTGCAACGGAGGCACCTTGATCGTGGGTTCTTCCGTCGACGCGCTGACAGTGGCTGACCCTGTGTTCCAGGAAAACCTACAGGGCGAGGAGCTGGCAGAGGACACGCCCAGCGTTATCATCGGCGACAGAAACGCTGTGGTGATGCATGTCGTGGCGACAGGCGCTTCGGGCGATCCAGAGCACAACGGCATCGTGGACACGAACACCTCAGCCATGTACAACACCCAGCCTCATCTGTACGCGACGAACAGCGTGTTCTCCACCGTGGGCGCAACGGGGACGAGCCTGGCGAAGTTCCCGGCGACCACCGAGATGTATCTTGCTCACCAAAAGGGCAGCGTGTTCGAATTCCGAAGCTGCAACGCCGATGTGAGGCTGGAAAACTGCGAGCTTGAGAGCGCAAACGGCATTCTGTTCCAGAGCGTCATCGACCTTGACGGCAGCGCCGTGCAGATCCTGGACGACATCGCGACGGAGAAGATCTCCGGCATCTGCATCGAGTCCGTCGGGAATGAATGGACGGGCGACATCGCCCATGAGGACTACCAGCGCCCTATGCGCCTAACGCTCACGGGGAGCACCCTAACGGGTGCGATCGTGGCGACGGGTATCGACGAATGGCTGTCTCTCTGGGAGAGCTTCGAGGATCTGAGCTATTCCGTGGATCCAAATACCGGTCTGTATGTGAACGATGCCGATCCTGCCGACACTGCGGAGAGCTACCGGCTCCAAGATCCTGATGAGATTTATGAGTGGGCGACAGGCGTCACCGAATATGACGCTGTGCGCGGCGTATATCTAACGATGGACGCGAACTCCGTCTGGAATGTCACGAGTGAGTCGAACCTGCACGGCCTTACACTGGTACCGGGCGCTGTAATAAACGGCGCCATCACCGTGAACGGCGAAACGGTGGATACGAGCGCGGGCGGTGCATGGGAGGGCGACATCGTTGTCACGCCCGTGGGCGCTTCCGGTGAGGCATCCCGGTAAAAAACAAAACCAAAACGCATCGAAAGCTCCGACGGTTGTCCATACTTACGGATGACAGTCGGAGCTTTTTGTTTCGGTGGTCACGATAAAATTCAAATTGTTCATGAATTTTGGCCAAGTGTGACCACAGAAAGCCAGGGAGATCCAATGGAGACAGCATGGCGGCCGCTCCTGCTCTTTTCTTCATTTTCCCACATTGCTGCTACTTTTCCCACTTTGTCAACAAGTCGAAAGTGCGACGCATTTTTTGTCGGAGTATGTAGCTTGTAAATATAATTGCTTTTGCCCTACGGCTGGGGCAGATGCTTTTTGCCCCATTCCTGCGCCAGCTCGCTGGAGATAGGCTCGATAAGCTGCCCCATGGCTGCGATGCCGAAGGCCGCCCGGCCGCCCCAGCCCAGCATGGCGGGACTGTCCGGGCCGCCGATCATGTGGAGATAATAGCCGCCGGTGGGCGTTATATACAGATTTTCTTCATAGTATGAATCGGCATCCGGTGCCTTGCCGTTGTTCCAGCCGCCGAGCCTTTTATCGTTGTCGGTATCATATACCCGATAATTCACGATCCGTTTCATTCGTTCCTCCTTATCGTCATGTCCAGGTGGACCGCACATCCTCGGCTATATCCTCGGAAAAGATTGCCCCGACGGCGAGGATCGCGTCGTAGACGAGCGTGATTGTAAACACCGCCATGGCGGCGCATTCCACGATGTAGAACGGCCACAGAGGGATATGGAGCATGCCCGTGACCGTCCCCGCGTCCAGCGCCACGCCGATCTGCACGCCTGCGGCGTAGGTCAGCACCACGGCCATGGCCACGCTGAGCACCGCCATGACCGAGAAAACGATCATCTGCGGTACCCTGGGCAGCTTTGCGATGACGAGCGTCATGTTGATATGGGTCTTCTCCGTCTGCCCATAGGCGAAGGCGCAGAACACCGCGCACAGCATGAGCCGCTCCACGATCTCGTATGCCCCGAGGATGGGATGGTTGAACACCCGCTGGCCGATGACGTCCGCCACGGACAGCGTGCAGATCGCGAGAAAGCAGGCGAAGCTCACATAGCTTACCGCCTCCGCGATCCTATTGACATAGGGTTTCAGTTTCAGCATTTCTGCACCCCCTCAGCCGAAGAATAGGCGCGGCAGCACCAGCGCAATATCCGGAAGCGCTGTGACCACCACGATTGCGACAAGGATTGTGACACAAAACGGCAGGCACCCGCGATAGATCGTGCCCAAAGACACGTCCCGCGCCACGCCGGAGATGATGAAGCAGTTGAGTCCTACCGGCGGAGTGATGGCACCCAGCTCCATGACCAGCACGACGTAAATGCCGAACCAGATGGTATCGAAGCCCAGTGCCTGGATGATGGGCAGGAAAATGGGCACCGTCAGCATTATCATGGGCAGCTCGTCCATAATCGCGCCCAGGAACAGATAGATGAGCGTAATGATGGCGATAATGACATACTTCGACACCCGCATTCCGGCGATGGCCGCGGCAAGCTTTCCCGGCAGGCCGGTGATGGCGAGGAAGTTGCAGAACACCGCCGCGCCGATGAGGATCAGGAAGGTCATGGCTGCGGTCTTTACTGAGGTCTTGATGACCCGGACGAATACCTCGCGGCTCAGCCGTCCGCGAATGGCGGTCACGGCGGCGGAGAGCGCCGCGCCCACGGCCGCTGCCTGATTGACGGTGAACACACCGGCGAACATACCGCCCAGCACGACACCGAACAGCAGCGCCACCCAGAACAGGCCCCGCAGGGAGCGCAGACGCTCCCGCCATGGACAGCTCCGCGGAGACGGCGCCAGCGTGGGGTCGAGCTTTACGAGCAGGATGATCGTGAGGATACACATTACCGCCAGCAGGATGCCGGGCAGAACGCCCGCGGCGAAGAGCCGCCCGATGGAGCACTCCGCCATGATGGCGTACACCACCATCGGCGTCGAGGGCGGGATCATCACGCCCAGCGTACCTCCCATGGCGACGGAGCCGGTGGAGAGCTTGTCGGCATAGCCATACTTTCGCATCTCCTTCACGGAGATCGTGCCCATGGTGGCGGCGGTAGCAGCGCAGGAGCCGCAAATCGCCCCGAAGCCCGCGCAGGCGGCCACGGTGCCGCAGGCCAGGGAGCCAGGCAGCTTCGACAGCCATTTGCTGCACGCGTTATACAGTCCCTCGCTGAGCCCTGCCTCAAAGGCGAAATTCCCCATGATGACGAACATGGGCACCACCATCAGCGCGTAGGATCCAGCCTGGGTCGCGGGGATCGTCCGCAGCAGGCCGATGGCCGCCGTGGGACTCACCGCGACGGCGTAGCCCACCGTGCCCACAGCCATCAGCGCAAGGCCGATGTTCATGCCCAGGGAGATCAGCGCGAGAAAGACGATAATGGCCGCGACGGCCAAGGCAGTCATGCTCATAGCGTCTTATTTCGCGTCCTTTCTCAATAGGTGGCGTACTGCTCCGCCAGCTCCACCGTGCGGGCGTAATACGCCGCGCCGTCGAAACTGTCGGTGCTCACGGTTTCCGCCCACTCGGCGGCATAGGCGTCCGCCGCGACCTGGAACTCTGCCAGCGCCTCCTCCGTGGGAGTGACCAACGTGCCGCCGTCCTGGAGGATCTTGTCCTTCGCGGTCATGGCCGCGTCGTTGAAGCCCTCGGCGTATTGCGCGGAGCCGGTGCGCAGGGACACGCTCTCGATGGCCTCCTGATATTCCGCGGGCAGCTTGTTCCAGGAATCGAGATTCATGCCCAGGATGAACACGCCCTCGTACAGGGGCATATCCATATAATAATCGAGCTGTTCATAGAGGCTGAAAGTGTTGAGGCCGTTCCACTCGTGGACGGTGCCCACGATGTTGCCCTTCTCCAGCGCCTCGTAGATGTCGTTGGAGTTCATGAGGATGGGGTTCGCGCCCCAGGCCTTCAACACCTCGGACACGCCGCCGGTGGGGCAGCGCAGGTTGAGCCCCTCGAGGTCGGAGACCGTCTCAATGGGCTTGCCTTTCGTGGAGATGAAGTTTACGGGGTTTCCATAGAGCATCAGCACCTTGAAGCCGGACAGTTCCTCCTGCAGCTCCGGATACTCCTCATAGAGATCCCAGAGGACGTTTGCCGTCTGTGCCGGGTGGTACAGGCCGGACATGGGCACGGTGATGACCTCCGTCAGAGGAAACTGGCCCGCAAAGAAGGAGGTATAGATCCAGCCAATGTCCGCCGCGCCGCTCTTCACATAGTCCACCGCGTCCGTACCGGCAGCCAGGGTGCCGCTGCCGTACAGCTCCACGGTGACATGCCCGTCGGTGAGGTCGTTTATCTCGTCCGCCCACGCCTGGTACAGCACGCCCACTGCGGAGGTGACGGGGTCGTGCATGGTCAGAGACAGAGTGTAATATTCGTCCGTGCCGCCGGCCCCGGCGGCCGTTTTGCTGCCGGAGCCACAGCCCGTCAGCGCGAAAAGCATCGCGGCGGCCAGAAGCACACAGAGCAGAGAAACAGATCTCATTCGTTTCATTGCGCAGACCCTCCATATAGAAAAATTCAATTAAATGATAGTTAAAATAAATCTAGTTGTCAATCCTTTTCTTGACTTCCGCGACAAAAAAACGGATAATGGTAACAACAATATTTCGGGAGTGACCGCGATGGACGTAACACAGCTAAAATATTTTATCGCCCTGGCGCAGACGCTGAACTTTTCCGAGGCGGCGCGGCGCTGCGGCATCACCCAGCCTTCCATGAGCCATAGCATCGTGGAGCTGGAAAAGCAGCTGGGGTCGCCGCTGTTCATCCGCTCTCGGAAGGGCGTCTCCATCACCAAGGCGGGGCGGGAGCTTCTGCCCAGCGCCCTGGAGATGGTGGACATCGCGGAGAAGGCCGCGTTCCGCATCCACCAGATGGAGCTGGGAAAGACCGGCAGCGTGTCCATATCCGCCCTGACCACCTCCAGCGCGATCCTGTCAAAATGCCTCGCCGCCTTCTCCAAGCGCTACCCCGATATCCTCACGGACATCACCTTCACCTCCGGGCGCAGCGAGGTATTGGCCATGAACGAGGCGAAGTACGATTTCCACTTCGCCGTGCAGGAGATGGTTCCGGCCGGGGAGAGCTTCGATAGCGTCGTGTCCCACATCGACTACCTCTGCGTCGCCTTTCCTGCAGATCACCCGCTGGCGAACGAGCCCCTGGATTTCTCCCGCTTGGCGGGGGAGCGGTTCATCGCTGTGTCGGAGTCCGACGGCCCGGCGCTGTATAACGAGATCCGCCGGGTGTGCGAGGCGCGGAACTTCGCTCCCAATGTGGTATGCCAGTATGACCGGGCGGAAGCCGTGCTGCTGTCCGTGGGCGCGGGTACCGGCATCGCCATCGTGCCGGAGGCGTTGGGGAGCGTGTTCTACTCTCAAAACGTGAAGCTCGTCCGCATCCCCGGCGGCGATGCTATCCGCACCTACGTCGTGGCGTGGCACCGCAATGTGACGAACCCGGCCGCGCAGCTCTTCCTGGACATCGTGCGGGAGCTGTTCTAGTAAAGTGCATACGGCGACGCTCCCGGTACAGCCCCTGTCTGCTGCACCGGGAGCGTTTTCTGCTTTAGGTTTGGGCGGTCAGGCGTTGATCTTCCTGGTGATCTTCTTCAGTGTCTCCGGCGCTTTGGGGGCGTTGTAGGCGGTAAAATATTCCACCTTCTCCACCTTGCCGGTGATCGCGCCGTCCCCCGCAGGAATGGATACGCGATCCCCGGGACGGATAGAATCGTCCTCCGTGAGGAAGTAGCCGAGGTTTTTCGTGGTGTTGTCGTATACCGTACAGAAGATGTATTCATCCCCACGCTTGCCATATCGAATGAGCTTCTCGCTCAGTAGGTCGCCCTTCATGCTGTAAAAATCGAATTTGGACTTGATGTCGTTGCGGAACTGCAGCCATTTCCCGGGCAGAGCCTTGCGCTCGAAGTTGCAGAGATAGGTAACGACCTCGCCGCTGTTATAGGTGAGTTTCAGCCGGACGGTGGGAGCTTCCTCCTCCACCTCGGGCGCGGGAAGTGCGGGGACATCGGCAAAACACTCCGTGAGCTCCCGGAGCATATAGTCGGTCTCCTTGGTGGTCAGGGTGTGGGTCGCCAGCGCCTCGTAGCCGAAACCGCGCTTGTAGCAGATGGTATAGGTCGCGGCGTCGATCTCCACCTCCTCGCGGTAGACGGAGCGGTTCTGCTCGGGATCGTCAAAGTAGGACAAATCGCGGACGCCGAGCATATCGAGAACATAGACGGCCTTTACATTTACGAGATAATCGTCGGGACGGATATTGCTCATCACAAAGCCCTCTTTCTTCAAAATCATTTGCCAACCCTATTATCGTCAATTTCCTGACAATTGTCAAGGGGATCAAGCTTTCATGCATTCATATTGATAGAATATTTCAATTTTTTAAAAAGTTTTTTCTATTGTTTTCCTGTTTTTCCTATTGACATTCTGCCGGGGCGGGTGTAGGCTTATGAGCAGAAGACAGATAATTTTATATCTTTGCTGTGCAGCGTCTGCGTAAGTCCGGGCTATGATGGGGACTTGCGAAGGCGTTTTTCTTTGAGCGCGTGATACAGCCGAATTTGCTGGAAGACAGGACTCCTTGTGAGCCCTGTCTTATTTTGCGCATCAGGCACATCCCAGCGCGAAGCCGCTGTTTGTGAATAATACTGTTGGAGGAACCCCTTATGAAAATTATGAAAAAGAGCCTTGCATTGCTGCTGGCCATGTGCCTGCTGCTGGCGCTGGCTGCCTGCGGCGGCTCGAAGACCGAGCCGGAGACGGAGGAAGAGCCCGCCGAAGCCCCAGAAGAAGCTCCCGAGGACGAGGCACGCGCCGTCACCGTTACGGATATGAGCGGCGACGATGTCACCATCACGGGCGAGGTTGAAAGCATCGTGAACCTCTGGCCCGCCGGAACCAGCTCCTTCTATGTCATGGGCGCGGGCGATCTCATCACCGCCGTGGCCGTAAACAACAGCGGCATCGTCAACAGCTGGTGCCAGATTTTCTATCCCGGCTCCGCCGACACGCCCGCTCTCGGCGGCACTACGCCCGCCATCGAGGAGCTTCTGGCCCTTGAGCCTGATCTTGTCATCGTCCACCCCATGACCGTCAGCGACGGATATGCCCAGCAGATCCGTGACGCAGGCATTCCGGCCATCAACATCAACTTCAGCACCTATGACACCATGATAACCTCCTACACCATGCTGGGAGAAGCCTTGGGAGGTGAGTATCAGGAGAAGCTGGACACTTGGTGTGACATGATCGCGGAAAAGCAGGCGTCCACCGAGACCATCACCGCCGATCTCAGCGATGACGACCGCCCCGTGGTGTACTACATCGCCGGGCAGTCTGACAGCCTGACCACCACCATGGGTGCGAACTCCATCTGCGCCGACTGGACGCATCTCGCCGGCGGCATTTACGCCACCACGCTGATGGACGAGCCCAACACCACCGAGGTCACAGCGGAGGAGCTCTTCGCCATCGACCCGGACGTCATCATCGTGGGCGGCACCTATCAGCACAAGCTGGTGGAGGAGCTGCAAAGCACCGACGGCTGGAAGGACCTTTCCGCCGTGGTGAACGGCCGCGTGTATACGAACCCCTACGGCGCCTTCGCCTGGGACCGTTTCGGTCTTGAGAGCTATTTCCAGATGGATTACGCCCTGATGTGCATTCAGCCGGAGCTGGCGGAGGCAAACGGCATCGACCGCGCCAGCCTGACTCAGGAGGTCATTGACTTCTATGAGATGATGAACGGCACCGTGCTGACGGAGGAACAGGTCGGCTACATGATCGACGGCCTGGAGCCGGACGGCAGCATGAACGATCCCGCGGGCTCCGCCTCCGGCGAGGCCAGCGGCAGTGCCAGCGGCGAAGCGAAGGCCGCATGAATCCTACGCAGGTCAGCCTCTCCGCCTCCGGCGGGGAGGCTGTGACGGACAAGGAAAAAGCCAACTCCGGCGCGCGCTATCGCGTGACGCTGGCGTTGGCTGCCGTCCTTTTGATCGGGGTGCTGCTGACGGCGCTGTCCGTGGGGCGGTACGCCGTGCCCTTCGGAACGACCGTCAAGATCCTGCTGAGCAAGATCCTTTCCGTGGATAAGACCTGGGACAACAAGGTCGAGGCCGTCATTATGACCCTGCGCCTGCCCCGAAGCACCGCCGCGATCCTGATCGGCGGGGCGCTGGCGCTGTCCGGGGCGTGTTATCAGAGTATCTTCAAAAACCCCATGGTATCGCCCGACCTGCTGGGCGTTTCCGCCGGGTCGTGCGTGGGCGCGGCTCTCGCGATCCTGTGGGACCTGTCGCCCTTTTATATCCAACTGTTCGCTTTCCTTTGCGGCATCGGGACGGTGTTTCTGACGACCTCCATTCCGCGCCTCATCCGAAACGAGAGCACCACGATCCTCGTGCTGTCCGGGGTCATCCTATCGAGCCTCATGTCCTCCGTCATGAGCATCATCAAGTTCCTGGCGGATACGGACACGAAGCTCGCGGAGATCACCTACTGGACCATGGGCTCCTTGTCCTCGATCAAATTCTCAGACATCCTTCTCGTTCTCCCGACACTGACGATCCCCGCCGTTGTCATCCTCGTCATGCGCTTTCGGCTGAACGTCATGTCCCTGGGGGACAAGGAAGCCCGGACGCTGGGCATAAACCTCCGGCGGACGAGGGGCGTATTCGTGATCTGCGCGACGCTCCTCACCGCGAGCTGCGTCTGTCTCGCCGGGACCATCGGCTGGGTTGGGCTTGTGATCCCCCATATCGCCCGGCTGATCGTCGGCGCGGATAACAAGCGGATGCTGCCCGTGGCGATGCTTTTCGGCGGCGCGTTTATGCTGGTCATCGACACGCTCTGCCGCACGCTGTCCTCCGCGGAGCTGAAGCTGGGCATCCTCACCGGCATCGTTGGCGCGCCGTTCTTTTTCTTTATCCTGGTGCGCCAGCACAAAACCATGCTGTAATCATCCAAGGAGGCCGCCGCATGAAGCTGGAGGTGCGGGATATCCGCTTTCAATACACCCGCCGCCGGGACGTGTTCCGGGACGTGAGGTTTACCCTGACGGATGGGGAGATCCTCTCCATCCTGGGCGTGAACGGCGCGGGAAAGAGCACGCTTTTAAACTGCCTCGCGGGGCTTTATACCCCCGCCGAGGGGGACATTCTTTTGGATGACCGTCCGCTCTCGTCCATGAGCCGGATGGAGATCGCCCGCCGCGTCGGCTATGTGCCGCAGCTCCACGAGAGCCGGTTCGATTACTCCGTGCTGGAGTTCGCCGTCATGGGACGGACGCCCTACATCCCGCCCTACGGCGCTCCCTCCCATGAGGATTACGACATCGCGATGGATAAGCTGGAGCAGGTCGGCATAAGCGGCATGGCAAATAAAGTCTTTACGGAGATATCCGGCGGCGAACAGCAGCTGACCATGATCGCCCGGGTGCTGACCCAGGAGGCATCCCTTATTCTCCTGGACGAGCCCACGAACCATCTCGACTACGGAAACCAATATCGGACGCTGGAGATCATGCAGAGGCTGGCGGGGGAGGGCTATATCGTCGTGACCACCACCCACAACCCGGATCATGCGCTGGTGCTGGGCGGACAGACCGCCATTCTGACGCCAGGCGGCGGATTGCGTGTTGGCTCGGCTGAGGAGGAGCTGAACACGGAACGGCTCAGCGAACTCTATGGCATCCCCATCGGCGTCATGGATTCGGCGGAGGCCGGTCGCCGCCTATGCTATACGAAAAACACAGGAGGAACCCTATGAGACCCGATCTGGAAAACCTTATCCCAAAGGAAGAAGCGCTGGCCCGTCTGTTCGACCGATGGGCGCCGAAGAAGGAAACGGAGGTAATCCCGCTGGCGGAGGCTGCGGGGCGGGTGCTTGCGGCGGATCAGTTCGCCGGGTATGACCTGCCCGTTGTCCGCGCCTCCGCCATGGACGGCATCGCGGTGAAGTCTGAGCGTTTCGTAAACGGCGTGCCGGACACCTCGAACTGGAAGCTGGGCGTCGATTACGTCCGCGCCGACACGGGGGACGATTTCGACGATGCCTTTGACGCGGTGATCGCTATCGAGAACGTCACCATGCCGGAAGACGGCGGCATACGCCTGCCGGAGAAGATCAATGCCTCCCAAGGCTTCAACGTAAAGCCGAAAGGTACGGACGTCCGCCATGGCGCGCTGCTGTGTAAGAAGGGAACGGTGCTGACGGGGCTGGATATGGCCGCCATCGGCATGGGCGGCGCGGCGGTGGTCCCCGTGGTAAAAAAGCCTCGGGCAGCCTTTCTCCCCACCGGCAGCGAGCTGGTGCCCGTGGGCGCACCGCTTGGGAGAGGGCAGAACTTCGATACGAACTCGCTTCTCGTGCCGCAGATGCTGCGGGATATGGGCGCGGAGCCGATCGTGCATGCAATCGTCCCGGATGACCCGGAGAAGATCGCAGCGGCTTTGGATGAACTGCTTCCGGCGGCGGACATAGTCCTTGTGAACGCCGGAACCTCCAAGGGGCAGGAGGATTACTGCGCGCGCCTGCTGGCGGAGCGGGGCGAGGTGCTGTTCCATGGTGTGGCCGCCGTGCCCGGACGCCCCATGAGCATGGCCATCGTGGAGGGGAAACCGGTGGTGAACCTCTCCGGCCCCACCTTTGCCGCCTTTTACAGCATGGATTGGGCCGTGCGGGCCATGGTCTGCCGCGCGCTGGGCATCCCCGTGCCGAAGCGGCAGACCGTGCAGGCGGTACTGACCCAGCCGCTGCAGCTCCCGTCCTTTTTCTCGGTCATGTCCTCCGTTCGGCTGGAGCAAGCGGAGGATGGGACCTATCAGGCCACGCCGCTGCCCCTGCGGGGTCCGAAATCCGTCGGCGCCGCCGCGGCGCTGACCGCGGACGCGGTATATGTGTCCCGGCTGGGCGAAAAAGCGCATGCTGCCGGCGAAACAATCGAGGTGGAGCTTCTGTGATAACAAAAACGCTCGGAATGCGGTAAGCGTTCCGAGCATTTTTATATCTAAGGCCCTACCGCACGGAAAATCTATATGCCCCGTTTGCGGGCGCTTCGGAAAAGGAGGAGCCGATTGCAGGGAAAGCAAAAAGCAAAACACGGCCCCGCAAGGGGTAAAGGGCGGGCGGCCCTCTCCGCCCAGCAGACCATCCCCTATGTGGAAATGCTCAAAGACGGCGTTTGCCGGGTACGGGATGGCTACTACACAAAAACCATCGCCTATGAGGACATCAATTACTCCGTGGCATCCACCGAGGATCAGGCGGCGATTTTCAACGGCTGGTGTTCGTTCCTGAACTATTTTGACAGCGCCCTGCCGTTCCAGCTCTCTTTCGTCAATCACCGCTCCCGCGGCGGGAGCCGCTATCAGGTCAATATCCCCATGGCCCATGATGAATTTGACAGCATCCGGGCGGAGTATGTGGATATGCTCAAACGGCAGATTGCCCGGAGCAATAACGGTATCGTCCGCTCCAAGTACATCACCTTTGGCGTTCCCTCCGCGACGCTGGCCGAGGCCCGGCCACGGCTGGAGCGTGTGGAGGCGGACATCATGGGCAACTTCAAAAAGCTGGGGGTACACTCTCACGCCCTGAACGGCTGGGAACGGCTGGAGGCTATTCATGGCCAGCTCCACCCCGGAGGCCGGGAGCCGTTCCGCTTCTCCTGGGCGGATATTCCCAAGACGGGCATGGGGACAAAAGATTTCCTTGTGCCGGATAGCTTTGACTTCCGGCAGAGCCGCACGTTCCGGGTGGGCCAGTCCTGGGGGGGCGGCCTCCTATTTGCAGATCATGGCTTCTGAGCTGTCCGACAAGCTCCTGCTGGAATTGCTGGAGCTGGATGCGGAAATGATCGTGACCCTCCACGTCCAGACAGTGGATCAGACCCGCGCCATCAAGACGGTCAAGGGAAAAATCAGCGATATTGACAAGATGAAGGTGGAGGAACAGCGCAAGGCCACCCGGAGCGGCTATGACCCGGATATTCTGCCGCCCGATCTCATCACCTATTCCAAGGACGCGGCGGCTCTCCTGGCCGATCTCCAATCCCGCAACGAGCGGATGTTCCTGCTGACATTCCTGGTGGTGAACCTCGCCCCTACACGGGAGAAGCTGGAAAACGAGGTGTTCACCGTTTCCGGCATCGCCCAAAAGCACAACTGTACCCTGCGGCGGCTGGACTGGCAGCAGGAGCAGGGCTATATGTCCTCGCTGCCCCTGGGATACAACGGCATTGAGATACAGCGGGGCATGACCACCAGCTCCACGGCCATTTTCATTCCCTTTATGACAAAGGAGCTGCGGATGGACGGTCAGGCCCTCTACTATGGGATGAACGCCCTTTCGGGGAATATCATCATGGCAGACCGCAAGCGGCTAAAAAATCCCAACGGCCTGTTTCTCGGCACTCCCGGCTCCGGCAAGAGCTTTGCCGCCAAGCGGGAGATCGTCAATGTGTTCCTGACGTGGCCGGAGGATGATATTGTGATTGCAGACCCGGAGGGAGAATACTATCCCCTTGTCAACCGCCTGGGCGGCCAGGTGGTCAAGCTCACGCCCTCGGCCAGCTCCGGCACCTATATCAACCCTATGGACATCAACCCGGACTACGCTGACGATGAAGATCCGCTGTCTCTCAAAAGCGACTTCATTTTGTCCCTGTGCGAGCTGATCGTGGGAGGCCGGGGCGGGCTGGCCCCGGTGGAGAAAACCGTCATTGACCGGGCGGTGCGGAACGTGTACCGCCCCTATCTGGCAGACCCGGCCCCGGAGCGGATGCCCATTCTCCAGGACTTGTATGAGGAGCTTCTGCGCCAGCCGGAGCCGGAGGCCAAGCGGGTGGCGTCGGCCCTGGAGCTGTACTGCACTGGCTCACTGAACCTCTTTAACCACCGTACCAATGTGGAGGTCAGCAACAGGTTCCTATGCTATGACATCAAGGCCCTGGGGAAGATGCTGAAAAAGATCGGCCTGCTCATTCTCACCGATCAGGTATGGGGGCGCGTCACCGCCAACCGGGACAGGCACAGGTCAACCTGGGTGTATCAGGATGAATTTCATGTGCTGCTGGCCGATCCGCAAACGGCGGCGTACAGTGTTGAAATTTTCCGCCGTTTCCGTAAATGGGGAGCTATCCCCAGCGGGATCACTCAAAACGTGAAAAGCCTGTTGGAAAGCAGCGAAATCGAGTCCATCTTCGGCAACTGCGATTTTCTCTATCTGCTGTCCCAGGCCGCTGGTGATCGGGAGGTGCTGGCCAGTCACCTGGGCATTTCTCCCCATCAGCTCTCCTATGTGACACACTCCGGCTCCGGCGAGGGCCTGCTGTTCTACGGCGACACCGCCATTCCCTTTGTGGATCGTTTCCCCAAGGACACCGAGCTTTACACCCTGCTGACCACCAAGCCGGAGGACAAGGCCAATGAGCGAACAGACGAGTAAGGCCGCCGGGGGTACTTCTGGCCAGGGTGGCCAGAAGTCCTCCCCGACAGAAAGCGAGGCGGCGGAATGAAAAAATCCCGTTTGATGGCATCCCTGCTGTGTGCTGTTCTGCTGGCAGGGGCGCTGGCCGTCCCGGCCTATGCCGGAGGCGGTGAGGAATATTGGGACGGCACCGGAGGCGTGGAGCTGTGGGATGGGCTTGACCCCGTGGAGCCGACCACCACCCCGGAGCCGAACCCACTGACCCCGGACGGCACAGGGACGGTGGTGGATAATGCCACCGACGAGGACGGCAAGGAGTTTTTCACCATTACCACGGCGGACGAGTCTGTGTTCTATTTGGTCATCGACAGGCAGAAAAGCACGGAGAATGTATATTTTCTAAACGCTGTCACCGTGGCCGATCTGATGGCCTTGGCAGAGAGCAGCGGGGCCGCTGTCCCTATCACCTCTGAACCAGAGCCGGAGCCTGACCCGGAACCCACGCAAGAGCCGGAGCCGGAACCCGAACCGGAGTCCAAGGGCGGCGGGGCCGGGATGCTCCTGGTCGTGCTGGCCGTGGTAGTCATTGGCGGCGGGGCTGGGTGGTACTTCAAAATCTACCGTCCCAAACAGCAAAAGGCGGTGGAGCTAGAGGAGGACTATGACGAGACCGACTACGGCGGCACGGAGGACTATGACGGCGAGGCTCCTTGGGACGAGGGAACGGAGGAATGAGCCGGGAATTGACCCGCCAGGAAAAGGCGGCCATCCGCGCCCTGGTGGTGAAATGGTGCGCCAACTATGACCGGGAGTACGGATGCTTGCCTTTGGATTGTGAGTGCTATATGCTGGGGAAGTGCTGGACGGGAGCTTATTGCCGCTACTTTCGGGAGGCCGTTCTCCCCCTTGACCCGGTGCTGGAGTCCGCCCTGGCCGCCCAGGGGCCAGCCCCGGAAACACGGCCCTGCCCGGTCTGCGGGCGGCCCTTTCTCCCGGATGGGCGGCGGCGCTACTGCTCCGAGGCTTGCGCCCGCGCCGTACTCCGGGAACAGAAGCGGGCCTATATGCGGAAAAAGCGGATCTGGTGGGTGGAAAATTAGGCCCCCTAAAACCCGCCTGTATCAAGGCTTTTCCGGCGCGGTTCAGGGGCGGGCCGTATCTTTTTACGCCCCGCCCCTGTTTCCGGCAGATATTTTCCACATTTTCATTTTGAGAGGAGGCTATTCATGGACGAAAATCAGGGCTATGTCATCCGGCGCTCTGTCCTGTTTGACAATGGGCGGGGCTTTGCCCTGGGGGAACATCCCAGGGAGGGCTTTGTGACGTGGCAGTTCACCGAGGAGCAGGGCTGCCGTGACTACTACTGGGGGCATTACTACAATGATGGGGCTGCTGCGGAAAAAGACTACACAGACCGCGCCGCCGACTATCAGCGCCGCTATGGGGTGCAGGAGGCCAAGCGCCCGATTGCCCAGCAGATGCGGGAGGCCGCCGAATAGGCTGGAGAGCGTCAGGCTCCGCCCACGTCCACGCTCAGGCGGGAGGCCCCTGACCGGGGCGACAGGTAGGCATGGCCGGGAAGAAGCGTGTCCGGGATGTGCCGCTCTATGTATGGGTGCGGCCCGACGAGTTAGAGGCCATTCGGGAGCGCATGGAAGAGGCGGGCATCCGCAATATGAGCGCCTATATCCGCAAAATGGCCCTCAACGGCTATATCCTCCATGTTGACCTTTCTCCCGTTCAAGAGCTGGTGTCCCTCCAGCGGCGGTGTGCAAATAATCTCAATCAGGTGGCGACCCACGCCAACAGTTACGGCGTGTATCAGGAAGAAATCAAATCTCTGCAAAAGGACTATGCCGAGCTGTGGGGGCCGCTGTCCGATCTGCTCCAGAAGCTCTCCGAGGTGGTGCGCCTGTGACAAAGGGGAGCGGCCCCGCGCCGCTCCCCCGGCTGTCCCCACTTCTGGCCAGTGTGGCCAGAAGTAGGGAGAACCGATGTGAAAGGAGGATGTCCACGGCCACTACATTTATCAAACCCCACAAGCAGGCCGCCAAGCGGACGGCCATTCAAAGTCTGAAAGACCGCTTTGACTATGGCCTGAACCCAGAGAAGCTGGGGGCGGTGTCCTCCTACCTATGCGAACCTGAAACGGCCCACGCCGAGTTTATACTGGTGAAAAGCCAGTATCAGGCGGAAACGGGCCGGACAGCGGAGTATGGGGCGCTTTGCTATCAGATCCGCCAAGCGTTCCCCCAGGGGGAGGTAACGGCGGAGGAGGCCAACCGGATCGGCTATGAAACGGCGATGCGCTGGACAAAGGGCAAGTATCAATTTTTGGTCTGCACCCACATTGACAAAGACCACATTCACAATCACATTTACTACAATTCCACGGCCCATGACCGCTCCAGGAAATTCCGCAACTTCATTGGCTCCAGCTTCGCCCTGCGGCGGCTGTCTGACCGGGTATGCCTGGAACACGCGCTGTCCGTGGTAGAACGGCCCAAGCTCCACAGCAAGGGCCGCTTTCTGCATTATGGACAGTGGCAGGGTGAGGCCCGGCCCCCGTCCCAAAAGGAACAGATACGCTGGGCCATAGATGCGGCCCTGGCAGAACGCCCCGCCGACTTCGCAGATTTCCTCCGGCGCATGGAGGCGGCGGGCTTTCAGGTGGTGCATGGGCGGGGTGGGGTGATCTCGTTCCGCGCCCCCGGCCATGAGCGGGCCGCCCGGCTTCGGGCATCCACACTGGGAGTAGGCTATGGGCCGGAGGACATTCAAGCGGTAATTGACGGCAAGGCCCCCACGCGCCGCCCTGCCCAGGTACGGCCCCGGCTCGTACCCCAGCGCGTCAATCTGCTAATCGACATTCAGGAGAAAATGCGTCAGGGCAAAGGCCCGGCCTATGAGCGGTGGGCCAAGGTCTACAACCTGAAACAGATGGCTGCCGCCCTCCAATTTCTCCAGGAGCATGGGCTGACCGACTATGACGCGCTGGCGGAGCAGACCTCTGCGGCGGTGGATCGCTTTCACACCCTGGCCGGGGAGATACAGTCCACCGAGGCCCAACTCTCCAAAACCTCCGATCTTATGGCCGCCGTGGTAGCCTACGCCAAGACCCGGCCTGTGTTCGACGGCTACAAAGCCGCCAAATATTCAAAAAAT
Organism: uncultured Oscillospiraceae bacterium; assembly: GCA_964406615.1. Lineage (GTDB taxonomy): Bacteria > Bacillota > Clostridia > Oscillospirales > Oscillospiraceae > CAJOIG01. The sequence continues at coordinate 26,892 of CAYOSI010000029.1, forward strand.
ACCTGGCCCAGCATGAGGTGGAGCTGGCCGACTACCGGGCAGCTAAGGCCGCGATCAATGAGCTTTTAGATGGCGAAAAGCTCCCCAAGATGGACAAGCTGAAAGAAAAACGCCGCCAACTGGCGGCGCGGAAGAAAGAGTTATACACGCAGTACCGGGAGGCCCAGCGGGATATGCGGGAGCTGGTAGCCGTCAAGGGCAGCGTGGATCGTTTGCTCGGCCTGACGGACGAGCGGGAAAATAAGGCCCAGGAGCGGTAGCGACCAGGGCCGCAGACAAGGCTGCTTCTGGCCATCGTGGCCAGAAGTGCCAGCGGGTTTGGGGGCACCCCAACAAGCATTTTCGCGGCGCGAAAATCGCAAGTGTCTATACACTTGCCTTGCTTGCCGCTAACGCGCTATCCCTGAAAGCCCATAAAAAACGGAGGTCACGTTCTTTACGTTTCCCCCGTTTCCTTGGTTTCTTTGATTGTTCGGATCAGGGCTTCTACCAGCCGTAAATCCTTTTCTTCCATAGAGTTGAGCATCACATTGATGCGCTTTTTGCAAGCCGCATCCTCGCCCATATCTGGATAAAAGAACTGATCCACCGATATGTCAAACATTGTTGTTAGTTGATAAAAAGTGTTCAGGCTGGGATGCTGTCCATCATTTTCGTGATACATGACGGTACGCGGATCGCGGTCAATCATAAAAGCTACCTGCTCCTGTGTCATCCCGCTGGCCTCCCGCGCCTTTTTGATGGCACGCCCTATATCGTGGAAATCAAATCGTCGCTCATCTCGCTCTATTCTCATAACATCACCCAATGTAATTTTATATTTCGGGTGATAGTATTTGAACGGCGTTTAATTTCATTATACTGCATATTTAATTTCGAGTCATAGTTGCGATTATAGGCATGGAGAGGTAGAATATAGATATAACTTGAGGACAATTTGTTGAAAAAAATCAAATATCTATGCAACCAAAAGTGATAAACAGGAAGTAGATAGGTGAAGGGCCCTATCTCAAACTACGAGGAGGTGAACAGATGGAGGACAGCAAAATTATTGATCTGTTTTGGATGCGTTCTGAACTTGCGATAACAGAAACTGCGTCAAAATACGGTAAGTACTGTTACGCCATCGCTTATAACATTTTATCTAATCCCGAAGATACAGAAGAAACTGTAAATGATACATACATTGGTGCGTGGAACAGTATGCCCCCGCATCGTCCCTCCATTCTGCGAACATTCCTTGGTAAAATCGCAAGGCGTATATCCTTGAAAAAATATCGAGATAAAAACAGGGATAAGCGTGGTGGCGGCGAAGTTTCCCTTGCGCTTGATGAGTTGGATGAGTGTATCCCATCGGCAACAACCGTAGAAGATGAAGTTTTTGCGCTGGAGCTTTCTAAAAGTCTTAACCGTTTTATTGCGGCGCTACCAGATACTGAACGACGAGTTTTTCTGTGCCGATATTGGTATCTGGACTCAATCGACACAATCAGTCAAGAATTTAATTTCAGTACAAGTAAGGTTAAGTCTATGCTCTACAGAACAAGGGGCAAACTGCTTCGCCATTTAAGTCAGGAGGGAGTTGAATGAACGCCTACGATATTCTTACTGCATTAGAAATGATCGATGATAAATACATTATGCAAGCAAAGGAGCTGGACTACATGAACGATAATACAATGAAAACCCCAAAGAAAAGAAACCGAAATGTGAAGCGAACCACGCTTCTGGTGGCCGCCATTATAGCCATCCTTGCGCTTTGCGGTTTTACAGCATACGAACTGGGCCTGTTTGATCCATGGCTTCAAAAGCCATCTTCCAATCCATCTTCTACCGTACAGAGCGCAATCGAAGGACAAATCGAAAAGGATTATACGGTGACTGTTCGGATCGATGAAATCATCATTGACAAAGCTGAAACAGAGCGCATGATTGAACGCTATACTGGAAGTGAGCTTGCCCAGGAACGCGGCTGGACGGATGACTACCTTGCTGAGCACTTCTTAGCAGTAAGAGCAAAATACTATGTTGAATATGACCACACAAAGACATTTTTGGAGGATGGTGACCAAGATCAATATTTCTATCTTGTTGAAGATGTAGAAAGCGGTCTATGGACAGTCATTGATAACTCCACAAGCGGTCAGCCAACCAGTGTCGGAGAATAAAGCAAAGTTTTAAGCTATCATATAGACAAGGAGGAGGTGTCAACATTGTGTTGTGTAAGGATAACTGGGTGTTATGCCCTATTTGCGAGAATAAGACAAGAACAAAAATTCGCTATGATACGGTGCTTGAAAACTTCCCCCTGTACTGTCCAAAGTGCAAAAAGGAAACGTTAATCAGTGTGAAAAAACTACATACATCTGTTATCAAAGAGCCAGACGCATAGACGCAGAGCCGATAACACGCAAACGAAAAATGCGGTTATCGGCTCTTTCGCTTGATAAAGACACGGCAACCGTTAAGAGGGAGGTATTGCCGTGTCTGTTTTTATCCGTGTAAAACGTAACCTGTCAAAAAAAGTTTAGCCCCTCCGCTGGGCTACTTTGGCCGCAAACACGAAATATGTAAGTACATAAAGAAATATATTGTTTCATGTGCCCGCACAGTACAACACTGTGCGGGCGTTGTCGTTTCGTGTCGCTTCTGGCCATCATGGCCAGAGGTTCGGAGCGGCTCCCCTGGGTGCTGCTCTCCGCCGTCCTCCATTTCGATCTGCTGACTCATCAACTGCTCAACATCGAAATGGAGGTTCTACATGAAAACTATCATTCTGAAAAAATATTATCCCCATTTGAAAGAAAACACCATGCTGGAAGTCAGCGATGAGATTGCCGCCACCCTCTCTATCGGAGGCCGCCTGTGTGACAGCTATAAGCGCCGCAAGCAGGATCATAGCGAGTGTTCCCTGGACACCGAACCTGGCTTTGAGGCCGATGTGAGCTATCCCCCGTTGTCCCCGGAGCAGATCCTGGAGGCCAAGGAGGATCAGACCGCCCTCCATGCGGCCATTGCCTAACTCCCGCCCGCCCAGGCACGGCGCGTCCATGCTCACTACATTCTTGGCATCAGCAAGACCGAAATTGCCAAAGCGGAGGGCGTGGGGATCAGCAGGGTGAGCGGCTCCATTCGCCGGGGCTTGCTCAATCTGAAAAATATTTTGGAAAATTCTTTTTGAGAGAGGACTTTTGCCCTCTAACCCGCCTAATAGATAAGAGGGGGAAATCCCCTCCGGTGACAACTGAATAGACAGCATTTCAGGTACAAAACCCGCGTGAATAGCGACGAAAGGCGCGCCGCCAGGACAGCCAGCTTTAAGGAGGTGATGGACAAGCTGGCCGAGCGATCCACGTAAGCCTTTGACCCGGCCTTGGCAATCCGGGCGCGAGGACAGCGCGGGGGATAATGACACTTGCTCACGCCCTCCCACAGACTTGAGGGGGAGTCCCTGCCGTATGCGCCGCCCTAAAAGGGTTCCCGGCAAATCGTAGATTTGCTGGGAGGAGCCGGAACAGCGAAATGAGCGAACTTTCACCGTAAGGGGAAAGTGAGTGATATGGAGCTTGTGACGGCGAGGAAACGGTATAGCGGGGCTATGCAGCCGAAGCCATCGGCGGCCTGATATGTTCCCCGCGCCGGGGGTGCGTGGCAAATACGGCGCGTTTGAAATCAGGATAAAGGGAACTGTTCGCTCCGGGGTCATTCTGTCTTGCAACAGCCCCAATTAGCCCGGAGCGGGCAACTCCCCGCGTTCACAGATTGAAATGGAATATTACCGCCCCTGCTTCTGGCCATCCTGACCAGAGGTGGGGGGAGGTCAAAGGGCGGCGGACTTTCGCCGCCTTTTGACGTTTCCCCACGGGACGGCGGGAAACTGGCAATATACACGGTCAAAACGAGTAAGGAGGTAATAATGCCAAAGTCTGACACCGTTTTCTCGATTGGCGGCTATGAAATATCCGCAACTTTTACGGAACAACGGAACACAGCAGTTCTTAGTCAAGTAAAACAAATCCTGCTGTCATCTTTTATCAACAACGCCCCCCAAAAGAAACTCGGAGGCATCCTTGCAATATCCCCCGAACAGAGGGATAATATAGATGGTGGTAGACACTATGCACCTTGAAAAATTCATATATTCGACGTATTGATCTGCACTCTTAATTTGACCAACACGAATTAAGAAAGGACGGATCAATATTATGGAAAACAGAGTTTATTGTCTATACAGAGTGTCCACTGACAAGCAGGTGGACTACAACGATAAAAACCAAGCCGACATTCCCATGCAGCGCAAAATGTGTCACCGCTTCGCGGAGCAGCAGGGCTGGACGATCATCCACGAGGAACAGGAGGACGGCGTTTCCGGTCACAAAGTACGGGCCGAAAACCGGGACAAGCTGCAAATCATCAAGGAACACGCCAAGCAGGGCAAGTTCGATATTCTGCTGGTGTTCATGTTTGACCGGATCGGGCGTATCGCTGACGAAACGCCCTTTGTGGTGGAATGGTTTGTAAAGAACGGCATCCGGGTCTGGAGTACTCAGGAGGGCGAACAGCGCTTTGACAATCACACGGACAAGCTCACCAACTACATACGGTTTTGGCAGGCTGACGGTGAAAGCGAAAAGACCTCGATCCGCACGAAAACCGCCCTCGGCCAGCTCGTCGAGGACGGCGGCTTCAAGGG
>CAYOSI010000030.1:0-28717 GCA_964406615.1 uncultured Oscillospiraceae bacterium
GCTTCTCCGTGAACAATATGCTGCGCGCCGAGTGCTACAAGCAGCGCATGGAAAAGGGGCTGAGCTTCCTTGAATTCAACTACATGATTATGCAGTCCTACGACTTCTACTACCTGTTCCGGCACTATGGCTGCAACATGCAGTTCGGCGGAAACGACCAGTGGTCGAACATGCTCGGCGGCACAGAGCTCATCCGCCGCAAGCTCGGCAAGGATGCCCATGCCATGACCATCACGCTTCTGACCGACTCGCAGGGCAACAAGATGGGCAAGACCGCGGGCAACGCCGTCTGGCTCGATCCCAACAAAACGTCGCCCTATGACTTCTTCCAGTACTGGCGCAATGTCGGCGATGCGGACGTCATGAAGTGCATCCGTATGCTGACCTTCCTGCCGCTGGATCAGATCGCGGAGATGGATACGTGGAAGGACGCCCAGCTCAACACCGCCAAGGAAATTCTTGCGTATGAGCTTACAAAGCTTGTCCACGGCGAGGAGGAGGCGGAGAAGGCTCGTTCTGCGGCCAAGGCGCTCTTCGGCGCCGGAAGCGCGGCGGAGCTGCCCGTGACCGAGATCACCGAGTCTGACCTGACCGACGGTAAGGCCGATATCAAAGTCCTTTTGGTGAAGGCCGGGCTGTGCAGGTCCAATTCCGAGGCCCGCCAGAACATTAACCAAGGCGGCGTGTCCCTGAACGGCGAGAAGGTGACGGATGTTTATCTTTCGGTCTCCGCCGCTGAGCTGCGCGAGGGCGTTCTCCTCAAGCGGGGCAAAAAGAGCTTTGGAAAGATCGTCCTGAAATAAGAATGTATTTTTGCGAAAGATCACCTGCCGTGCCTGTGGGACAGCAGGTGATTTGCCGTAAAACGCCAAGGTTTAATTTAACACAGAAAAGACGCAGAGATTTAAAACGGCATATCATTTTTGGTTAAAGTGTATATTGACATCCCCCATTTAAAGGAATACAATTTGTTTAATCGCAACAAGTATGTTGCGTAATTTATCGTCTGCTGTCTGCGGACAGCAGGGGCATCAAATGAAAGGAAAGACAAAATGAAGAAGCTACTTGCACTGGTGCTTGCTCTGGTCATGGTGCTGTGCCTGGCCGCCTGCGGCGGCACCGCCGCTACCGAGGAAGCTGCCCCCGCCCAGGACGAGGCGGCTGAGGAAGCTGCCCCCGCCGAAGAAGCTGCCGAAACCGAAGAGGCTGCCCCCGCCGAAGAGGCCGCTGAGGAAGCCACCGTTTACAACATCGGCATCATCCAGTATTTGGAGCACCCCGCTCTGGATCTGGCTACCGAGGGCTTTGAGGACGCCCTGGTGGATCTGCTTGGCGAGGAGGGCGTTGCTTTCAATCTGCAGAATGCTCAGGGTGAGGCCACCAACTGCGCCACCATCGCGAACTCTCTGGTCTCCGAGAATGTTGACCTGATCCTGGCCAACGCCACCGCGCCTCTCCAGGCTGCTGCCGCCGCTACCAGCGACATTCCTATTCTGGGTACCTCTATCACCGATTTCGCCACCGCTCTGGGCATTGACGCCGCTGAGTGGACCGGCGTTTCCGGCACCAATATTTCCGGTACCTCTGACCTGGCTCCTTTGGACGGACAGGCCGCCATGCTGGCTGAGCTGTGCCCTGTGGAGACCTATCCCAACGTGGGTATCCTGTACTGCTCTGCGGAGGCTAACTCCGTTTACCAGTCTACCGTGGTCACCGGCTATCTGACGGAGATGGGCTATACCGTCACCGAGTACACTTTCGCTGACTCCAACGATATCGCTTCCGTCGCTCAGACCGCCTGCGATGAATGTGACGTGCTGTATGTCCCCACCGATAACACCGCTGCCAACAACACGGCTGCTATCGACAACGTGGCTCAGCCTGCCGGCGTTCCCATCATTGCCGGTGAGGAAGGCATCTGCTCCGGCTGCGGTATCGCCAGCCTGTCCATCAGCTATTATGACATCGGCTATGCCGCCGGTGAGATGGCTTATGAGATTCTTGTGAATGGCGCTGACGTTTCCGAGATGGAGATCCAGTTTGCTCCTGAGTTTACCAAGGAGTATGTGGCCGAGCGCTGCGAGGCTCTGGGCATTTCCGTTCCCGATGACTACACGGCCATCGAGATAGCTGCCGAGGAGTAATACCCAATATAAAGCGAAAAATGCGGGAAAAGGGCTTCCTTTTCCCGCATTTTTTTGATATAATGCACTTATCTATGTGCATTTAAGGTGGAGGTTTATTGGAATGAGCATTACATCCCTGCTGAACGCTCTTCCCGGCGCTTGTGCCCAGGGTATTGTCTGGGGCATCATGGCCATTGGCGTTTATATCACGTATAAGATACTGGACGTTGCCGACCTGACGGTGGATGGTACCATGGCTACCGGCGGCGCTGTCTGCGTCATTTTGATGACAAACGGCTATTCCGTTTGGATTGCGCTTTTGTGTGCGTTTCTGGCAGGTATGCTGGCAGGCTTTGTCACCGGGCTGTTCCATACTTTCATGGGTATACCGGTGATCCTGGCGGGCATACTGACTCAGCTTGGCCTGTATTCCATTAACCTTCGTATTTTGGGTATTGGAACCTCCGCGGGTACGGCCAGCAACGTGACCATCAGCGTTGACCGCTACAACCTGCTTCTGTCTCTCCGTAATGTACGCGTGGTGGCGTTCAATAACCCCATATTTGTGGGGCTTCTGTTCCTGATCGTGCTGATCGCGGTTATGTACTGGTTCTTCGGAACGGAGCTGGGCTGTTCTCTGCGGGCTACCGGCGCGAACCAAAACATGAGCCGCGCCCAGGGCATCAACACCAGCTTCAATAAAGTCCTGGGGCTGATGATCTCCAACGGCATTGTGGCGCTGGCCTCCGCGCTGTATGCCCAGTACCAGGGCTTTGCGGACGTAAATATGGGCCGAGGCGCTATCGTGATCGGTCTTGCGGCCGTCATCATCGGCGAGGTCATTTTTGGAAAGCTCTTCCAGAATTTTGCCTTGAAGCTGCTGGCGGTTGCCTTCGGCGCGATCATCTATTATCTCGTTATCCAGGTGGTTCTGTGGCTGGGGCTCAACTCCTCCGACCTGAAGCTGCTGTCTGCCATTGTGGTGGCTGTCTTCCTTGCGATCCCTTACTGGAAGGGAAAGTATTTTACCGCTTCTCGGAAAGGAGCGAATACCAATGCTTGAGATTCGTGATATTTACAAGACCTTTAATCCCGGCACGGTAAACGAAAAGCGGGCGCTCAACGGCGTGAGTCTGACGCTGGCGGAGGGCGATTTTGTCACCGTTATTGGGTCCAACGGCGCGGGTAAATCCACAACGCTCAACGCGATCGCCGGCGTATGGCCCGTTGATTCGGGCTCCATCATCATTGACGGCCAGGATGTGACGAGTCTGCCTGAACACAAGCGGGCCCGGTATTTGGGGCGTGTGTTTCAGGATCCGATGACCGGCACTGCCGCCACTATGGAGATTCAGGAGAATCTGGCTTTGGCAAAGCGCCGGGGCAGCAAGCGCACGCTGCGCCCCGGCATCACGAAGAGGGAGCAGGAGGAATTCCGCGCGCTGCTGAAGACGCTGAATCTGGGACTGGAGGATCGCATGACGGCGAGGGTCGGCCTTCTTTCCGGCGGCCAGCGCCAGGCGCTGACGCTGCTGATGGCGACGCTTCAGAAGCCGAAGCTGCTTCTTCTGGATGAGCATACTGCCGCCCTTGACCCCAAAACGGCGGAAAAGGTTCTGGATGCTACCGATAAGATTATCCGGGAGAACAACCTGACCGCATTCATGGTGACGCACAATATGCGCGACGCGATCGCGCATGGCAACCGCCTCATTATGATGAACGAGGGCAAAATCATCTTTGATGTGTCCGGGGCGGAGAAGCAGAAGCTCACCCGTGAGGAGCTGCTTCAGAAATTTGCCGAGGTCAGCGGCGGACAGGGGCTTGAGAGCGACCGCGTCCTGCTTGCGTAAGAAAGGAAAAGCACCCGACCAAAAGGGCGGGCGGTCAAAAAACAGAAAATCAAAAAATGCTAAAACCCATGAAAACAGCTCGGACATTTATGCGTCCGGGCTGTTTCCGGTCTGTCAAAATACGCTGGGGATAGTCTCGCCCTTATCCTTCCGCCGCCGCGCTTCTGTAGGGTCCGGCGCCGGGGACGTCGATGGATGCGTTGGCAAAGACTCCGCTGCCCTCGGCGAGCGCCAGCAGGACCGGGTCGTCGGGGTCCGGCGCCCCCTGAGCGAGATACTCGGCGAACGCGGGATCGGCGGGTGTCCACTCTTCCACGACCTCGCCGTCGATGGTGACGTCCAGGCACTCCCGGATGGAGTAGGTCGGGTATGCGCAGTCGTGGATGTCGTTGTCCGTCAATACGGCGTTCATGCACTGGGAGAGCGCCACCGCGCCTTGACTGCACTCGTATATTTCATTCCCGGTGGCGACAAGATTATTGGTTTTCGCGGCCCAGATTCCAAGTGTACCACAGCCGAAAAGTCCGCAATCGGTTACGGAAACGGAATCGCTGTCTGTAAAGAACAGAACCGCGCCGCTGCAGGTTCCGGCTTCCTGCGTATGCCCGGCTGTAAGGCTGCTGACACGAATATCCGAGCAATCCTCAAACTTGATGACGTCCGCGAAGCGCGGCTCCGCACAGATAGTGGTCGTGTCCTTCGCGTCACCGACAAGACGGAAGTTTTGAACGCCGGAAATTACAAGGCCGGGGCCGGTTGTCCAGTAATAATACTCACCTCTGATTGCGCCGTAGCCGGACGCTTCGCTGAGGAGATACACGCCCGGTTCCAGATAGACGGTCGTATCCGGGGCAATCGCTGCAAGAAGCTCGTCGACATTGGAGACATGGACCTCCTGCATATTTTCGTCCTCGTTATAGCTGCTCTCAAGCTGAATCGTCTCCGTCTCGGCAAAGCCTTCAAACGTCACGTTTTCCTGCGTCATGGATACAAGATCGTCTGTGCCCAGCTCATTTCCGTTGCAATCCGTGATCCTCGCGCCGTCGCCCAGAGTGAGTACAGGCTGCGCGGGGAACTCGCATCCGGAGACCTGAACACAGGCTACATTCAGTTCAAATGTCGTGTTGGCGGTATTATCCCCCAACAGCGTCCCAAGCAGATACATCTCGTCTGAATAGCTGGCGCGGAAGAGAGCATCTGCATTGTTGTTATAGATGCTGCTGTTCTGCACGAGCACGCCGTAGCAGTTGGATGCCGAAATAACCGAATACGCCATCCGTTCCTTGCCGCAGTCGCGGAATTTGCAGTCCGTAAAACGGACATCACTGCATATCTGAAGCTGCACAGCCCCGGATGAGCATTCGTAAATATCTGTGTTGGCAACGTTCAGGCCACGGCAGTTTTCAGCATCAACACCCAGGATGCCGCACCCATACAGGGCAGCGTTTGCAATCTGTGTGTCATCGCAGCTTTCAAGAGCAATAACGCCGCCCATGCAAATGCCCGGTTCCTCGGTATGGCCGACGGTGATGCCGTCAAGCTTAATGGCTTTGCAGTTTCTGAAGAACATTACGTTTGCGTACCGGGGTTCTGCGGAGATGGTTACATCTGCCGGGTCCCCGCTCTCCGAGGCAATCGTCAGCTTGTCTACATTTTCAATAACGAGCTGATAGCCGTCGCCAACCTCTTCCCAGGAATACCAATCCTGATTCTCTCCGTATGTTTTGGCGGTGATCAGGTCATACTCGCCTGGCGCAAGCAGGATACGCGTACCGGGGAGTATAGCGTCCAGAAGCTCGTCCACCGTTGAGACGTATACGGTGTTTATGTCTTCGTCGGAAGCGGTTTCGTCAGATGACGCCCGCGCAGGCCCGACCGCGGCAACGACAGCGCATAGAAGCATCAGCGCGGCGATTGTAAGAACGATACCGACTCGGCCCATTTTCTTGTGTTTCATAATTTGTTCCAACCTTTCTCTGAGATTGCGCTTTTCCGTCGCAAAGGTGGTTGCCACCACGCCAACGGGTAGCGCGTGTCCGGCGGCGAGATCAAGAAGCGTCTCGCCGTAGCGTTGTTTTTCCCCGGGATCCATGTCCCGCAGAACGCGCTCGTCACAGCTCAGCTCACAGACCTGATTGATTTCCCGTCTGAACAGGAGCATAAGCGGATTAAACCAGTGCAAAGAGAACACCAGCGCGGCAAACCATTTGTAAAACAGGTCGCCCCGACGGTAGTGCGTCAGCTCATGGCGCAGGACATTTTGTGCTGCTTCCCTTGGCATTTTTTCACCCGGAAGGACGATCAGCGGACGGAACAGCCCAAGCAGCATGGGCGTCTCCAGGTGCTGACTGCATAAAAGCTTTGGTTTTCGCTTCAGGGGAAATGCTGCGTATACTCGTGCCGTCTCGCCGTCCGTTGTCGTAAGCGTCGGCAGCAGCGCGGTGTAAAACCGCTGATAGGCGCGGATCATATGGAGCATGGACAGCACCGCTCCCGTGAGCCATATTGCCAACCAAAAGCCTTGGGTCTTGACAAGCGCTGAGAACGTTGTGAGCGTTGGACGGGATGCTGGGCTGACCGCCTTTTCCGGCTCGTCTTCCGTGACAACCTCCCCGGTCTCCGTCTCGGCCTTGACTTCGCTTGCGGATTCAGAGTTGGCCACCATCACGACGCCATTATAGCCTGTGTCATGACGATAGTTTTGCGGTTTGGCCTCTGCCAGCGGATATGCATCGGATGCTTCGACGGTTGGCGTTGCGTTCGCTTCCGTGGGAATGAGTCCCGGCAGCGGCAGCACCAGGCGCAGAAGCACCAGAAGCCATGCGGCATAATAAAACGCGCTTGGCAGGCGGTGCCGGAGAATGCGGCGCAGGAGCATAAGCGCAAGGCCAAGCCCTGATCCGGCCAGCGTCAGGAACAGTATCTGTCTCATTTTCCGTCCTCCACGCGGAACATAGCCCGCAGCTCGTCCACGTCCTCCGTTGTCAGTTCATCGGAATGCAGCAGCGCGGCCACAAGGTTTTTGGCGCTGCCCCGATAAAGCTTTCGGATGAGATTGTCCGTGGCCCATTCGTTGTATTCCGCCTCGGAGATGAGCGCGCGGTAGTAGAACACATTCCGGCGCTCCTGCGCAACGGCCCCTTTGGAGCAAAGGCGGGATACCAGGGTCTTGATGGTCGTAGCTTCCCATCCCTGCCGCGCCTGAAGCGTCCGGCGAATTTCTGCGATGGGCAGCGCGTCCGCCGCGTTCCAAAGCGTGCGCATAACCTCCAGCTCGGAATCGGTGATTTTTTCAGCCAGATCGTTCATGGTATATATACCTCCTTGAAAAGACTACACGTGTCATCTGTATGGAGTATAGCATGACAGACTACACTTGTCAACTATTTTTTTGAAAGAATCGAGTTTGCCTGCCGTTTTCTCCATCCCCGCGCCGGGCATGGATGGCTATGAAAAAACAGCGGTACAGACAATCGACTGTACCGCTGTTTTCGGTTTTTGGGTTATAAGGTCAGCCCCCGAGATAGGCCTTTTTGATCTCGTCGCTCTGCGCAAGCTCCGTGCCGGTGCCGGAGAGCGTTACGCGGCCGGATTCAAGGACATAGGCGCGGTCGGCGATCTGCAGGGCCATCTCCGCATTCTGCTCGACGAGGAGGATGGTGGTGCCGCTCTCGTGCAGGCGCTGGATGATCTCGAAGATCTGCTCCACGAGGATGGGCGCAAGGCCCATGGAGGGCTCGTCGAGCATCATCAGCTTCGGATGGCACATCAGGGCGCGGCCCATGGCAAGCATCTGCTGTTCGCCGCCGGAGAGGGTGCCGGCGATCTGTGTGCGGCGCTCCTTCAGGCGGGGGAAGCGCTGAAAGACCCTGTCCAGCTCCTCCTGCGAGATTTTCTTGTGAATATAAGCGCCCATCTCCAGATTCTCCATAACGGTCATCTGCAGGAAAATGCGCCGGCCTTCCGGGACATGCGACATGCCCTTGGAGGGCAGCTTGTAGCTGTCGATGTGGGTGATGTCCTCGCCGAGGAAGGAGATCGAGCCCGCGCGCGGGTGCATCATGCCGGAAACGGTTTTGAGGGTGGTGGATTTGCCGGCGCCGTTTGCGCCGATCAGAGCGACGATCTCCCCCTCGTTCACCTGGAAGGAAACACCCTTCAGGGCGTGGATGTTCCCGTAAAATACGTCAATACTATCGACCTTGAGCATTCACTTAGCCCCCTTTTTGCCAAGATAGGCTTCGATAACGGTGGGGTTGGCTTTGATCTCCTCCGGCGTGCCCTTCGCAATGATGCGGCCGTAGTTCAGCACGCATATGCCCTCGCATATGCCCATGACCAGATTCATATCGTGCTCGATGAGAAGGACGGCGATATGGAAGGTATCCCGTATTTTGCGTATGTTCTGCATCAGCTCGTCGGTTTCCGACGGGTTCATGCCGGCGGCGGGCTCGTCGAGCAGGAGCAGGCACGGGTTGGTGGCCAGGGCGCGCAAAATCTCCAGCCGGCGCTGGGCACCGTAGGGAAGGGAGCCCGCCTGCTTATCGGCCATGCTCTCCATGTCGAAGATGCTCAAAAGCTCCATGGCCCGCTCGCGGGAAATCTTTTCTGATCTCCAATAAGCGGGCAGGCGCAGAATGCTTTGGGCCACAGAGCATTTTATCTCGTTGTGCAGGCCCACCAGGACATTGTCCATGACGGAAAGATCCTTGAACAGCCGGATGTTCTGGAAGGTGCGGGCGATGCCGGCCTGGCAGACCTGACTGGTTTTAAGGCCGTGGGTGTCCTTTCCGTCAAGAAGGATGGATCCGGTAGTCGGCTGGTATACGTTCGTCAGGAGATTGAATACCGTGGTCTTTCCTGCGCCGTTCGGGCCGATAAGGCCCGCAATCTCCGTGCGGCCGATCGTCATTTCAAATTCATCTACGGCGGTGAGGCCGCCAAATTTAATGCCGAGATGATGCGTTTCCAGCACGGGCCGCATATCCAGATCGCGCTCGGGAATATAGGCGTTGGAGGGAACCTGTGTCAATTTGCTGTCACTCATTGGCTGCGCCTCCTTTTTTCTTCCGCTTAAACAGCCTGCCGTTCATTATATCCTCCATTATGCCGGTGAGGGAGAAGTCGCATCGGCCCATTAGTCCGGACGGCTTGAAAATCATGACGATAATGAGAAGAAGGGAATAGATGAGCATGCGGTACTCGCTGAAGCTTTGGAGCACCAGAGGGAGCGCCGTCAGCACCGTAGCGGCGATAACGGAGCCGAGCATGCTTCCCATTCCGCCGAGCACCACCATGACCAGAATGTTGATGGAGGCCATGAAGTCAAAGCTCTTGGGGAAGAGGCTGCCCTGATACCCGGCATAGAGCGCGCCGGCGATGCCGGCAAAAAAGGAAGACGCAGCGAAGGTAAAGACCTTGTAGTACGTCAGATTTATGCCGCAGGCCTCGGCGGCAATCTCATTATCCCGGATGGACAGTATGGCGCGCCCATGCCGGGAATGCATAATAGTATGGATGACATAGCAGGTGACGGCGACGGCGGTGAAGATAACGAAGAAATTGGCGTGCTTCGGAATGTTCAGAAGGCCGGGGGTGCCGCCGGTAACGCTCGGCAGATTGATGATGCAGATGCGGATAATTTCGCCGAAGCCCAGCGTTATAATAGCCAGGTAGTCGCCCTTCAGGCGCAGCGCCGGGATGCCGATGATAACGCCGAATATGGCGGCCGCCACGCCGGCGGCAATGAGCCCGAGAAGGATGGAGCACCACGCGGGCATCCCGGCCGTGGCCTTCCACACAAGAGCGCCGACGTAAGCGCCCACGGCCATAAAGCCCGCATGACCCAGCGGAAGCTGGCCGAGATAGCCCGTCACCATATTGAGGCTGACGGCGAGGATGATATAAATACCGATTTGCTGAATTATGGCGGTGGTGGCGCGGTTGAAAGCGCCGCTTGCCATTAAATAAGAGCCTATCGCCAGAAAGACGACGGTCAGAATAATGTTTATGCCGTAGCGGACAGGCATGGAAATACGCTTTTCGCCTTTTTTCATCGTTGTACCTCCTCAGACCTTTTCCATCATGGAACGGCCCAAAAAGCCTGTGGGCTTGACGAGCAGAACGACGACAAGAACGGCGTATACCACCGCGTCTGTCCAACTGGAAAGGCCGACGGCATTGACAAGCACCTCCGCCATGCCGATAGCAAAGCCGCCCAGCATAGCGCCGGGGATGGAGCCGATGCCCCCAAGTACCGCCGCTACAAACGCCTTAATGCCAAGCAGATACCCGGTCGTCGGCTTTACCTGCGGAACGCTGCAGCAGTATAGAATAGCGCCGATAGCGGCAAGCGCCGCGCCGACGGCAAAGGTAAAAGTGATGGTATTGTTCACGTTGATGCCCATGAGCTGGGCCGCGCCGGTATCTTCGGAAACGGCGCGCATGGCCTTGCCGATTTTGGTTTTCTGCACCAGAACCGTCAGGAGCGTCATGGCAAAAACCGCAATGAGGATTGTCACAATCGTGGTCAGGGAAATATTCAGACCCGCGATGGAGTAGGTCGTGCCGGGGATGATAGAGGTGTTCGGAAAGCTGCGGGGATCGGCGCCCCAAATGAGCTGGGCAAGGTTTTCCAAAAAATAGGATACGCCGATAGCCGTAATGAGAAGGCTGATGCGCGGAGCCTGGCGCAGGGGCTTATAGGCAATCTTCTCGATAAGGCAGGCCAGCAGAATGCAGCCGGCAATCGAGCAGATAACAGCCAAAACAGGGGATATTTCCGCCGCAACCAGCAGCAAAGCAATATACCCACCGACCATGATGATGTCGCCGTGGGCAAAGTTCAAAAGCTGGATAATGCCGTAAACCATGCTGTAACCAAGTGCAATCAGCGCGTATATGCTTCCCAGCCGGAGACCGTTTAGGATTTGCTGGAGAACGATCATTTAGGAACCACCTCTCTTTATAAATGAAAAACCGGGAGGGGAGGGCCCTCCCGGTCATATGCGGGAATCCGTTCGGAAACAATCAATAGCTGCCCCAGAATTCCTCGGCGCCGGCCACAATGTTCAGAATGGCTGCGGTTTTCTGCGGGTCGTTGTGGTCGTCATAGGTCACATGTCCGGTGACATAGTCGCTGTCCGTGGCGGCCATGGCGTCGATGATGGCCTGGCCGTACTCATCGGAGCCGTACTCAGTGCTGCCGGCTTCGGCGGCAGCGATAGCATCGCAGAGGATCCAGGCGGCGTCATAGCCCTGCGCTGCGAACATGTTGGGAACCTCACCGTCGTACATCTCGGCATAATCAGCCAGGAAATTCTGCACGAGCTCGGAGGTGTCGGCAATGGAGTAGCCGGAGCAGTAGTAAGCGCCCTCGACAACAGCGGGATCGGTGACAGCGTCCAGCACGGAAGCCCAGCCGTCAACGCCCAGCAGGGTCGCGGTGATGCCGGTAGCATCGGCGGCCGCGGCGATCAGAGCAACATCGTTGTAGTAAACGGGCAGGAACAGAACATCGGGATCCTGGGCCGCGATGTTGGCAAGCTGGCCGGAGAAATCGACGCTGCCGGAGGCATAGCTCTCTGTGGCAACGACCTCAAGCCCGAGCTCCTCGCACTGAGCCAGAAAATACTCATACACGCCGGTGGAATAGGTGTCGCCGTTGTCATAGAGGATGGCGGCTGTAGCAGCGCCCAGCTCGTTATAGGCGAAGTTTGCCATGGTGACGCCCTGGAAGGGGTCGATGAAGCAGGAGCGGAACATATTGGTGTAAACCGTGTCCGTGTCCTCGTTGTAGGTGATGGAAGCCGCGGTAGCGGAGGCTGTAATCATGGGCATGTTGTCGTTCTGGCTCTCGGCCACCACGGCGGTGCACGGGCCGGTGGTCACGTCGCCGATGATAGCGACAACGCCGGAGTCGACCAGAGAGTTGTAGCCGGTAATAGCCTTGGTGGTGTCGCCCTCTTCGTCGTAGTAAACGACGCGGACCTGCTTGCCGTTGATGCCGCCGGCAGCGTTGAGCTGAGAAATGTACAGATCAACGCCGGCCTTGACAGCCAGGCCGTACTGGGCAACATTGCCGGTCTGGGGACCAAGCCAGCCAATAACGATTTCGCCGCCGTCGGCACCGGCGTCGGCTTCAGTTTGCTCTTCCGCCTCGGCGGCCTTGGTGGTGTCGGCCGTATCGGCGTCGGCGGCGGGCTCGGAGGAGTTGCCGGAGCCGGAGCTGCAGCCGGCGCAGAGAGCGAAGATCATGGACAGAGCCATGAGCAGCGCAAGGAGTTTCTTTGCATTTTTCATTATAAGGTTTACCTCTTTCCCTAGTAATTGTTTCTTATATTATGATATATGTTCCAAAATGTCAATACGCCGGAAATATGTTTGGCGAAAACATGAACCCCGCCGTTGAATGTGGCGGGGTTTTTAGGCATTTGAACCAGATAAAACGGAAGATTGTTAAAGGATATGAAAATCATGGAACGAAACGGTAGCCGAGCCCGCGGACGGTCTGGATATGCTCCGGGCGGCTGGGGTCGTTTTCGATCTTGTTCCGCAGCCGGTTGATATACACGACGATCGCGCTGTCATCCACACTGGTATTGCCCCAGATAAGGTCATACAGCGAAGCCTTGGAGAAGATCCGGTTGGGGTTGTCAAGGAACAGCTTCATGATCGCGCTCTCCTTGGCGGAGAGGGGAAGCTCGGCGCCGTCCTTATACAGCTTCAGGGTCTCGTTGTCGAAGCGGAAAGGACCGGCCTCGATTGCGGCGGAGCTGGCAGTCTGACAGCGACGGATGAGTGCCTTCACCTTGGCGGCCAGCGTTACGGGATTGAACGGCTTGGTGATATAATCATCCGCGCCGATCTCCAGGCTGTAAAGCATATCGACGTCCTCGGTGCGGCCGCTGACGACCATGACCGGAATGTGGTTTCCGCCGTCACGCAGGGCGTGGATGACCTCAAAGCCGTCCATGCCGCCGAGGTTGATGTCCAGCAGGACGATGTCAAAGGTGTCGGCTGCGATCTTCTCCAGGGCCTCCTGACCGCTTGCGGTCGGAACGGACTGGATACCGCTGCTGGTGAGAACCTTGGTCAATGTGTTCCGAACGGCGGCGTCGTCCTCGACGATCAAGGCTTTCGGCATCATACGATTAACCTCCCGATGCTGATTTGTTTACTGCGTTGACAAATCAGCCCTTTATCAATTACAATCATTTATAATTATACAACAAATAACCAATGAAAACAAGCAGTCTGATGAGGTTTTTTCATGAAAGAGAAGAAAACGCGCATTCAGCTCCTCCTGCTGGTCCTGCTGGCGGCGGCGATGATGGGGATGGGTCTGTTCCGGGTCGTGCGGGTCTACCGGCATTATCGTGCAGACATGCTGACGTACGAGAGCCGTCATCTGGACAGCATCGTGAGCAGCAGCGGCCGCGGCATGGACTGGATGATGAACGGATACGAGATGCAGGTCACACAATTTCCTGGAAGACGCGAGGTGATCGCTGCGGAGGAAAGCTTCCTCGAAACCGGCGATACGGCGGCCCTTGACGAGCTGATGGCGCGTCCGGATGTGCGCCTTGCGTCCGATCAGCGCAAGATGGCGGCTTTTGACGCCGACGGCGTGCTGCTGACGGCATCGGATGAGGAGTTTCCTGTGGACCGCGGAGCGGACGAGGCGGTGGGGCAGGATACCGTGCTGCGATGTGATGAGCAGGGGAACTATTGGTTCGTGTTCAGCCAGACGTCGGACGGCGGGCTTCTGTATGAGCTGGCGGTCTCGGTCCAGACGGTGTTTTCCTATCATGCGGAGGTATCCCGCGTCGGACGCGGGGGCTACCTGTTTCTGATGGACGCGGCCGGGCAGATGTTCGCCTATTCGGGCGGGGGCGTAACGCTGACCGGGAGCGTGGAGGAGCTTCTGGAGGCGGAACCGGCCGTGGACGCGGAGAAGCTTGAGGAGCTGGCGCATCGCGGCAGCGTGCCGCCGGAGGACTATGACGTTCTGCGCTTTCCATGGCCGGAGTATCAGGATGACGGGACGGATGTCGAGGAGACGCTCGTCGTTACCTCGCCTTTGCTGTCGAGCGGCGGAACGCTGGTTGTCGGAGCGGCGCTGAGCTTCCGGGAATTTGACTCGTTTCTCTCGGACACGCTGGAGGAGGTAACGTGGATCATTCTGATGGAGCTCGGCGGTGCGCTGATCCTGTTTTTCGTCGCGGCGTGGATTCTGGTCATGAACCGCCGTGACCGGCTGGAGCTGCGGGCGGTGAAGGAACGCGCGGATCTTATGGAGGAGATCAACCGCCAGCAGCAGAGCCTTGCGCACACGGAGCGGCTCCAGCAGCTCGGCGTTATGACCTCCGGCATTGTGCATGAATTCAACAACATGCTCACGCCGATCATGAGCCAGAGTATGCTGCTTTTGGAGGAACTGGCCGATCAGGAGGACTCTGCGCCGTTTGAGAGCGCGCTTGATATATACGAGGCGTCGGAAAACGCCCGGGAAATGCTGCGGCGCATGTCCGCGCTGGGCAAGAAGGACCTGGACATCCATTTCCAGACGCTGGAGCTTGGCGGCCTGCTGCGGAACACGGTAAACCTGTCCGCGATGGCAAAGGATCCTCATATCAGCCAGGAGCTCATCCTTCCGGAGGAGCCTCTGCTCGTGCGGGGAAACAGCCAGCTTCTGACGCAGGCCTTCCTCAATCTCTGCATTAACGCCTGCCAGGCCATGGGCAGCGGGGGGACGCTGACGATCAAGGCCCGGCGCGAGATGCGTTCCGGTCATGCATATGTCTATGTGGAGGTGTCCGATACCGGGCCGGGCATCCCGCAGGAGCAGCTTAAATCCATTTACGAGCCGTACTTTACGACAAAAGGGGAGCGCGGCACAGGACTGGGACTTGCCATCTGCAGAAAAATAATCGAGACGCACAAGGGCACGATCTCGGCGGCCAACCGGGAGGAGGGCGGCGCGGTCTTTACGGTGCGTATTCCCGTCAGCGAAGCGGAAGAGGAAGAATCATAACGGCGCCCCCGCCTGCCGACGGCAGACGGGGGCGCTTGTCCATTTTGTCAGATCAGGACCTTGGCGAGGAAATCCCTTGCGCGTTCGGTCTGCGGCGCGGAGAAGAACGCCTCGGGCGTATTCTGCTCCATGATGACGCCGTCGGCCATAAACAGGATGCGGTCGCCGACCTCCTTGGCAAAGCCCATCTCGTGCGTGACGACGACCATGGTCATGCCGTCCTTTGCGAGCGTGCGCATAACGTCGAGCACCTCGCCGACCATTTCCGGGTCCAGCGCGGAGGTGGGCTCGTCAAAGAGGATGACCTCCGGGTGCATGGCGAGGCAGCGGACGATGGCGATGCGCTGCTTCTGACCGCCGGAAAGCTGTGCGGGGTAGGCGCCGGCCTTGTCCTCCAGCCCGACGCGCTTGAGAAGCTCCATGGCCTCGGCTTCGGCCTCATCCTTCTTCATCAGTCCCGTGCGGATCGGAGCGATGGTAATGTTTCGGAGGATCGTCATGTTGGGGAAGAGGTTGAAGTGCTGGAATACCATGCCCATCTTCTGCCGCATTTTGTTGATGTCGGTCTTGGGGTCGGTCATGGAAATGCCGTCGAAGGTCACTTCGCCGGAGGTGGGCGTTTCCAGCATGTTCAGGCAGCGCAGGAAGGTGGACTTTCCGGAGCCGGACGGACCGATCACGACAACGCATTCGCCGGGATTGACGTGCTCGGAAACGTCCTTCAGGACCTCAAGGTCGCCGAAGCTCTTGCTCAGATTTTTAACGTCTATCACTCTGACGCATCCTCCTTTCAAAGATCCCCAGCAGCCATGTGAAGATCATGACCAGGACAAGGTAGATCGCCGCGGTGCCAAGGAAGGGGAACATGGCCTCATAGGTGCGGCTTACGATGGCGCGGGCGGCGTACAGAAGCTCCTTGCCGCCGATCACGCTGATGAGGGAGGTATCCTTCAGCAGAACGATGAATTCGTTGCCCAGTGCCGGCAGGATGGACTTGACGGCCTGCGGGATGACGATAAAGCGCATGGTGTCGACATAGTTCATGCCCAGGCTGCGGCCGGCCTCCATCTGGCCTCCGTCCACAGCCATCAGGCCGCCGCGGATGATCTCTGCCTGGTATGCGCCGGAGTTGATGCCGAGCGTCAGGGCGCCGACCATGACGAAGTTCTTGCTAGAGGAAAAGACGACAAAGCCCATAATCAGAAGCTGGACCATCATCGGCGTGCCGCGGATGATGGTGACATAGATCTTGAAGATACCGTTCAGAATGCCGAGAACGGGATTTCTGTGTCCCGGGCGCTGCTGATCGTGCGCCGTGCGGACCACAGCGACGATAATGCCGAGGATGACGCCGATGACCAGGGCGATCGCGGTGACGTACAGCGTGCTGACGACGCCGTCCAGATATTGTTTCCAGCGGTCCGCCTCGATAAAGGCCTGATAGAAATAGACATAGAATTTCTGCCAGGCGGTGACGGGATCACCGGAGGTGATGAGTGCTTTCCACAAGGTATAGTTTTCCAAGCGGCGGCACCTCGCTTTCTGAAGAAATCAAAAGAAGGGCGGTTTCATAACCGCCCTTTATCTGCGGGGAGAATTACTCGGCCATGTGCTTGTCGACAAGGCCCTGGACCGTGCCGTCGTCGATCAGCTCGGCGAGTGCGGCGTTGATGGCGTCGACCAGCGCGGTGTTGCCCTTGGATACGCCGAACGCGAAGTCCTCGGACTCATAAGTGGTCTCGTTCATCTCAAGACCGGGATACATAGCAAGATAAGACTTCGCAACAGCGTCATCGAGCACGATGCAGTCGATCTGATCGTTCATCAGCGCCTGGAAAGCGGTGGTGTAGGTGTCGTAGGCGACGATGGCGTCCGTGCCGAAGTCATCCTCGGTATAGATGTGGCCGGTGGTGCCGCGCTGAACGCCGATGCTGTACTCGCCGAGATTATCCATGGTGATGCCGGCGCCCTCCTTGCAGACGATCGCCTGGGTGATGCTGATGTAGGTGTCGGTGAAGTCAAAGACGAGCTTGCGGTCCTCGGTGACGGTCACGCCGGAAACGACGGCGTCGCTCTTGCCCTGCTGGGCGGCGAGGAGCGCGGAGTCGAAGTCCATGGGGTCGATGACGAGCTCGAGGCCGAGCTTATCGGCGATGAGGGCGATGAGCTCCGGCTCGATGCCGACGATATCGCCGTTGTCATCGGTGTACTCAAAGGGAGGGAAGTCGGGACTGGTCGACACGGTCAGCTTGCCGGCCTCGACCGTGGTGATCTCAGCGTCGGGCTCGGCAGCCTCTTCGGTCTCGGCCGGCTCGGAGGCAGGAGAGGTGCTCTCAGCGGTAGAGCAGGCGGCGCAAAGGCTCAGCACGAGAACCAAAGCGCAGAGAAGGGCAATGATCTTTTTCATTTCATTCTTCGTCCTTTCAAAAATAATTCAAGCGTCACGTATTATAATGCCTGGAAGATGAATATACAATAGGATATTCACTCGATTTTGAATATTTTTAAATTTTATGGAAACTGGCCGGGCCGAAAGCGGACGGCGGCGCTGTTTTTGTGCAATTTTGTAAGTTTGCCTTGTGGAATAAAGCGGATCGGATGGAGCTATAGTAATTCTGCGCGGGAAAATCTGCGAAACAGGAAAAATTCCCCTTGAAAAAATGCAGACAGAGTATATAATAGGTATGGATAAATTTTGACCGAAAAACATAGCCGATTTTGTCCGTTTTTCGAGAGAGTATGCCTGATTATGAATCATATTGTCCTTTTTGCCCCCGAAATACCACAAAATACCGGCGCGATCGCCCGAAGCTGCGCGGCCACGGGCACAACGCTGCACCTTATTCGGCCGCTCGGCTTTGATATATCCGACGCCGCTGTAAAGCGGGCCGGGCTTGACTATTGGCATCTTGTGGATGTCCGCGTGTACGAGGATGTGGAGGAGTACCTCGAAAAAAACGGCGATGAGGATCTTTGGCTTCTGAGTACGAAGGCGCCCCGCAGCTATGCCGAGGCGGACCTGTCGGGCGGGGCCAGCCTGATGTTCGGGCGGGAGACCTCCGGGCTGCCGGAGGAGCTCATGAGCCGGTATCATGACCGGACCGTCCGCATTCCGATGAAGCCGCGTGCCCGAAGTCTGAATCTGGCGGCTTCCGCCGGGATCGTGCTTTATGAGGCTCTCCGTCAGCAGGGCTTTCCCGGGCTTATGGAGAAGGGCATTCTTGCCATTGAGGACGATTTTCAGTAATTCAATAGCTTGTTTACAGTATAAATCATCTCAGGAGGGTGTATTATGAGCTACAATAAAAAGAATGTTACCCAGGTCGACGTAAAGGGCAGGAAGGTTCTTCTGCGCTGCGATTTCAACGTCCCGCAGGATAAGGCCACCGGAGCGATCACGGATGATAAGCGCATCCGTGCTGCGCTGCCCACGATTCAGTATCTGCTGGATAACGGTGCCGCAGTCATCGCCTGTTCCCATCTGGGCAAGCCCAAGGGCGAGTGGAAGGAATCCCTTACATTGGCTCCGGTCGCCGAGCGCCTGAGCGAGCTTCTGGGGAAACCCGTTGTCTTCTGCAAGGACATTATCGGCGAGGATGCGCAGGCGAAGGCGGCTGCCGTCAAGCCCGGTGAGATCATTTTGCTTGAAAACCTCCGCTTCGACAAGGGGGAGGAGAAGAATGACCCGGCGTTTGCCAAGGCGCTGGCAGATATGGCGGAGCTGTATGTTTCCGATGCGTTCGGGACGGTGCACCGCGCGCATGCGTCCACAGCCGGGGTCGCGGCATACCTGCCGGCGGTGTCGGGCTTCCTGATCGGCAAGGAGCTGGAGATCATGGGCAAGGCGTTGGAAGCGCCCGCCCGCCCCTTTGTTGCGATCCTCGGCGGCGCAAAGGTCTCCGACAAGATCGCGGTCATCGAAAACCTGCTTACAAAGGTCGATAAGATCATCATCGGCGGCGGCATGGCCTATACCTTTATCAAAGCGCTGGGGTATGAGGTGGGCGACAGCCTGCTGGAGGCCGACAAGGTCGATTTTGCGAGGGAAATGATCGAACGCGCAAAGGCGAACGGCGTGGAGTTCCTGCTCCCGGTCGATACCGTGGTCGGCGACCGCTTTGCCGCGGACGCGGAGGCGAAAACCGTTGCCGTCGACGGCATCGAGGTCGGCTGGATGGGCCTTGACATCGGCGAAAAGACCATCGCGCTGTATGAAAACGCGATTGCCGGCGCGGGCACGGTCGTCTGGAACGGCCCTATGGGCGTATTCGAGTTCGACCGTTTTGCCGAGGGCACGCGGGCGGTGGCCCGTGCGGTGGCGGCGTCCGGGGCTGTCAGCATCGTCGGCGGCGGGGATTCCGCGGCGGCGGTCGAGCAGCTCGGCTTTGCCGATAAGATCACGCATATTTCCACCGGCGGCGGCGCAAGCCTGGAGTTCCTCGAGGGCAAGCAGCTTCCCGGCGTCGTCTGCCTGCAGGATCAGTGAGGCGGGACAATGGATAAAAACTACCGCAAAACGATTCTGGCCGGCAACTGGAAGATGAACCAACTTGCTTCCGCGGTCCCTGCGTTCGTGGAAGAGCTGACGGCGTCTCTGGCGATCGGCGCCGGGGAGGAGGCGGTGCTGTGCGTGCCGTTCCCGTTCATCCCCGCGATGGCGGCCGCGCTTGAAAACTCCGGCGTGAAATACGGTGCGCAGGACGTTTCCGCGCAGGATTCCGGAGCGTATACCGGCGAGGTCTCCGGCGCCATGCTGAAGGACCTCGGCGTGAGCTATACCATCATCGGCCATTCCGAGCGCCGCGCCTATCACGGCGAGAGCGACGCGCTTGTGAATGGGAAGCTTAAAGCGCTTTTGAAAAACGACATCACCCCGATCCTGTGCGTGGGCGAGAGCCTCGAACAGCGCGATGCGGGGCAGACCCTGGCGGTCGTCGCCTCGCAGGTCCGCGAGGGACTGCGGGACATAACGGCCGGACAGATGCCCGGCATTGTGATCGCCTATGAGCCCATTTGGGCCATCGGCACGGGGCGCACCGCGACGGCGGAGCAGGCCGAGGAGGTCTGCGCGCATATCCGCGCCGTGCTCGGCGAGAGCTTCGGCACGGACGCCGCGAAGCGGGTGAGCATTCTCTACGGCGGCAGTATGAACGGCAAAAATGCGGCGGAGCTTTTGGCGCAACCGGATATTGACGGCGGCCTCATCGGCGGCGCAAGCCTCAAGCCGGCCGAGTTTGCCGGGATGATCCGCACGGGGAGCGAGAATGGATAAGAAAACCACGGTTCTTTTAATCATGGACGGCTTCGGCCTGGCTGAGCCGGGACCATGGAACGCGGTCACGGAGGCCAAAACACCGAACCTTGACCGTCTTTTGGCGGCCTGCCCGCATACGCGGCTGCAGGCCAGCGCGGAGGACGTCGGACTGCCCGCCGGGCAGATCGGGAACTCCGAGGTCGGGCATACAAATATCGGCGCGGGCCGCGTCGTCTATCAGATTCTGCCCCGCATCTCCCACGCGGTCGATGACGGCAGCTTCTTTGAAAACAAGGCCTACGGCGACGCCATGGACAAGGCCGCGCAGAGCGGGCATCCCGTCCATGTTCTCGGGCTTTTGTCCGACGGCGGCGTTCACAGCCACGTCAAGCACCTCTATGCGCTGGTGGAAATGGCAAAGCGCCGCGGCGTCCGGCAGTGCTATGTTCACGCATTCCTGGATGGACGCGATGTCCCGCCGTCCTCCGGCATCGACTATGTGAGGGAGCTTCTGGCGAAGTTTGACGAGCTCGGCTATGGCAGGCTTGCCACGCTGCAGGGGCGGTTCTGGGGCATGGACCGCGATAAGCGCTGGGAGCGCGTGGAAAAGGGCTATCGCGCCATCGTATGCGGCGAGGGCGTTTTGGAGCCGGACCCCCTGGCGGCGGTGGCGGCAAGCTACGCCGCCGGCAAGACGGATGAATTTGTGGAGCCGGTCGTCTGCGACCCGGACGGCGTTATAAACGCCGGGGATTCCGTTATTTTCCTGAACTTCCGGCCCGACCGGGCCAGGGAGATGACCTGGGCGCTGAACAAGCCCGATTTTGACGGCTTTGAGCGGCCCAAGGGCTTTTTCCCGCTGAACTATGTCTGCACCGCGCAGTACGACGAGACGATGACGGAGCTTCCGATCGCGTTCCCGCCCGAAACGATTGAGCAGACTTTCGGCGACTATCTCAGCGAGAAGGGGCTTACGCAGCTTCGCATCGCCGAGACGGAGAAATACGCCCATGTTACGTTCTTCTTCAACGGCGGCGTGGAGCGTGTCTGCGAGGGGGAGGATCGCATTCTGGTGGACAGCCCCAAGCAGTTTCCGACTTACGATCTGATCCCGGAGATGAGCGCCCGCGAGGTCACGGAGAAGGCGGCCGCGGCGATCCGGTCGGGGAAGTACGACGCGGTCATCATGAACCTTGCCAACTGCGACATGGTGGGCCACACCGGCGTCATGGAGGCGGCGGTCAAGGCCGTCGAGACGGTGGATACATGCGTGGGCGTTATTGAGCAGGCCGTTTCCGAAAACGGCGGCGTTCTTCTTGTGACGGCCGACCACGGCAACGCCGACTGCATGCGCTCGCCCTCCGGTGAGCCGCACACGGCGCATACGACGAACCCTGTGCCGCTCATCATCGCCGGCGCCGGGAAGCTTTCCCTGAAGCCCGGACGGCTTGCGGATATCGCGCCCACGATGCTCCGGCTGATGGGCCTTGAAAAACCTGTTCAGATGACAGGCGAGTGCCTGATAACTGATAACGAATAAGGAGTATATCACGATGAAAGATTATTATGAGATCGTAGATGTTCTGGCCCGCGAGATCCTTGATTCCCGCGGCAATCCCACCGTTGAGGTCGAGGTGACGCTGGATGACGGCACTGTCGGCCGCGCCTGCGTTCCCTCCGGCGCTTCCACCGGTATCCATGAGGCCTGTGAGCTTCGCGACGGCGACAAGAGTCGCTATCTGGGCAAGGGCGTCCTGAAGGCGGTTGAAAATGTCAACACGGAAATCGCCGAGTGCCTTCAGGGCCTGAATGTTCTCGATCAGCCCTCCATTGATAAGATTCTGATCGAGCTTGACGGCACGCCCAACAAGACCCGCCTCGGCGCGAACGCCACCCTCGGCGCGAGCCTTGCCTGCGCCCGTGCGGCGGCAAACGCTCTCGGCCTGCCCTTGTATCAGTATGTCGGCGGCTGCAACGCCAAGACCCTGCCTGTGCCGATGATGAACGTCCTGAACGGCGGTGCTCATGCCACCGGCTCCAACGTGGATATCCAGGAGTTCATGATTATGCCGGTCGGCGCTCCCAGCTTCCGCGAAGCGCTGCGCTGGTGCGCGGAGGTCTTCCACACCCTGAAGAAGGTTGTTCCCGCTTCCGGTGTCGGTGATGAGGGCGGTTATGCGCCGAACCTCGAAAGCGACGAGGATGCGCTCAAGGCTCTGGTCGAAGCCATCGAAAAGGCCGGCTACAAGCCCGGCGAGGACTTCATGATCGCGATCGACTGCGCCGTGTCCGACTGGTACAGCAAGGAGGACGGGATGTACCATTTGCCCAAGCGCGGCACGGTGATGAGCGCCGCCGAGCTTGTGGAGATGTATAAGGGCTTCTGCGACAAGTATCCCATCATCTCTATCGAGGACGGCCTTGGCGAGGACGACTGGGAGGGCTGGAAGCTCATGACCGAGACGCTCGGCAGCCGTATCCAGATCGTCGGAGACGACCTGTTCGTCACCAATCCCGAGCGTATCCGGAAGGGCATCGGGATGGGCGTTGCGAACTCCGTTCTCATTAAGCTTAACCAGATCGGCACGCTGACCGAGACCCTCGACGCGATACAGACCGCTCACCGCGCGGGCTACACTGCGGTTATATCCCACCGCTCCGGCGAGACCGAGGATACGACCATTGCCGACCTGACCGTCGCCGTGAACGCCGGCCAGATCAAGACCGGCGCGCCCAGCCGCACCGACCGCGTGGCGAAGTACAACCAGCTTCTCCGCATTGAGGACGAGCTTTTTGACGTTCCCCGCTATCTCGGCAAGGACGCCTTTTTCTCCATTCACTGATTTGTTCAGGACTTAATGCGCCGACCTGCATAAATTGGTGTTTCCGCGGCAACAATAGGCTGTGGAAACACCAATTTCTTTTGGAGGTCAAACATGGAAAACAACGAACGGCCCGTCGGCAAGTCCGGGGCCATGGAGGGGAAGGGCTTCTACATAGTCCTTTTCCTTTGCGCAGCGGTGATCATCGCGTCCGCATGGATGCTGATTGCCGGTGCGGGGACTAATGTAGAAGACAGCGAAACCGTTTCCGTGGATATTTCGGACGCCGTGGTGACAATGCTCCCGGCGGGAACGCTCAACGAACCGGCCCTGGACGTGCCGGTGGCGGCGATCGGAGAGGAGGAGCCGATATCGGAGGAGGACGCGGCGGAGAGCGCGGATGACGAAAGTACGGCGTCGTACGCGGAAACCCCCGTGACCTATGTGTGGCCGGTGTGGGGGTCCATCGAGGTGCCGTACTCGGTGGAAACGCTGCTCTATGACAGCACCATGGCGGACTGGCGCACCCATGACGGCATTGACATCGCCTGCCAGTTGGGAGATGAAGTCCTCGCTGCGGCGGACGGCACGGTGGTGAGCGTGTTCCACGATGATCTGTACGGCATGACCATTGAAATCGAGCATGCGGACGGCGTCCGTTCGGTCTATGCAAATCTCGCGGAGGAACCTCCTGTGTGGGAGGGCGAGACGGTAACAATGGGACAGGTCATCGGCTCGGTTGGAGGAACAGCGCTCGGCGAAACCAATGAAGTGCCTCACCTGCATCTGGCTATGACGGTCGATGGCAACCATACGGACCCTATGGGTATTCTTCCGGAACAGTTGACGGAAGAGTGACCGGGAAGCGGCGGGAATTTCCCGCCGCTTTTTGGTTGCAAAAAACGACGGGGATGATATAATTACATAAGTATCCATATTTGAGGCGGGGACAAAATGAAAATCGTTGTCAAGGTGGGGACCTCCACTATTACGCACGCCACGGGGCATTTGAATATCCGGCAGATCGAAATACTGGTTAAGGTGCTGAGTGACCTGAAAAACGCCGGGAACGAGGTCGTTCTCGTGTCGTCCGGAGCCATCGGCATGGGCGTGGGAAAGCTTTCGCTTTCAAAGCGTCCGTCGGATATGCCGACAAAACAGGCTGCTGCAGCGGTCGGACAGTGCGAGCTTATGTACATATATGATAAGCTGTTTTCGGAGTATAACCATGTCGTGGCGCAGATCCTGCTGACCGGCAGCGACATAGAAAATGATGAGCGGCGCCGGAATTTTGAAAACACCATGTCCCGGCTTCTGGAGCTGGGCGCGCTGCCGATCATCAACGAAAACGACACCGTGAGCACGGAGGAGATCGCGGTAGGAGATAACGACCGCCTTGGTGCGATCGTGGCCTGCGCGATTCGCGCCGACCTTCTGGTGCTGATGAGCGATATTGACGGCCTTTATACCGCCGATCCGCACCGCGACCCCTCGGCAAGGCTCATCCCCCGCGTGGATGAGATCACCCCGGCTGTCGAAGCGCTGGCGGGGGAGAAGGGCAGCGCGCTTGCAACGGGCGGCATGCAGACGAAGCTTCGCGCCGCCAAGATGGCGGTGGCGCACGGCATCGACATGGTCATTACAAATGGAAAACGCCCGGAGAATCTCTATGACATCGTGGGAGGCGGCAGCGTGGGAACGCGCTTTGCCGCCGGGAGAAAAGAGTGAAATGCCAATGACGACACAGGAAATACTGCTTGCCGCGAACCGTGCAAAGTACGCGCTGGCACAGGCGGATACGCGGAAAAAGAATGAGCTGCTTTATGCCATGGCCGACAGGCTCGCCGCGAATACAGCCGAGATTCTGGCCGCGAACGCAGAGGATATGGAGACTGCCCGCGGCGGCATTGCCGAGGTGATGCTTGACCGGCTCCGGCTGGACGAAAGCCGCATAGAAGGCATGGCGGAGGGTATCCGTCAGGCGGCGGCGCTGCCCGACCCTGTGGGAAAGCTGCTCCGTCAGGCGGAGCGCCCCAACGGCATGATTATCCAGCGCGTGAGCGTGCCCATGGGCGTTATCGCGATCATTTATGAAAGCCGGCCCAATGTGACGAGCGATGCGGCGGCGCTGGCGCTGAAAAGCGGCAGCGCGTGTGTTCTGCGCAGCGGAAAAGAAGCGTGGCGAAGCTGTCACGCGATTGTGAAAGCGCTGCGGGAGGGCATCGCTTCGACAGGCCTGCCGGAAGCGCTCGTGAGCCTTGTGGAGGATACCAGCCGTGACAGTGCCCGGGAGCTTATGACGGCGAACGGTCTTGTGGATCTGCTGATCCCCCGCGGGGGCGCAGGCCTTATCCGGGCATGCGTGGAAAACGCGACCGTGCCCTGCATCCAGACCGGAACAGGCATCTGCCATGTGTATGTCGACAAGGCGGCCGATATGGATAAGGCGCTGAACATCATTGAAAATGCCAAGACGAGCCGTCCCAGCGTCTGCAATGCCGAGGAGGTTTGCCTTGTGCATGAGGCGGTGGCGGCGGAGTTTCTGCCCGAACTGAAAAAGCGTCTTGTCGACGACCGCGCGGCGAAAGGTGCGGTCCCGGTCGAGCTTCGTCTTGATAAGGCGGCAGCGCGGTTCATTGAGGGTACGCCTGCGGCGGCGCAGGATTTTGATACGGAGTTTCTTGACTACAAGCTCGCGGTGGCGGTCGTCTCGGATATTACGGCGGCCATTGAGCATATTTCCCGCCATTCGACGGGGCACAGCGATGCGATCGTGACGGAGGATGAGGTTGCGGCCGGACTCTTTGTTTCGTCCGTTGACAGTGCGGCGGTGTACGTGAACGTCTCCACGCGCTTTACCGACGGCGGCGAATTTGGCCTCGGCTGCGAGATGGGGATTTCCACGCAAAAGCTGCATGCACGCGGTCCTATGGGGCTAGAGGAGCTTTGCAGCTATAAGTATGTGATCCGCGGCGGCGGACAGGTCCGATAACACAAAAAGCAGTCCCGACGGGACTGCTTTTTGCCGTGCTCAGCAGGACGGTGTGAACTTCTGCTTGAGCTGCTGGATTTTCTGCTGGGGAGCGTTATCGGTCTGATACCAGCCCTTGGCGGTCATCTGCTGATAGATGGTGTCGTCCATGGACAGGGCCTCGTCGAACGCGGTGGAGAAGGTCTGTCTCACATTGGCGGTCGAGGATTCGATGGCGCCGTGCATATACAGATCAATGACGCCTTTATTCGTCAGCAGAAGATTTTCCATGATGCATTTGTCGTCCATACTTTGTCCTCCTTATACGAGATTGTAGAATTTCTGGTAGACCTGGCGGTGGCGGTCGGCCATCTGCTGGGCCTGGAGCCGGAGAGATGCGTCCTGGAGCTGACCCGCGGCGGTCTCAAACTGAGTCGTGAGAAACTGCGCGTGGGACAGGGCGTCATCCACATAGAGAAGTTCTTTGCTTGTCATGTTAATCACCTCATTAGAAGTATCTCCCCAAACTGGAGATTATATGCTATACTCAATCTAAATTTCATAGGATGGTCTGAAAATGAAGTTCATAACCTTTCGATATAAAAACGAAGAACTGGTCGGCGCCTTATGTGGGGACAGGATTGCCCCGCTGCGGGAATATGGCTCGATGGAGGCGCTCATCCGCGCCGGCGTCCCGGAGAAGCTGCCGGAGGAGCGTATTCCGGCGGGAGAGGCAGAGCTCCTCGCGCCGATCCCGCACCCGGCGCAGGATATCATCTGCCTGGGGATGAATTTTGCCGACCATACCAGGGAAGCGGCCCGCTTCCATCCGTCGATGGTCCGTGAGAACGATGCGGTCTATTTCTCCAAGCGCGTGAATGAGGCGGTTCCGGACGGCGGCGCTGTAGACAGCCACCCGGACGTTACGCAGCAGCTCGATTATGAGGCGGAGGTGGCGTTCATTCTCGCAAAGGATGCCTATCATGTTCCGGCGGAAAGAGCGGCGGAGTACATATTCGGCTATACGATCATCAATGATGTCAGTGCGCGCGAGGTACAGACGCGGCATAAGCAGTTTTACCTCGGCAAAAGCCTCGATCGTTTTACGCCGATGGGGCCGTGCATCGTGACGGCGGATGAGTTTTCGTTCCCGCCGGAGATCGGCATCCGCTGCTTTGTCAACGGAGAGCTGCGGCAGGATGGGAACACCAGCCAATGGATTTATAGAATACAGGATGTAATCGAGGACCTCTCCGCAGGCATGACCCTGCGCGCCGGAACGATCGTCTCAATGGGCACCCCGTCGGGCGTCGGGATGGGCTTTGAGCCTCCGAAATTCCTGAAAAAAGGCGATGTCATCCGGTGTCAGGTGGACGGTATAGGCAATTTGACGAATTTTATAAAGTAAAGTTTACATAAATGATTACAAAATGATTATCTTTTAGGGCGGCGGACAAGCGCTTGCCGGTAAAATCATGAAGCAGCGGCCAGAGGAGGTCGATTCCGATCCGAATCGACCTCCTCTGCCTGGGTGATATAGGATATTTTCAAAAATCTCTTGTTTATTCTCCGCAAAGTGCTATAATAAAACTAAGTGTAGATTATTTACAAAATCAGTTTGACTAATAGAGGAATTACCATGAGAACATCTCGTTACGAAGTGTTTTTGAAGATCGTTGAGACGCAGAGCCTTACTAAGACGGCGGCTTATTTTGGCTGCACGCAATCGGCGGTGAGCCAGCTCGTCAAGACGCTGGAGCAGGAGCTGGGCGTGTCGCTGCTCGTTCGCAGCAAGGCCGGCGTGCGCCTCACGGCGGAGGGAGAGTACCTGCTTCCGGGTATGCGTCAGATCGTCTCCGGCGAGCGCAGCGTGTTTGAGCGCTCTTTGGAGCTGCAGAACCTCAATGCGGGCCTGATCCGCATCGGCATCTTTACGAGCCTGTCCTGCCAATGGCTGCCGCCGTATCTGAAGCGTTTTCGCGAGGAGTATCCCAATATCGGCTTTGAGCTTCTGCAGGGCGACGTGACGCAGATATCCGAATGGCTTCGGAATGGGATCGTCGACGTCGGTTTCATGACGCCGCCCGACTCGGACGAGTTCTATTTCCGCGAGCTCCTGGCCGACCGGATGAACATTGTCCTTCCGCCGGAGCATCCGAAGGCAGGCGGCCCTGTGTCGCTCCAGGAGCTTCGTGAGGAAACGTTTGTGCTTCTGGAGTCCGGGTACAGCCTGATTACGGAAAAAATGTTCCAGGGCGCGAATATGCGGCCGAAGAAGCAGTACACGGTCAAGGATGACTACACGGTCATGTCCATGGTCGAGAGCGGCCTGGGCGTCAGCATCCTGCCGGAGCTGATGCTGCAGCGCAGCCCGTACAAGCTCTATTCTTATCCCGCCGAGCCTGCGTATTACCGGCGCCTGGGCGTTTCGTGGCTCAAAAAGGAGCAGAACAGCGTGGCCGTGAACAAATTCGTTCAGCTTTTGCTGAACGAGATGGGAATTCAGGACGATTAGCCGGAAAGTCCGCCTCAGAGCGATCTGCGGCGGACTTTTTGCGGGATGTTCAGGAAAACAGAAAGCCTCGTTCCGCAGAACGAGGCTTTGGTGACCCGTACGGGATTCGAACCCATGTTACCGCCGTGAAAGGGCGGTGTC
>CAYOSI010000031.1:0-28538 GCA_964406615.1 uncultured Oscillospiraceae bacterium
CGGCGGGCGTTACCCGTTATCCTTGCCCTGCGGAGCCCGGACTTTCCTCACGCACAGCCTTTCGGCTCGTACCCGCGACCGATCGGAAAACTCGCTGTGCTATTGTAACACATGCCGCCGCGTTTTGCCACAAAAACTTGCGGAAACCGGCTCCGGCCCGGAAGATAAAACGGAGGCCGGGGCGGTTCGTCCCGGCCTCCGCCTCATGACGGATCAGTCGTTGTTTTCCCAATTGTGCCAGACGTTCTGGACGTCCTCGTTATCCTCAAAGGCGTCGAGCATCTTCTGCATATTCTTCAGATCGCCCTCGGCGGTCAGCGTAATGTAGGACTGGGGCACCATTTCCTCCTGCGCGGAGAGCAGCTTGTAGCCGTGCTCGGTCATGTAGTCCGCGACGGCGGTCACATCGGCAGTGGCCGTGTAGAGCGTGAACAGGCCGTCCTCGGTCTCCATATCGGCGGCGCCGGCTTCCATGGCGTCCATGAGGACGGCTTCCTCGTCAAGCTCATTGTCCTCGTTATCGACGACGATCACGCCCTTGCGGTCAAAGGACCAGGAAACACAGTTCGTCGCCCCGAGGTTGCCGTTATATTTATCAAACGCATGGCGCACCTCGCTCGCGGTGCGGTTGCGGTTATCGGTCATGGCCTCCACGATGACGGCCACGCCGCCGGGGCCGTAGCCTTCATAGGTGACAGACTCGAAGTTGGAGGTATCGCCGTTGCCAAGCGCCTTCTCGATGGTGCGCTTGATATTGTCGTTCGGCATATTGGCCGCCTTGGCCTTCGTGATGACGGCGGCCAGCCGCATATTGTTCTTTGGATCGCCGCTGCCGCCTTCCTTGACGGCCACGATCATCTCACGGGCGATCTTTGTAAAGGCCTGCGCTCTCTTCGCGTCGGCTGCGCCTTTTGTTTTCTGAATATTATGCCATTTGGAATGTCCCGACATGGTATTTCATCTCCCTGTATTTTTGCATTACAGGGTATTCTACCATACATTTTTCCCGATGGCAACTCTTATCTTCCCTTGGGAACGAGCAAAAGCCCGCCTTTTTGCCCCTCATTGGCCGCCTTGATCGCCTCGACCGTGGAATGGTACCGCCGCGCCAGCGTCCACAGATCGGCGTCCTCCGGCACCCGGATGAGTGTCATCGACGGCGTGCGCTCTCTTGCCTGCCACGCCTCCGGGTCTTCAAGCACCTCCCGGACACAGGATATGCTCTTTTTCTCGACGGCCAAGGCGTTCATCTGCAGCACCACGCGCACATCGCCTCCTGCGCTGCCGTACACATCTTCAACATTGACCGCCACGTTTTCAAGCATGGCGCTCTCCGAAACATCCGCCGGCGTGAAATCCGCCGCCAGACGGCAGCGTGCCGAATCAAAGCCTCCGTCCGACCGGCGGTAGATGAGGCGGATGTTCACAGAGGTCTTTACAGTCCCCTCCTGAATATCGAGGCCCCCGACCAGGGCCGTCGTCTGAAGGATCTCTCCCTCGCCCGGGAACGATTCGACGCGGCCGACAAGCGTCTGGCGGAGCGATACGGAGCGGACGTCCCGCACAAAGCTCAGCTCCTCTGTCGTCGGCACAAGCTCGGTTCGGTTGCTGTAAATATCCGCAATATATGTAAGCTCGCTGCGCTCCCGGCAGACACACTGGGCGCCGAGATGGATTTCCGCCGCGATCCGGCCCGACTCCCGGCCGTATTCCGGCAGATCGTAATAGACCCCCGTTGTAAAAAGTGTGATCTCGGGCAGCGCGTCCCCGCTCACGGAGCCGATCTCCATGATCTGCGAAAACTCCGTCTCATACCGTCCGACCGCAACCTTCCCGCTCTCAGCGTCGGAAAACAGAAGCTCCGAGCGCACCCGGCCGCGGAACACCGCCTTGCCGCCCACATACTGTACATCCTCGACGAGCGCTTCCATGCGGCGGGAGAGAACGCTTTCCTCTCCCGTACACTCCGTCGGGAATGCATACTCGTCCGTCACTGCGAAGGTTTTTTCCCGGATATCAACGATCGCTACATGCTCTGCCGTGCCGGGCAGGATATGTACGGCATCGGAGTCATCGACCGGCTGATCGGGAAGCTCCAGCGTCACGCGGCGGCAGCACCGGATATTCGCCTCCACATCGGCCCGCACGGCGATTTTGCGTGAATTCACCGCTCTGGCATCCACACTGCGCAGACGGAGCCGGACCACCGAGCTGCACTCCTCATCTACGCCGGGCGCATCCGCGCGAATATCCGCCGGGAGCGAAAGCTCGAGCGAACGCATCGGCCCGCCGCCCTCCGGCGCATACACGACCGACACGCTCGCCGCGGCGGAAAGCTGTACATATCCGGCGGCGGTATCCTTGCTGCGCAGAGTCAGAACGCCCTCCGCGGCCACAATCGTACCGACGTCCGGCATCGTATCCGGGACAACATATTCCTCCGCCGTTTCCCGTCCGACCGTGCCGTCCCATACCGGCGTCATATATTCATAGTTCTTCTTTCTCAAAGCCGTCTCCATAGCATACTCGCTCCTTGCAAAGTTTTCTATGGAAAGCTATGCCGATATGGCTCGTTATATGCCTATCGGCGCAGAAGCAGGATCCCTCCCACCAGAAACGCGACGGCACACACAAGCCACCAGAACCAAGCCGGCAGGATAAGCGCAAATAAGATCAGGATTCCTGCCACCACTGCGGCATATCCAAGCCAATTCCCGTGTTTTTTACAGCGCACAAAAACCGCCTCCCCCCATATTCTATGGGAAAGGCGGTTTTGATGTGTTTAGGTAAGCGCCCACTTTTTGAGCTTTGACGCCTCCTCGTGAAGGCGCAGATAGGACTGATACCGGCTGGGATGGACGGCTCCCTCCTCCACCGCCCGGCGCACCGCGCAGCCCGGCTCCCGGCGGTGCGTGCAGTCGTCAAAACGGCAGCTCCCGCGAAAGGCAGAAAACTCCGGAAACAGTCCGGCAAGCTCTTCGGCAAAGATCGGCTCCTCCGTCTCGTCTCCGAACGATGCGAACCCGGGCGTGTCTGCAATCAGCGTTCCGTCGCCAAGGTCGAAAAGCTCCACATGCCTCGTCGTATGCCTGCCGCGTCCGAGCTTTTGACTGACCTCCGCCGTGGGGATCGCGAACGAAACGTCGAGCGCGTTGAGCACGCTGCTCTTTCCGACGCCGGAGTTTCCGGTGAAGCAGCAGATCTTTCCTTTCAGGCCCTCGCGAAGCGCGCAAAGACCCTCGCCCGTCACGGCGCTGGCCTTCCACACCGGATAGCCCGTCGCAGCATAGATCTCCGCCAGCGTGTCTCCGGGCGAGAGGTCGCATTTATTAATAACGAGCGCCGCGCCGCAGCCGTTTTTCTCACAGCGCACCGTAACGCGGTCGGCCAGATACGGGTCCGTCACCGGAACCGCCTCCGACACCACCATCACAAGAAGGTCAATGTTGGCGATCGCCGGACGGGCAAAGGCGTTCTTCCGGGTAAGGATTTCCGCCACCGTACCGCTTCCGTCCGCGCTTTTTTCCACGACGGCGCGGTCGCCGACAAGGGGCGTTATCCCCTCCTTGCGAAAGCGCCCCTTGGCCCGGCAGGCCACGACCTCATCGGCACAGCGCACATAGTAAAATCCGCTGAGCGCGCGAATAATGGTTCCTTCCGTCGTCAATGGCTCACCCAGCGTCAGCAGAGCTGCCGACTTGGATATACACGCGGGCGCCGGCAATCGTGCTTTCCCCCGCGCTCGGGCTCTGCCAGAGCACCTTGCCCACGTTCTCAGGCGCCGTGCTGACATAGGCTATCTCCGAGTCGGTGCAGATAAGCTCGCTCCGCTGCAGCTCGGTAAGCGCCTCGTTCACCGTCATCCCGGCAAGGTTCGGCACGCTGACATAGCTGACCGACGGGCCGGCGCTGATATACAGCGTCACCACGCTGCCGCTCGTGGCCGATTCCCCGGCGGCCGGCTCCATGTCAATGACATAGTTCTTGGTTATCGTTTCCGAGGCCTCCGGCACGATCTCGACATTCAGGCCCATCTCCTGCAGCGTAATCTGCGCGTCGGTATACACCATGTTCGTCATATCCGGCAGGGTGACGAGCTTGATGCCGGAGCTGACGGTGAGCGTCATGTCAATACCGTCCGAGACGATCATGCGGCTCGCGCCCGCAGCCGGGTCCTGCGCAATGATCTCCCCGATCGGATGGGTCGAATCAGCCTTATAGATCACGGTAAAATCAAACAGCTCTGCCATACCCGCATCGCCGGTAACCGCTGTCTCTGTCTGCCCGACAAAGGACGGCACGTCCATGCGCTCGGCGTCGCGGAATATTTCCTCCAGCCAGTATTTCCACACGAAGCCGAACAGTCCGAGCGCAAAGAGAATGACCAGCCCGTAGCCCAGAAGCGAGCTGATACGGCTCGCCCTCGCCCGGCGGCGGAGATATCCCTCGCGGGACAGCTCCCCCGCGCGGCTGATGCGGGGCACGTTCTTCGTGACAACATGGATCTTATCTCTCACCGGTTCCGGTCCTCCCTCTTCCTCATTTTCCGCAAGGGACCGCTGCGCCTCGATGCGGATCGCGGACGTCTGTCCCTTCCGAAAATCCTCGAGATCCGCCAGCATCTCATTGATCGTGCGGTAACGCGCATCCGGATTCGGCTGCATGGCGTGCAGCGTGATCTCCTCCAGCTCGGGCGGGATCTCCGGATTGATCGCCGTCGGCGCCGTCGGTGCGACGGTGAAATGCTTCACAGCCACCTCCGCAACGGACTCGCCGTCAAACGGCAGCTTTCCCGTGAGCATCTCATACATCACGACGCCGAGAGAGTAGATGTCCGAGCGGGCGTCGACGGCCTCCCCGCGTGCCTGCTCCGGGGAGATGTAGTGGATGCTTCCGACGGCCTCCTCGGTATTTCCGTCCTCGTCGATCGTATCCTCAAGCT
Source organism: uncultured Oscillospiraceae bacterium (assembly GCA_964406615.1). Lineage (GTDB taxonomy): Bacteria > Bacillota > Clostridia > Oscillospirales > Oscillospiraceae > CAJOIG01. The sequence continues at coordinate 4,943 of CAYOSI010000031.1, forward strand.
GCGCAATGCCGAAATCCGCGACCTTCGCCGTCCCATCCCGGGGCAGCATGATGTTCTGGGGCTTGATGTCCATATGGATAATGCCCTTGGAATGCGCGTGACTGAGCGCCTTTGCGATCTGCGTGGAAAAATGGAGCGTTTCCTTCCAGGTGAGGACCTTTTTCTTTTTCAAGTACTGCTTGAGGTTGATGCCGTCCACATACTCCATCACGATGTACTCGGTATCGCCGGAGGAAACGACGTCATAGACTGCGCGGATATTCGGGTGACTGAGCATCCCGACCGCCTGGTATTCCGTGCGGAAGCGCTTTCTCGACTGCGAATCGACCGCCACGTCGTCCCGCAGGACCTTGATGGCCACATTCCGCTTCAGCTTATGGTCAAACGCCTTATACACCACCGCCATGCCGCCGATGCCGAGGACAGAGATGATCTCATAGCGGTCATCCAGCATTTTCCCAAGCCGCCAGCTTACCTTATCATCCATGTTCATCGCCTCCTTCCGCCGGACGGACCACGACCGCCGTGATGTTGTCACGCGCGTTGTTTGCAAGCGCCGCCTGCACCAGATTGCGGCAGGCGTTCTCCGCATCCTCCGCCGCCATCACAAGGCGGTGGACCTCCGCATCCGGGACCGCGTTCGTCAGCCCGTCGGAGCAAAGCAGGAAAACATCCCCCTCGCGGATGGGGAGCGTGAACAGATCGCTCGTCACAAACGCTACGCTTCCCACGGCGCGGGTGATGATGTTGCGGTGGGGGTGCCGCCGCGCCTGCTCCGGCGTAAGCTCCCCGGCGTCCACCATGCGCTGGACCTGCGAATGGTCCTTGGTGATCTGGACGATGCCGTCCTTGGCAATGCGGTAGGCGCGGCTGTCGCCGACGTTCACGAACGTCGCCCGGCCCGGACGGAAGTATCCGCCCACGAGCGTCGTGCCCATGCCGGCGTACTGGTCCGCGCTGCACGAGAAATGATACACCTGCCGGTTCGCGGCCGTCGTCGCCTGCCGCAGGATATCCTCGTCCAGCACCTCATCCGCCGCCTCCAGCCCCGTCCGCGCGAAGGACACGAACCGGGCGCAGGCCATATCGCTCGCGAGAAGCCCTGCCGCCTCGCCGCCCATGCCGTCGCAGACGACCGCCAGCGTGCCGCCGTCCAGCTCACAGATGCTGAAGGAGTCCTGATTTTCGGCCCTGTACCGGCCTTTGTCCGTAAGTCCAAAACTCGTCATTTTTCCCCACTTCCCCGACGAAGCTGTCCGCAGGCCGCGTCGATATCGGTTCCCAGGCGGCGGCGGACCGTGACGGTCACGCCGCTGTCGGACAATGTCTTTGCAAATTCTTTTACACGCTCCTCGGTCGAGGGCAGCAGCCCCCGCTCCGAAACGTAGTTGAGCCGGATAAGGTTCACATGCGCCCCCGTGCCCCGCAGCTTCCTCGCCAGAAGCGCGGCATGGCGCGGCGTATCGTTTATATCGCGGATCATGGAGTATTCAAAGGAGATCCGCCGGCCGGTGCGTCGGAAATACCGCTCGCAGGCCCGGTACAGCTCCCCGGTCGGATAGGCCCGGTTCACCGGCATAAGCGCCGACCGGGTCTCGTCGTCCGGGGCGTGCAGCGATACGGATAAGGTCAATTGTAAATTAAGCGCCGCCAGCTTGTCAATGCCCTCGACAAGACCGCAGGTGGACAGCGAAATATGGCGCATGCCGATATTCGCGCCGCGCGGCTCGTTGACAAGCCGCAGGAACCGCACGACGTTCTCGAAATTGTCGAGCGGCTCGCCAATGCCCATGAGGACGATGTTGGAAATATCCGCGCCGGCCTCAAGCCCCGTGCGGATGACCTCGTCGAGCATCTCGGAGGCACGCAGGTCGCGCACCTTGCCGCCGATCGTGCTGGCGCAGAAGGAGCAGCCCATACGGCAGCCGACCTGGCTTGAAATGCAGACGGAATTTCCGTGCCTGTATCGCATGAGGACCGTCTCGACGCTCTCGCCGTCCGGCAGCCGCCACAGGAATTTTATCGTGCCGTCCTGTGCGGACACCTGTTTTTTCAGCACCGTCAGCGCCGGGATCTCATAGAGGTCAAACAGCTTCGCCCGCAAATCCTTGGACAGATCCGTCATCTCCTCAAAGGACGACGCTCCGCGGCCAAGCCACTGGAACACCTGTCCGGCGCGGTAGCCGGGAAGGCCAAGCGCCTTGAACTCGGCCGCAAGCTCCTCCGGGAGAAGCGATTTTATGTCTTTCTTGTCATTCGGCATACGTAAAACCCGTCCGTTCCGTCGGTATCCGGCCAGAATGTTTTCTCAAGCCGCTTCTGAAAATTCGGATGCTCCTGCAAAAAGGAAGCCGTCACCGCGCCGTTTTCCCTGGCGCGCCATGTGCAGGTGGAATACAGCAGCGTACCGCCGGGACGCACCGCCCGGGACGCAGCCTCGAGAAGCTCCTCCTGAAGCGGCGGGAGCCGGTCCAGCTCCGCTTTCCCGCGGTAGCGGATATCGGGCTTTTTGCGTATGACGCCGAGACCGCTGCACGGCAGGTCGGCAATGACGAGGTCATAATCCCCCGCCTCGGTATCCCGCGCGTCGCCGGCCCGGCATTCGATGATGGAAAGACCCATACGGTCCGCCCCGTCCATAACGAGGTTGAGCTTGGCGTCGCTGATGTCCCGCGCGTGAACAACGCCCTCATTGCGCATGGCGATCGCAGCCGCGAAGCTCTTCCCGCCCGGCGCGGCGCAGACGTCCAGCACCCTCATGCCCGGCTTTGGCTCCCCCGCCATGACCGCGAGGTATGCCGCCGGGTCCTGCACATAGAATTTGCCCTCGGCAAACGCCGGCGTCCGGGCAAAATCCCCGCCGCGGAGCCGTAAACATCCCTCGATGCTCTCGTGCCGCTCGGCGTGGAGCGTCTTTGCAAGCTCCTCCGGCGTTGCGAGCAGCGTATTCGTTTGGATGAACACGGGCGCGATCTCGTTATCACAGCGCAGGACGGCCTCTGCCGCCTCATACCCGCGAAGCGCGATCAGCTCCTCCACCAGCCAGAGCGGGTGGCTGTACCTCACGGAAAGATACGCCGCCGTTCCCTCGCCGGGGATGGCGGGAAGAGCCTGCCGGTCGTTCCCCAGCCGGCGCAGGACCGCGTTGACAAGGCCCGCCGCGCGGGCATATCCCGCCGCGCGGCAGAGTCGGACCGACTGATCCACCGCCGCGCTGACCGGGACCCGGTCCATAAAAAGGATCTGATACGCGCCCAGCCGCAGAACGTCCCGGACCTTCGGCTCCAGCCTTCCCCGGGCATAGGCCCCGATATAAAAATCGAGCAGCGTCAGATTTTGCAGCGTCCCGTAAAACAGCCGCGCCGCCAGCGCGCCGTCCCGGTCCGTCAGCTTATTCTTCTTCACGAGAGCCGTCAGCACCTGACGGCTCCACGCGCCGTCCCGGCGGAATCGCTCCAGCGCCGCCAGCGCCGTCTCCCGGGGCATGTCAGTCCGCCTCCATCGGATGTCCGAGCAGGTACGCGCCCGCGCTCATGCGTTTTTTCCCGGCGGCCTGAAGCTCGGTCACAAGGACCGTTTTTCCGCCGCCGCAGGCGATCTCGATGCCGTTTTTCCCTGCGGAAACGATCGCCCCGGGCGCTTTGGAGGTCCGGGCAGCGGTCTTTTCCGCCGCGAAGATTTTGAACGGTGTTCCGCGAAGCTCCGCCGTCGCGCAGGGCCACGGCTGCATGCCGTAAACATGCTTGCAGATCTCCGCCGGGGTCTTTGTCCAGTCAATGGTCGCCTCGTCCTTGGAAAGCGGCGGCGCATAGGTGGCGAGACCGTGCTCCTGCGGCGTCCGGGGCGCGGTCCCCGCCTCTATGCCGCGCACCGTCTTGACGAGAAGTTCCGCGCCCATGGGCGCAAGGCGGTCAAACAGCTCCCCGCTTGTTTCCGTTTCGCCGATCGGCGTCTGCGCGGTATAGATGACATCCCCCGCGTCCATTTCGGAGACAAGGTACATCGTCGTGACGCCCGTGACCGCGTCGCCGTTCAGGACCGCGCGCTGGATCGGCGCGCTGCCGCGGTATTTCGGCAGAAGCGAGCCGTGGACGTTGATGCAGCCGTATTTCGGCAGCGCGAGGATATCGTCCGGCAGTATACGCCCGTACGCCACCACGACGATCAGCTCCGGCGCAAGCTCCCGGAGCGTTTCAAGCGCCGTACCGTCGCGCAGCTTTTCGGGCTGAAACACCGGCAGGCCGGCCGCCAGCGCGGTTTCCTTCACCGCGCAGGCCGCAAGCTTATGGCCGCGGTTTTTCGGGCGATCCGGCTGGCAAAACACACCCGCCACGTCAAAGCCCTCGTCGATGAGCTTCTGGAGCGAGCAGGCCGCGAAATCCGGCGTGCCCATGAAAACGATCCTCATTCTTCCTCACCGGATGCGTAATAGTCATCCAGCTCCTCTTCCGTCATAATGTGTTCGCTCACTTCCGTGAAGAGCTGTCCCTCCAGATGAGCGATCTCATGGCAGAACGCACGCGCTGTCAGACCATGGCCCTCGACCTCAAAGCGCCCGCCGTTTCGGTCCTGCGCGCGTACCTTTACGTATTCCGGACGGCGTACCCAGCCGTATACGCCGGGCACGGAGAGGCAGCCCTCCGGCCCCTCCTGCTCGCCCTCGGCCTCGATCACCTCGGGATTTATAAGCTCGATAATATACGGCATTTCACCCTCGGCGACATTGGTCTCCAGAACGATCACCGCCCGGCGCAGGATACCCACCTGCGGCGCGGCCAGTCCCACGCCGTCGGCGTCCGTCATGGTCTCCGCCATGTCGTCCAGCAGCGTGTGCAAACGGTCGTTGAATTCGACGACGGGCCGGCAATGCTTCGTCAGAAGCTCGTCGCCCTCTCTTAAAATATTTCGTAATGCCATATTGTTTCTCTCCGATATTTAATTCAGCGGATTGAAATCCGCAAACAGGGACACGCCCTGATAACGCTTACTGTTATTGCAGGCAAGCAGCGCACGGCTCACGGCCTGCCGCGCCTCCCGGCTTTCCGGGCAGCACATCGTCACACGGTACCGCCAGGTCCTGTTCACCCGGGCGACCGGCAGCGGCGCAGGGCCCATGACCTTCGCGCCCGGAACTTCCTCAATGAGCCGAAGAAGCTCCCGGCGGACGTCCTCACAGCAACGCAGCACGGCCGCTTCCTCCGCCCCCGTCGCCGTCAGAACATACATGTCCGAAAACGGCGGCGCTCCGGTCACGCGGCGCAGGCTGAGCTCAGCTTCATAGAAGCTGTCATAGTCCTGCGCGGCAGCTTGGCGGATGACCTGATTTTCCGGCGTGAACGTCTGGATTACGGCGCGTCCGGGCTTCTCAAAGCGTCCGCTGCGCCCGATAACCTGCGTGACGAGCGAAAACGTCCGTTCGCCCGCCCGGTAATCGCTCGAATACAGGCTCTGATCGGCCGACAACACACCGACGAGCGTGACATTTTCAAAATTCAGTCCCTTTGTGACCATCTGCGTTCCTACCAGGATGGGGATCTTCTGTGCGCGGAACCGTTCAAACAGCGCGCGGTGGCTTCCCACCGGGGCGACCGAGTCCGTATCCATGCGCAGCACGGGTACATCCGGAAACAGTTCCCCAAGCTCACCGACGACCCTCTGCGTTCCCGTGCCGACGAACTTGAGCGTCCCGCCGCAGGACGGGCAGACCCGGTCGACGCGGCGCGTATGACCGCAGTAGTGGCAGACCAGGCGATCTCCGACGCTGTGATAGGTCAGCGCGGATGAGCAGTTCGGACATTCATAGATATAGCCGCATTCGCCGCAGGTCACAAGTTTATTGGCGCCGCGGCGGTTGATAAACAAGATCGTCTGTTCCCCCCGGCGGAGATTTTCGGCGATCTCCTCCCGGAGAAGGCCGGAAATACTGGTATTATTCCCGTTTTTGAGCTCCCGCTTCATATCCGCGATCCGGACCTCCGGCAAGCGCATCGCGTTATACCGCGAGGGAAGCGAAAAATAGTGATACCGGCCCGTCTCCGCATGGTACCGCGAACCGATATCCGGCGTCGCACTGCCGAGAAGCAGCATGGCGTTTGCGTGGGCGCAGATATATTTCGCCACATCCCGCGCATGATAGCGGGGCGTGGTTTCGGATTTATAGGTATCCTCCTGCTCCTCGTCAATGATGATGATCCCGGGGTCGCTGACCGGCGCAAACACCGCGCTGCGGGTGCCGATGACCACGCGGGCGTCTCCCACCCGGATACGCTTCCATTCATCGTACCGCTCGCCCATCGAAAGCGAGGAATGCAGCACAGCGATATTGTCGCCGAAATAGCTCGAAAAGGTCTGGAGCATCTGCGGCGTCAGCGCGATCTCCGGCACCAGGAGGATGGCGGAGCGGCCCTTCTTCAGGACTTCGTCAATGAGGCGGATATAGATCGTGGTCTTGCCGCTGCCGGTCACGCCAAACAGCAGAGCCGCCTGCGGCTTTCCGCTCCCGGCCAGCTCACGCAGCCCGTCAAAGGCCCTTTGCTGGTCCGTGTTCAAAACCGGCATGGGCCGGCGCTCCCCGGCGTCATACACCGGACGGCGGTACACCGGCTCGCGTGTGACCGTCACCAGCCCCTTTTTCGCGAGGCTTTTGACTGCGCCGCGGTCTGCTCCCGTGAAATAGCAGATATCCGCCGCGGACGCCGAGCCCAGCTCCGCCAGCACGCGCAGAATCGCGCCCTGGCGCAGGGCGCGGGAATTTTTCTCCGCCCGCTTGATCGCGTCCTCCGGCGGGATCGCCAGCGTCACCCGCTGGACGGTCTTATCCGTACCGCGGCGAACGGACGCCGCTTCCGCCGTAAGGACACCCTTTTTCACGAGGGATGCCAGCGCCGGGCCGGGATTTTTTGTCACGGCCTCTATATCCGGCAGCTCGCAGCGTCCGCCATGGCCGAACACCGCGTCGAGCACGAGCCGCTCCAGCCTCGAGGCGCCGGCAGCGGCATACGCTGCGTCCCGGGACATCCCGTCCATCAAAAGGTATACGGGGCTGACACGGTACCACAGCCCGGATGGGAGCATGGCCCGGACGCCGTCCATAACGGTGCAGAAGAATCGTTCCCGCATCCAGAGCGCCAGCTTGAGCTGCCGTTCAGTCAGAAGCGGTTCGTCGTCCAGCACGTCCAGAATGGGCTTGAGACGCTTATCGGTCTGCCCATCCAGCGCCAGAACGATCCCCTCCCGGGGTCTTGCGCCGCCGAAGGGCACCGCAACGCGCACGCCGGGGCGCACTCGTCCGGCCAGCTTTTCCGGAATGGAATAGGTATAGGGACGGTCCACCCAATAGGTCACGCCGGAGACGGCGATCCGGACGGTTCTGGCTTCCATCGGCCGGGGGAATGCGTTACTCTTCCGCGGCGGTTTCCGTCTCGTCCCCGCTGCTTATGGTAAGCTTTCCGGTATAAACCTCGTCGATCGCGGAGGAAACCGCTTTCTTGGTCAGGGGAATCCCTTCCTCCTCCGCCTCTGCGGAAATGGCACGGGCACGCTTGGCGACAAGATTAACCAGTGCATAAGTGCTGCCGACCTTATTGACCAGATCGGCTACAGGGGGATAGAGCATCATAATGTATTGTCTCCTTTCAGGATGTATTTACTGCGGCATTTCTCCGCTGTGATAATGGCGTCCAGCTCCCGGACAGCCGTATCGGCGTCATCGTTTACGATGATGTAGCTGTATTTGTGCATAAGCGCATTTTCCCGATGCGCCGTCATCAGACGGTCGCGGATCTTCTCCTCCGAGTCCGTTCCGCGGCCGCGCAGGCGGCGCTCAAGCTCCTCAAGGCTCGGCGGACATAGGAAAATGCTGACTGCGTCCGGACGTTTCTCCATGATCTGCATGGCGCCCTGGACCTCGATATCCAGGATCACAGTGTTCCCGGCAGCGATGTTTTCATCCACCGGCGCAGCCGGTGTGCCGTAGCAGCTTCCGACGTATTCCGCATGCTCCAGAAACGCATCCGCCTTAATCATCTCCCAGAATTCCTCCTGGGTTTTGAAGTAGTAATCTTTTCCGTCCGCCTCGCCGGGACGCGGCTGCCTCGTCGTGACGGAAACGGAGAAGCGGATATCCGGGCGAAGCTTCGCCACGCGCGAGATCACGGTGCTCTTCCCTGCCCCGGATGGTCCGGACACGATCACCAGAACACCTTCGTCATGCCTCTTCATCCGCCGGCCCTCCCGTCTTTCCGTTCACCCGCTGGGCGACGCCCTCCGGCGTGAGCGGGCAGAGTATTATATGGCCGCTGTCCATAATCAGGACGGTCTTCGTCTTGCGGCCGTAGGTAGCGTCGATCAGTTTTCCGGTTTCCTTGCCCTGCGCGACGATGCGCTTGATCGGGTTCGATTCCGGGTCCTGCGCCGCGATGATCCGCGCCGGGGAGACATAGCTGCCGAAGCCGATGTTCACAAGCTTCATGATACGCTCCCTTATTCGATGTTCTGGATCTGTTCGCGGATCTTTTCCAGCTCGGCCTTCATGGCGATCACCGTCCTGGCGATCTCGCCGTCGGCACATTTGGAGCCGGTCGTATTGATCTCGCGGTTCATCTCCTGCACAAGGAAATCAAGCTGCCGCCCGACCGGCGAGCCGCCGGCGAGCAGGCCGCGAAACTGCGCAATATGGCTGCGCAGGCGAACGGTCTCCTCGTCCACCGCCACCTTATCAGCGTAGATCGCCGCCTCCTGCAGGATGCGCGCTTCGTCGACGCCGGCCTCGCCCAGGACCTCGGTCATACGGGCCAGAAGCTTTTCGCGGTATTCCCTCACCGTCTCCGGGGAGCGCTCCTCGACCGTCCCAACCATCCGCTCCATGGCGTCAAGCTTTGAGAGGATATCCGTGCAAAGCTTATCGCCTTCACGGGTACGCATCTCGTCGAACTGCGCCAGCGCCTGCGCAAGCATCTCGCTGATAGCATCGGAGACGGCGTCCTGGTCCGAGTCGGCATGCTCCGTGGAGATGACCTCCGGCATGCGCAGCAGCGAAAGAGCGGTCAGGTCGTTGGCTACACCGTATTTCTCCGAAACCGACCGTGCCGCCTTCATATACGCATCAGCCAGCGGCTCGTTCACGGCAATCGTCACCTCGTCGGCCCGGGAGGTGTCCACCGAAATAAACACATCCACCTTTCCGCGGCTGATGGCTCCCTTCACCGCCGCGCGGATGCCCTCCTCGGCAAACAGGCAGCTTTTGGGCAGCCGCACGGATGTATCCAAATGGCGGTTGTTGACGCTTTTCAGTTCGGCGGACACCATGATCTTTCCGATCTCGCCCTTGGCGCCGCCGTAGCCCGTCATACTCTTAATCATATAAAATACCTCGCGAATTTATCCAGATAGATTCGGATCACCTGGGAGAAGCACCAGTCGTAGACCAGGAAAACCACCGCGCCCAGCGGGAGCAGAAAATACCACGGCAGCAGCCCGGAAACGTTCAGCCCGATCGGTCCGGCCAGAAGGTACGCCCCGGTGAACACCGCCGCGTACAGCACAAGCTTCAGCACCAAACAGACCACGCCGCTGTGCATGCGCTCAAAAAAGCTCTTTGCGATCGGGTAATACCCGAAAAACAGCAGGTACAGGATCGTGACCGCGCCCGGAAGCAGCAGCAGTCCCAGCACCGCCGTCACGGCAAATACGCCGATCGCCCAGCCCGCGCCGTACATCATAAGCGACAGGCAGACGGGAAAGCTTGTCAGGACCATCAGGCCGAGCCGTCCCGAGGGCACGACACGCGCCAGAAGCAGGAAGATCACGCCCAGCGCGATAAGCATCGCCAGCCGGGCCGCACGCTTTGCAGAGTCTCTCATATCAGCAGCAGCGGATCAGGTCGCCGCCCATCATCTCGCAGCAGCAGTCCGCGCAGTACAGCGTCTCGCAGACCGTGCAGGCGTCGACATTGTTCATCGCGCCGGCCCCCGCCGGACGATAGGCCTGTCCGCCGCGGTTCATATACTGGATGGCGTTGCGGTATTCCACATTCGTCGGGTCCATCGTCGCCGCCGTGCGGAAATAACGCCCCGCCTCATCCATCCAGCCGCGCCGCCAGTAGATGCTGCCCATCAGGTAATTCCACTCTGCGTCATGCGTCTGGATGCCGCTGAGCATGGCCTGCGCCTGATCGAGCTGGTTCGCATTAATAAGATTCCGGATCTGGGCATATGCGCCGGAAGCGGACCGATAACCGGCGCCGCCCGGCTGATAGCCCTGGCTCTGGTAGGCGCTGCCGCCGCCATAGGAGGCCCCGCCCTCGCGGCTTTTGGTGATCGTATCGTACGCCTCGTTGATCTCCTTCATCTTCTCCGAAGCGAGGTCGGCCAGCGGGTTATCGTGATAATTGTCCGGGTGATATTTCCTCGCCAGCTCACGGTAGGCCTTTTTGACCTCCTCGTCGCTCGCTGAGGCGGATACGCCAAGGACGCTGTAGGGATCGTTCATAGTTGTCCGCTCCGTTTCTTTCGTTCTCGATGGGAAGCCCTCCATGTGCCGGAAAACACGGCCTGCGTTACCGCAGGAAGGCCAAAAAACAGGATATTCGACAGAATGTCGGTATAGGGATTTTTCTCCAAAAGCGCAAAGGCCGAAGCCATGCTGTTATGAGAGTGCTGGAGCGATTGGCGAAGCTCCGTCTCGTCCTCTGCGGAAAGCCGGCCGTTCTCCGTCCGGAAGCGGAAGCGCAGCGGATTATAGTTTCCGCTTTTCACGTCCTCCGAAAGGTCGTCCGCCGCGTCCAGGATATAAACGATGCGGCCGAGGTGATACAAAAGCTCACCGAGGACCCGTTGGCGGCTCTCCCCCCCGGCGTCCTGCGCCGCCGCCCGCATGATGCGGGCAAACGGATCGGCCGCGGCGTCCACGCAGGCGCATTGTTCGGCCTCAAGCCGCGCGAGAGTCCGCAGGTTTTCCTCCGCCGCGGCGGCAAAGCCCGGGCGCTGCGCGGCGGCTTTGCGGTAACCGCCCCGGATCACGGCGCACAGGATGCGGCACCCGAGAGCGCCGAAAAAGCCCTTGTCCTGCACGCCGTCCCGCAGCTTCCCATACGCCAGGATCACCGAGTAGTCGGCCGCCGCATCCATTGATTCCGACCGGGCCGGGCAGCTTGTCCGGCGCAGCGGATGGTACGGGCAGCGTTTCTCGCAGACGGAAACCAGCTCCGGTCCGGCAAGCAGCATCGCAAGAAACGTGAAATCATAGTTTACGGCGAAGCGGTACAGCGGGCCGTATTTCTGCCGCAGCGTGTGACACAGGCCGCAGTATACGCTGCGGTACGCCTCATACTCGCGGACCTTCAGCTCGCCCTTTTCCGGGCGCACATAGCCGTACATCAGCGCTGAAAGCCGACAATGCGGAACACGATTTCCTTCTTCCGTCGTCCGGCCATCACGGCGATCCCCGCCCCCAGAAGAAGCCCCGCAAGGCTGGTGAGGATGCACAGGCCCTGGCCAAGCCCGCAGGCGGCGCCGACGGCGTAGCCGGCAAAAAACAGCAGCACCGGCAGCATATACACGAGCATGGCCGCGCCCATGATGCTCTTCGCCTCGCTCTCGAGGATCACCCGGTCGCCGGGGCCGGCGAAAACGGTATTTTCCGCATTCACCAGCAGGCGCGAAGCATATACGCAGGTCTCGCAGCCGTCGCAGTGTCCGCCGCAGGCGGTGCCGCGCTCTACCGACACCTCGGCACGGCCTTTATCAAGCAGTCTTGTCACAACGCCGTTCTGCTTCATTCCTCAGCCTCCGCATCGGCGTCCGGCACGACCCGGACATACATCGTGTAATCGCCGACCGCGCCGGCCTCGGAATACCCGTCCACATAGACGGTAACAGGCACCTTGGAGGTGGTCGTAATGCCGGTGAGATCCGCTACAGCGCGGATATTGTTTGCCTCGATCTGCGGCAGGACGTCCGCCGGGGCGCGGACCATAACGACCAGCGTCACATCCATCACGTTCGCCGAGTAGCCATCCTCCAGGTTGGTATAGTCGAGGTTCGTAACGGTATAGTACGCCCAGTCAAGTCCGGTAAATTCTATGTTCACCGTAGCCGTCGACGTGCCGGAAATGTTGTCCGTGCCGTTCGGCAGAACGATCGAATACTCCGTCTGCGGGAAGGAAATGTAGTCCGACAGGTCCACGGTTGCAAGATAGATGGTGTTGATGCCGTCCAGCGTCGCCGCGTCGCCCGCGACCGTGATCGTCTGCGGGGAAACGGTCGTGATGACATTCTGCGCCGTCGCGCCGCCGCCCTCGACGAGGCTCACGTCAAGGGCCACCTCCTTCGTCATCTTCACCGGAACGGAAACCGTTACCGTTTCGGCATCGGCCGTGACATTGTCAAAGGAAAGCGTTTCACCGTCGGCGTCAACGAGATTATAGTTGGCTGTCGCGGTAAACGAGGCGCTGACATTATCGCGGTCCAAAACCACAAAGGCGCTGTCCACCTGGTTCAGTTCCTCCTCCGGTCCCAACAGGGTTATGTACGCGGGATCGAAGCTGACGTCCGAGAAATCAAGCGTGTATCCGTCCGCCATCGTGCCGTCAAAGCGGCACTTGAATTCCACGATGCGGGTCGTCAGCTTGCTGATCTGCAGGCCGACCGTTTGCGGGAGCTTGTTTGTCTCCCGGATATTCGCGGTATCAACCGACGTGGGATAGGAGATGGTATAGGACATCGCCCGATAGCCCGCCGAGCCGACCGCAGACAGGTTTACGACCGCCTTGAGGCTGTCGCTTGTGAGCTTCGAGATCTCACGACGGCTGCCGGTCAGCGTGACCGTGACGGTTTTTGTCTCCTCGCTGGAAATAATAAGGCTTTGGGAATCCCGCAGGGCGTCCCGGCCGACATAGGTGACCTCCACGCCGGAAAACGTCCGGGTCATCTCTGTGCCGTAGTTCGAGCCGTAGTATACCCAGATGATAACCGCCAGAAGCACGGACAGCACCGCCAAAAAAACACGGCTGTCCGACAACCCCTTAGCGCTTGTCTTCGTCTCGGTTTTCTTTCGCATCATTTTTCCCTTTCCGGTGAATCAGGCGGTCAAAGAAACCGCTCTCCTCCGTCTCCTCCAGCGGCAGAAGCTCCCGGCGCAGAAGCGCCTCGAAGGTATCGGGCGCCAAGTGCCGCTTGAGAAGCCCGTCCACCGCCACGCTGATACCGCCCGTCTCCTCCGATACGATCACGACCACGGCGTCCGACTGCTCGCTTACGCCGATCCCCGCCCGATGGCGCATGCCCAGGTCACGGCTCAGATTCGCGTTGGAGGACAGCGGAAGCATGCACCCCGCCGCCGCAAGGCGGCCCTCTTTTATAATGACCGCGCCGTCATGGAGCGGAGATTTATCATAGAAGATGTTTTTTAAAAGCTCCGTGGACACATATCCGTCGATGGGCGTGCCCGAGCTCATCGCCTCGTTCAGGCGGTTATCGCGCTCAAATACGATCAGCGCACCCGTGCGTGACTTTGCCATGTCCTCGCAGGCGTATACCGTCTCGATGATAACATGGTCGATCGCCCGTCCGCCCCATTCCTTTCCGAAGAGGGAGAAAAGCTGACTCGAGCCGACTTTTTCCAAGACTCGCCGGATCTCCGGCTGGAACAGAATGAGCACCGCGAGAATACCAATGTTGAACACCTGGCGGAGAATAAAGCTCGTCACCATCAGATTCAGCGCCGACGCGAGCCAGGTAGCCGCCACCAGGATCAGAATGCCGTTGGCTACCTTGCTTGCGTTCGTCCGGCGAATAAAGCGGATGACCACATAAATCAGCGACGCGACAATGAGAATGTCCAGCAGGTCGGCAAAGCCGATCGTCCGGATGAAGCTGAAAGCGTCGTATAAATTGCTCAATATCCTGTTCATATAATGTCCCCATTACATATTCTAGGTCAATTTTGTATTATACATCAACCCCGCGGATAAGGCAACCTCTCACAATGTTAATTTTTTATATCCAGCACCTCAGCCGCGGCTTTCCGCACGTCGTATACCGTGGTAAAGGGCGAAAAGCTGAAGCGCACGGTCCCGCTCTCCAGCGTCCCCGCCGTTTCATGCGCCAGCGGCGCACAATGAAGCCCCGCACGCACGGCAATTCCCTTCTCCGCCAGCGCCCGCGCCGCCTCTTCGCAGTCAACGCCGTCGATCCGCACCGACAACACGCCGCTCTGAAGTGTATGATCCCCGGACCGGAACAGCCGTATTCTTTCGTCCGCCGACAAAAGCTCGCTCATCATGCGGCACATGGTCTGCTCGTGCTTCAGCACCGCGCTGTTTTTCCGTGATTTCAGCCAGCGCACGCCCGCCAAGAGCCCGGCGATCCCGGGCATATTGTGCGTTCCGGCCTCCAGCCGGTCCGGCAGAAAGGCCGGCATCTCCGCGCTGGCGCTGTCGGAGCCCGTTCCGCCCTCCAGAAGCGTTTTGACGCGCTCATCCCGGCAGAGCAGAACGCCGGTTCCCTGCGGCCCCAGAAGCCCCTTATGCCCCGGCATGGCCGCAAAGGCGGCGCCCAAGGCGTCAAAATCCAGCGGCAGGCACCCCGCCGACTGCGAAGCGTCCACGATCAGCGGAACATCGTATTCCCGGCAGAGCGCGGCGATGGCCTCGACCGGCAGAACGTATCCGAAAACATTGGACACATGATTGCACACGGCGGCTTTCGCGCCGGGCAGCTTTTTGCGAAACGCCTCGACCGCCGCCTCCGGGCAGAACAGCGGCGACGCGGCAACGTCCGCCTGCGCCCCGATCGCCCGCAGCGGACGCATGACCGCGTTGTGCTCATAGCCGGATACAACGACCCGGTCCCCCGGCCCGACGAGGCTTTTCACGGCGATGTTCAGGCCGTGCGTCGCATTAAACGTGAACGCCACCCGCTCCGGCTCCGAAACGCCGAAAAGCGCCGCAAGCTCCTCCCGGCAGTCAAAAAGAACGTCCGCCGCCGCCATCGCTCTGGCGTGTCCGCCGCGGCCCGGGCTCGACAGCGTGCAGAGCGCTTCCGATACGGCCCGATGCACCGGCACCGGTTTTTGCAGGCTGGTCGCCGCACTGTCAAGATATATCATATGCCGCCTCCCGGATGCTCCCGTCGTCTTCACGGACATAGATCCCGTCCGGCCGGAGATTTGCCCCGGCCAGGACCGCCAGCGCCCGATCCAAGCTCCGCGGCGAAACGATGATCGAATAGCCGCACCCCTTATCGCTGACCGACTTCGGCAGCCGCGTCACCGTCCCGGTGATCCCGGCACGCTCCAGCACTCTCGCGCCGCGCTGCGCCTGCGTCATGCTTCGGCACTTGAGGTAGTATTGCATAAAAATCCCCCCACATCAATGGTCACGCACCATTGTATGTGAGGGGATATGTTTTCTGTTCCGATGGTTTACGCCAGCAGGACGACGGCATGGCAGCGCATGCCCTCCTCCGCCCCCGTAAAGCCCATGCGCTCCTCCGTCGTCGCTTTCACGCTGACTGCGGAGACGTCAACGCCCAAGTCGGACGCGATGTTTTCCCGCATCGCCGGGATATGCGGCGCAAGCTTCGGCTTCTGCGCGATCATGGTCACGTCGCAGTTTTCGATGCGGTATCCCGCCTCCTGCACGCGCCGTACCGCCTCCCGGAGGATCACACGGCTGTCGATCCCCTCCGTGGCCGGGTCGTTGTCGGGAAAGAGCTTTCCGATATCGCCCAGAGCCGCCGCGCCGAGGACCGCGTCCGCCAGCGCATGGAGCAGCACATCCGCATCCGAATGGCCCAAAAGCCCCTTTTCCCAGGGGATCTCCACGCCGCCGAGGATGAGCCTTCGCCCTTCGACCAGGCGATGGGCGTCGTATCCGTGTCCGATTCTCATGCTCTCTGCCTCCGTTTCCAGATCAGCTCCGCCAGTTCCAGGTCCAGCGGCGTTGTGATTTTGAGGTTTTCCTCGCTGCCCTCGCTCAGCCAGATATGCCCGCCGACGCGCTCTACCGCCGCGCAGTCGTCCGTGATCCCCGGCGCCTTTTTTGCGGCATCCGCCAGCGCGCCGCGGATCACGTCCCGCTGAAAGCACTGCGGCGTCTGCACTGCATAAAGCTTCGACCGCTCCGGCGTTTCAATCACCACCCGCTTTTCGGCCTTTTTGACCGTATCCCGTACCGGGACGGCCGGAACAGCCGCCCCGTGCCGGTAGGCGTCCCACACGGCGCGCTCGATGAGCTCCGGCGTTATGAGCGGGCGTGCGCCGTCATGGATGGCAATGATCTCCGCCTCGTCCGACACGGACATCACCCCCGCATAGGAGGAAAGCAGCCGGGTCGCGCCGCCGGGCACGATCAGCCGAAGCTTGGAGATATGATACGCCTCGGCCAGCTCCCCCGCCGTCCGCAGCCTGTCCTCACGGACAACGAGAATGATCTCGCTGATGCGCGGCGTCCTTTCAAACGCCGTCAGACTGCGGGCCAGCACCGGCGCTCCGCAAAGCTCCGAGCAGAGCTTATCGCCGCCGAAGCGCGTGCCCGAGCCGGCCGCGACGATCACCGCCGCCGCCTTCGGGCAGCGGGCGGATCTTATGGTTTCCGCCAAAAAGCTCATAAACGCTCCTCATATCCGACCCCGCCGGATCATAAACTTGTCTATCGCTTCTATTGTTGATTATACCCACATTTTCGCCTTTTCGCAAGCCATACAGGAGGGAATCATGCTTCAGGACAAATCACTCGCCATGAACACCGCGCTTCTCACCGCCTCCGGTCTTATCATGCGGTTTGTGGGCATGCTGTGGCAGATATGGCTCGTCAGTCGGGTCGGAGAGGCCGGCATCGGCCTGTTCCAGCTCGTCATGAGCGTCGGCACCCTTGCCGCCACGGTCGCCGTATCCGGGAGCCGCTACACCACCACCCGGCTTGTCTCGGAGGAGCTTGGCCTTCGTCAGCCCTACGGCGCGGCGCAGGCGCTGACGGTGTGCATGCTGTACGGGCTGTTTTTCGGCCTGGCGGCGGGACTGGTGCTGATGTTTGTCGCGGAGCCGGCCGGTTTCCTCTGGCTCGGCGACGCCCGCACGGTACGCCCGCTTATGCTCCTCGCGCTGGAAATGCCGCTGACCGGCATCGACTCCGTGATGCACGGCTATTTCACCGCCGTCGGGCGCATCTGGAAAAGCGTCGTCATCGCCATTTCCCAGCAGCTCATCACCATCGGCGTGACCGCGCTTTTCCTCTCCGGCATGGCGCCGGGCAATCTGGAATACGCCTGCCTCGCCATCACCGCCGGACGGCTCCTCGGCTCCATTTTTGAGATCATCGCCATGGCGGCCGTATACACGGCCGACCGCCGCCGGTACGGCATCACGCGCCGCCGACGGACCGCGCCGCTCCCCGGCATGACAAACCGCGCGCTTACGATCGCGCTGCCCCTCGCCGCCGCGTCCTATGCCCGCAGCGGACTTTCCACGCTCCAGCATCTTCTCGTCCCCATCGGCCTGCGCGCCGCGGGACTGGCCGCGGAGACAGCTCTTGCGGACTACGGCGTTATTCAGGGCATGGCCCTCCCGGTCGTGCTGTTTCCATCCTGCGTCATGCTCGCCGTAGCGGAGCTGATTGTGCCGAAGCTCACCGAGAAGCAGGTGCAGCAGGACACGCGCGGCATCTGCTCTGTCACCGGGCGCATCATGGACCTGGGTCTTTCCTTCGCCGCGATCACCGCAGCGCTGTTCTTTGCGTTGGGAGATGAATTCGGCCGCATCCTGTATAACTCCGCCGACGCGGGGCGGTACATCCGCCTGTTCGCGCTGATCGTCCCGGTGATGTACCTCGACATGCTCGCCGACGGCTGCCTGAAGGGACTTGGCGAAATGATGTTCTGCATGTACGTGAACATCGCCGACGCCGGTCTTTCCGCGCTGATGGTCTGGCTGCTGCTGCCGAAGTGGGGCCTTGCCGCGTATATCCTCACGATCTGTTTTACGGAGATATTCAATTTCGTTCTGAGCCTGTGGCGGCTGCGCCGCGTATCCGGCCTGCGCAGGAGGCTCGCCAGAACGCTCAAGGTCTTTGCGTGGGCCGCGGCATGCAGCGGCGGCGCGTGGCTGATCGACCAAACCATAAGCGCCGGAAACGGCGTTCCGGCGCTTATCATTTCCGTTGCAGCAGGGCTTTCCCTCTACTGTCTCGGCGTATTTACTTCTGGGGAGGAAGCAGGCAGACGAGCATCTGAGTGACCGTGCTGCCGTTGTTGGTGACGGACTTGTTGACGCCGCCGGCGCAGCGGAAGGAGTCGCCGGCGTGCAGGACGGTCTCTTCGTCGTCGGTCTTGAGGGTCATCTCGCCCTCGAGGATGTAATAGATGGACTCCAGGGGGTTGGCGCCGAAATCGGTGCGGCCGCCCGGCTGGAAGTAGGTAATGCCCATGATCATCTTGCCGCCTTCGACATCGTTGGCGCCGCCGCCTTCGACATCGTGCAGGCGGGTAGGCTCGCAGTCATAGTGGCCGGGAGCGGTGTAGGAATAGACGGTGCTTCCCTCGGTGTCCTTTTTTCTCTGGATTCTGTAATTAGCCATTGTTAAGAACTTCCTTTCGTTTTATACGTCCGCTGGGATCTGCGGATTTCATCTTTATTACTTTAGCACACTCGCGCGGAACTTGCAAGCAATCTTTAACAATTCACCTGGATTTGACCATGCAAAAACAGCGGCCCCGACCGGAGCCGCTGTTTTCCATATGGATCACTTATTGGCGAGGTACTCCACAATGCCGGCGGCGGCAAGCTTGCCGGCGCCCATGGCCTTGATGACCGTAGCCGCGCCGGTGACCGCGTCGCCGCCCGCAAACACGCCGGGACGGGAGGTCGCGCCGGTGGCCTCGTCCGCGACGATGCCGCCCTTCCTGGTGGCTTCCAGACCGGGCGTCGTGGAAAGGATCAGCGGGTTGGGGCTCGTGCCGATGGCGATGATGACCGCGTCGACGTCAATGACATACTCGCTGCCCGGGACCTCGATGGGCCTGCGGCGGCCGGAAGCATCGGGCTCGCCGAGCTCCATCTTCACGACCTTGATGCCGGTGACATGATCGTTCTCATCGCCGATGATCTCAACCGGATTGTTGAGGACCTTGAAGATGACCTCCTCCTCCTGGGCATGGTGGACCTCCTCCTTACGGGCAGGCAGCTCCTCCATACCGCGGCGGTAGACGATGTAGACCTCCTCCGCGCCGAGGCGCTTCGCGGTACGCGCCGCGTCCATGGCGACGTTGCCGGCGCCGACGACGGCTACCTTCTTGCCGAGGCGGATGGGCGTGTCGTACTCGGGCAGATACGCCTTCATAAGGTTCGAGCGGGTCAGGATCTCGTTGGCGGAGAAAACGCCCAGCAGGTTCTCGCCGGGGATGTGCAGGAACTGCGGCAGACCGGCGCCGGAGCCGATGAACACGGCCTCGTAGCCTTCCTCGAACAGCTCGTCAATGCTCTCGGCACGGCCGATGACCGCGTCGGTAACGATCTTGACGCCGAAGTGCTCGAGCTTCTTGATCTCCTGGGCCACGATGGCCTTCGGCAGACGGAACTCGGGGATGCCGTATACCAAAACGCCGCCGGGCTTGTGGAAAGCCTCGAAGATGGTGACCTCGTATCCCTTGCGGGCCAGGTCGCCGGCGCAGGTCAGGCCGGCAGGGCCGGAGCCGATGACCGCGACCTTATGACCGTTGGTCTCGGGAACGGCAGGAGGCCCGTCCTGGTGGCCGTGCTGCATATGATAGTCGGCGACGAAGCGCTCCAGACGGCCGATGCCGACGGACTCGCCCTTGATGCCGCGGACGCACTTGCCCTCGCACTGGTTCTCCTGCGGGCAGACGCGGCCGCAGATGGCGGGCAGGCTGTTCGTGGAGGTAACGATCTTGTAAGCCTCGTCAAAGTTGCCCTCGGCAACCTGCGCGATAAACTCGGGGATCCGGACGGAAACGGGGCAGCCCTCCATGCAGGCGGGGCGCTTGCAGTTCAGGCAGCGCTTGGCCTCGTCGATGGCCATTTCCTCCGTGTAGCCGTAAGCGACTTCTTCAAAGTTTTTGTTGCGAACCAGAGGCTCCTGCGCGGGCATCGGGTTCTTGTCCATACGCATATTAGCCATGCTCTCTGACACCTCCCGTGATACGGCAGATGTGGTCCATCGCCGCTTTCTCTTCCTCCGCATAATAAGTAGAACGCTTGATGATGCCGTCCCAGTCGACCAGGTGGCCGTCGAACTCAGGTCCGTCAACACAGGCAAACTTCGTCTCACCGCCAACCGTCAGACGGCAGGCGCCGCACATGCCGGTACCGTCCAGCATGATCGGGTTCATGGAGACGATGGTCTTGACGCCATACTCCTTGGTGGCTTCGCAGACGCGCTGCATCATGCGGGTCGGGCCGACGCACATGACTTCGTCATACTGGTTGCCGGCGTCGAGAAGGGCCTTCATCTTGGTGACGTTGAAGCCGGCCTCGCCGTAGGAGCCGTCGTCGGTGGTGATATAAAGGTTCGTGACGCCCGCGCGCATCTCATCCTCCAGGATGACGATGTCCTTCGAACGGAAGCCCGCGACCATATCGACCTCAATGCCGAGGTCATGCATGCCCTTGGCAACCGGGTAGGCAATGGCGTTGCCAACGCCGCCGCCGACAACACAGACACGCTTGAGCCCTTCCATATGGGTGGGCCGGCCGAGAGGGCCGACAAAGTCCGCGATGGAATCGCCCGCCTCGAGCAGGTTCAGCATACGGGTGGTCTTGCCAACGGGCTGCACCATAATGGTGACAGTGCCCTTTTCGGTGTCGGCCGCGGCAATGGTAACAGGAACGCGTTCACCGAACTCATCCAGCCGGAAGATGATGAACTGACCCGGTTTGGCCTTGCGGGCGACCAGCGGAGCCTCGATCACGAATTCCACAACGGTTTTCGCTTCATTCAGAGGACGCTTGCTGACGATTTTGAACATATCTATCCCCCTAGAAAAAATTTTGCAGACATTAGCTACCTTGAATTATATCAGTAACTTCTTCGATTGTGAAGTTAAAATTATCTTTTAACGATCTTTGCCAAATCCACGGAATTTCACATGCTCACTCTGTGCCGTTTACTTGGGAAATCGCCTGTACGACCGCTTCAAAGCCCATGGAGCGGCTCGCCTTGACGAGCACGGCATCACCGCGCTTCACGATCTGCGGCAGCGCTGCGATCAGCGAGGCCGTGTCCGGATACCACCGCGCCGCCTCCCCCGCGCCATTCGCCGTATGCTTCGAGAGTGCGCCGCAGGCGGCGACCACCGCTCCCGTCCCTGCGGCATAACGGCCCAGCTCCGCGTGAAGCGCCGGCCCGTTTTCCCCCAGCTCCAGCATATCGCCCAGGATAGCCACATGACGGCCCGGCAGCATCGCAAGACTGTCGAGCGCCGCCTTCACGCTCGTGGGGTTCGCATTGTAGCAGTCGTCGAGAATCGTGCAGAAGCCGGTCGTCACGACACGCCCCCGGCTTCCGACGTTCTGAAATTGGGCAATCCCCGTCCGGATCTCCTCGTCCGTCAGACCAAGCTCCAGACCGACCGCCGCCCCCATCAGGGCCGCGTAGATCATATGCCGGCCAAAGGCCGGGATTCTGACCGGAATACGGCGGTCCCCGGCAAGGATGACGCATCGCATGCCGTCAAGGCCATCGTTTTCCGCCTCCACCGCCCGCACGCCGCAGTTTTCCCCGGTCCCGAACAAGACCGTCCGGCGGCCGAACGCATGCTCCCGGAGCAGCTCGTCGTCTCCGTTTGCGATCACAACGCCGTTTGACGGCATGCCGGCGACGATCTCACTTTTGGCCCGCAGGACCCCCGCGCGGTCGCCGAGAAATTCCAGATGTGCATCTCCGATCAGCGTAAACACCGCGATGGATGGGCGCACCATATCCGTCAGGCGCGTCATCTCGCCGAAGCCGGAGATCCCCATTTCGATCACGGCGGCTTCATGGCCGGCTCGCAGCCGGAACAGCGTCAGCGGCACGCCCAGCTCGTTATTGAAATTTTTCTCGGTCCGCAGCGTATCGAACCGCGCAGACAGCACGGAGGCGATCATTTCCTTGGCTGTGGTTTTGCCCACGGATCCGGTCACGCCGATAAAGGGAAAATCAAACCGGCTCCGGTAAAAAGCCGCTATGGCCCGCAGGGCCGCCTGTGTGTCCGGCACCTTGATCTGAGGCACATCCGCCGCCACGAAGCGATTGCATAAAACGCAGGATGCTCCCTTTTCCGCCGCGGAAGCGATAAAGTCATGTCCGTCTGCCCGCGATCCGGGAATCGCCGCGAAAAGGCATCCGGGCGTCAGGGCCCGGCTGTCGGTCGTGATCGCGGTTATCTCTTCCGGAGGCAGCGCGCAGGACGCCTCGCCGCCGGTAATATCCCGGATAACATCTGGAGTCAAATGCTGCATAAGGCTCTCCCCCCGCTCATTCATACTTCGCCAGCGACACATCTATAAGCCTCTGGCAAAGCGCGCCATAGTCCATGCCCATTGCCGCGCCCATCCGGGGAATAAGGCTGGTGGGGGTCATCCCCGGCAGAGTATTCGCCTCTAAGCAGTAACACACGCCCGAACGATCCAATATAAAATCAACCCGGCCATAGCCCTCCAGCCGCAGCGCCCGGAACACGTCCTCCGCAAGACCCTGGACCAGCTCTGTCTCCGCCGGGGTCAGCGGCGCCGGACAAAGCTCCTTTGTCATACCAGGCTGATATTTATTTTTATAGTCATAAAAACCGCTTTTGGGGATGATCTCGATTACCGGCATGGCCTTGCCGTCCAAAATGCCGACGGTCAGCTCCCGGCCGGAAATAAACCGCTCCGCCAGCACGCTGTCCTCATAGCGGAAGGCAAACTCCAGCGCGGCCTCATACTCTTTGGCGCTCTGCACAATCGTCGTGCCGACGCTGCTGCCGCCGGAGCAGGGCTTTACCACACAGGGAAAGCCCGGATCGTCATAGGGCCTATTCCCTCTTTTTACCGTAATACCAATGGGTACGGGAACACCGGCCTCGGCCAGGATTGTTTTTGTCAGACTCTTATTCATGGCAAGGACGCTTCCAAGACAGCCGCTGCCGGTATAGCGCACGCCGTAAAGGTCAAGCAGCGCCTGAAGCTTGCCGTTTTCGCCCTCCTCCCCGTGAAGTGCCAGAAACACGATATCCGCATGCCTGCATATCTCTAATACATTTGGCCCGATAAGCTCCCGTCCCGGGCGCATGGCCCGGACCGCTTCCATATCCGGCGCAGCCTCAGAAACGGAAAACTCTTCGTTCTGTCCCCGGGCGGTAAACGCCTCCTCCACTGTGTCGGGACTTTCTGTACAGCCCAGAAACAGATCCACTAGCGCCACATGATGCCCCCGCTCCCGCAGAGCGCGGGCAATACCTGTACCGCTGGAAATAGATACATCTCTCTCATGTGAAAGCCCTCCGCAGAGAACTGCGATTTTCATCAAAGCCACCTCTTTCCGATTCATAGGCGATGAAACGAATAACTTATGGCAACACCGCACAAATACCTGTTTGATAACAAAAGGGAATCCCTACCGGAA
>CAYOSI010000032.1:0-28516 GCA_964406615.1 uncultured Oscillospiraceae bacterium
TTTGCGGGTCCTTTCCGCTTTCCCTAATGTGTAACACTTCATTGACAAACCTACAGAAAGTTCTATTTTGATAAACTTTGCTACTATTTGAGGGAATTTGGCGACGCTATGTACGAAAAAATCAAATGCCGTCGAAAAAGGGAAACGAGAAATATATAATAAACCGAAATTGGGCAATAAAATCACCCCCACGTTTATTGCGGGGGTGAAATAACTCACATGGATTCAGGGGCGGTCACGCCGAGAATGCGCAGAGCGTTGCGCAATACCTGGCGCACGGCGGCGGCCAAAGCAAGGCGGGCCCTCGCAAGCTCCTGTTCCTCGCCACGGATACGACAGGCATTGTAGAACTTGTGGAAACGGGAAGCAAGCTCGGTTGCGTAGCGGTTGATGCGGGAGGGGTCCAGGTCCTCCGCCGCCATGCGGATCTCGCCGGGAAAGGCGGCGAGAGACTTGATGAGCTCTCGCTCCTGATTGGTGGTGAGAAGGGCGGCATCCGCCTTTTCGGGGACAGTCAGGCCATCCTTCTCCAGCGCTGCCAGCAGCGAGCAGATGCGCGCATGGGCATACTGGACGTAATAAACCGGGTTCTCGCTGTCCTGACGGACGGCAAGGTCGAGGTCAAACTCGAGGTGGTTGTCCGGCTTGGCGTTGAAAAAGAAGCGGCAGGGGTCAGGGCCGATCTCGTCCATGAGGTCGGCAAGGGTCAGGGCCTTGCCGGTGCGCTTGGAGACCTTGATCGTTTCACCGTTGCGGGTCAGGCGCACCATCTGCATGATGAGGAATTCCAGCGCACGGCCCTCAAGACCGAGCTCGGGACAGGCCATGGTTGCGCCGAAGCGGATGGCGTGACCGTGATGGTCGGCGCCCCAGACGTCGATGACGCGGTCAAAGCCCCGTTCAACGAATTTGTTGCGGTGATAGGCGATGTCGACGGCGTAATAGGTCCAGGTACCGTCGGCGCGGCGCATGCATTCGTCCTTGTCGGCACCGAAGTCGGTATTGCGGAGCCAGAGCTGACCGTCTTTTTCGTAGATGTGGCCGGCCTTGTCGAGGAGGTCGATGGTCTCGGCGACATAGCCGGATTCATGCAGCTCGGTCTCAAGGAACCAGCGGTCGAACCGGATGCGGTAGCGGCCGAGGTCCTCCTGCATCCGCCGGATGTTGCGGGGGATGCCGTATTGAATAAAGGCCTTCCGGCGGTCCTCGGAGGACATGGCAAGGTACTTGTCGCCGTCGGCGTCACAAAGCTCCTGCGCGAGCGCACGGATATCGTCGCCGTGATAGCCGTTTTCGGGGAACTCGACCGCGTCCTCGCCCTGAAGGAGCTGAAGGTAACGCGCCTCGACCGAGAGGCCGAAAAGCTCCACCTGATGGCCGGCGTTGTTCACATAGAATTCGCGCCACACATCCCAGCCGGACCAGTCCAGCACCGCCGCCATGGTATCGCCGAGGACGCCGCCGCGGGCGTTGCCGATGGTCATGGGGCCCGTGGGGTTCGCGGAGACGAATTCGACCATGACCTTTTTGCCGCTGCGCTCGTCGGCACGGCCGTAGTCCTCTCCCTCGCGGCGGACGGCCTCGAGGACGTCGGTGTACCAGCCGTCGCCGAGACGGAAGTTCAGGAAACCGGGGCCGGCGGTCTCTGCGTCGGTGTACCAGGTGCCGTTCAGGTCGATGCCGGCAAGAATGTCCTCGGCGATCTTCTGCGGGGCGGTATGGAGCTCCTTCGCGCCCGCCATGGCGTGATTTGCGGCGAAGTCGCCGTTTTGGGTGTTCTTGGGGATGCTCACGGAGCCGGCGGTCCCCGCCAGCGCGGGGACGGCCGCTTTGATGAGCTCGTCGATATTGTGTTTTGCCTGTTCGATCAGATCAGCCATGCTCGTTCTCTCTTACGTTGATTTTAAATTTGTTTCGTCCCATTAGGGTGTGATTGAAGTCGATATCGTAATCAAGCTCCAGATTTCCGCCATGCTCATCAAGCTGCGTGTCGATGCGGCGGGTCTCCACACCCATGGTCGCGCTGCCATAGGGGGTCTCATACAGAAAGAAATTCTTTCGTCCCTGCTGGAACACCATCTCGGAGTTAAGGCTGCCCTCGCGGCGCAGCACCACGCCCATCGGGCTGATGGTAAAGGTCGTGCGTGTGCCGTCGAGGCCGGTGAGCTCGCTTTCCTCGTAGGTAAAGCGGATCTCGTCGTTTTCAATGCCGTACTGTCCGGTCGTGACCAGCTCCACCGAGTCCTTGTCGCCGTTCGGGTCGTTCTGGACGCCGGTGATGGAAATAATAACATCTCGCATATTCATGCTCTCTATCATATAATATTTTTCCGGGCAAAACAAGGAAAATTTGATAGGCAATGTGCATGAATCGTGCTATAATAACGGCAGCGCGGTTATGATACTTTGATCCCGGCCCTTTTTGTGTCCCACGGGACAGCCGAAAACGGCGGCGCATCGCAGGGTGTGGGCGCGGCTTTCGGGCGGTAATGACCGCAGGGCCAATCTGCGACGACATAATCACGGGGACATTGTCCCCGCTCTATAATGATATGGGAGGTGGCGGCCTTGAATATTGAGCTGAGCGAAAAAGAATTCCGGCGGCTGCTGGATCTCGTATACATCGGCGACTGGATCCTGAACTCCGCAAGGGGAGAGGACCGCTTCGAGGACTATGACCTTGTGCTGGAGAAGCTTTTTGGCCAATGCCTGAAGGTGGGGATGGATGCGCTCGTCGATACCTGGCGCGGACACGCATTTCCGTCGAAGGCGTATCGCGAGGGCGGCATCCATGAGGCTATCGCGGATTATGAGGACGCGGTGTTCTTCGACATCCTGGCCGAAGAGCTGGCCCGCCGGGACATGGAGGGCGACGGCGTCGATATGGACGACGAGACGGAGCTGGTCGGCCGGATGGAGGAGTACTACGAGGAGTTCGAGCAGAACGGCATCGACAATCTGACGGTCGATAACTGAATAAAAAAACCATCTCTGCCGCATACTGGTACAGAGGTGGTCTTTTTTATGCGCATGTCAAAGAAGGAATACTGCGAGTTTGTGAAGCAGCGTGAGCCGAAGTCGCCGCTGGGACTGGATCTTCTGCGGGCGTTCGTGGTCGGCGGGCTGATCTGCTGCATCGGGCAGGCGCTCAGCATGCTTTATGAGCGCTATGCGGGACTGGATAAGGAATCCGCCGGCACGGCGGTGAGCATCACGCTGGTCGGACTGTCGGCGATTCTGACGGGACTGAACGTCTACGATCAGATCGCGCGCTTTGCCGGAGCCGGTACGCTGGTGCCGATTACGGGCTTTGCCAATTCCGTGGTGTCGCCGGCGCTGGAGTTTAAGTCCGAGGGCTTTATCCTCGGCACGGCGGCGAAGATGTTCACCATCGCCGGCCCGGTCATCACCTTCGGCCTTGCCGCGAGCGTGGTGTACGGGCTGATACTGTGTATTTTCCAATAAAGAACCCGGCTGGGGAGGAGCGGCGCCTCCCCTCAGCCGGGGCATTTTTTATTGGCCCAAATGCCTGAAATTTTGTCCGATCAGAGTCAGGGCCAAAATACAGGCCATTGCATCCGCGATCGGTCCGGCATAAAGCACGCCGTCGATACCAAAGAACACCGGCAAAATTACGAGCAGCGGCAGCAGGAAAAATCCCTGCCGCGAAAGCGAAATGATGATGCCCTGCTTCACGTTGCCGATTCCGGTAAAGTAGTTCACCGTTATGGGCTGCACGCTGTAAACGCACACCATCATCATGTAGATGCGCAGGTATCTCGCCGCGAAGGCAAAGTATAGTTCCTCTCCGCTTCCGAAGATACCCGCGATCTGCCTCGGGGCAAGCTGAAAGGCGGCAAAGGCGGCAAGGCCGATGCACAGAGCAATTCCCAGCGCCGTCTTGTACGTTTTTTTCACGCGGTCATAATTCTTCGCACCCATATTGAAACCGAGAATGGGCTGACACCCCTGCGCAAGACCGACTGCAAACGAGGCCAGCACGCTGTTCAGCTTAGCGGCGATTCCCGAAACCGCGAGCGGAATATCGCTGCCGTAGATGGAGGCGGCGCCGTATTTCCGAAGCATGTTATTCAGAACGATGTTCACCGTCATCATGATGAGGTGATTGATGAAATTCGAGGTTCCGAGCTTCACAATGGAAATGGCATACTTCAGCTTGATACCCAGCATGTCAAGCTGAATGTCAAAGGAATGGAAATGCCGGAAGTAGGACAGGGCAGCCGCAAACGAGACGATCTGCCCGGTTACCGTGGCTGCCGCGGCGCCCCGGATGCCCCAGTGGAATCCGTACATGAACAGCGCGTCCAGAAATACATTCAGAATGGCGCCGATGACATTGCACACCATGGAATATCGCGGGCTTCCGTCGGCGCGGATGAGGTTGCTCATGGAATTGCCCATGAGCAAAAATGGAAAACCGATCGCCGTAATCCCAAGGTATGTGCTCGCGTAGGGGAATACATTATCGGTCGCGCCGCACAGCCAGAGAATCGGCGTTTTCAGCGTCAAAACAAAAAGCATGATGAAAAGGCCGAATATGGCCGTCAGGGTAAGCCCGCAGCCAACGTATTTCCGGGCTTCATCCTCGTGCTTTGCGCCCATGTTGATATTGAAATTGGCGGCGGTGCCGATGCCGACCATCTGCGAAAAGGCGGTTGTCAGCGTGACCACGGGAAAGGCGACGTTGGTTGCGGCGTTGCCGTACATGCCGACGACATGACCGATGAATATCTGGTCGGTGATGTTGTAAGCGGCCATAACGAGCATACCGATGATGGACGGAACCGCAAATCGCCGGATCAGACCCGGTATCGGGGCGCAGCCAAGCGGATTTTCCGGATGCGCCGGGGCGTTATGCGTCTGTGTCATTTACGATTCCTCCTTGCCGTACTTTGCAAGATTTTCTTCCAGTTGGTTCAGGGTTTCCATGAAATCTGCCAATTCGTCTTCGCAGACCCCGCGCGTGAGCTCCGCATTAAACTTCAGTAGCTCAGCCAAAACGGGATCGGCTATCTTCGTCAAAGCCTCTGTTTTATATATGCGGTTTCGGCGCTTGTCGTTTTCGTCCTGCTCCCGCCGGATAAAGCCCTTGGCCTCCAAGGATTTAATCACGCGCGTTGTCATGGACTTATCCACGCCGACAAGCGCAGTCAGTTCTTCCTGCGTCAGACCGTCATTTTGCCGGAGCGCCATGAAAAACGGCTGCTCGGCAGCGGTGAGATTATATTTTTGGATGATGCTTCCCACGCGGGTTTGCGCCTGGCGGGCAACCCGCAGAAGATTTCGTGAAATCGTGTCCATGCAGCGGCACTCCTTTAGAATATGCGTTAACCTTAGGATACAGCAAAATAGTTGACATGTCAACAAATTTGTGAGGCGGGCGGGATAGGTAAGCCGGCGCTGCGTGATATTCAATATAAAAAATCCCGACCGCCGGGAGACGGCCGGGATTTCAGATTATTTCAGGAATAGGCGGACAAAGCGGCCGCTTCGGAAGTAGGTGCGCTGGCGCTCAACGATCGCGCGGAGCTCCGCTTCCTGCATCAGAGGGCCTCCTTCAAAAGGGCGATGAGCTCATCGACAGTCTGAATGGATTCGGGAATGTGATAGCGGAAAAACAGCGGCCAGATGTGGAACATGCCCTCCTGCACGACCGTGTCGTGGTCGATGCCCGCTTCCGTCAGCGCGGCGTCGAGGGCCATGATGTCCGGGAAGAGAAGCTCCGCCGTGCCGGTGTAGAGGGTGATGCGGCCGAGGTCTTCCAAATTACCATAGAGCGGGCTGACAATGGGATCGGCTGCGGAGAGACTGCCGGCCCAAAGCGTGCCGAGACGCCGGAGCTGCTCGGCGTCGAGCGATGGGTCTTTCGCCTCGTACAACGGAATATCCGGGTTCGTGAGCGTCACATCGAGCCACGGACTGAGAAGGATCAGCCGGTCCGGGCCGTTCAGGCCCGCGTCCCGAAGCTGCATTGCGAAGCTGAGCGCCATGCCGCCGCCGGCAGAATCGCCCATGAACAGAAGCTCCGCCGGCTGCTCCGGTGCGACGGCCCCGTCATAAAACGCGCGGAGCGCTTCATAAGAGGCTTCCGCGTCGGCCTCCGGGAGCTTCGGATAGAGGGGGACGAGGATCATAAGCCCGGTCTCCTGCGCCAGCGTATCCAGCAGATCCCAGTGGACCGAATGCGGATCGTCGGTGTAAGAGCCGCCGGCGAAGTAGACGAGGAGCCGCTCGGGGTCGTCCTGGCGGTTCAGGATGCAGTACGGCATATCATCATCCATACGCCGGAGAGCGAAGCTGACGCTGAACCGCGAGGCGTCCGGGGCGTCATACGGCTCCGCGTGCTCGGCGCTCTTTTCCGCGAGAAACTCCTCAAAGGCTTCCTCGGTGGTGTACTCGTCCTTGTCAAACTGCCACGCGAACACGGTCGCGTTCCAGGAGCGGTGATAGACAAGCTGCGTGATCACAGGCAGGCCGATCAAAAGCGCGGCGATTACGGCCGCGGCGAGGAGGAGAACGGTAATAACGGTCTTTTTTTTCATACAAACACCTCTGCGCAACAATATATAACAGCTTTTCCGCCGCGTCAAATAATTCCGGTGCTGAGGACATTTTTGCTAAAAAAATGGCATGGTTCTTGTCGGTGATGACAAATAAGAAATTGCTTTACGTTAAATTTATATTGAAGTCGTATAATCAAAACATAGATTGGCCGAGAGGCTAAAAAATTAAATGGAGGAGCAATCATGAAAAAATCCCTGAAGGTTATCCTCAGCCTGGTGTGCGTGTTCGCGCTCTGCGCGTCCCTCGGCATCGGCGCTCTTGCTTACACCGATGAGGAGATCGCGAAGATCGCCTCTGACGCGCAGCGTGCGCTCGATATTCAGGCTGTCGAGAACATTATGAACCGTCACGTGCTGTACCACTGCTATGGCGAGCACATCGAGGAGATGGAGGAGATCTGGGTCCAGGATCCCGTCAACCAGGCCACCGCATCCTTCGGCCAGAACCAGGGCTATTATGTTGGCTATGACGCCATCTGGGAAGCCTATGCTGTCGGTCACTGGAACAACTGGCTGAGCTCTGCCAAGCGTTTCTGCGAGCAGAACGGCATCGACACCTCCGCCATGACCGATGACGAGATCATCGAGGCCTATGGCGGCGTCGGCCAGCTCCTGCTGCACGTCACCACCACCGCCATCATCGAGGTCGCCGAGGACGGCAAGACCGCGAAGGGCTACTGGTACTCTCCCGGTATGATCGCTGAGTCCGGCCAGAACGCCAACTCCATCTGGGAGGCCTACGGCTGCGACTTCGTCAAGGAGGACGGCGAGTGGAAGATTTGGCACCTGCATATGTACACCGACTTCATGTGCCAGTTCGGCGACACCTTCACCACCAGCAGCTCCGGCAGCGCTTCCGGCGGCTCCGGTGAGGCCGGCGGCCAGATTGCCTATGTCGGTGAGGAGGGCGCGCAGGAGCTTGCTCTGTCCGCGCTTGAGAAGGGCGATTATCTGTACCTGACCCAGTACACGGAGTTCAGCCGCTCCCGCCTGCGCCAGGAGATGGAAGTCGTTCCCATCCCCATGCCGTATGAATCCTGGGACTTCGATGTTGCCAACTACGGCCCGGCTCCCGAGCAGCTCGCCCGCTACGGCCTGGACGTTAACGACTGGTACGCCGTTTACGGCAACTGATAATATCCCCCCTAAAACACGCGGTGCCTTCGGGTACTGCGTGTTTTTTATGCGCAAATAATCGCCGGCCCGGTCACCGGGTCGGCGATGTCTGGTTTCTGGGAAAGATCATTCTTCGACGAGGGTCATGGTCGAATCGGCGAGATAGCCCATGTAGCCGCCGGTATCGATGGAGTAGGTGCCGGTGACTGTGATGGTGACGCCGTTTTCGGGGAAATCCTCCGGATAGGTCAGGTCGTCCGTCAGGTCAAAGCGGATGCCCTGTGCACAGCAGGCGGTGGCATCGGGGATGACGCAGTTGTAATAGTAGTCCCCGGTTTCGGGGTTTGGGTAGGCGGAGAAGTAGCCCTCGATGCGAATGACCTTGCCGTAATAGCCATCCGGCTCATAGCGCATATTGAATACCTCGGCGTAGACCATGGTGCCGCTCAGCCGGGTCAGGTCGAGATCAAGGCCGTCCTCGGTCTGGAAGCTGGCGGCGTTTTTTCCGCCGCATCCGGACAGAAGGAGCAGGCTTGACAGGGCGATGGCAATGCTTCGTTTCATGAAAAAACCTCACGGAAGTTCAACGATGAACAGAATGTGACGCTCATCCGGCGCTTCGGCCCGGAGGACGCCGCCATAGAGCGCGGCGATCTCGCTGGCGATGGACAGGCCGAGCCCGTGTCCGTCCTGGTCGGCCCGGTGCTCCGCGCCGCGGTAAAAGCGCTCGAACAGATGCGGGAGCTCCGCCTTGTCCACATGGGCGCAGGTGTTTTGGAGCCGGAGAACGGTCTTTTTCTCCCGGCGCAGCGTGAGCGAGATCTCGCCGCCCACGGGCGTATATTTGACGGCGTTGTCGAGGAGTACGGACAGCATCGTCCGCAGGGCGTCCTCATTGCCGCAGACGGGGATATCGGGCGCGATCCCGGTGGTGAAGCTTTGTCCGTTGGCAAGACAGAGCGGGCGGATATTCTCCGCGAGCGTTTCGGTGAGCGCGCTGAGATCGACCGGAAGATCGGTGTTCTCGCGGGATTTTTCGTGCAGCAGGGAATAGGTTGTGAGCTGCTCGATGAGCGTTGCGAGGTGGTCGGCCTGCAGCTGCGCGTTTTGCAGCCATTCGCTCTCGCCGGACTCGATGATCTGCATGTCGATATCGGACATAATGACGCCGAGCGGGGTCTTGAGCTCATGGCTTGCATTGGAAATAAAGCGGTTCTGGTTTTCGATGTTCTGCTCGAAGGGGCGTATGGCGTGCCGGGAGAGAAGCGCCACAAGAAGGAGCACAAGGACAAAGCTTATGAGGCCCACGAGAAGGGAAGTGCGCCAGAGCGAGCGGAGGGAGGAAAATTCGCTCTCGCAGTTCACAAAGACGATTTTATACGGCGTTTCACGGGAGGCGATAAAATAGCGATAGGAGCCGATGTTCCCGTGCGTCTGCGTGCCGGCGAGAAGATCGGAGAGGAGCTGCGCCGCGTCCCCGCCGGTCACGAGGGAGAGCATCTCGAGCTGGTGGTGCAGGATCGAACCGGTCGTGAATTCCGTAAATATGAAGTAGCTCGTCTCATTCATGATGCCGGCGCTGTTGAGATCGACCCAGCTCCGGACGATTTGAGGCGTGCTCATGACCATGCCGATGGGAGGTCCCATGTCGCTCTCAGCCAGGTAGGCCAGGCGGTCGTCGATGCCGTTATAGACGTTGCGGCGGTTCATGAGGTTCGTGCCGAGCAGGATGAGGACCAGCACCGCGAGAAATGACTCCATCACGATGCGGATGAAGCGGGAGCGGAGATTTGTTATCATAGGCTCAATTTGCGCAGGGAGTAGCCTACGCCGCGTTCGCCGCGGATGGTCACTGAGGGACAGACCTGGTCGATCTTCTTGCGCAGGGAGGAGATATGTACGCGCACGACGCTCATATCGGGCATATCCTCCCAGCACCAGACGCGCTTGCAGAACTCCTCCGTCGAGACCGCGCGGCCGGGGTCGCGGATGAGAAGCTCAAGGATCTGAAACTCCTTGCTTGTAAGCTTGAGACGACCGCCCGGACCGGAGACGCTGTGGTCGCCGCCGTCGAGCATGAGGCCTGCAAAGGAGAGCGTGTTCGGCCGATACGAGGGACGCCGCCGCAAAAGCGCGCGTACACGGGCAAGAAGCTCCTCGGAGTGGAAGGGCTTCGACATATAGTCGTCCGCGCCGGCGTCATAGCCCTCGATGCGGTCGCCCATCTGGGTCTTGGCCGTCAGGATCATCACCGGCGTCGTGACATTGGCTGCGCGCAGGCGGCGGATGACCTCCATCCCGTCGAGATCCGGCATAATGAGGTCCATGATAATGCCGTCGTAGAGGTTTGCAATGCCGTATTCCAGCGCATCCGAACCGGTAAAGACCGCGTCCACGGTGTAGTTGTCGTGCTCCAGAATGGCGGAAAGCGCCCGGCAGTAGGAGCGGTTATCCTCGGCAACAAGGATTCTCACAGTACATACCTCCTTGTCAATTCATGATCCTTATCCTATTATAAACTCTTTGTATCGGAAAGAAAAGAGCGGGAAAATACAAAATTTTGATTGGTCGAGTGCATAACGAAGCCGACCGCTTGAGCAGAAAAATCCATAGTGATTTTTCTCCTGTATGGTAGAATGTAGTTCCCACACCGCTTCTGCCAAAGGAGGGCAAACAATGGAATGCCAAGAGTATATCACCATTCCAGCAGAACGCAAGCAAGGGACAGCGCCTTCAGCGTGAGGAAAGAGGGGCTTCCAGCACCTCAAGGGGCAGGGACCCTCCAGCAGAGCCATAGCCCGAGAGACAGGCTGTTCTCCAAGTACCGTGGGATACGAGCTGGTGCGTGTACGCCGCCCAGAAAGAGCAACAAGGGCAGGAAGAACGGGTACTCGGGAAAACCTGGAGAGGCTGTCTACAAGACCAACAGGAAGCGTTCCCGGAAGCCTCATAAGTTTGCACTTGCAATTTGCGGGGTTAAAGCGTAAAATAATACCATCTTTATAATTCATAGAAGAAAGGAAAAACACATGAAGCGTATCTTTAAAAGCGTTTTGAGCACCGCTCTGGCCGTTGCCGTCCTGGCCGGCTGCTGCAGCGCTTTTGCCTGCACCGGTTATTATGTAGGCAAGGACGTCAGCGCCAACGGCACCTACATACACGGCCATACCGTGGATGCAAGCAACAGTTCGCAGGGCATCCAGACCGTCGTGGAGGCCAGCGACGTGCCCGGGCGCACTATGAGCATCGGCTGGGGCGACGACGGCGCGGAAATCCCCCTGCCCGACCACACCTACCAGTATACCGCTACGCCCTTTATCCAAGGCATATGCGAAAATGCCACGGCCAACGAATGCGGCCTGACCATGTCCGGCGCCGTCACCACCTATCTGCGCGATGAGGCCATGGAAATGGATCCCTACACGGAAAACGGCGTGTCTGAGGGCTGGGTCTGCGGTTATATCGCCGCTACCTGCGCCAACGTGGCGGAGGCCCTTGAGACATACGCTTACCTGATGGAGGAGTATGGAAGCTCCGAGTCCAACACCTTCGTAATTGCCGACCAGAACGAAGCGTGGTATCTGGAGAGCTACACCGGCCACCAGTGGATCGCTGTGAAATGCCCGGATGACGCCGTGGCCGTGTTCGGTAACGAGAGTATGCT
Source organism: uncultured Oscillospiraceae bacterium (assembly GCA_964406615.1). Taxonomy (GTDB): domain Bacteria; phylum Bacillota; class Clostridia; order Oscillospirales; family Oscillospiraceae; genus CAJOIG01. The sequence continues at coordinate 11,365 of CAYOSI010000032.1, forward strand.
CGGCACGGTGGAGGATTACGAGGAGGGCGTAACCATGGTCCACTCCGCCGCGCTCTTCACCGCGCCCGAGGAGGCCGGCATCGCCATTTATGACGAAAAGGGCAACATGGATCTTTACGCCACCTACAGCGGCATTGAAAACCTGGCGGACTACGCTAACCGCCGCACGTGGTACGGCCATGTGCTGCTGGCCCCCTCCACCGCCGGGGAGTACAATACCGCCACGCGTTATGACCTGTTCTATACCCCCGACGAAAAGGTTTCCGTCACCGACATCTTTGCCCTCACCCGCGCCCGTTATGAGGGCACGCAGTGGAATCCCGAGTCCACAGGCCGGCAGGATGTCCGCGTGATCGGTGTGGAGCGGCAGGTCAACTGCTCGGTCATCGAGGTCTATCCCAACCTGCCTGCCGCGATGTGCGCCGTTACATGGGCCACCCCCTGCAACGCCGAGCACTCCGTCTATATTCCGCTGAACAACCTCATCACCGACGTGGCGTATTCCTATGATTATTACGAGGAAGGCGTCACCGGCTATGATCTCGATTATGCCCACACCCACTTCAAGCGCCTGGCCTCCCTGTGCGAGCTTGACCGCACCTTCTATGGCCTGGGCGTACGCCAGTATTGGGAAAGCGTGGAGGAGGATCTCACCGCGGAGTATTCCACCATCCTTGCCGAGACGGCTGCCATCTATTCCATTAGCCCCGATGCTGCCGCCCAGTACATTACTAACTACACCATTGACGTACAGGAACAGGCGCTGGAGGATGCCGACACCATATTCGACGAGCTGATGTGGTACATCATGGTCAACAACCTCACTATGGGCAGCTCCAAGGGCCAGACAGTCCCTGACCTGTTCGTCCCTTCCCTGGCGCTTGAGGCCGGGGCGGATGATCCGGACGCTGCCATTGCTGCCGGAAACGAGGCCGAAGAGGATGCCGAAGAAGCTCCTGCGGGTATTTCCTCCGTTGAGCCGTCCGGCGAGGCTTCGGGCGAGGTCTCCGGCGAGCCCGCTATCCTACTGCCCTGACCCGGCGGTAACAATCCCGCAAGGTTTTCCTAAAAAGACAAAACGGCAAGCTGCTCACCTGGAGCGGCTTGCCGTTCAATTCCAGCGGAACGCAAGTAAGGGACAGCGCCTTCAGCGTGAGGAAAGAGGGGCTATCCAGCACCTCAAGGGGCAGGGACCCTCCAACAGAGCCGTAGCCCGAGAGATAGGCTGTTCTCCAAGTACCGTGGGATACGAGCTGGTGCGTGGTACGCCGCTCAGAAGGAGCAACAAGGGCAGAAAGACCGGTTACTCAGCAAAATGCGGAGAGGCTGTCTACAAGACCAACAGGAAGCGTTCCTGGAAGCCTCATAAGATAGAGTGCTTTCCACACTTTGTCAACCGGGGGCTCCAGCAGTTAAACGATCACAAGTGGTCATTCGACAACTGCGTTAGCCAAGCCAGACTGCAAGGGCTGTTTACTAAAAATGAGATGGTATGCACCTTTGTCTGTTACAGAACTGCCGGAAGCGATGAAACGTAGGCGGCACAAGAAGTCCAGGCCCCGCAAGAACCAATGCTGATGAGCTGAACGGGCGGCCCCGTAAAGTTGCACTTGCAATTTGAGCAAAATTTTGATTGAAAAATATTTATCAATATCGTACAATAGCTTGTATGGAGACAACAAGCGTCCCGGCTGACCGGGGCAATCTGAAACGGGAAAGGAAACACGACATGAGCAATTTCCAGAAAAAGATCGCGCGGCGTGAGTTTCTGAAGGGCGCCGGTGCGGCAGCCGTCGGTGCGGCGGCCGTCACGGTCCTCGGCGGCGCGGCGTTTGCCGATGAGCCGGATGCAGTCACCGGAGCGTCCACCGTCGCGACGGCACAGGGCGAAGCCGTCATGGTCGCCGGCGGCACCAAGTACACCACCTACGCGAACACAGATGAGATCGGCGTGCTGCACGAGGCGACGTATACGGCTTCTGCGGACGCGGTCATCGTCGGTACGGGTATCGGCGGCATGATGGCGGCGATGATCCTCGCCGAGCAGAAGCCCGATGCAAAGATCGTCCTGCTCGAGAAAAACGACTACTGCGGAGGCTCCACCAATATGGCGGAGTGCAACACGCCCTCCGGCGGGACCAGCGACCGCATCGCGGCATATAAGTCCGGCTATTCGCAGGCCGCCGCCAGCAGTTTTATCAAAGACCCCATCCTGATCGCGGAGATGGCGCTCGACCGCGGCAAGAACTCCGCCTGGCTCTTCACCAAGCACAACATCGGCTGGAGCGGCATGTTCTATGAAGGCGGCAACGGCAAGATTCCCATCGAGAAGCTGCGCACCGAGATCGTCACCGATCCGGCCTACGCGAATATCGACCTGTATATGTCCACCCGTGCCAGCGCGCTCATCGTCTCCGACGACGGATACGAGGTCACCGGCATTCAGGTCCGAAACGCCGACGGTACTTATACCACTATCAACTGCAAGGCGGTCGTTCTCGCAACCGGCGGTCTGTCCACGAACTTTGCGCTCCTGAGCTACTACACCGGTCAGGACGTCCAGGAAAAGTGCCACGGCTGGGGCGCCGGTCAGGACGGCGACGGGCATCTGCTCGTCGAGCAGACCGCACACGGTCAGTGCAAGGGTATCACGGTCTCGAGTCTGTTCAATAACGTCAAAGGCTTTGAGTATGACTCTGCGCTTGGCGTTGCCGCGACCATGCAGCCCAAGAACCTCTATGTGAACCAGTATGGTCAGCGCTTTACCAGCGAGGCCATCAACGATACCGCGGCCTCCGGCAAGATGGTCGAGCTGGCGGGCAAGGTCTGGTCCATCATGGGTCAGGGCCTCATTAAGCACTTTGAGGAAGGCGGCTGCACGCGCCACTATTCCGCGTTCTCCGACGCGCTCGTCGGTGAGCCCTGCGATCTGCAGAGCGAGTTTGTGAAATACACCGACAACGAGAACGTCGTCAAGGCCGACACCCTCGCGGAGCTGGCGGAGAAGATCGGCGTCGATGTCGATAACTTTGTTTCCACCATCGAACAGTATGAGGCCGACTGCGCCGCGGGTGAGGGCGACACCTATTTCGGCAAGAACGCATCCTACATGGTAAGTCTCGGCGAGGGCCCGTATTACGCGCTGCGCCTGTCCTCCGGCGTGCTGAACACTAACGGCGGCATTCGCATCGACTACAATGCCAATGTCTGCGACCCGTACTTCCGGCCCATCAAGGGCCTGTTCGCGGCGGGCGTTTGCTGCTCCGGCTGGGACGGCGAGGTCTACGGCGGCGGCACCTGCCAGACCTCCGGCATGTGGGGCGGCTCTAAGGCGGCCCGTGTCATCGTCGAGGATTACCTCGGCGGCAAGGTGGCCGACGACTGGTTCGGCCCGGAGGAATACGTTTCCGCGTCCTCCGGCAGCGGTTCGTGACCGGCCAATGCATAATGCACAAATCCACCGTCCTTCCGGGCGGTGGATTTTTCATGCGGGGGCCAAGAAATGGAATAGTAATTTGCGGGCTCCTTTGCTATAATCGTTCCGTAACGAAAAAAGGAGAGAGCCATGGCAAGGGAAAAAACGCTGATTAATGACCTGTCGGAAGGGCCGCTGACAAAGCAGCTCCTGCTGTTTTCCGTGCCGCTGGTGCTGGGAAATCTGCTGCATACGCTGTATAACCTTGTCGATATGGCGATCGTCGGCCAGTTTGTCGGAAGCGAGGGGCTTTCGGCGGTCGCCACGGCGGGGCAGCTTACCATGCTCCTGTACTGCCTCGGCATCGGCCTCGGCAGCGGCGGGCAGATTCTCATCGCCCAGCAGGTGGGAGCAAAGGATCGGGACGGCGTGCGCACGACCATCGGTACGTCGTTCACATTTACCATCCTGCTCGCAGCCGTCGTGACGGCGCTGGGGATTGTCTTCCACCAGCCCATCCTGCGGCTGCTGAACACACCGGCGGAGGCCTGGACGGACGCTGTCGAATATATGTTCTGGTGCTGTCTGGGCATTCCGTTTACCTATCTGAACGGCGGCCTGAGCGCGCTCCTGCGGGGCATGGGGGACTCTAAGCACCCGACCTATTTCGTCGCGGCGGCCGCCGGCGCGAATATTGTGCTCGACCTGCTCTTTGTTGCGGTGTTCCATATGCGTGCCAAGGGCGCGGCGATGGCGACCTCGATCGCGCAGTTTATCGGCGCCGCGGCCTGCATCGGGTACCTGTACATCCATCGCGAGGAGCTGGGCTTTGACTTCAAACGCGAGAGCTTCCGCATGAACGGCCGCACGCTGGGCACCATTCTCTGCCTGGCCGCGCCGATCGCGGTGCAGACGATCGCCATCAATATCTCGATGCTCTTTGTGAACGCCTGGATCAACGCCTACGGCGTGGTGGTCTCCGCGGCAAACGGCGTCGGCTCGAAGCTGCATTCCATCGCGAATGTCATCACAAATGCCATGCAGTCGGCGGTCGCAACCTTCACGGGGCAGAATGTGGCGGCGCGGCGGCCTGAGCGCGTGAGCCGCGTGATGGGCGTTTCGGCGCTGTGCTGCCTTGCGTTCTGGGTGATCCTGGTGCTGTGCTGCCTGTTCCTGCCGAGGGCGATCTTCGGGCTGTTCACCTCGGAGGAGGTGGTGCTGGACATGGCGCCGGGCTATATGCGCGTGCAGATCGTTATGTACCTGGGCTTCGCGGCCATGAGCACCCCGCTCGGATTCATAAACGGCGTCGGCCATGTGAACCTGAACCTCGTCATCGCGCTGGCGGACGGCATCGTTGCCCGCATCGGGCTGTGCCTGCTGCTGTCGTCCGTGCTGACCATCGGCCCGTACGCCTATTGGTGGGCCAATGCGCTCGCGGGCTTCGTATCCGTGATCTGGGCGTGGGCGTATTACTTCTCCGGACGGTGGAAGAGCCGGAAGCTTTTGACAGAATAAAAAACGGGGACGGGCGTACCGTCCTCGTTTTTTGCGCCGTAAGCAGCCTTGTGTCAGTAGATACCGCGGAGAAAGTTTTCCTTATCGTTGAAGCAGACCGGGCAGTGCCAGTCGTCGGGCAGGTCCTCAAACTCCGTTCCCGGCTCGACGCCCTGGCTCGGGTCGCCGCGAAGCACGGAATAGATGTAGTTGCAAACATCACACCAATACTGATTATCCATGGCTGTATGCCTCCTGAGGCTTTGGTTTTCTTTACTATATCCCCGGGCGGCGCGTTTGTCAAAGCCTATTCGATGTGCTCCTCGACAAAATCATCCAGCTCCTGCCAGCCCATCTGCTTCTTGTCCGCGACCGGAAAGCTGCGGATGCCGGTGCTGTCGTATTTCGGCGTCAGGCGTGTTTCCGGGTCGAGCCGGGGGTTGGCGCCGGTGACGGCTTTTTTCTTCTTTTTTGACATAATGGACATCCCTCCAAAGGCAGTTTGCCCCGGAGGGATATTTTTATGCCTTTAGGCGACGTTAACCGAGCGGGAGCGGAATGCGCCGCTCGAGAATGATCGTGCCGAAGCAGGCGACATTCGCGCCGGCGCTGGCCGCTACGGTCAGGTCGAGGTCGGCGCGGGCGCGGTTGAGCGAGAAGAGATAGAGGTTTCCCAGCGCGTCAATGCAGACCTGCTTCACATAGAAGGCGCCGTCTACCATGACCGCCGCCACATCGCCGTCGCGCGGCGTGCCCTTGACGCCGAGGGCAATCGAGCCGTCCGGGAGGTAGGGCTCCATGCTGTCGCCGTTTACGCGCACCGCAAAATCCGCCCGGACGTCGGCGGGGATCTCATAGTCCTCCAGCGCGTTGCCGAAGTCCGGCTCGCCTACGCCAGCGGCGAAGGAACTGCCGAGCAGGGGAATGACCCGCATGGCGGGCTTGTGTCCGGACGGCTCGCCGCGGAGCGATGCCAGGCGCTTCAATTCGTTATCGGCAACGGAACGAACCTGTGTGCGGCCCCAGCGGTCCAGCGCGTCGTAGTCCTTCGCGAGCTTCTGCGCCTCCGCCGATACGACGGGGGCATTCTGCTTTGTCCCGGCCTCGTCCAGCAAAACGCCGACGGGCACGTCCAGCGCCGCGGCCAACTGGCGCACGGTTTCCAGCTTTGGGTCGCGGGTCGCGCCGGATGTGATCTTGGCCAGCGTCCCTTTCGGTACGCCGGAGGCGCGGCTCAGCTCATCGAGGTTCATGCTGCGGGCCTTGCGCAGCTCGTTCAGTTTTTCCAACCATGTCATGTTGTTCACCTCTGTACAGACTATACCATAAAGTATTCCCGCGTGCAACAAAAAATTTCCGTAAACGGACATAAAACTACTTGACAATTTCCGTTTACGGGAATATATTGCATATAGATGTTACCGAAAACGGAAATAAGGAGGCGCGTGATGGCCTGGATGGTGTACGACTACCCGGAGCCGCACGGGCGCGGGGACCGGGAGCCGCTCTGTCCGGTCTGCGGCGCGGCGTGCAGCGAGATCTACCGGGATGAGTTTTTTGAGATCGTCGGCTGCGATGGGTGCGTGACGGCACACGACGCATGGGAAACCGGGGAATGCTTTGCATGAGGGGGACGGATATGGAGGAAAGCCGGCAGGAACGTGTTTTGCGGGCGCTGGAGCAGATCGCGTTTGAGGAGAAGGAGGTCAAGGCCTCGGAGCGGATGAAGGCGCTGGAGCTTCTGGGCAAGAACCTGGGGCTGTGGAAGGACGCCGAGGGCGGGAACGGACTCGGCGGGGAGCTGTCGAAGCTCGGCGAGCTTCTGGAGCAGCGGCGGCAGAGGCGGGACGGCGCATGATCGTCGGGCCGAAATTTGACGCCTTTCTTGATCACCGCGCCCCGGCAGAGTTCCTGGAGGGCGTTACCGCCGCGGGCAAAACCACGGTGGGGGTCTACAAATTCATGCTGGAGGTCGCGGAAAGTCCGAGGGTGCAGCATATTCTGGCGGGGCTTGACGTCGGCACGATCGAGAAGAACATCGTAAACCGCGAGCATGGCATCCTGGACGAGTGGGGAAGGCTCGCCGAATACCACGGACGCGGGGCCGGTGATGAGCGCACGACGCATATCCGCTTCCACACCGGCGCGGGCGACAAGATCATTTACATCCTCGGCTACGACAACCGCCGCCGCTGGAAAAAGGCCCTCGGCGGGCAGTACGGCTGCGTGTATATCGACGAGATGAACATCGCCGACATCGACTTCGTGCGGGAGGCGTCCATGCGCTGCGACTATCTGCTTGGTACGCTGAATCCGGACGATCCGGCGCTGCCGGTGTACGAGGAGTACATAAACCACGCCCGTCCGCTGGAAAAATGGGCGAGGGACACCCCGCCCGCGATCCTTGCGGAGCTGTGCGCGGAGGAAAAGCCCGGCTGGACCCACTGGTTTTTCGGGTTCCGCGACAACATTACGCTCACGGAGGCAAAGATCGAGGCCATCCGCAGCAGCGTGCCGCCGGGGTCAAAGCTCTGGAAAAACAAGATCGAAGGCCAGCGCGGACGCGCTGCGGGGCTGGTATTTGAAAACTTCCGCCGCGCCGAGCATGTGAGAACCGCCCGCTGGCTGCGGGGGGAGATGAATATCGGAAAGATGCGGCTTGAGCGGCTGACCGCCGGACTCGACACGTCGTACAGCGCGAAAAGCCCGGACACCGTGGCGATGGTGCTTGAGGGCATCACGGACGGCGGGAAGCTGATCGTGCTCGAGGAACAGGTCATGAACAACGCCGGACGCAGCGAGCCGTTCGCGCCCTCGGATATCGCGGCGGCGTTTATCGCCTTCCTCGACGAGGGAGCGCGGCGGTGGGGGATGGTGCGCAGCGTGTTCGTGGACAGCGCCGATCAGGCAACGCTGACGGAGCTTTGGAAGTACCGGCGGGCAAGGCCCTGCCCGTATATCTTCCATCCCTCCCATAAAATTCCGATCATTGACCGCATCAACCTGCAGCTCGGCTGGCTGCACAACGGGGATTATCTTGTCCTCGACCGCTGTCAGACGCATATCCGGGAGCTTGAAACGTACAGCTACGGCGACGACGACCGGCCGGAGGACGGGCATGACCACACGATCAACGCCTGTCAGTACGGGTGGATACCCTATCTTGAACGAATCGGGAGGATTTAAAAAGAGGATGAACATGATGGAACAGGTACGGGAAAAAATGCGCAGCTTTCTGCGCATCGAGGAGGCCCAGCCGATGCAGCTCAGTCTGCGCGAGAGCCTCGACTATTCCGCGAACGCGATCAAAAACCGCGTCTGGTACCGGGGCGATTCCAAGGAGCTTATCCAGCTCTATGAGAGCATCGGCGACGGCAACGCCCGCTTTCTCTTCTGGGCGTCGAAATGCTCGCCCGGGCTGGAGCTGCGGAAGATACACACGGGCCTGCCCGCCATGATCGCGGATACGCTCGCAGGCATCACCGCGGAAAATTTCGACGGGCTGACCTTCGCGGAGGCGGAGCATGACGCGCTCTGGACGCAGATCGGACGGGAAAACGGTTTCCGCGACCTTCTGCTGCGGTCCGTGACGGAGACGCTTTATATCGGCGACGGCGCCTTCAAGCTGAGTTTTGACCGGGCGGTGTCGGAGCTTCCGATCGTGGAATTCTGGCCGGGCGACCGCGTGGACTACACCGTCCGGCGCGGACGCGTCACGGAGGTCATTTTCCGCACGCCGCTCCGCGCCCGGGACAAGCGCCCGTGCGAGCTGCGCGAAATTTACGGTCCCGGCTATATCCGCTACCGCCTTGTGCGCGACGGTGAGCCGCTCGACATTGGCGCCGCCGAGGGGACCGGCGACCTGCAGGATGTGGAGTTCGGCGAGGCGGGACGGGAATATATGCTCGCCGTGCCGCTGCGGTTTTTCCCCTCCGACCGGTGGGAGGGACGCGGCCGGTCGATCTACGACCGCAAATGCGAGTGCTTCGATGCCTTTGACGAGGCGTGGAGCCAATGGATGGACGCCCTTCGGGCCGGCCGGGCCCGGATCTATATCCCCGAAAACCTGATTCCCCGCGACCCGCGTACCGGCGCGCTCAAAAGGCCGAACGCTTTTGACGACCGCTTCATCCGCACCGAGGCGGATATGTCGCAGGGGGCGGAAAACCGCGTCGCTGTTGAGCAGGCGGAAATTCCCCATGAAGCGTTCGCCGCGACCTATACCGCCGCGCTGGAGGCCTGCCTGCAGGGGATCGTCAGTCCCGCGACACTCGGCATTGATCTCAAAAAGACCGACAACGCCGAGGCTCAGCGCGAGAAGGAGAAGGTCACGCTCTACACCCGTGCCCGGATGATTGAGCCGTTGGCAGAGAGCCTTGCGCAGCTTGCGTCGGCGGCGGTAAAGGCGGTGTTCGAGGCCCGCGGGGAGGCCGCGCCGGAGGTCCGCGCGGAAGCGGTATTCGGGGATTATGCAAGCCCGGACTTCGACAGCCGGGTGGAGACTGTGGCTTTCGCGGTCGAAAAGGGCGTCATGAGCGTCGAAACCGCGCTGGCGGAGCTTTACGGCGATACGCGCTCCGGCGAGTGGATCGCCGAAGAGGCACAGCGTCTGCGCGGCGGACGCTCCGACTGCTTTACGAAGGGAGGTGACGAATATGGAGGATGAGGAGATCCGGCAGGAGGCCGATATGGCGGCGCTGAACGCAAGGCTTGCGGCAGCGGAAACCGAAAACCGGCTCTACCGCATCGCGCCCGGTATGGGCGTAAGCCCGGCCGCGGTGCCGTATCTGGCGAAGCTGTGCCCGGCCGCCGAGGCGGATGACGACGCGGTCCGGGATGCGCTCGAAAAGGTCCTCGAGGACCTGCCCGGCCTGCGGGCAGCCCCGGCGCCTGCGCCGAAGTCCGGCTTCCGCATCGGTGCGGGAGCCGCACCGGCCCGTGACGACAACGATCTGCTTCGTGCCGCGTTTGGGCTGTGACAACACATTTTTAAGGAGGAATCATTATGTCTGTTTACAACTATGCAACCCGCTTTGAATCCATGCTGGCGCAGAAATACGCCGCCGCGTCCAAATCCGACGCGCTGTTCAATTCAAACCCCGCGGCGAGCTTTCTCTCGGCGCAGACCATCAAGCTGCCCCGCCTGACCCTCTCCGGCTACAAGGATCACAGCCGCTCGACCATCGGCTTCAACGCCGGTACCATCTCGAACGACTGGGAGCCCAAAAAGCTCGCGTTCGACCGCGATATCGAGTTTGCCATCGACCCCATGGACATCGACGAGACAAACCTTACGCTTGCCATCGCGAATATCCAGAACACCTTTGAGGACGAGCAGGCCATCCCCGAGCGCGACGCCTACGCTTTCTCCAAGCTGTACGCCGAGTTCACCGCCGCCGGCGGCACCGCCGATACCACCGTGCTGACCACGGCGACCATTCTTGAAAAGTTCGATGAGGATATGGCCGCCATGGACGACGCCGGCGTGCCCGAGGAGGGCCGCGTGCTCTACTGCACCGCCGCTCACATGAAGCTTATCAAGGAGGCCGAAGGCATCGACCGCAGCATCCTTATCTCCGGCCCGGCCGGGGTCGTGAACCGCAAGGTGCATACGCTCGACGACGTGGCGCTCGTCTCCGTGCCGTACAGCCGCCTGAAGACGGCCTACGACTTCACCACCGGCTTTGCTCCCGCCTCCACTGCCAAGCAGATCAACCACATCCTCGTGCATCCCTCTGCAGTCGTCGCCCGCCAGAAGTACGGCTACATCAAGCTCTTCACCCCCGGCTCCGACAGCCGCACGGCGGATATGTATGTCTACCAGAACCGCCGGTACATGGATCTGTTCCTGCTGACCCGCAAGCTGGACGGCGTGAAGATCAACGCGGAGGCCTGAGCATGATCGCTGTGAAGGGCAACCGGCATGACCGCATCGCCGAGAGCGAGCGGGAGCAGCGCCGGGCAGAGGGCTTCGACATCTACGATGACGCGGGGAATCTTATCGCATGGTCGAAGCTCAAAACCGTCTCCTGGGACGAATATGCCGCGCTCCAGGCAAAGTACGACCGGCTGAAAGCACGCCGCGGGAAGGAGGCATAAGCCCATGGAAAGCTACGCATCTACGGCGGATTATGCCGCGCTTTTTCCCGACGGCGAAATCGACGATGCGGCGCTCGCCGAAGCGTCCCGGGTCGTTGACCGGCTGACCTTCGGGCGCATCCCGGCAGCGGGCGGCATCGGCGCACTGACGGACAGACAGCGGGAGCTGGTCGTGGAGGCAGCTTGCCGCCAGGCATGCTTTATCACCGGGAACAGTGCGTCGGACTGGAGCTGGGCGGTTGCCTCGTACAGCATTAACGGCGTATCGGTAAAGGCCGGGCACGGCGAGGGCGTGCGGTATTACGGCGGCGTCGCTGTGCCGGGGGAGGTTGTGATGCTCCTCGATGAGACGGGCCTGACGACCCGCCTTGCGGGAGGCGTGGCATGAGCTGGCCGGAGCTCGTTCCGGCGCGGCTGTGCCGGACGCCTGTCCGTCTGGTTGTTTATACCGGGCATCTCGATGAGGACGGCGCCCCGGAGACGGCGCTGGAGGCGGCGCTTTCCTGCAACTGGCAGGACGGGGGCGGCGTCGAGCGCACCGAAGAACAGCAGTATGTCCGCGTGAGCGGACGGGCGTATTTTCCCGGGGACATCTGCCCGGCGCTGGCGGAGATCACAGCGGGCTTTGCCGAGGTGTTCGGCGAGCGCCGCCGCATCGTGCGCGGCATCAAGGCCCGGAATCCCGACGGTACGGTGAATTACACGGAGGTGAGGTTTGTATGACGCTGGCAGAGATCCGCGGCGTGATTGCGGCCATGGGCCTTGCGGAGCATCACGGCATCGGACGAATCGAAAACGCAAGGATGCGTTCGCTCGGCGTGTATGACCGCACCGGGCGGGGGGAGCCTGTGACGGCGTTCGGCGGTGCAGGAAGCTACGGCATCCGGCCTGTAAGGTTCCTCTATCACGGGACGGAAAATGCCGCCGAGACCGAGTGCGCGGCGCGGGAAATCTGGGGCGCGGTGTGCGCGCTGCGCCGGGAGAGCGGCATCCTGTTCGCCCGTCCGAGGATGGACGGCCCCGCCGCCGTCGGTACGGATCCGGGCGGCATATATGAGTACATCATGGATTTTGACATCTACTATACGAAATGATTTGGGAGGTAAAACACTATGGCAACGACTACGAGCGGAGTATATCCGTGCTATGAGAACCAGTTTACGCTGGACGGCAAGGCCATCGCGGACTGCGAAAGCTTCTCCGTAAGCTTCGACAACGGCATTGAGGAATGGCGGCCCTTTGAGCAGGAGGGCTGGGTCCGCCGTCTGCTGACCGCAAAGGGTGTCACGATCTCCGTGTCCGGCAAGCGCAATGTCGGCGATGCCGGGAACGATGCGGTAGCGGCCCTCGCATGGGTGAACGGCCGTGCTGCGGAGAAGGATTTCGTCTGGAATTTCCCCGACGGCACCACGGTGCAGTTCAGCGACGCGGTCATAAACGTCACGAACATCGGCTCTGCCGATTCTACCAACGTCGCGCCCCTGGAGTTCGAGGTGCAGTCGAACGGCAAGCCCGTCGTCACGCCGGCCTCCGGTACCTGAGGGAGGCGTCGGCCATGAAATATGATCTGACGGAAAAGCTGCGCTTCGGCGCAGACCCGAAGCTCGTCATCCGAGGCACAGAGCTGACCGTCCGCTCCGATGCGGAGGCGGTTCTGAAGCTTATGGACATCATGGGCGAAAAGGGCGAGGTCGCGGGGGCAAGAGAGGCTATGGAGCTGCTGCTTCCCAAGGCCGACCAGAAAAAGCTAGCGGCGCTGAACCTCAAACTCGATGACTGGCTGGAGGTCCTGAAGGCCGCCATCCAGCTCGCCATGGGCACTGACCCGGAGGATAATGCCCCGGGGGAATAACCGACCCGTACTATGACATCGCGGGGGACTGGGAGCTGATCGCCGCAAGCTTCCAGGCCATGTACGGGCTCCGCCTCGCCAGGGAGCTGCCGGGAATGACCTGGCGGGAATTTGCGGCGCTTCTGGCGGGGCTCGGTCAGGACACGCCTCTCGGCCGCGTGGCGGCAATCCGGGCGGAAAACGATCCGGAGCGCTTAAAAGAGTTCACGCCCGCCATGCGGAGCATCCGGGCCGAGTGGCGGACCCGCCGCGCCGCCCGCCGCCCAGCGCGGGAGGTGGAGTCGTTCCTCGCGGACATGGAGCGGGCGTTTTTGACGCTTTGACAAAAGAATAAGCCTTCCTCCGAGAGGGGGAAGGCGTGAATACAGGAGGTGAAAAATGCAGGAATTGAGCATGGACGCACGGGCACTGCGGGCGGAGCTTGCCGGTGCGTTCGAGGCGGCGGAGACGGCGGCGGCCCGGTTTGAGACGCGCGGGGCGCGGGTGTCGCGCATGATGGCCGAATGGAACGCTGCGGCGGGGACGCTGCGGATGCGCTTCCGGGGGCTGGGTGATGTCCTCGGAAGCACCTTCGCCATGGCGCTGGAGCCGGCGGTGCAGGCGCTGAACCGCTTCATGGCGTCGGTCATCCGCACAGCCCGTACCTTCCGCAGCTTCATCTGGTCGCTCTTCGGCAAGAAGTACAGCGACGTTCTCACGGACGGAGCGGAGGCGTGGGACAGCTTCGGTGACAGCGCCTCCGGTGCGGGTAAAAAGGTTTCGGCTGCGGCGAAGGAGATCCGTCGGAGTCTCATGGACTTCGATCAAATCAACCGCCTCGATTGGGAGGGCGCCTCCTCGGGCGGCTCCGTCAGCTCCGGAGGCTCCGGAAGCTCCGGCTTCATCGCGGCGGACTGGGGTGAAATCATCGGGGCCAATGCATTCGGCGATCTGCTTCATAAGCTCCTGAACGACAGCCGCTTTTACGAGGCGGGACAGGCGCTGGCAAAAAAACTCGGTGAGATCGTCGACGGCCTCGACGAGGCGCTGGAAAGCGGCGGACTGCGCCGCCGCGTTGCAGAGAGAATTGCCGCGATCACGGAGCTTCTGAATGGTTTTCTGACAGGCCTTCATTTCTCCGAGGCGGATACGCTCTCGGTCGCAGGCCGCATCGGCGATCTGCTGGGCGACGGCATTGGGCTTGCGCTCGAAAGCGCCCATACCTTCCTGGCCGGTCTTGACTGGAACGCTCTCGGCTCGTCGATTGCGGGGTTTGTGAACGGCGCGGTGGCGTCGCTCCGGGAAAAGGAGGCAAACCTCGGTACGGTGCTCTCCGACTGGCTGAATGCCAAGATCGGCACGCTCGACGGCGTATTTGAAGATCTTGACTGGTCCGGCGCCGGCGCGTATGTGGCGGAAAACATAAACGCATGGTTCCGGAACATGGACTGGGAGGCCGTTGGCAGGACGCTGCGCAATGGAATCCTCGGCCTGCGGGAGTTCGTAAACACCGCGCTGCAGGACATGGATATCGACTGGCACGCGGTGCTGACAGAGATTCTGAACGGGCTTCTGTCCGAGGATACCAAGCAGTGGTTCCGCGACCATCCGTTCTGGTCGAAGCTGCTTTTCGGCGACGAGGACCCGTTCACCGTGACCCTCGGCGGGGTGAAGGACAATATCCCCGCGTCGCAGAAAACGCTCGGGAGCTTCACGGCCGTGCTTGCGTCGTGGAAGGATGCACTGAGCGGCAAGGTGGTGACCTTTCAGGCAAAGCTGACGACCTGGACGGACGGCTTGAGAAGCAAGATTGTCACGGGCTTTTCTGCGGCGGTGTCAAGCTGGTCGGACAAGATCGACGCGGCCAAAAAGTGGATCTCGGGCTTCGGCGCGACCCTTACGAAGTGGTGGAACGGGATGAAAAAGGACAGCTACGGCGTTTATGGCTGGCTTGGCTCGTTCGGCGCGACCTTTACGAAGTGGTGGAACGGGATGAAGAAAGACAGCTACGGCGTGTACGGCTGGCTCGGTTCGTTCGGCGCGACCATCACGAAGTGGTGGAATGCGCTGACGGGAAAGACCGTCAGCTTCAAGGCCGGTGGCGGAGTTTTTGCAAACGGCAAGTGGTCGCCCATCGAGCGGTACGCCTCGGGAGGCATGCCGGACGGCGGACAGGTATTCGTAGCGCGTGAGGCCGGGCCGGAGCTGGTCGGCACGCTCGGCGGACACACGGCGGTCATGAACAACGACCAGATCGTGGCGTCGGTCTCTGCGGGCGTGGCGCGGGCGATCGCGGGGATACGGTTTTATTCCCGCGATCGCAGCACGCCACATCTGGCGGTGATCGGTGCCAGCGTCGGGCGGAGCGAGGAGCATCTGTCCCAGCTCGCGCAGCGGGCCGCGGAAAGCGCCGCGGCCGGCGGAACGGCCCAGGTCATCGAGCTTATGAAGCAGATCCTCGCGGCCCTGCAGAGCATGGACAGGGACATTCTCCTGGACGGGAAGTCCGTGAAGGACCGGATCGTGGCGCTCATAAACGCGGATACCCTCGCCACGGGCCGGTGCGAGATCATGGTGTAAGGAGGCGGCTATGGCAATTACGATCAAGGGCGGCGGCGTTACGCTGCCGTCGCCGGTTTCGATCACGGCGGGAAACGAGATCATCTGGTCGTCGAACACCGGGCGCAGCGCGTCGGGCAAAATGATCGGCGACGTGATCGCGGAAAAGACTACCTTTGCGGTCAACTGGGGCGTACTGACCCGGGCGGAGCTGGAGAGCATCCGGACGGCGCTGGTAAGCGGTTTTTTGACGTTCTCCCTCATCGAGGACGGGACGGCGACGACGGTCACAGCCTACCGCGGGACGCTCAGCGCGGTGCTGCTCGGCAGTTTCGGCGGGGTGACATACTACAAGGATGCGACGGTATCCGTGATCGAGCGGTAAAGGAGGCGAAGCGATATGATAAGCGGAAGCTGGGCGGCGGGGCGCAAGGCGCTTGCGCTGACGGTGAATGGAGAGGCCGTCGCGGACGAGGTGCGTTCGCTGACGTACACGGATGATCTGAACGGGGACAGCACGGCGGTGATGCTGGGTACGGCCGCGGCGGCCCAGCTCGTCCTCGTCATCGACGGAGCGAGCGTGAGCTACGCCGGCGCGGAGCTGACGGTCACGCTCGGCGGCATACCGCTGGGGGTGTTTGAGGTCGCCCAAACGGAGCGGCGGGGCAGCCGCCTCACGGTGACGGCCATGGATGCCCTGGCGGGGGAAAACCTGCTTCTGACCTATACCCCCGGCGGCGCGGCGACAGCGCTCGGCGTCATCCAGGAGATCGCCGCGTCGGCGGGGCTTGTGATGGCGGACACGAGCGGGATCACGGACGTTGGCGTAACGCCAAAGAGCGGGCTGACCCGGCGGGATATGCTCGGCCGGATGGCGGCGCTGCTGGGCAGAAACGCCCATATCGACCGATACGGGAAGCTCGCGCTCCGGTGGTATGAGCTCACGGACTTTACGGTCTCGGCGGACGATTACTACGCGGACGGGCTGGACATAGCGGAGGCGGACTTTGCGCTGGAACGCCTGGAATGCTCGGTCACGGCGACGGCCGCGCAGATGGAAACGGACGAGGACGGGAATACCACGACCGCTGAGACCGTAGAAACCACGGTGCTGACGGCGGGCAGCGGCACGACGGGGATATCGATCGCGAACGAATACATGACACAGACGGCTCTGGATGCGGTCTATGCCTCGATCGGCGGGGCGGTCTGGCGGCCGATGCAGCTCACCGTCTACGGCGACGCGCGGGTGGAAAGCGGCGATGTAATCACGGTCACGGACGATGCCGGCGCGGTGCATCGGGCGCCGGTGATGCGGGTGGAGCATGTATGGGATGGCGGCGTGAAAACGACGGTCACGGCCGTGGGGAACCCATCCGGGAGCCTGGGGTCGGCGGGCGGTACGCTGTCGAAGGCCGTGGATAATCTCGCGCTGGAGTTTGCGCGGTTCAAGAACCTGGAGGCGGAGAACCTCCGGGCGCAGAACGCGAAATTTGAGCGGCTGGAGGCGGCGGATATCAGCGCGGACCGGCTGAAAGCGGGCAGGCTCCAGAGCCGGGACGGGTCGAGCTATTGGGATCTGGACAGCGGGGAGCTGGTGCTGAACGCCTATGCCAAGCAGGAGGAGCTGGACACGCTGGGGGCGCTCACGACGACGGAAAACGGGGCCACGGTGATCGACGGCGCCAAGATCAAAACCGGCTCGGTCACGGCGGGGCGGATAATCGTCCGGGACGCGGACGGGAACACGG
>CAYOSI010000033.1:0-27538 GCA_964406615.1 uncultured Oscillospiraceae bacterium
GCAGCCTCCTGCATGTTATGCCTAAAGGAATTTACACACAAATTCGGACTTGACTATGCTTTGGATATTGTACTTAAATTCACATCCAAAAAATCCGCAAGCTCACGCTGAGGCGGTAATTTTGTTCCCGCTTTCAAAACGCCGCTTTTAATATCTTCTTCCAATAATCTTGAAATCGCTCTATATTTCGGCCCGGTCGTTTTCCTTAAATCCGGTCTCCAATTCATGGGATAGTTATCAAATGAATTTACTGGCATTATAACGCTCCTCTTTTGATTCGTTCATGGATTGCTCCGGGTCCGAAATTGTTTGCCATACAATTATACTATTGTCCTCATTTTCTGTCAATGATACAATAGATTATATATTTTTCTCTCTATATGCATTTGAGACAACGCTTTTAACACCGCCCGTTGGAAAAAAGAAAATGCAAAACAGAAAGACGAAAGGAATAATAATATGAAGAATTTATTATCTGAAGGAATAAAAGCAACTCCGCCGTCTTTTGTAAGAGGTATTCTAAAAGCCGCTTCCGATCCAAGCGTTATCTCCTTTGCAGGCGGACTTCCAAATCCTATTTCCTTCCCGCAAGAGGAGCTTTTGAAATCGATGGAGCGCATTGTGAAAACCTATGGAAACCATGTGTTCCAATACTCCATAACCGCAGGGCTGCCCGAACTCAGGCAATATATTGTCGATAGGTACAATAAAATATTCGGGCTGAATCTCACGATTGACAACATCATGATTACAACCGGTTCACAACAGGCCCTTGACCTGATTGGAAAGGTTCTGCTTGATAAAGGCGATGGCGTCATTGTTGAGAAACCGACTTACCTTGCCGCTATTCAAGCCTTTTCCATGCACCAGCCGGTATTTTATCCTGTCGAATTGACAGAGGAAGGTATGAGTCCCGAGCAGCTTGCGCAAGCGCTGCAAAACGATGTTAAATTCATCTATGCAATCCCGGATTTCCAGAACCCAACGGGGCTTACTTATTCCGCAGAAAACCGAAGGCGCATTTATGAGATTTTAAAAGACCGTGATATTGTTTTGATTGAGGACGACCCTTATGGAGAGCTTCGGTTTGAGGGCGAGCGTCTGCCTTATATCGGCGCAGGAAGATTACCGAACAGTATTTTGCTTGGGACTTTCTCTAAAACGGTTGCGCCGGGAATGCGTATAGGGTTTATCCTTTCAGAAAATACAGAGCTTTTAAAATATATCTCTATCGCCAAAGAAGCAAGCGATTTACACACAAATATATTTTCGCAGTATTTAATTTGGGATTACCTGAAAAACAACGATTTAGACAAACACATTGCGAAAATTAAGGCGTTGTATCAAAAGCAGGCTCAGGCAATGATGGATGCCATGGATAAATATTTTCCTGCCACGGTCAAATACACAAGACCGCATGGCGGTATGTTCTTATGGGTAACGCTGCCCGAAGGCGTCAGTGCTATGTCCCTGTTCCCGAGGGCGTTAGAGAAAAAGGTAGCGTTTGTGCCGGGCGACCCGTTCTATATCGGAATGGAAAACACCAATACCATGCGGCTGAATTACACGAATGCCGACTGCGAAACCATTGAGGAAGGCATTCACAGGTTAGGCGATATCCTGCGAGAATTTTGTGATGCAGCCGGTGAATCATGATAAAGGCATTTTATTGACTTCTTCTTGAACATATGCCGTGAACATTCAAAGGCCTCCGAAAAACGTCGGCACACAATGGTTCAAAGACAGATGATTCGCTTTTATCAAAGGAGAGAAGCACATCTGAATATCCAATGTGCTTACTATAAGAATGCGGCAAAAACGGCATAGCCGCAAGACTATACCGCTTCAAACACAACAATATTTCATTTAAGATCCAAAGCCTTGAGGCGCCCTCCGTAAGGAAGGCGCCTCAAGCGCCCGCTTTTTTATGTTCATTTTTCCGGCTCAAACGTCCGCTCACTGATGATATAACGCGGCCGGGCTTTCGTTTCCATGTATATTTTGCCGATGTACTCGCCCAGCACACCGAGGCTGATAAGCTGTATGCCCGAGACGAAGCAGATGATACAGGTCATACTCGTCCAGCCGGCAACGGTCCTGCCCATCGCCGCCGATATAATGGCCCAGACCACGCCGATGAAGCTCAGGAACGCCACAAGACAGCCAAAGCTCGTGATGATGCGGATCGGCCGGATGCTCAGGCTGGTGATGCCATCGAAAGCCAGCGCCAGCATTTTCCGCAGGGGATATTTGCTCTTACCGGCCACGCGCTCATGCCGCTCATAGCAGACGCTCGTGCTCTTGAAGCCCACCAGCGGGAACATGCCCCGCAGGAACAGATTGACCTCCTGGAAGTTCGCAAACTCACGCAGCACACGCGCAGACACCAGCCGGTAATCCGCGTGGTTATACACGACCTCCGCGCCCATCCAGCCAAGGAGCTTATAGAAGCTCTCCGCCGTAAAGCGCTTGAAAGCGGTGTCCGTCTCACGCTTTGAGCGAACGCCGTAGACGACCTCGCAGCCGTTATGATACTCGTCGATCATCTGTTCCATGACCGTAATGTCGTCCTGCCCGTCGCAGTCGATGGAGATCGTCACATCCGCATGGCCCAGCGCCTCCATAAGCCCGGCCAGCACGGCGTTCTGATGTCCGCGGTTCCGGCTCTGGGCGATGCCGATGAAATGCTCGTCCTCCGCCGCCAGCGAGCGGATGATCTGCCAGGTATTGTCCCGGCTGCCGTCGTCCACAAACAGGACCCGGCTTTGCGCGGATATTTTGCCCTTGCCGATCAGGCCGCGAAGCTCCGCCAGAAACTGCGGCGCAGTGAGCGGCAGCACCTCTTCCTCGTTATAGCACGGGATTACGATCCACAATACAGTATCCATGCCGATATCCTTTCCGTCAGTTTTGCTCTATTTTATCATTTTAGCCTGTTTTTCTCAATATGTTTTCCTGCGCCGCCCTGGTGTTTCCCGGAAAAGCATGAAAAGGCCGGCGCCCTCCCAAAGGGGCGCCGGCCTTTATCGGGGACGAACCCCGGAAAACGCCTGATAACGCAGGCATGCAGTCTATGTTTTTCGTAGACAGGACGAACGCTTTCAGGCTTTCCGTACCGGCCTGCCGGCGGCGCAGGGAACGGAATCTATGAAAAAACGACTTGACAAAGCAAGTCGTCTTTTCATGGAGCTAGTGATGTGACTCGAACACACGACCTGCTGATTACGAATCAGCTGCTCTACCGACTGAGCTACACTAGCAAATTTACAGTAGTACAAAGATACCGCGAATCCGGCTTTTTGTCAAGACCCAATCCGTTTTTTTCCATGCCCCGGACGCAGCTTGTTTTCCCTCCTCCGGGCCTCCCGGCTTTTGACGCGGAAGACCGTTTGATTACTAATTGTAATACGCATCCAAAAATGCATGGATTTTCCGGCCGCGTCGAAATTGAGATTCCATTTTATTCCAATTTTTTGATCGCCTTTTTCCCGGATTCAGCGGAAATCCGGATCGTCAGACAGCTTCTCCGGGATATCTTAAAATGTTGACATAACAATACAGCAATTTCATAATGCAGGGAGTTATCGACATTTTCAACAGAGATTTCAACATTCCGTTTCCCCAGTTCCTATGCGGTTTTTCTCGATATTTTCCAATTACTTCCAATTCCTGTATTTTGTCCAGAAACAAAAAGTGTCAATTTTTTTGTTGACATAACGGTCGGGTTTTGCCGTTTATTCACGAAAGCTGCCAAAATATGCAGGAATCCGTCGAATCATCCTGCAATTTCATCCCTGAAATTTATGCTTGGGCAGCGAGCCGGTCGCCGCCATGGAGAGATACTGCCCCTTCGCAACGATGATGTGGTCGATCAGCTCCACATCGACTTTTTGCAGCATCTCATAGAGATACCGGGTCGCTTCCTTGTCCGCCAGCGAGGGCAGAGGCGTTCCGTTCAGATGGTTATGCGCGATAATTGCCTTGTTCGCATTCTTGGTCAGGACCATTGTAAGCAGCTTCCGCATATCGATCCGGATCTGGTCCATATTCCCCTCCTGGACGATCGAGCAGTCGATCACGCGGTTGTTGGGGTCCAGGCAGGCCAGATACATCACCTCGTTCCGGCAGTTCAAAAAACGCGGGACGAAATACGCCCCTACCTTCTTCACGGAATTGAGGATCACCTCTTTTCCGGGCATGAACATGAGATAACGCTTGGCCGACTCCGAAACAAGCCGGATGAGCGTCGCAGCGTTTTCCTTAATGCCCTCCACCTGCATCAGCTCCTCCGGCGTCGCCGAAAACACCCCGCTCAGCGTCCCAAAGGCGTTCATCAGCCGGTGTGCAAGCACGTTTGTATCCTGCCGCGGAATCGCATAAAACAGCAGCAGCTCCAGGACGTTGTGGTCGTCAAAATTTTCCAGCCCGTATTTCAAAAAGCGCTGCTTCATGCGTGTGCGATGGCCGTCATGCTCTCCCATTCGGTTTTCCTCCTTTATTGCGCTGTCTCCTGATTTATGGTATACTGTTCAAAACCAATCCTGTAAACAAGAGGGTATTTCCTTGAAACTTCGTTTTTCCGACATCCGTGCCTTTCTGAAGCGGGCCGATATGTTTCTGTTTTTCCTGTGTCTTGCCGCGTCCGTGCTGGGCATCGTCATCATTTCCAGCGCCACGAAAAGCTATGAATCCAGCAGCTATGTCTACGTTCAGCTCGCGGCGCTGCTCATCGGGATCGCCCTGTATTTTCTGTTCACGGTCATCGACACCGACATCATTGCCGACCAGTGGCCCCTGCTTCTCGTGGCGGAGATCGTACTGCTTCTGCTCCTGATCCCCTTCGGCTCCGAGGGCGTGACCGGCAACCGAAGCTGGATTCGTTTTTTCGGCATCGGCATCCAGCCCTCGGAGATCGTCAAGGTCATCTACATCGTCCTGTCTGCGAAGCATATTTCCTACCTTCGGGACTACCGGAGCCTCTCCTCCCCGCTGTCGGTGTTTCAGATCACGGCGCATTTCGGCGTTCTCTTCCTGCTGATCCTCGTCATCTCCGCCGACCTGGGAAACGCGCTGATTTTCTTTTTCATCTTTCTCATCACGATGTTTGTTTCCGGCCTGAAGCTCTACTGGTTCCTGTTCGGAAGCGCCGCGGTCGCCATCGCGGTTCCGCTCGCGTGGAATCATGTGCTGGACAGCCGCCAGAAGGAGCGTATTCTGGCCCCCTATGACCCGACGATTGACCCGGACGGCTACGGCGTCAACTGGGAACCAAATCAGGCGAAGCTCGCGCTGTCCTCCGGGCGCCTCACCGGCACCGGCTTGTATCAGGGTACGCAGACGCAGTCGGACGCCATCGACTCAAAGCACGCGGACTATATCTTCGCCGCCGTCGGCGAGGAGCTTGGCATGATCGGCTGCATTGTGGTCATCGTCCTGCTGGTCGCGATCATCCTTCGCTGTGTATATGTCGGCATGCACAGCCGCTCCACCTTCGGTATGCTGGTCTGCTTCGGCGTGGCCGCGGCCTTTTTCTTCCAAACCTTTATCAACATCGGCATGTGCCTCGGCCTGACGCCCGTCATCGGCATCGCGCTGCCCTTCTTCAGCTACGGAGGCTCCTCCCTGTTCACATCCTTTGCGGCGATGGGGCTTGTCTCCGGTATACATTACAAGCCAAAACCTACGCAATACACAAGCTTTGCCGATTATTGACCCGTTTTTTTGATGGAGAACATACCTATTTTACCACACGATTTCCCTTGCTGCAAATTGATCCGCTTTCATAGCAAACTATTTTAAGGTGCATCATGAAAACAACCTATCCAACAGCCATCGTGCCGTGTGCCGATTATGAACATGAAACCGTCCGCCGCGCACTGGAGAATGCCATTGAACAGGCCGGCGGCCTTGACTGGGTGCAGCCCGGCATGCGCATTGGCGTCAAGCTCAACCTCTGCGCCGGGCTGAAGCCCGAAAAAGCCGCCACCACCCACCCGGTGATGGCCGCCGAGCTGACGCGGATGCTGGTCGGGCGCGGCGCGCAGGTCGTGCTTGGCGACAGCCCCGGCGAGCCGTTCAGCAGCGTCGTTCTCTCCCGCATCTACAGCGTGACCGGCATGAAGCTCTGCGAGGAGGCCGGCGGTGAGCTCAACCGCGACTTCGGCCATCATACCGTCTCGTTTCCCGACGCCGTTACGGTCAAGAGCTTCGAGATCTGCGACTGGCTCGAAAAATGCGACGCGGTCATCAGCTTCTGCAAGCTCAAATCCCACGGCCTCATGGGCATGACCGCCGCCGTGAAAAACCTCTACGGCATCATCCCCGGCACCGTGAAGAGCGAGTACCATTTCCGCTGGCCTGACCCGCAAGCGTTCGCCGATATGCTGGTCGATCTGAATGAATACCTCCGTCCGCGGCTGTACCTGTGCGACGCCGTCGAGACCATGGAGGGCAACGGCCCCACCCAAGGCACGCCCCGGCACATGGGTGCGCTGCTGGCCGGCGCCGACCCCTACGCCATGGACCGCGTATGCGCCTGGCTCGTCGGGGAGCGCGAGCGGGAGCTTCCGTATATGGAGGCCGCCAAACGGCGCGGCCTGCTCTCCCCGGACGGCGAACCGGACAATCTCGCCGCCGCGGCTCCGTTCCGCATCGACGATTTCAAGCCCTCCGGAGCGACCTCCAGTTGGTTCCTGCTCGACCCGGAAGACAGCGCTTTCCGCCGGCTCCTGAAAAAAATCATCTCCTCGCTGCTCCGGTCCCGTCCGAAGCTCTATGACGGCTGCGTCGGCTGCGGCCACTGCGCCGAGCTTTGCCCGGCAAAGGCCATCACCATCCGCAACAAAACGGCCGTCATCGACCGTCGGAAATGCGTCCGCTGCTTCTGCTGTCAGGAGTTCTGCCCCACCGGCGCGATGCGCGTACAGCGCACGCTCATCGCCCGCCTTCTGAACTGATATTAATTTAATATAGTATAAGGACGGCGTGACCACCCGGTCGCGCCGTCCTTATGTTCATCGTATCGGATTACGCTTTCCCGTCGCAGTAAACGCAGCGGTACACCTTATTTTTCCGGTCGCTCAGGCGGAACACCTGCGGCAGCTCCTGCTCCGTCGTCGTGATGCAGCGGGGATTTTTGCAGCGCACAATATCGCGGATCTCCGTCGGCAGCTCCGGGTGATATTTCTTCACGCAGACCTCATTTTCGATCACGTCAATGGTGATCCCGGGGTCAATAAAGCCCAGCACGTTCAGGTCGATGCCGATCTCCCCGTCCACCTTGATGATGTCCTTGGTGCCCATCTGACGGCTCGACACGTTCATCATAAGCGCCACCGGACAGCCGTAAGTCTCAAGGTTCAGAAACTGATAGATCTCCATGCCCTCGCCGGCCCGGATGTGGTCAATGACAATGCCGTTTTTGATCGCATCTACGTTCATAATCTGCCCGCCTCCTTCAGCAGTTTCAGAATGAGTGCCATGCGGATGTACTTTCCGTTCAGCGCCTGGCGGAAGTAGCAGGCACGGGGATCCTCGTCCACCGCGACGGAGATCTCATTGACGCGGGGCAGCGGATGCATGACGATCATGTCCTCCTTGGCCCAGCGCATCTTTTCCGGCGTGAGGATGTAGCTGTCCTTCAAGCGGAGGTATTCCTCCTCGCTCAGGAAGCGCTCCCGCTGTACGCGGGTCATATACAGCACGTCCAGCGCGGGCATAACGCCCTCCAGATCGGTCGTCTGCTTATACTCGATGCGCTTGCGCTGGATGATGTCCTTCTTGACGTAGCTCGGCAGCTTCAGCTCCTCCGGGGAAATCAGCATGAAGCGCACATCGGGATAGCGGCTCATGGCCTCGATCAGCGAATGCACCGTGCGGCCGAATTTCAGGTCGCCGCACACGCCGATGGTCAGGTTGTCCAGCCGTCCCTTCTCGCGCTTGATTGTGAGAAGGTCGGTCAGGGTCTGCGTCGGGTGGTTGTGTCCGCCGTCGCCGGCGTTGATAACCGGAACGGTGGCATTCAGAGACGCGACATACGGCGCGCCCTCCTTGGGATGACGCATGGCGATGATATCGGCATAACAGCTAACCGTCCGTGCAGTATCGGCAATGCTCTCGCCCTTGGCCGCAGACGAGGACGCGCCCTCGGACACGCTCAGCACATGGCCGCCAAGCTCGTACATCGCCGCCTCAAAGCTCAGGCGGGTGCGGGTGGACGGCTCAAAAAACAGCGTCGCGAGTTTTTTGCCATGACAGCTCTCCGCGTACTTTGCGGGGTTTTCAATTATGTCGTTCGCGACCTCGATCAGCTCGTCGATCTCCTTGACGCTCAGTTCCGTGATCCGGATCAGGCTTCTGCTCATTTCGCGCCTCCGATCCAGCTCTCGTCCGAGGGATCGGCGCGGAACTTCAGGAGCTTCTCCACGTCCTCAGGCCGGATATAGCCCTCCTCCGCCGCGACCGCCGCGACCTCGTCGAGGTTTGTCAGGCTCACGTTCTTCACATTCGCCGCCGCCAGGCGGTCAAGGCCCTTCTGCATGCCGTAGGTGAAGATGCTCGCGATTCCGAGCACCTGTGCGCCGGCTGCACGCAGCGCCTCCACCGCGTCGATGACGCTGCCGCCGGTGGAGATCAGGTCCTCCACGACCACGACCTTCTGCCCCGGCTCCAGCCGGCCCTCGATTTGGTTCCGCCGGCCATGGTCCTTCGCGCCGGAGCGCACATAGCCCATGGGCAGGCCCAGCATATGCCCTGCGATCGCCGCATGGGCGATCCCGGCGGTAGCCGTGCCCATCAGCATCTCCGCCTCCGGATAATGCTCGCCGATGGTCTGGGCCAGCGCCGACTCCACCCCGTCACGCACCTCCGGCGCGGTCAGGATCAGGCGGTTGTCACAGTAAATGGGGCTTTTGATGCCGCTGGCCCAGGTGAACGGCTCCTCCGGCCGCAGGAACACAGCTTGAATGGACAGCAGGCCCTTTGCGATCTTTCTTGCCATCGTCTCTTCCATATACAGATCTCCTTCCCTAGTTTGCAAACGCCGCGACACAGCGCTCATAGGCCGCGACGGGGTCGTCCGCCTGCGTGATCGGGCGGCCGACGACAATGTAGTCCGAGCCAAGCGCTTTCGCGCCGGCGGGCGTGGTGATGCGGGTCTGGTCATCCTTTTTCGCGTCGGCAAAGCGAACGCCCGGCGTCACCGTGACGAAGTCCGCGCCGCACACCTCGTGGATGCGTCCGGCCTCAAGCGGAGAACAGACGATGCCGTCAAGGCCAGCGGCCTTGCTGTTCTGCGCGTATGCCGCGACCACCTCCTCCAGCGGCCGGTCGATCAAAAGCTCCCCGCGCATCCGCTCCTCCGACGTGGAGGTAAGCTGCGTCACCGCGATCAGAAGCGGGCGGGACCCGTCCGGACGGGTAAGCCCCTCCAGCGCGGCCTCCATCATGGCCCGTGTTCCTGCGGCATGGACATTCACCATGTCCACATCTAGCCGGGACAGCACCGCCATGGCCTTTTTGACCGTGTTCGGGATGTCGTGCAGCTTCAGATCCAGAAAGATCGGATGCCCACGCGCCTTGATTTCCCGCACGATGTCCGGGCCTTCGGCGTAAAACAGCTCCATGCCGACCTTCACAAAGGGCCGGCGTCCGGTGAATTTCTCCAAAAACGCCAGCGTCTCCGCCTTCGAGCTGAAGTCACAGGCGACGATCACATCTTTACCCATCAATGTGCTCCTCCAATGATATCCGAAAGTTTTTCCACGCCGTATTTTTTCATGGCCTCCGGGATGGCCGCCACGATATCCCGGCCCGCGTAAGGAGACACAAGATTCACCGCGCCGACGCCCACAGCCGTCGCGCCCGCGAGCATCATCTCGATCACGTCCTCAGCCCGGGACACGCCGCCCATGCCGATGATCGGGATATTGACCGCCTCATAGACCTGATACACCATCCGCAGCGCCACGGGGAACACCGCCGGGCCGGACAGGCCGCCGGTGGTATTCGCCAGTATCGGCTTTTTCGTTTTCAGGCTGATGCGCATGCCCATGAGCGTATTTATGAGGCTCACGCCGTCCGCACCGGCTTCCTCGCACGCCGACGCGATCGCGGCGATATCCGTCACGTTCGGCGACAGCTTCATGATGACCGGCTTTGTCGTCACAGCCTTCACCGCCCGGGTCACCTCCGCGGCAAGGTCCGGATCTGCACCGAAGCTCAGCCCGCCGCCGTGGACGTTGGGACAGCTTATATTCACCTCAATCCAGCCTACCTGCTCCTGCTTGTCCAGCAGTGCGCAGGTCTCGGCGTACTCCTCTACCGAAAAGCCGCTGACATTTGCCATGACCGGCTTGTGGAATATCTTGGCGATATGCGGAAGCTCTTCTGCGATGACCGCCTCGACCCCGGGGTTTTGCAGTCCCACCGCGTTCAGCATACCGGAGGACGTCTCCGCGATGCGGGGCGTCGGGTTGCCAAAGCGCGGCTGCCGCGTCGTGCCCTTGAACGAGAAGGTTCCGAGGCAGTTAATATCGTAGAGCTCGGCAAACTCCCGGCCGTAGCCGAAGGTGCCGCTTGCGGGAATAATAGGGTTGTCCATCTCCACACCGCAGAGAGTTACGCTCGTATTCACCACAGCACCTCCTCTCGCCGAAACACCGGTCCATCCCTGCACACGCGCTTATGGCCCGCTTTTGTCTCGCAGGTGCAGCCCATGCACGCGCCAAAGCCGCAGCCCATGCGCTCTTCAAAGCTGTACTGTGCCGAGGTCCCGAGCACCCGGTCAAGCGCTTTCAGCATCGCCGTCGGCCCACAGGCATAGGCGTAGGTGTAATCCCCCGCTGCGGCGATGCCGTCGGTCACGAAACCTTTCATCCCCGCGCTGCCGTCCGCCGTCATGAGAATGACTTCCGCACAGAGGGCCTCGAATTCACCCGTCAGAAAGCGGTCCGCCGCCGTGTTGAAGCCGAGGATCACGACGGGGTGCTTCCCCTGCGCGAGCAGCTCTTTCGTCAGCCGCAGCATCGGTGGAATGCCCACGCCGCCGCCGATCACCAGCGGCCGGTCCCCGCTCAGCGCGAGGTCATAGCCGTTTCCAAGCCCGGTAAGCACATCCAACTCCGCGCCCGGTTCCAGCCGGGACAGCTCCGCCGTCCCCTCGCCCAAAAGCTTATAGATCACCGTGACGGAGCTTTCGTCCCAATCGCTGACCGAGATCGGCCGCCGCAGAAAACGGCCCGGCAGCCGGATATCCAGAAACTGCCCCGGCGCGGTGAAGGCTGAGGCATCCCCGCCCAAAATCAGGCGGTATGTATCGGCTGTAAGCGCCGAATTATGTAAAATTGTGTAGGTCCCCTGCTTCACGCTTTTGCCTCCAGCTTCCGGTCAAGCCAGACGGTTTTCCCGCCGCAGACCGTCAGCAGGCACCGTCCGAACACGGACTTTCCCTCAAACGGCGTGGCGCGGCCCATCGTCTGAAATTCCGCCGGATCAATCGTATATTCCGCATCGAGGTCGAACACGGTGAAATCGTCCTCGTCCGCCAAGCCGAAGCGCCTGCGCGGATTTTCCGCAAGCAGCTCCACAAGCTTGGAAAGCGGCAGAATACCGGGCTTTACAAGCTCTGTATACAGCACTGGGAACGCCGTTTCAAGACCCACGACGCCCATCGCGCTGCCCGCCAGGCCCCGGCTTTTTTCCTCCGCGCTGTGGGGCGCGTGGTCGGTGGCGATCATGTCCACCGTGCCGTCGAGAATGCCCTCGATCAGCGCCTGCCGATCCCGCTCCGAACGGATCGGCGGGTTCATCTTGAATCGCCCCTCCTCCCGCAGCATCGTATCGTTCATGACGAGATAATGCGGCCCAGTCTCACAAGTTATGTCAACTCCCCGAGCTTTCGCCCGGCGGATGATCTCCACGCTCTCCGCGCTGGAGACATGGCATACATGATAACCGCAGCCGGTCTTTTCAGCGAACACCGCGTCGCGCGCGATCGGAATCCATTCGCTCTCGGCGCAGATGCCCTTATGTCCATGCTCGCGGGCATACTCCCCATCGTGGATATAGCCGCCGAACAGCAGGTCATTTTCCTCGCAGTGGGCGACGATGAGCTTGCCGAGGGCTTTCGCTTTCTCCATCGCGGCAAGCATCATTTCACCGCTCTGCACGCCGTGACCGTCGTCCGAGAAAGCGCAGACGTACGGCGCCATGGCGTCCATATCCGCGAGGACGTCTCCCTTCTGTCCTTTGGTGATCGCGCCGTAGGGGATCACTCGGATCGCGGCGTCGCGCTCGATCAGCGCCAGCTCCTGCCGCAGCGTATCGAGGGTGTCCGGCACGGGGTCGAGGTTCGGCATCGGGCAGACGGCGGTATAGCCGCCGCGGGCCGCCGCGAGAGAGCCTGTGCGGATCGTCTCCTTATACGAAAAACCCGGCTCCCGCAAATGCACATGCACATCTGCGAAACCGGGTAAAATGCAAATATTACGACCGTCAGCGACCGTCGCGGGGGATTCGCCGCCGACCGGAAACAACGGCCGTCCGTCGGCTACCAGAGCGTCCGCACGGACAAACGTGCCGCCGCGGTATACCATTGCGTTCTTAAACAGGAATTCCATACGCTCTCCCTCCTCATTTTTACTCATGTTAGCATACGAAGCGCGGCAGCGTCAAGATAACAAAGGTGACAATTCCGCGTTGACATCCCCCGCCCGAATCGTTTATATTGGCCCTATTTTAGCCGTTTCCCCGGGAGGCCCCCGCTTACAATCAGCAGAAACCCCACGGGAAAAAACACCCGGGGCGGAACCCGACACACCACCAGCCCCCCCGCCGGGAAAAAGGCCCGGGAGGGAACCCGGCCCGCAAAGCGGGACGGGCGGCGGCGGGGCAGGCGGAGGCACGAACAGCCCGCGCAACCGAGCGGGAGCGCAGACAGCCGGAGAAAGCAAGGCCGCCGCCAGGCGCTTGCTTTAGCCTTGCTTTCTCCGCCTGTTCTGCGCTATAATCACCCGAAAAGGAGGACAACGAACGAGCCGACGCTACCTTGCGGTCACTGCCAGCCTTAGAGGGGGCAGACGACGCCGACCGGGCCGTCGGGCCGACGACCCCACCCCCCGAGCGGGCGGATTGCCCGCTCGGGGGGTGGGCAAGGAGGCCCGCCGCAGGCACAATCCGGCTTGCGAAGCAAGACGGATTGCAATGCCGAGGACACCGCTTGGGGTTTGGGGGCTTGCCCCCAACGGGGCAAGGAGGGGGGGACGAAGAAAAACAAGCCGCGCCGAATAGGCGGCTTGTTTTTCGAGCCCTCCCCGACGAGGCCCGAGAGTGCAATCCCGCGCGTGAGTTTTCCACATAGTTTTCAACATAAAAAGAGCGGGAGAGGTGTTTTTCATCCTCCCCCGCTCGGTTTTTACGCTTTCCGACGTGCTATTTGGAGCTTGTCCCGGATATGGGCCAATTCCCGTAAGCTTTTTTCACAGAGCTGTTGTACACGGAAGTCATGACGATGCTGATTTCTCAACAGGCTGTATTCCCGTGCCCTGAACCGGACCGCATCCTCCAGCAAGTCAAATTCGAAATCGGTAAGCTCCACCGTTTTGAAACCGTTCATTTTATCCTCCAAACCCCAAAGCATTGGCCCATCCATCTCTGTAAGCAATGCAGACCTCAATTTCCGTTAAAGCGAAGTCTGTTCCGCCCTGCTCATAGTCGTATTTGTCTTGCGGCTGGAACAATCCCGTGTAGCTTTGAAACGACACGGCATACATATCTGCAAGGTACTCCACACAGCTTTGCTCTACCTCCGCGCTGTATTGCTTTACCTCTTCTGCATCCAGCCACACATCCGCATTGAGGTTAAGACCGTGGGCCATGGCATGGCAGTACCGACACAGACAGATAAGGTTCCGGGGCGTATTGCCGCCACCGGAACCGCGTGGGATAACATGATGGATTTGCAGGTTTCGCGGGTCGCCGCATAAGGCACAGGCGTAACCCTCCCGACGATAGATTTTTTTACGTACTTCATTCGGAATATTGGCAGAAATCATTTTACTTCACCTCCCATACGCCGCCATCATGAAGAAGCTCCGCAAGAGCTTTCAACTGCTCAATGTCATACTCTGCACGACGCCGAGCCGCCGCATGCAAGGGATGCCTCCTACGCTTCATTGCTTCCTCCAAGACGGCAATACGACACCGCGCCGCCTGTATGAGAAGATAGGATTCATCCGAGCTGAACTGATACCACATAATCAGTACCTCCTTTTCTGAAATTACCTCCAACTGACCACGCCCAGTCAAGGGCGGCGGCTCTGCCGCCGTTTACGAAGCCCTTGACGGGTGTGGTACGCGGGACACCGGCCCAAAGGGGCACGGCATTACGTCCGAGCGCGATATAATGGAAAGAAAAGGAGGTGCTTGCACCCACGCCGGGAGCCATACCCAGCGAACCAACGGGAGCGGATGAATTACTCCCGCGCCGGGTTAAACTGCTCCTTGACCGGTACTCCGTATTTAGCCGCGGCCCAGTCAAGCATTGAGCTTCCGCTTATTCCGCCATAGGATAACCAGTCGAGGTTGACCTTGCATGCCTTGGCCCATGCCGTTACCACGTCTTTGTCAATGGTACGGATATCGTCCCGCTCCCAGCGCCACACAGATGTTCTATGCACACCGATTCTCCGGGCCAGGTCCTCACAGGAAAGGCCTGCCTTTTCCCGGGCCGCTTTTAGTCTGCCGTACATCCGAAAAAAGCCTTGGCGCCCCGGATGGGAGACGATGAAACGGCGATTCATGTCCAATTCGTGGCAAATACCGTGAAACCCGGTATACATAATACGCGCCCCCTTGCTGTACCATAATTAGGACACCAACAGTATAGCACGCGCAACAAAGTACCGTCAACGGATATTTTCGCCGGGAACCTCCTGCAACGATAATCCGTTAACGGTTACATCACAGTCCGCTTCTCCTGCAACAAAACCGCTACAGCCGCAACAATGCCGGATTGCGAAAGCAAGGCTATGCGGCAATTCCGCGTTGACATCCCCCGCCCGAATCGTTTATATTGGCCCTATGAACGTTTACGATTTTGACAAGACCATTTATCCGAGGGACAGCACCGCGGAGTTCTACCTCTGGTGTCTCCGGCGTTATCCCGCGTGCCGCCGCACCCTGCCCTGGACGGCGTGGGCCTTTTTCTGCCTGGGAACGCGCCTGCGGACAAAGACA
This sequence comes from uncultured Oscillospiraceae bacterium, assembly GCA_964406615.1. Lineage (GTDB taxonomy): Bacteria > Bacillota > Clostridia > Oscillospirales > Oscillospiraceae > CAJOIG01. Next base: position 15,235 of record CAYOSI010000033.1, read on the forward strand.
AAGAGCAAGGAGATCTTCTACCGCTTCCTGCGCCATGTTCCGGCAGACGCGCCCATGATCTTCTGGCAGGAGCATATCCGGTACATAGCGCCCTGGTATTGCGAGCAGCGGCGTCCGGACGACCTCATCATCTCCGCCTCGCCCGAGTTTCTGCTGCGTCCCGCCGCGCAGATGCTGGAGTTTGCGCTGATCGCCTCGCCTGTCGAGCAGGCCACCGGCCTCTATCAGGGCGAGAACTGCCACGGCCCGGAAAAGCTCCGGCGGTACCGCGCCGTCTACGGCGACACGCCTGTGGAGGGCTTCTGGTCGGATTCCCGCTCCGACACGCCCATGGCGGAGCTGGCGGAGCACGCCCACCTTGTCAAGGGCGGCGTGGTCACGGACTGGTGAGCCCGCCTCGCCGCGGCGTTTTCGCGGCCTGTTGTGGATTATGCTCATATCGCGCCGCAAAATATCGAAAAAAGTTGCAATAAGAGACTATTGAAAAGCCTGAACTCTTCGTGTAGAATTGGATTTGTACTTCTGAAATTATTTTCGGTCAACGACGGAGGAGAACTGCCATGCGCCTGCTGGAGGAACGGATTCTCAAGGACGGAAAGGTGCGTCCGGGCAGTGTTTTGAAGGTAGACGGCTTTCTCAATCACCAGATGGACGTGAACCTGTTCATGGACCTGGCGAAGCTGTGGCATGACGCTTTCGGCCATGACAACGTGAATAAGATCCTCACCATTGAGGCGTCCGGCATCGGCCTTGCCTGTATCGCAGGGCTGGTTTTTGACTGCCCCGTTGTCTTTGCAAAGAAATCCAAAACCAAAAATATCGACGGGTCCCTTTACAAGACCACCGTAGAAAGCTTTACCCATGGCAACATCTACGACGTGATCGTGTCAAGGGATTATCTTTTGCCCTCCGACCGCGTCCTGATTATCGACGATTTTCTCGCAAACGGCGCGGCGCTTGACGGCCTGTGTGACCTCGTTCACCAGTCCGGCGCGACCGTTGTCGGCGCCGGCATCGCGGTAGAGAAATGCTTCCAGCCCGGCGGGCGGCGCCTGCGTGAGCGCGGGCTCCGCATCGAGTCCCTCGCCCGCGTCAAGGCCATGCACGACGACGGCACGATCGAGTTCGAGGACTGATTTTTCGTTACCCCGCGGCGCGTGCCGCATGAAAGATATGTCAAAAAATTTTAGGAGGAAAACCATGAAAAAGATTCTTGCACTTCTTCTTGCCCTCTGCATGGTCCTTGCTCTTGCCGCCTGCGGCAACAGCACCGCCCCCGCTGAGGAACCCGCTGAAGACCCCGCCGCCGATGCCGCCCCCGCCGAGGATGCCGCGGAAGAGCCTGCCGAGGACGCCGCGGAAGAGCCCGCCGAAGAGCTTGCCGACGTAAAGGTCGGCTTCATCTTCCTGCACGACGAGCAGTCCACCTACGACCTGAACTTCATGAACGCCGCCAAGGAAGCCTGTGAGACTCTCGGCATCGAATATGTCACCAAGGTCAACATCCCCGAGGGCCAGGAGTGCTATGAGGCCGCTCTCGACCTCGTCGATGAGGGCTGCAACATCGTCTTCGCCGACAGCTTTGGTCATGAGGACTACATGATCCAGGCCGCTAAGGAATGCCCCGAGGTCCAGTTCTGCCACGCCACCGGCACCAAGGCTCACACCGAGGGTCTTGACAACTATCATAACGCATTCGCCTCCATCTATGAGGGCCGCTACCTCGCCGGCGTCGCCGCCGGCATGAAGCTGCAGGAAATGATCGACAACGGCGAGATCACCGCCGATCAGGCCAAGATGGGCTATGTCGGCGCTTTCACCTACGCCGAGGTCATCTCCGGCTACACCGCTTTCTTCCTGGGCGCCCGCTCCATCGTCCCCGAAGTCACCATGGAGGTCACCTTCACCGGCTCCTGGTATGACATGGCTCTCGAGACCGAGGGTGCTCAGAAGCTGATCGACAACGGCTGCGTTCTGATAAGCCAGCATGCCGACTCCCTCGGCGCTCCCTCCGCCTGCGAGGCCGCCGGCGTTCCCAACGTCTCCTACAACGGCAGCACCATCGACGCCGCTCCCAACACCTTCATCGTCTCCTCCCGCATTGACTGGGCTCCCTATTTCGAGCACATGATCGCCTGCATGCAGAACGGCGAGCCCATCGACACCGACTGGACCGGCACTCTCGCTACCGGCTCCGTCCTCCTGACCGACGTCAACGAGACGGTCGCCGCCGAGGGCACTGCCGAGGCCATCGCGGAGGCTCAGGCCGCTCTTGAGAGCGGCGAGCTGCATGTCTTCGATACCGCCGCTTTCACCGTGAACGGCGAGACGGTTGAAAGCTACATGGCCGACGTCGACACCGACGCCGACTACACCGCCGACACCGAGGCCGTTGCCGACGGCTACTTCCACGAGTCCGAGTACCGTTCCGCTCCTTACTTCGATCTCCAGATCGACGGCATCGAGCTGCTTGACACCAACTTCGGCTGATAATCGACCACGCACTGGGAAGTCCCGCAGCCGGGACTTCCCTTTTTATTTCCCCCGAAACAGGGACGGCGCCGCGTGTCTTGCCGCGTCGCCCTTTGTAACATTCTGTAGCTTTCTATTCAACTGTGTTTTATGCTATAATAAAATGTAAAATTCCCGCGTGAGAAGCGCGGAGGGAGAGTGAAGTCTTTTGGACAACAAAACGCCTGCGGCGACGATGCGGAACATCACGAAATCCTTCGGCTCCGTCATCGCGAACGACAGGGTCTGGCTTGACATATACCGGGGAGAGATCCTGGCGCTCCTCGGCGAAAACGGAAGCGGCAAGACGACCCTCATGAACATGCTGTCCGGCATCTACTTCCCGGATGAGGGCGAGATCACCGTCGACGGAAAGCCGGTGGTCATCCGCTCCCCGAAGGACGCCTATTCGCTGGGCATCGGCATGATCCACCAGCATTTCAAGCTCGTGGACGTCCTCACGGCCGCAGAGAACATTGTCCTCGGCCTCGGGGGCAAGCTCGACCTGAAGGCCGCCTCCGAGAAGATCCGGGCCATCTGCGACGCCTACGGCTTCGAGGTCGACCCCGACCAGAAGATCTACGATATGTCCGTCTCGCAGAAGCAGACGGTCGAGATCGTCAAGGTCCTCTATCGCGGCGCGGACATCCTGATCCTGGACGAGCCCACCGCCGTCCTGACGCCGCAGGAAACGGACAAGCTCTTTGCCGTGCTGCGCAATATGCGCGACGACGGCAAGGCCATCGTCATCATCACGCACAAGATGCACGAGGTTGAGACGCTTTCCGACCGCGTCGTCATCCTGCGTCACGGACAGTTTATCGGCGATATGCCCACCGCCGCCACCAACGCGCAGGAGATGACCAATCTCATGGTCGGTCATCCCGTCACGCTGAATATCGAGCGCCCCGAGCCTGTGGACCCCAAGCCCCGCATCGAGGTCAAGGGTCTGACCGTCCGCAGCGAAGACGGCATCCTCAAGCTGGAGGACGTCTCCTTCACCGCCTATTCCGGCGAGATCCTCGGCGTCGCCGGCATCTCCGGCTGCGGTCAGAAGGAGCTTCTGGAGGCGATCGCCGGCCTGCAGCCGGCGGAGGCCGGCAGCATCCGCTATATAAGCGACGACGGCGAACCCGAGGAGATCCTCGGCAAGGACCCGCTGAGCATCGCGGATATGGGCGTTTCGCTCTCCTTTGTCCCGGAAGACCGTTTGGGCATGGGACTTGTCGGCAGCATGGACCTCGCCGCCAACATGGCCCTGCGCACCTTCCGCCGCGGCCATTCCTTCTTCACGGACCGCAAATCGCCCCGCACGCTGGCTGAGAAAGTCGTCCATGATCTGGAGGTCGTCACCCCCGGCATCCACACGCCCGTGCGCCGTCTTTCCGGCGGGAATGTCCAGAAGGTCCTGGTCGGCCGCGAGATTGCCTCCGCGCCCACCGTCCTTCTCACCGCCTACGCGGTGCGCGGTCTTGACATCAACTCCTCCTACACCATTTATGACCTCATCAACCGCCAAAAGGCCGCCGGCGTCGCGGTCATCTACGTCGGCGAGGACCTGGATGTCCTGTTGGAGCTGTCCGACCGCATTCTCGTGCTCTGCGGCGGCAAGGTCAGCGGGATTGTGCCCGGCCGCGGCGCCACGAAGCGCCAGGTCGGCTATATGATGACAAGGCTGGGAGGGATGACCGATGAATGAAAAGACCCATACGCCGCTTTTTCATGTATCGAAGCGGAGCACGCTGCCCTGGTACACGGCATGGGCCATCCGAGGCGGCGCGCTGATCCTCGCGCTGCTCGTCTGCGCGGTCGTCACCACGCTCGTCACGGGCGAGGACCCCATTCAGGTGTATGTGACCATTTTTGACGGCTCCTTCGGAAGCTCCCGCCGGGCCTGGGTCCTGTTCCAGAACCTCGCGATCCTGCTGTGCGTCTCGCTGGCCGTCACCCCCGCGTTCCGGATGCGCTTCTGGAACATCGGCGGCGAGGGCCAAATGCTCATCGGCGGTCTTGCCACCGCCGCCTGCATGATCCTGCTCGGCGATAAGGTCCCCAACTGGCTGCTCATCCTCCTGATGCTCGTCTCGAGCATCGCGGCGGGCGCTGTCTGGGGCGCCATTCCCGCCGTTTGCAAAGCCAAGTGGAACACGAACGAGACGCTGTTCACGCTGATGATGAACTATATCGCCATCCAGCTTGTCGCGTTTTTCATCATCGTCTGGGAGGTCCCCAAGGGCGCGGGCAAGATCGGCATCATCAACCAGACGACCGAGGCCGGCTGGCTGCCCATGATCGGCGGACAGAAATATCTGCTGAACATCATCATCGTCGCGGTGCTCTGCCTCGGCATGTATTTCTACCTCAACTACTCCAAGCACGGCTATGAGATCGCCGTCGTCGGCGAGAGCGAAAAGACCGCCCGCTATGTCGGCATCAAGGTCGAGAAGGTCATCGTCCGCACGATGCTTCTGTCCGGCGCCATCTGCGGCATTGCCGGCATGCTCCTCGTGGGCGGCACCGACCACACCCTGACGACCACCATCACGAACGGCCGCGGCTTCACCGCCGTCATGGTCTCGTGGCTGGCAAAATTCAACCCGCTTTGGATGATCCTCACGAGCTTTCTGCTCGTCTTTATGGAGCGCGGCGCGGGCCAGATCGCGACGAACTTCGGCCTGAGCCAGTCCTTCGCGGACATTCTCACCGGCATCATTCTCTTCTTCATCATCGGAAGCGAGTTTTTCATCACCTATAAGATCAACTTCCGCCGCGCCGCGGGAAAGGAGGCCTGAGCCGTGTTTGACTTTATTTCCTTTATCCCCCGCGCCATCGTGCAGGGCATCCCCCTGCTGCTCGGCAGCACCGGCGAGACGCTGACCGAAAAATCCGGCAACCTGAACCTCGGCATCCCCGGCATCATGTATGTCGGCGCGATCAGCGGCGTGATCGGCGCGTTCTTCTATGAACAGGCTACGGGCGACGCCATGAACGGCTTTCTCGCCGTGTCGATCCCCCTGCTCTGCTCGATGCTCGGTTCCCTGCTCATGGGTCTTTTGTACTGCTTCCTCACCGTGACCCTGCGCGCCAACCAGAACGTCACCGGCCTTGCCCTGACGACGTTCGGCGTGGGCTTCGGCAACTTCTTCGGCGGGTCGCTCATCAAGCTTTCGGGCAGCGACGTGCCCGCCATCGTTCTTTCAAACACCAGCAGCTATTTCAGCCGGCCCCTGCCCGGCGCCGATACCCTCGGCTGGTTCGGAAATATCTTCCTGTCCTACGGCTTCCTCGCCTATCTCGCCGTGATCATCGCGCTCGTGGCCGCCTATATCCTGCGTCGCACCCGCGTGGGGCTGCATCTGCGGGCCGTGGGCGAAAACCCCAACACCGCCGACGCCGCCGGCATCAACGTCGGCCGCTATAAATACGCCGCCACCTGCGCCGGCTCGATAATCGCCGGTTTCGGCGGCCTGTACTATATCATGGACTACACCAAGGGCATCTGGTCGAGCGATGCCTTCGGCGACCGCGGCTGGCTTGCCATCGCGCTCGTCATCTTCACCGTATGGCGTCCAAACGTGGGCGTGCTCGCCTCGTTCCTGTTCGGCGGCCTGTACATCCTGCATATGTACATCCCCTCCGGCATGAACCTCGCCATCAAAGAGATCTACAAGATGCTTCCCTATCTCGTAACGATCATTGTCCTGATCCTCTCCAGCATGCGCAACAAGCGCGAGAACCAGCCCCCCGCCAGCCTCGGTCTGAGCTTCTTCCGCGAGGAACGCTGATATGGCCTGGCAGCACATCTTTTTCGATCTCGACGGCACGATCACCGATTCCGCCCCCGGCATCACGAACGCCATCATCTACGCCCGCAAAAAATGGGGCCTGCCGCCGGGCACGAACGCCGATTATCTGAAATTCATCGGCCCGCCCATGCCCGAGAGCTATGAGGAATACTGGGGCTTCTCCCATGAGGACGCGGTGCGGTTCCTGGCGGACTACCGCGAATATTTCGGCGAGCGCGGTCTGTTTGAAAACGAAGTCTATCCCGGCATGACGGAGCTGTTCCGGGCCTTGAAGGCCGCCGGGAAGCGGCTTTACATCGTGACCACCAAGCCCACCGGCTTTTCGCAGCGCATCGCGGAGCATTTCGGCTTCGCAGAATACTTTGATATCATCTCCGGCAGCGGCGTCACCAAGGACAACACCAAGTACGACGTCATCCGAAACGCCCGGGACGCCTGCCATGTGGACATGGCGCACGCCGTCATGGTCGGCGACCGCGCCCACGATGTGGAGGGCGCCCACCGGCACGGCATCCCCTGCATCGGCGTGACCTACGGCTTCGGCGGCCGCGAGGAGCTGGCCGCGGCCGGTGCGGAATATATTGTGGACTCCGCCGCGGAACTTTGCACGCTTCTGCTGGAAAATCCGGGCAAATAGGCATATAATATCTTATACGCAAAAGCCGCTTTATCAGCGCCGCCTTATGCAAGGCGTCATTTTACAGCCGACGGAACCGTCGGAAGGAGGTGGAACAATGGACGCAGGCGATAGTACCGGCACAAGCAGAGGCCGAAGACGGTGGGCGTCCATTGCCCGCGGCTCCGAATAACCCGGTCTCATTGTGTCTGCTCCTGCCTGTGCGGATGAGTACATCCGCTGAGCCGGCCGGCTCGCGAGCGAACGCTCGACTTGAATTTTAGGAGGGTAGACCATGGCTGAACGCAACCTTACACTGGAAAATACCATCACCACTCTGACCCAGCAAAAAAAATATCCCGCGCTCCGTGACATCCTTGTCACCATGAATCCTTCGGATATCGCCGCGCTGTTCGACGATCTGGAGGAGCACACGCTGCCGCTGCTGTACCGGCTCCTGCCGAAGGACATCGCGGCGGATACCTTTGTCGAAATGGAGCCCGAATCCCAGCAGCTCCTCATCCGCGGCTTCTCCGACTCCGAGCTGAAAGAGGTCGTTGACGAGCTGTATGTGGATGACGCCGTCGACCTCGTCGAGGAGATGCCGGCAAACGTCGTCAAGCGCATCCTGCGCCAAGCGGATGCCGAGACACGCAAGCTGATCAACGACATTCTCAAATACCCCGAGGATTCCGCCGGCTCCATCATGACCACGGAGTTCATCGCTCTGCGTCCCACGATGACCGTAGCGGACGCTTTCAAGCATATCCGCCGGGACGGCTTCGACTCGGAGACCATCAACACCTGCTATATCACCGACGACGGCAAACATTTGATGGGCACCGTCTCCATCCGCGCCATCCTCCTGGCCGAGGAGGACGCCCGTCTGTCCGACATCATGGAAGAAAACGTCATCTCCATCGGCACGCTCGCCGACCGGGAAGAGGCTGCCGCCATGATCTCTCGCTATAACTTCACCGTTCTCCCGGTCGTGGACGGCGAACAGCGGCTTGTGGGCATCATCACCGTGGACGACGCCATGGATGTTATGGAGGACGAGGCCACAGAAGATATTGAGATTATGGGCGGCGTGACGCCTGTCGACAAGCCCTATCTCAAGACCAGCATCTTCCAGTTCTGGAAAGCCCGCATTCCCTGGCTCATGCTCCTGATGATTGGCGCCACCTTCACCGGCATGATACTGACCCACTACGAAAATGCCCTCGCCAGTGTCACGGCACTGACCCTGTTCATCCCTATGCTGATGGACACGGGTGGCAACTCCGGCTCCCAGTGCTCTGTCACGGTTATCCGCGCCCTGTCCCTGGGCGACCTGGAGTTTAAGGACATCCTGTCCGTTATCTGGAAGGAAATCCGGGTAGCTGTGCTGTGCGGCCTGTCCCTGGCGGTGGTGGCCTTTGCCAAAATCATGCTCATTGACCATCTGCTCCTGCACAACGACGATGTCACCGTTACCATCGCTCTGGTGGTCTGTGTCACCATGGCGCTGGTGGTGCTGATGGCCAAGGTTGTGGGCTGTATCCTGCCTATGGCGGCCGGAAAGCTGGGCTTTGACCCCGCCGTCATGTCCAGCCCTTTCATCACCACTATTATAGACGCCCTGAGCCTTTTGATCTACTTCGCCGTTGCCGGAGCCCTGCTGGGGCTTTGACCGGCCTTGACAAGTCTCCGCCGCATGTACTATAATAATCTCCCAGCCGCAGGAGGTGAATGAACATGGCCCGAAACGCAACGCAGCAGCGTATCCTTCGCGAGGCGCAGCATATGGTCAACATGGAGAAGCTCAGCGATTTCCTCAATGACTATCGCCAGTTCATCCATCGCAGCCGCGTAGGCTACTACTACGACCGGCTTGTCCTTGTCCATCGCTGGCTTCTGAACGACGAGCAGGAACAGATCAACGCCTACTATGCCAGCCGCCGAAGAAGATAATACCCATAGCCACACGCCGCCGACCTCCCTCGGCGGCCTTTTTATAGGAGCTTATCATGCACACCATTGCCATTCTCGGCGGCGGCGCGTCCGGCATGGCCGCCGCCCTTGCCGCCAGAGAGAGCCTCGACAACACCGTCCTTCTGCTGGAACGGCAGGCCCGCGTCGGACGAAAGCTTCTGTCCACCGGAAACGGACGCTGCAACCTGTCCAACCGAAACGCCGCGCCGGAGCACTATCACGGCGGGGATACCGCCTTCCTCACCCCGGCGCTTGCCCGATTCGGCACGGCGGACACGCTGGCCTGGTTTTCCGACCTCGGCCTTGTGACGCGGACGGAGGACGCCGGGCGCATCTACCCGCTTTCGGACGCCGCCTCCAGCGTGGTGGACGTCCTGCGCCTTGCCATGGACGCCCGCGGCGTCCGTACCCGGTGCGGCTTCACCGTGTCCGCCGCGCAAAAAAACGGCGGCGGCTTCACCGTCGCCTCCGACCAGGGCGAGACCGTCGAATGCGACCGCCTGATCGTCGCCTGCGGCGGCATGGCCGGCTCCAGACTCGGCGGCACGAAGGACGGCTACACCCTTCTGTCCTCCTTCGGCCATAAACGCACCGCCCTGCGGCCCGCGCTCGTCCAGCTCAAAACGGACAGCACATGGACAAAATCCATGAAGGGCGTTCGGACCCAGGCCGTCGTCACGCTCGAAAGCGCCGGTGTCCTTGCGCAGGCGGAGGGCGAGGTGCAGTTTGCGGAGTACGGCGTCACCGGCCCCGCCGTTTTTGATCTGTCCCGCGCCGCTGCGGACGCCGGTCCGCATGCTTCCGTGTTTCTGCGGCTTCTCCCCGCGCTTTCCGTGTCCGGTATACGCGCCTATATGGCCGCAAAAAGGGAGCGCTTCCCCAACGGCAAAGCCGAGAACCTGCTGACCGGCTGCCTGCACAACGCCATCGCCCGCGCGCTTCTTCGCAGAGCCGGCATCGCGTTTGACGCTTTCCTCTGGTCGGTTTCGGACGCCGATATAGACAGGCTCACCACGCTCATCACCCGGTTCGAGCTGCCGCTTCTCGGCACCATGGGCTTCGACGCCGCGCAGGTCACAGCCGGCGGCATGGAAACCGCCGGCTTCGACCCCGACACGATGGAGAGCCGCCTTGTTCCGGGCCTGTACGCCTGCGGCGAGGTGCTCGATATCGACGGTGACTGCGGCGGCTATAACCTCCAATGGGCCTGGTCGAGCGGGCGTCTCGCGGGCCTTGCCGCCTCCGGGCAGTTGGGAGGATAACGTCATGATCCGACTGCGGAACATTACACTGACCCCGGACGAGCCGATCGAGCGTCTCCGGGAAAAAGCCGAAAGGGAGCTGCGCTGCTCCGTAAACGACCTGACCGTCGCACGGCGCTCCGTGGACGCGCGAAAGAAAAACGATGTGCGCTTCGTCTACACGGTGGACGTGACGGTCCGGGACGAGCAGGGCGCGCTGGCCCGCTGCCATAACGCCGCGCCCGTTGTCCCCTGTCCCTATACCCCTCCGGTCCCTCGCCGTCTGCCGGAGGAACGGCCCGTGATCGTCGGCTTCGGCCCGGCGGGCATGTTCGCCGGGCTCGTGCTCTCCCTCGCCGGAATGCGGCCCGTCATTCTCGAACGCGGCGAGGACGCCGAAGCCAGGACCAAAAAAGTCGCGCTTATGCGGGAAAAGGGCGTCCTCGACCCGGAATCCAACATCCAGTTCGGCGAGGGCGGCGCCGGCGCTTTTTCCGACGGAAAGCTCACCACCGGCGTCAAAAGCCCCCACATCCCCTGGGTGCTGGAACAGCTTGTCGAGGCCGGCGCTTCGGTTGACATAAAATATGATGCAAAGCCGCATATCGGCACGGATCTTCTGCCCGGCATCTGCATGGAGATCCGCAGAAAAATCACCGCGCTCGGCGGTGAGGTTCGATTTTCTCAAAAGCTGACCGATCTTGAATCCGACGCCGGACAAATCACGGCCGCCGTGACCGCGACCGAGCGCATCCCCTGCTCCCGGCTGATCCTCGCCTGCGGACACAGCGCGAGAGATACGTTTGAAATGTTATGTAAACTTTCAATCCCTCTTTCTCCCAAGGCCTTTGCCATGGGGGCGCGCATTGAACACCGGCAGGCGGACATCGACCGCGCACAATACGGCATGTTCGCCGGGCATCCTCATCTCCCGCCCGCCGATTATTCACTTGCCTGCCTCCTTCCCAACGGACGGCGGTGCTATACCTTCTGCATGTGCCCCGGCGGCGAGGTCGTCCCGGCCGCGAGCGAGGAGGGCCGCGTGTGCGTCAATGGCGCCAGCCCGAACAAAAGAAATTATGTTAACTCAAACGCCGCCATACTCGCCGCAGTCTCCCCGGAGGATTTTCCCTACGACGGGGTTTTGGGCGGCATGAAATGGCAGCGCGAGCTGGAACGCCGCGCTTTTGAGGCGGCAGGCGGCGGCTATCGCGCCCCGGCGCAGACAGCGGGCGCTTTGCTCGGCATGCCCCATGTCCCGGACAGGATCGTCCCCTCCTACGAGCCGGGCGTTTCGGAGGTTAGTTTACATAACATTTTCCCTCCGATGATCGTAAACGCCTTGGTGCAGGCGCTCCCGATATTTGGGAGAAAACTCCGCGGCTTCGATGCGCCATGGGCTGTTTTGACCGGGCCGGAGACTCGTTCCTCCTCCCCGGTACGCATGGAGCGCGACGGCAGCCTGCAGTCCCCCGCGCTGCGCGGGCTGTATCCCTGCGGCGAGGGCGCCGGCTGGGCCGGCGGTATCATGAGCGCAGCCCTGGACGGCATAAAATGTGCCGAGGCGCTCATCGCCTCCATCGAATAACAAAATCCGCGAAACCGCCTGGAGCAGAAAGGGCCCTCGCTATACGGTAACAGCAGGCCCCCTCATGGGGCCGCCCTACATAATTTAAGAGGTAGCATATATGAGAGATAAATCAGGAAAGAAAAAGTTCTTGCTTGTTGTAGCAATTGTGGCATGTCTGTGGCTCTTGATTAGCCTTATAGACTTCTCTCGAGTCCATGGATTTGAACGCCCGATTTTTTGCATTTTACCGGCAGAATATGCCATGGAGGACGGTGGATTGGGAACCTATGTGGGACTTGGCTATTCTTTCGAAATTAAAGGGAACTTTATGCCAGAAGATGAACTGCCTGGAGTGACCGAATATACTGCACGAGTATTGAATATACCTGTTATGTCAGGCATTAGAGATTAAGGGAACTCTCATAACGAGAACCACAGTGTTGATTTGAGCAAGGAGCGGACAGGATGCCCGTGGGCAAACTAGTCCGCTCTTTTTATGGCTCCCCTAGTATAGATATAACACCATTTTGAATAAAAATTATTGGTGAATTTAGATTATCTCTTTAGAAGTTCTTATATGTCGGTA
>CAYOSI010000034.1:0-24598 GCA_964406615.1 uncultured Oscillospiraceae bacterium
GCGACGGTCTCCAAAACCGTAGGCCGAGGGTTCGAAACCTTCTTCCCCTGCCAGAATCCGGAGTTCTTGATTTATCAAGGATTCCGGGTTTTTGCTTATAGATCGCCGAGTGTGTTGGAGATTATGCGCCTTGCCTCGTCCTTTCAGCGTGTGATATAATTGGCCTGTCAAAGAGCCGGCTATATGCTGGGGGGCATGGTGCGGACGAAGATAAACGTGTGTATTTGTCCCTTTGAATATTCGCGGAAGTATAAAGACAGAAACAGGGCGGGTGAAGATGACGGATACGAGCCGTGCGATATGTGCCGTGATTTGCCGCAGCGACGGTGTTCGGGCAAAGGATATCGCCGAGGAATTGGGACTGGAGCGAAAAGCCGTGAACCAGGCACTGTACGGCTCGCCGCTTCTGCGAGAGCTGTGCTGGCAGGACGGTGATTATCGCTGGCACGGTATTGTCCGGCAGGGCAGACCGCACAGCGGCCTCATGGAATTTTGCGGCTATTACAGTCTTGTGCGGGACTTTACCGCGCTCACGGAGGACGAATGGCTCGCGCGGCTGACGCAGGGCTGTGAGAACATCGGGCGCAGTCTCAGCGATGCGCGTGGACTTATGCACTCCTTCCGCGACTGCCGTGAGCAGATGCTCCGCCTGTTCCGGGACCTGATCGACATGGCGGGGGAGCGGTGCCTTGACTGGGAGGTCGCGTTCGAGCTGCGGCTGAAACGTTCACGGCGCGTCCGGATATACGCGGATGTGCTGGTCGTCACAGAGGATAAGGTGTTCTCGCTGGAATTCAAGATGAAGGACGTCTGTGAGCCGGGGGAGGTCCGGCAGGCGGCTAAATACTGCCCGTATCTGGAGATCGTATTCGGACCGGATTACGAGGTAATCCCCGTGCTCGTGCTGACAGCGGCGCGGGATATCTTCCGGTTTGAGCCGATCGGAAAAACCGATATGGTGCTGCCCGTCTGCTCGGGCGATATGCTGTTCAACGCATTCGATGAATATCTGGGATTTCTGCACGGGTGAGGAATTTGTGCGGCGGTAGGGAGACCTATCGCGAGGACCAGCCGCAGCGTTTTTGGAATATATTAAACCCGCCGGATTTTTCATCCGGCGGGTTTGAGCTTAGCAGACGCTGCCTTATTCGTCTTTTATTTGCTCAAACAGCCAGTCGCGGACGGCTTCCAGCTTATAGGCGTAGTCAAAGGACGCCATGTGCTCCATGCCGGAGCCGCCATTCAGGACGGAGCCGGTCAGCCAGCGGATCATATTAATGTCGTTTCCTTTCTCCAGTTCCTCAGCGACAAGGGCGTTCAAGGTGTCGGCGTCGGCCTGGGCATCCCAGTCCTTTTCATAGCTGTAGGGCACCTCGTCCGCATCCAGCATGTCCATGACCTCGTCCTGTCCGCCGACAGCTTTATCGTCGCCGCCGGCGACGATGTAAAAGAATTTCTGGCTTTCAAGACCGGTCAGGGTGGTGACGTCCCACTGACCGTCCACAAAGAGCTCGGCTGCGAAGAGGTCGGGATTATTCGCCGCCGTGATGAGGAAGGTCATGCAGCCCATCGACTGACCCGTCGCATAGAGACGGGACGGATCGCCGTTATAGCGAGCCGCCATTTCCGTTACAAGCCGCGGCATAAGATCGATATAATCCGTGGTAACAAAGCCGTTATGGTCGTCGAGGATGACCGTGTCGAACACGGGTACGATCACAACGCAGGGGTGCTTTTCCTGCTCCGCTGCGGATGCCCAAATGAGGCCGCCCCAGCCCTGCGTAAGGAAGCGCTCAGCGGAACCGACAGCACTGGAATCCGGAATGAAAAACACAACGGGGTACGGCCCGTTTGCGGTGTCATCCTCCGGCAGAAAAACATGGCAGGGAACAACCAGAGAGGTTTGTTCATCAACGTATTCGTCCAGGAAGAATTGATCGGCGCACTCTTCGATCAAGGACTGAAGCTCTTCGTCCGGCTCGGAGCTGGCCTCGCTCGAGGCGGCGGTTTCGCGGGAAGCGGCCATGGCGGAGATCCCGCCGGACAGCAAAAAGCATGCAATCAGAAGAAAAGAGAGAAAATTTTTGGTTTTGGAAAACATGTGTCAAACCTCCTTCAAATCTAAAATAAGTATAAGCGCTGCTACCTTAAGAATACTTAAAGCAGTTTATATTCAATTCAATAAAATTACAGCACTCAATAAAATTATACCACAAAAGAGCTCATATGGAGTCTACATTTTGGGTTGGATTTTTGTTGGATTATGGTTTGTTATGTCCGCGGATAATCTGGGGATTGACAACTGGAGACGTTGATATTATACTAAATACGTAGTGAGCTGGGCGGTTTTTTTGGTCAAAATTGCGCATATCACTATATTTTCAAAATTTTTTTAGGAGGATCCCATGAAAAAACTGTTGTCTCTGATTCTGGCGCTGACCATGGTGTTTGCGCTGGCCGCCTGCGGCGGCACCGGTACGACCGAAGCCCCTGCTGAAGAAGAGCCTGCTGAGGGCGCTGAAGCCCCTGCCGCTGATGACGGTGTGAAGATCGCCGTTTTCTACTACGCATACTCTGATACTTACATCTCATCTGTCCGCACGAATCTGGACGCTGCACTGGAGGCAAAGGGCATTGTCTATCAGGACTATGACGGCAACGGCAGCCAGACTACCCAGAACGAGCAGATCCAGACGGCCGTTACCGACGGCTATGACCTGCTTGTCGTCAACATGGTAACGACCGGCTCCTCTGACGTCGCCAAGGAGATCATCAACATGGCGAACGGTATCCCCGTCGTGTTCTTCAACCGCGCCATTGAGGCCGATGGCGAAGAGGGCACCGTCCTGAACGAGAACGATACCATTGCGTTCATCGGCACCGACGCCCCCGAGGCCGGCCACATCCAGGGCCAGATGATCGGCAACTATCTGGTTGAGAACTATGATGCGGTCGATCTGAACGGCGACGGCGTTATCTCCTATGCCATGATGAAGGGCGACGAGGCGAACGTCGAGGCTATCTATCGCACGAAGTATGGTCAGGAAGACGCCGATGCGGTCCTGGCCGAAGCCGGCAAGCCCGCTCTGGAGTATTTCGATGGCTCCAACAGCTCCAAGTACCAGGTGGACCTGAACGGCCAGTGGTCCGCCCAGGCTGCTCAGGATTACATGCAGACCAACCTCTCCCAGTTCAACGAGGCTAACGGCAACATGATCGAGCTTGTCATCTGCAACAACGATAACATGGCCGAAGGCGTTATCTCCGCCCTGGAGCAGGCCGGCTACAACACCGGCGAGGAAGGATCCACCACCATTCCTGTGTTCGGCGTCGATGCGACCGAGGCTGCGCAGGAGCTCATCGCTGCCGGCAAGATGATCGGCACCGTGAAGCAGTATGCCGACGGCATGGCTGACGCTATCGCCGACGTCGTTGAGGCCGTCCTCGGCGGCGCCACCATGGCGGAGGCTGTTGCCGCTGAGGCGGAAGTAGCAGATATGTACAACGTGGCCACGGGCATCGAAAACAAGCTGTTCGTCGCCTACGCGCCCTACACCGGCTGATTCTTTGTAAATCCAAATAGGGGGCAGCCGCCGTCGGCGGCTGCCCCTTGTAGAAATTCCACAGCAACGATTTAAAGGGAGGGAAGGATGAGTATGGATCAGGACATCCTCCTGAGAATGACAGACATTACCAAGACGTTTCCCGGTGTCAGAGCGCTGGAGCATGTCTCTCTGGAAGTGGAGGCGGGCACGGTTCACGCCCTGATGGGCGAGAACGGCGCCGGAAAGTCCACGCTTATGAAATGCCTGTTCGGCATCTACAACAAGGATGGCGGGCATATCTACCTCGAGGGCAGGGAGGTCAACTTCAAAAGCTCTAAGGAAGCGCTGCAGAACGGCGTGGCCATGGTGCACCAGGAGTTGAACCAGGCCCTCAAGCGCTCCGTCATGGATAACCTGTGGCTGGGCCGTTTCCCGCTGATCGGCGGCGTGATGGTCAATGAGCGCAAAATGTACAAGGACACAATGGCCATCTTTGAGGAGCTGGAGATCGACGTTGATCCTCACCGGATCATGAGCACCATGCCGGTGTCCCAGCGCCAGATGGTCGAGATCGCCAAGGCGGTCTCCTATAATTCAAAGGTAATCGTTTTCGACGAACCCACCTCTTCGCTGACGGAGGAGGAAGTGGAGCACCTGTTCCGCATCATCAACATGCTGCGCCAGCGGGGCGTCGGAATCATATACATTTCCCATAAGATGGCGGAGATCAAGCGTATTTCCGATACGATCACCATCATGCGTGACGGCACATGGGTCGCCACAAAGCCAGCGGCCGAGCTGGAGATGAACGATATCATCCGGCTCATGGTCGGACGGGAGCTGAACAACCAGTTCCCGCCCAAGCTCAACAAGCCCGGCGAGGTGTACCTGAAGGTGGAGAACCTGACGGCGCAGTATTCGATCCTGCAAGACGTTTCCTTTGAAGCCCGCCGCGGCGAGGTGCTCGGTCTGGCAGGACTGGACGGCTCCGGCCGTACCGAGACGCTTGAGAACATCTTCGGCATTGCAACGCGCAAATCCGGAAGGATCACGCTCGACGGCAAAGTGTGCAGGAACCGTGACGCGGAGGAGTCGATTGAAAACGGCTTCGCGCTGCTGACGGAGGAACGCCGTGCCACGGGTATTTTCTCCATTCTGAACATCCGCGAAAATACAGTCATTTCGAGCCTTGACCGGCATAAAAAGCTGGGCATCTACCTGAGCGCCGCGTCGATGGCGAAGGATACGCAGCATTATATTGATGCACTGCATACCAAAACGCCGAGTCAGGAAACCAAGATCCGCAGCCTTTCCGGCGGCAACCAGCAGAAGGTCATTATCGGCCGCTGGCTGCTTACAGAGCCGGAGGTGCTGCTCCTGGACGAGCCGACCCGCGGCATTGACGTAGGCGCAAAGTATGAGATCTATCAACTGATTTTGGACCTTGCCAATCAGGGCAAGACCGTCATCATGGTTTCTTCTGAGATGCCCGAGCTTCTCGGGATCTGCGACCGTATTCTGGTCATGTCCGGCGGCCGGCTGGCCGGCGAGGTGGACGCCAGAACCACCACGCAGGAAGAAATCATGACTCTGGCGGCAAAATACGTATAAGGGGGGCGGCACCATGGCTAATCCTGTAAAGAAACTTCAGCAAACGGCTGCGATCTACAAAACGCTTGATAAAACGGACAAAAAGCATTTTTGGGCCGATGGGATCCTGAACAACGCACTGTATATTGTAATGGTGGTATTCATCATTTACACGGCGTTCAAGAATCCCAACTTCATCAAAGCCGGTTCCATCGTCAACATCATTTCCCTGGCCGCGGCCTCTCTGCCCATGGCGCTCGGCATCGCAGGATGCATTGTCCTGACGGGTACGGACCTGTCCGGCGGCCGTGTGGTCGGTCTGACCGCCGGTATCGCCGGAGCCCTGCTGCAGAGCCACGAGATATCCCGGCGCATGTTCGCCAGTCTCCCGGAAAACAACGCGCTCTGGATTCTGGCGGTTATCCTGATCGTTGTCCTTGTCGGCGCGGCCATCGGCCTTGTGAACGGCTTCTTCGTTGCGAAGTTCAGCCTGCATCCGTTCATCGTCACGCTGGCTACGCAGCTTATCACCTATGGCCTGATCCTGATGTTCTTTATGCTCAACGGCAACAACGGCCAGCCCGTGTCCGGCCTGTCCGATGAGTACAAGAGTGTCGTCACGGCGCCGCTCGTTCGGTTCGGCTCCGTTTCCATTCCGCTGTATGTCCTGTATGCCGTCCTGCTGGTGGCGCTCATGTGGTTCATCTGGAACAAGACCTCCTTCGGCAAGAACATGTTTGCCGTCGGCTCGAACCCCGAGGCAGCCAAGGTCTCCGGCGTCAATGTTTTCTGGACGACCGTCCTCGTACATACGCTGGCCGGCGCCATGTATGGCTTCACGGGCTTCATTGAGGGCGCCCGCATCAGCTCAATCACACAGTCTGCCGGCCTGAACTACGAATGCGACGCGATCGCGGCCTGTGTTATCGGCGGCGTCTCGTTCGTCGGCGGTACCGGTAAGATCAGCGGTATCGTGCTCGGCGTTTTCGTCCTGCGCATCATCTTCGTTGCGCTGTCGATGCTGGGCATCGACCCGAACCTCCAGTATATCATCAAGGGCGCGATCATCCTGGCGGCCTGCTCGCTGGATATGCGCAAGTACCTCGTCAAGAAGTGATGGACGATCCGTCCCGGCCGCCCGACGGCGCATCGCAGCCGGAGAAGCATACCGGCGGCTTGTACAAGAACGTCAATGTCCCGGTTAAATCCGTAAACCTTGTTGTCATCGCTCTTCTGGCAATCGTTGTGATCCTGACCCTTGTCGGACAGGTAAACAGCGGCTTTACCGTGCGCTTTGATTCCCGCGGCGGCTCCGATGTCGCGGTGCAGAAGCTTGAATACGGCGCCTTGATCGATGAACCCGAGCCACCTACACGCGAGGGCTTTGATTTCAGCGGCTGGTATATTGATTCCAACTGCTACGATCAGTGGGACTTCTCCTCGCAGACCGTATCGGACAATGTAACGCTGTACGCCGGCTGGACAGAACGCTCCGGACAATAGCGAATGACGAAAAAATCACCCCTACACCGAATGGTGCAGGGGTGATTTTCATATGTGGCTCATGCGGAAATCTGTGTGGATTCCGCATGAGTTGTTTTGCCGTGCCAGTCGATACCGCCAAAGCCGCCGGGGGGAACCTCGCCGGGAGCAAGGTCGGCGGGAGGTTCGGGAGGTATGGAGCCGTCCGGCATATTCATTTCGCCGGAGGCCTCCTCTGCGGGCGCGGGCTCCGCGGAGGGCTCTGCGGAGGCGTCTGCGGCGATTTCGCCCTTGGCAAGGGAAATGTACGTTGCAAGGTCAAACTTCGCGGAATACGGGCCGGCGGGAATACCGGTCAGGTTCTCAAACTGCGCAGACTGCATGATGATATTCAGAACGTGGGCAGCGGACTTCTGAAGGTCACCGAGAGGCAGGACGCCGTCGTTCACCGCGGCGGCGATGCTGGCGTTCGATCCGCCCGGCTCAATCAGGTCGTTGCCGGCGTGCATGGAGTTCACGGGCGTGGACTGGCCGCCGCCCCAGTCGGTCATGATGAGGCCGGCAAAGCCCCATTCACCGCGGGGGATATCGGTGCACAGGTCGTAGTTATCCGCGGAGGGGATCGAGTTGTTCTCGTTGTAGGAGGTCATGATCGCCATGGGCTGGGCCATCTTGACGGCGATCTCAAAACCCTTCAGATAAATCTCACGCAGCGCGCGCTCGGTGATGGAGTTGTTTTCGGTGTTGCGGTTGGACTCCTGGCTGTTTGCAGCGTAGTGCTTGATAGTGACGCCGATGCCGCTGTGGCTCTGAACGCCAAGGGTGGTGTAACCGGCGGTCAGGCCAGCGACCAGGGGATCCTCGGAGTAATACTCGAAGTTGCGGCCGCAGAGGGGGTTCGTGTGGATGTTCATGCCCGGGGCGAGCCAAAGCGTGATGCCGTACTCTTCCATTTCCAGACCGATCACATCGCCGAAAGCGTACATGATTTCGGGGTCCCAGGTCTGGGCGATCATCGTGCCGATGGGGAAGTGTGTGCAGAACTGATAGTAGGTGACGCCGTCTTCCTCATAGGACTGGGTGATGCGGATGCCGGCAGGGCCGTCGGAGAGAACAATGTCGGGGATGTCGCGGGTGTCGAAGTAGTTCGGGGTGGTCTCACCGGCCGCGCCCTCAACGGCATTCGACTGTGCGCCGATCATGGTGTCACCGGCCTCGCCGGAACCCATACCCATCATGCCGGTGCCTTCGACGATGTCGGCCATCTCCTCGACGGAGAGATTGCCGACGAGCTCTTCCATGGTGATCTTGCCGGTGGCAACGTCGGAGAGCTTGGCTTCGGGATTGGCAGCGACGGTCTCAAGGGTTTCCTCGTAGCCGCTGAGCAGGGTAGGCTCATAGACCGTGGAGGTCTTGGTATAGCGCTCGTTGGCGGCCTGATCGACGACCTCGTAGTCGCTGTCGGGAGTGACATAGCTGACAACGGCTTCGTCATCATAAGGGGAGGCGTTGTTGAGGGTCACAAAATCGGAAGCTTTCAGAGCGATGTGCTCCGCGGCGGCAATCTGTGCGGCTTCTGCGGCGTAGGTGATGGGAGTCGCGTCCGCATTAGAGAGGACGTCGATCTCCTGATCCTGTACCATCTGGTTCGAGAGCTGCTCGGTGATGACGTCCTTGTCGAGCGTCAGAACCGCAGCGGCCTCGGTGCTGCGGGAGCTGCTGCCAACGCGGATGACATAGTCGCCGGCCTGCAGGATATACGCGGCCTTCTCCATGCTGTAAGAGGACATTTCTGTGGTGTTGTAGGTTATGGTCAAGGTCTGGCTCTCACCGGGGGCCAGCTCATCGGTCTTGCCGTAAGCGGCGAGTTCCTGATAGGGAACCTCCAGCGCGCCCGTGGGAGAGGAGAAGTAGACCTGGACGACTTCCTTGCCGGAATAGGTGCTGCCGGTATTCGTTACGGTAGCGGTGACGGTGACAGTCTCGGCGTCGGCGGTCACGCCGTCCACAGCGATGGCGAAGTCGGTATAGCTCATGCCGTATCCGAATTCGTAGGCAACGTCAAGGCCAAAGGTGTCGAAGTAACGGTAGCCGACGAAGATATCCTCTTCATAAACCTCGTGGAACGCGTCACCATCGTTGGAGGCAAAGTGCGCGGAGGTGGGATAATCCTCATAGTTCAGAGCCCATGTGTCGGTGAGCTTACCGGAGGGAGTGTATTCGCCGTCGAGAACCTGTACGAGTGCTGCGCCGCCGTTCATGCCGGCCTGGCTCATGAGAATCATGGCGTCAAGGCCTTCGATCTCGTCATAGAAAGAGGTATCCACGATGCCGCCGACGTTCAGAACGACGATGACCTTGTCGAACGCGGCTGCAATCTTCTCGAGATTTGCGCGCTCATTCACGCCGAGATAGTAGTCAAGCTCCGCCGCGGTGCGGTCGGAACCCTCGCCGGAGTTGCGGGAGAGGACATACAGAGCGGTGTCCGTACCGGCAGCAACAGCATCGGCAATGTAGCCGTCGATGTCGGCAAGGTCATCGACCTTCACGGCTGCGCCGAAGGGGCCGGAAGAGGCGCTGTTGCTCTGTTCGGCTTCGTAGGCCTCGGCATAAGCTTCCAGATAGGGAATGGTGGTGATCTCGTATCCGGCGGCTTCATAGCCTTCCCAGACGGTGATGACATCACGCACGTTCACGTCACCGGAGCCGGTGCCGCCCTTTATGGTGTTGTAAACACCGCCGCCGAAAAGGGCAATCTTGCCACTGTCTGCGATCGGCAGGGCGCCGTTGTTTTCCAGCAACACCATGCCCTGCGTGGCGATGTACTGGCTGGCGGCCGCGCTCTCAAGCTCGCGCTGAGAAACCTCGTCCGACGTGGATGCTGCCAGCGCGGCGGTGCCGAGCGAGAGCAGCATGGCAATCGTGAGGACAACGGCCAAAATATGGCTGAGTCGTTTCATGTGGGGGCCTCCTTTTTTGATTTCTCAACATACTATGTATGTGTGTGGCTGGACAATTATAACATTTTATCAAGAAATATACAATGTGTTTTTGTTGAAAATGATAGTATCAGGAGAGAAGCTTGCGGGATTTTTCAAAGGCGGCGATCACGGCATTCATGGCCGCGCCGCGAAATCCGGTATTTTCCAGTATACGCACGCCCTCAATGGTGCTGCCTCCGGGGGAGCATACGGCGTCTTTGAGCGCTCCGGGATGCCTGCCGCTCTCCAGAACGAGCGCGGCGCTCCCGGCGACGGCCTGCGCCGCCCATTGGAGGGCATCCGCGCGGGAAAGCCCTGTCTGCACGGCGCCGTCGGCCAGTGCTTCAATGAAGAGATAGGTAAACGCCGGAGTGCAGCCGCCGATGGTCATACCGGCATCGGCATGTGCTTCGTCGGTAAAAGCGGTGCGCCCGCAGCCCGCGAGGAGCTCCGCGAGCTCGTCGAGCTTGTTCTGCGGTACTTCACCGCAGGGCGCAATCAGCATCAGGCCCTGCCCGATGGAACAGGGCGTGTTCGGCAGAATGCGGACGATTGGATTATCGCGGCCCAGTGCAGCGCGAATGGTCTTGCCGTCCACGCCGGCAGCCAT
Source organism: uncultured Oscillospiraceae bacterium (assembly GCA_964406615.1). Taxonomy (GTDB): domain Bacteria; phylum Bacillota; class Clostridia; order Oscillospirales; family Oscillospiraceae; genus CAJOIG01. The sequence continues at coordinate 10,209 of CAYOSI010000034.1, forward strand.
CGAAACGATGACGGTTTTGCCGGAGAGGGAAGATGCGATTTCCTGCAAAACTCCGCGCACCATATTGGGTTTTACGCCGATGAATACATAGTCTGCATCCGCGGCACAGGCTGCGTTGTTTTCGCTGACAATACATCCAAGCTCTGCCGCCAGAGCATCTGCTTTCGCTCTGGTTCGGTTGGCAATGTATACATCTTCTGCACCGTTTTTGGCACAGACGGCTGTCAGGATTGCGCCGCCCATGTTGCCGACGCCGATAAAGGATAGCTTTTTCATACGTGCCTCCATATATAAATGATGTAAGCGGTTCTTTCCCGATTGTATCATAAGTTCAGCGGGGCAGACAACCGGAATGTACAGATCGGTTATTTACAAAGTGCTGAACGGAAGGTATACTATGTTTAGAAGGGGCAAGGAGTGTGGAATCATGAGCAGTCATTCCGAACACAGCGGTCAATATTTCATTACGGGGCGCTGCATTGCCTGCGGGACCTGTCTCGCCGTCTGCCGCGAATACTGTATTGCAGGCGGCGCCCCGCCGTTTGTCATCCGACAGAGCGCCTGCGTTCGCTGCGGTATCTGTGCGGCGAAGTGTCCTGTCAAAGCGATTGTCTATGAGGAAAATGAATAAAACATCCGGGCAGCGCAAGGCTGCCCGGATGTTTCGATGTACGGGCGTTTATTCCTCCAGTGCGGCCGCAACGGCCTGGGCGAGCTGATCGGCGCAGGAGGTGCCGCGCCCGCCGCAGTCGTTTCCGAGCAGGATGCGGACGATCTCCTGCGCATCCGCGCCCTCGACAAGCTTTCCGATGGCTTTCAGGTTTCCGTTGCAGCCGCCGGTGAACCGGACGTTGTGAAGCTTGCCGTCCTCCAGGCTGAAACAGATCTTTCGGGCGCAGACAGGGCCGGTCGGGGTGTATGTATAGTTTTTCATGAAAAGGTTCTCCTGATGTGTTTTGTCTATTATACCATCGGCCGCGTTATTTGACAAGGAGCGGAGTGACCCGGACCATGATGTGCTTGACCTTCGGGAATTCTGCTTCGATCGCCTCATGCACCCGCTCGGCAATGGCGTTGCTCTCGGTCAGCGGGAGCGTACCGTCGGCGTATATTTCGATATCCACATAAATCCTGTTTCCGAACTCGCGGGTCTGCAGTGCGCCGATGCCAAGTACGCCCTCCTGCGCCCGGACGTAGGCGGCGATCGCATCCTGGGTTTCCGTGTCGCAGGCATGATCGACCATCTTCTGGATGGCGTTGGAGAAAATATCATAGGAGGCTTTCACGATAAACAGGCAGATTACAAGGCTTGCCGCGGCGTCAAGCCATGCATGGCCCAGCCGGGCTCCGCCGATGCCGATCAGCGCGCCGATGGAAGAGAGCGCGTCGCTGCGGTGGTGCCATGCGTCCGCCATCAGCGCGCCGGAATCAAGCGCCTTGGCATAGCGGGCGGTATAGCGGTACATGGCTTCCTTGACCACGATCGAGAGAAAGGCCGCAAAAAGCGCGAGGACGCCGGGCGGTTCGATGCCGTTTTCAAAGCCTGCGGAAAGCTGTCCGACGGCTGTATAGCCGATAAACAGGCCCGTGATGAACAGAATAACGGCGAGCACAATGGCGGCGACGGGTTCAAAGCGCTCGTGACCGTAAGGATGCTCCTTGTCCGCCTCCTTCGACGCGAGCTTCACGCCGACAATGACGATGACGCTGCTGAACACATCCGAGGCGGAATGGACGGCGTCGGAGATCATGGCGTTCGAGTGTGCGATGATGCCCGCCAGCAGCTTAAACAGGGTCAGAACGATGTTTCCGAAGATGCTGACATTTGAGACCTTGACGGCCGTTTTTTCAAAATCCTTTTCAGGAACGCTTGTTTTTTTCATAATGAGATTACCTCCGCGGCAGGGCCCATATTATTCTATGACATGTGCGGCGTTTGGGTTCCGTACAGAATGCAGAAAAACCCGCGGGACCAGTAAGTCAGCTTACTGTCCCGTGGGCGAATTGACCACTGTTACATAGGTAACCCGGCTCCGGGCGGTTATCCCGGCCTGTTCAGTGTGTGCTTTATCTGGATTGTGTGGATAGGAGTACGTCCTATGCGGGCCGTGCATGCGGATGAGATCGGCCCCATCAGCCGCTCGGCCGATGGGGTCAATCCGTTGGGACGGGCCAGTTCAGTAGTTCTCGGCGCGAAGCTCAAAATAGGACTGCGCATGGTTGCAGACCGGGCATATCTCCGGCGCGGAGGTGCCGACGACGATGTGACCGCAGTTGCGGCACTCCCAGATCTGGACGCCGGCGCGCTCGAACACCTGCTTGGTCTCGACATTGTTCAGAAGCTTGCGGTATCTCTCCTCGTGCATCTTTTCGATGGCGGCCACGCCGCGGAAACGCTCGGCGAGGTCATGGAAGCCCTCCTCGTCGGCCTCCTTGGCCATGCGGGCATACATGTCCGTCCACTCGGCGTTTTCGCCCTCGGCGGCATGCAGGAGATTTTCGGCCACATCGCCGACCTCGCCCAGCGCCTTGAACCAAAGCTCGGCATGCTCCTTTTCGTTGTCGGCGGTGCGCTGGAAGATGTCTGCGATCTGCTCATAGCCGGCCTTCCTGGCGACGGAGGCGAAGAAGGTGTATTTGTTGCGGGCCATGGACTCGCCGGCGAAGGCTTCCCACAGGTTCTGCTCGGTCTTTGTGCCGGCGTAAGGGTTCTTCACGCCGTCGTCGGTAACGGTCTTGTTCATAAAAATACCTCCTGATCGGTTTTTGTATATTGTTGTATGCTTGCGTATAGCCTCAGATCTCCACGTCCAGCGCAAAGAGACCGCCGGCGCCGCCGGAATAGAGGAAGAGGACGTTGTCCTCCGGGCGGAAAGCGCCCTCCCGGGCCAGCTTTACCAGCCCGGCAAAGGTTTTTCCGGTGTAAACAGGGTCAAGGAAAAGGCCCTCGGCCCGAGCCAGCATGGCGATCGCGGCGTTGCCCTCCTCGGAGGGGATGGCGTAGCCCGGACCGCACATATCGAGGTGGCGGACGTTCTCGTCGCGGATCTCCACATCGGCCCCGAGAAGCTTCGCCGCGCCGCGCATGATTCCGGGGGTGATGACGTCAAAGGGGTCGGTGTCCACCATGACGCCCGTGACGGTGGTTTTCGGCATGTACAGCATGACGCCCAGTGCCATGCCGGCGTGCGTGCCGCCGCTGCCTTCGGCGCATACGATGTGATCGAAGGGGATACCCTGCTCGCGGATCTCCTTCACGCACGCCACATAGCCCAGTGCGCCGAGGGCGTTCGAGCCGCCGCAGGGGATCTTGTAATAGGGCCGGCCAAGCGCCTGGCCGACGCGGTCCATTTCGGCATAGATATCGTCGTAGCTGTCCGTGTCCATAAAGCGAACGTCCGTACCCATGAGGTATTCAAGGAGCTGATTGCCCTTGCGGTCGGTCACGCCGCGCTTTTTCAGAATGAGGATGGGCGTCATGCCCAGCTTGTTGGCGCAGGCGGCGGTGAGCATGGCGTGGTTGGACTGAGCGCCGCCGGTGGTAAAGACGATCTCTGCGCCCTGCTGCTTTGCCTCGGCCATGAGATATTCCAGCTTGCGGACCTTATTGCCGCCGAAACCGACGCCGGTCAGGTCGTCGCGCTTGATCCAGACATTGGCGCCGAGCTCGCGGCTGATGTTATCCAGACGGTGAAGGGGGGTGGGGAACACGCCCAGGTTTACCTTGGGAAAATCCGATAGAGCTTTCATGAAATAACATTCCTTTCCTTGATCGGGTCCGCCGGGCAGGGCCGCATGGTATCAGGTCCGGTACGCTCCGCTTATTATACCGCATTGTTCCTGCGCCGTCAATCCAAATTCCGGCCGAGTCTGGCGCTTGCTCAGCCCCTGCCGGCACTTTATGCGAAGGCCTTCCATGCTCCGGAGAAAGGCGCTAATAAAAGGTTTATCGGATATTAATCTGATTTTAATGAGACGCTTACAAGTCCATAAGACGGGAGCGATACGCTGTCGGCATCATCCGAAAGGAAGGTGTATCGCGTGGAAGAACAACATGGGAAAAAGCGGTGGCAGGGCCTGCTGTTTCTGCTTCTGAACCTGGCGGTGGTCGGGTATATTTTTCTTCATGAGTTTGGCGGCGGCTCGGGAGAAACGATCGCGCCCGGTGAATTTTATGTCCTGCCCCTGTTGGCGGCGGCGGGCTGTTTTGCGGTCATGCTGGCGGCGGAGAGCTGGAAATATGCACATTTGCTCCGGGCGGTCCGTCAGCCGGCCCCGGGGCGAACCGGGTTTGACTGCGCGGTGCTGGGAAAGTATTTTGATAATCTGACGCCGGCGGGAGCTGGCGGGCAGCCCTTCCAGATGCTGTATCTCAAAAGGCGCGGGTGCCCGGACGGCGTCAGCGGGGCGCTCCCGGTGCTGGGTTTTCTGGGGCTCCAGTTTTCCTTCGCGGCGATCGCGCTGATCTGTTTTATCCTCGGACACGCGGTGTTCGCGGATGACCCCGCGCTGCGGGTAACGTCGTATTTCGGCCTGTGCGTGTATTCGGCCGTCCCGGTGTGTATCCTCCTGTTTTCCGCTATGCCCCGGGCTCTGAAACGGGTCCTCCGCTGGGGAACCGGCTGTCTTGGGCGCATGCGTCTTGTCAAGGATGCGGAGGCGACGGCGGAGAAAGCGTTTTCCGTATTGGACTCCTATCGGGAGAGCCTGCTGTTTTTTAAGGGGCGGCCCGGGCAGCTCATCGCGGTGGCGGTCTCGTCTCTGGTTTTTCGCTTTGCCATGCTGGCCATGCCGTACTTTGTCCTTCGGGCCTTCGGCGCGGAGGTCGGATTCTGGCCGTGCTTTTGCCGGGTGGCGTATATCTACGCGGCGATCGCGCTGGTTCCGACGCCGGGAAACTCCGGCGCGGCGGAGGCGTCGTTTTATACCGTGTTTTCGGCGCTGTCGCCGGGCGCGGGGGTTTGGGCGATGCTTGTGTGGCGGCTGCTGTGCTATTATAGCTGGCTTGCTTTCGGCGCGGCGTATTATCTCGTGCAGGCGCTTGGCGGAAAGAAAACGCCGTCGGCGGCCGGTGACGGGCGGGCGTCAAGGACGGCCTATTTTATCGACACGTATTTTCCGCATGTCGACGGCGTTGTCCGCACGGTCCACGCTTATGCCGGGCGCATTCCGGCAAGCTGCGTCATCTGCCCGAAAAACGGGGCAAATACGGACCGTTCGCTGCCGTATGACGTGCTGCGTGTGCCGTCGGTGCCCTGCCCGGGGCTGGGGTACTCGGTCCCGCTGCCGGGGCTGTCGCGCCGGGCGAGGCGGTTTTTAAAAGAAAACCGCTTTATGGTGTTTCACGCACACTCGCCGTTTACCATGGGACATTACGCCCTGCGCATGGGCAGACGGCTTGGAGTACCCGTTGTGGCGACCTTCCACAGCAAATATTACGACGACGTGCTCGCGATATACCATTCCAAATGGCTGGCAAAGGCCGTCACGCGCTATATCGTGCGGTTTTACAGGCGGGTGGATGAGGTCTGGGCGTGCAGCGTATCCACGGCGGAGACGCTGCGCTCCTATGGGTACACCGGAGAGATCCGCGTGATGGAAAACGGGACGGAAGCGGGGGCCGGGACACCGTCCGAGGCCGATCGAGTGAACGCGGCCAGGCGTTTTCAGCTTTTGCCGGATCGCCCGGTGCTGCTTTTTGTGGGCCAGCAGATCTGGCAGAAAAATCTGAAGCTGGTGCTGGATACCTGTGAGGAACTGAAAAAGAGGCGGTTTTCTTTCCAGATGCTTGTGGTCGGCTGCGGCCGCGATGCGGCGTCGATACGCGCGTATGCGGCCGCGCATGGCTTGACGGATGTGGTGAGCTTTGTCGGATTCGTCCGGGATCGTTCCCTTCTGCGCGGTGTGTATCTGGCAAGCAGCCTGCTGTTTTTCCCGTCCCTGTATGACAATGCGCCGCTGGTGGTGAGGGAAGCGGCGGCGCTGGGCGTTCCGTCGCTCCTGGCGAAAGGCTCCAACTCCGCCGAATGCATTACAGACGGGGAAAACGGATTTGAGGCGGCGTGCTCGCGGGAAAAGATGGCCGATAAAATCATCGAGATCTTCGCTCGGAATGACGTGAAGGAGGTGGGCCTGAACGCGATGGAAACCATTCCGGTCCCGTGGGAGCGCATTACGGCCCGTGTGGCGGCGGCATATGCCGAGCTGAACGGGCATATCGCGGCCGGCGCGGGCTGAAAAGGATGAATATGGAAAATGTATGGTTGCCTTTTTGCTCCGATTCGGTTTAAAATAGTGCATATGGTATATTTGAGGTGGTAAGCATGTTCCGCATTCTTGTGGCGATTACACCGCGATCGCCGTCGAGAAAGCATTCGGAATGTGACGGAATACCACGTAAGTGCATGAAATGAGGCGATATTGTGAAGCACCGGCTGACAAAAAAGGATATTCTGACGATCCCCAACGCGCTGAGCCTGTTCCGGATCCTGCTGATTCCGCTGATTATATGGCTGTACGTTACGGAGGAATACCGCTATGCCGCTGTGGGAGCGGTGGCGCTTTCGGGACTTACCGACATGGCGGACGGGTATATTGCCCGGCACTTCCACATGGTCTCGGATGTGGGCAAAATACTTGATCCCATTGCGGACAAGCTGACGCAGGCGGCGCTCCTCATCTGCCTGGCCGGACGTTATCGGGTCATCTACTGGGTGTTTGCCCTGTTTTGCCTCAAGGAGATCCTGCAGGGGCTTTTGGGGCTGGCGTCCGTCCACGCCACGGGCGAGGTCCAGTCCGCCCGCTGGTACGGAAAGGTCAGCACCGGCGTGTTCTACGGTACGGTGCTTCTGCTGCTCCTGATCGCGGACATGCCGGAGGCATGGGCCTACGCGCTCATCGGGCTATGTGCCGCGGCGCTCCTGGGGGCCATGCTGCTGTATATTCATCATTATCTGAGCCTGCTTCGGAAAAGAAAACGGGATTCAAAGGCCGGAGGGAGAAGCAAATGCTGAAAACAAGAGTGAAAACAGCGGCGGTCCTAACCGTCGTTGTTCTGATCGTGCTGTATTTTTCCTATCTTCCCGGTGTGATGAATGCTGCGGCGGCGCTGCTCGGTCTGGCGGCCGTGTGGGAGATTTATACCGTGTGCGGCGTCGAAAAGAAAAGCGCCGGCTTTGTCGTTTCGCTTCTGCTGGGGGCGTCTGCCCCTTTTTGCCCGCCTCGCATTACGCTGTGACGGCGGTGGTCCTTCTTCCGCTGGCGCTTCTGTGGTTCGTGCTGGAGGCCCGTGACCTGACGCGGTTCATGCTGCCGGAAAAGACGACCGCTTTTCTCCTGTCGCTCCTCGTCCCCGTCTTTTTTAAGGCGATCCCGGTGCTGCGCGGCGGAGAGCAGGGCCTGCTCCGCCTGCTTCTGGCCGTTGTCGTATGCACGGCCACAGATACCGCGGCCTATTTTACGGGACGCGCCCTCGGGCGGCACAAGCTCGCCCCGCGGGTGAGTCCGGGAAAGTCCCGGGAAGGAGCGATCGGCGGCGTGGTATTTGCGGTGGTATTTGCGATGCTGTTTTGCCAGATCGTTTCTGCGGCCGGCTACGGAAGCGGTCGGTATGGGGCCGTGCTTCTGTATGCCGTCACCGCGTCGGCGGTCGGCCAGGCGGGCGATCTCTCGCTGTCGGTCATAAAGCGGATCGCCGGCGTGAAGGATTATGGCCGGATCATGCCGGGGCACGGCGGGGTGCTGGACCGCTTCGACAGCCTGCTTTTTGTGTTCCCGTATACGATCCTGTTTTGGGAGCTTCTTGCCGGTAGCGGCGGCATTTGATTTGGGCTTGGTCGTCTGAACGCCCAAAGCGACGTGGTTTCCCGCGCGAAAGCGTGGGAAACCACGTGTCAGCCTGTCAAAGAACTATGCAAGCGCCCCGATGCACCGGCCCGCTTATCTTGATGTTTGGGGAGCGATATGCTACACTCTCCATGATCTAAAGACAGGGGGGCTGTTCTATGCTTGATACGATTTCGGATATAGCGTCCGTTATTACATGCATACTGTTTGTTTTTTATATTGCCGGACATATCTGGAGGGTCATTGTAAGTAAAAAGACGAGGTATGAGAAATTCGAGATTGTTCCCTGTGCGTCGGAAGCCGATCTGGAGGACAAGGACAATGTCCTGCTCCTCGATGAGACAGGGACGGCGTTTTCCATATCCTCGGCATACGGGGTTCGGCGCATTCAATTTTACAAAGTGTCGTATGAGCTGCATAACGACGGCAGCCTGGTCCTGCTCTCCAAAGAGCTTGAGGCCGCTTATGACGATTTACAAACAAGCGAGGCCCTTTATGTTCGATGCGATCTGGGCGAATGCGTCCCAACCACACAGGTAGAAGTGGAAAGAATGGATTACACAAAGGTGACGTTTGAAATAGGCGTAAGCGGGAAAAACGGACACATCGTCACGACTAACTATACCTTTCGCATGACGCTGCGCGGGCTTCTGTACTACCTATGTATGTGACCGTCCTCCGATGACGCTTCCAGGGAAAACAGGGCGCTCTCATAATCTTTGACGAAATACCGGATATTTTTTCGGCCCTTTTGAATGATCGTATGGCCCTCTTTTTCCAGCATTTCCTTCTGTGCCTCCACTCCGCCGGGGTATTTTGCGTTCAGCTCGCCCCCGGCCTTCAGCGTTCGCCAGTACGGCGTTTTATCCTCTTTGCGCTGAAAGCTCGCCCATGCGGCGATCGAAACAAAGATCCCGGCCGTGATCGGCTCGGTGAAATCAGCGCCGCTTTGCCTGGCAAAGTATTCCCGGATCGCGCCCACCGTCAGCAGCTTTCCGGAGGGCACGAGCCGCATCACCCTGTCGTAATCAATCGGCGGCGCGAAATACATTCGGTTTCCGCCATACTTTTCAATGGTTTTTTCGTCCGTGATCGTCTGGAGCTTCGGCATGTCCTTGCGGTCGTTCAGCATCGCATTGAAATCCTTTTTGTCTTCGTTTGCCATGATGCGCACCTCCCGTACAAAAGGATAACCCAACGAAGAGCCATATGCAATGAGACGGTTTAGAAAATTTTTTTAAAATCAAGATGGAAAGCAGGTACGTTTTTGCCGGTTCCCGTAAGGACGACTAATGAAATTTTAATGAAAAGGCCGTATAATGTGACCGGGGAGGTGATCTGTATGCGTATTCTGCTTGCAGAGGACGAACGGGATCTGAACAACATCATCACACAGAAGCTGACTGCCGACGGATACAGCGTGGATAGCTGTTTCAATGGCAAAGAGGCCATGGACATTTTATCATATACTGACTATGACGCCGTGATCCTGGATATCATGATGCCGGAGGCAGACGGATTGGAGGTTCTGCGTTTCCTGCGCGCGGCGGGAAGCGCCGTGCCGGTACTCTTTTTGACGGCCAGAGACGCGGTCGCAGACCGGGTGAAGGGGCTTGACAGCGGCGCCAATGATTATCTGGTCAAGCCGTTTTCCTTTGAGGAGCTGCTGGCCCGTCTGCGCGCCATGACCCGCAGCTCTTTTGGGGTGACGAGCAGTGTTTTATGCCTGGCGGATCTGACGATGGACATCGCGGCCCGTCGGGTGCAGCGGGGCGGAAGGGAGATCCGTCTGTCCGCCAAGGAATTCCAGCTCCTGGAGTACCTGATGCACAATCAGGGCGTCGTCCTCTCCCGGGAGAAGATCGAGGACCATATCTGGAACTATGACTATGAAGGCGGCACCAACGTGGTGGACGTATACATCAGCTATCTGCGCAAAAAGATAGACGGGGGACATGCGAACAAGCTCATCCATACGGTCAGGGGCCATGGATATGTGCTGCGCGAGGGGCCGGACCAATGAGGCGGCTGTCGATACGGTTTAAGATCACCTTCTGGTTCACCATGGCTCTGATCCTCATTATGCTGCTTACGTATTATATCACGTTTTCCGTAAGCAGCCAGATCATCCGTAAAACGATACGGGACAGCCTGATCGAGACGGTGGAGAACAATGTGGATGAAATCGAGTTTTATCCGAGCATTGAGGACGTTGATCTGAGCGATGACGTGGATCACTTTCTGGAATATGCGAACGGGTATCTGGAGGTCGACGACGACTTTCTGGATGCCGTCAATGATGTCTATACCGCTCTTTATCATGTGGACGGCGTCCTGTTGTATGGCGAGAATCCCATTGCCGGTGAAATCGAGGGCTTTCCCTTCATTGATTCCCAGGTGCAGCAGACGACGATCGACGGAACGCTCTATTATATCTTTGACCGGAGGCTGACCGCTGACGGCCTGGACGGCTTGTGGCTGCGGGGCGTTGTGTCGGAGGAGCAGGGAGCCGCGCAGATGTCGGATATTGTGCGGCTGTCGCTTATCCTGATGCCGCTCCTGGTGATCGCGGCTTCCGGCGGCGGGTATCTGATCGCCCGGCGGATGCTGCGTCCGATACAAAAAATCTCGGATACGGCCCGGCAGATCGGGAAGGATAATGATCTGAAGAAACGGATCGAGCTTGGAGCGGGGAACGATGAGCTTCATCAGCTTGCCGACAGCTTCAATGATATGTTTGAAAAGCTGGAACGGTCGTTTGAGGCCGAACGCCGGTTTACATCCGACGCCTCCCATGAGCTGCGCACGCCGGTATCCGTGATCGCATCGCAGTGTGAATTCTCTCTGGAGAAGCCGCGAAGCCCGGCGGAATATGAAGAGGCGCTCCGGGTGATCCGGCGCCAGAGCAGGAAAATGGCCCGGCTGATTAACGATATGCTGGATTTCACAAGGCTGGAAGGCAATGCGGAGCGGTACACGAAGGAGCCGGTTGATTTGACCGGACTGGTGGAGTCCGTCTGCGCGGATATGGCGCTGATACGGGACAAAAACATTACCCTGCAATACGACGCGGCCGATGGGATCGTGGTTTGCGGGGATCGGGAGCTGCTGACCCGTCTGCTGACGAATCTGATCAGCAATGCCTATCGCTATGGAAAAGAGAATGGCCATATTGCGGTCCGGCTGCAAAAGGCAAACGGGGCGATCCGTTTGACCGTGCGGGACGACGGCATTGGCATTGCGGAGGACGAGCAGCAAAAGATCTTTCAGCGGTTTTATCAGGCGGATGCTTCCCGCGCGGGCGCCGGTATGGGGCTTGGACTGTCCATGGCGCAGGAGATTGCCCGCTTTCACGGCGGGGAGATCACGGTGGAAAGCGTACCGGGGGAGGGAAGCGCGTTTACGGCAAGCTTCCCGGGGCCGTGATATACGAAAAGTTTTCGGCTCTAATGGTCTTTTAATATTCAGGCGGTATAATGCAGGCAGAATAAAGAAAGGAGAAACTCAAAATGAACAGGATCAAAAAGCTTTTTTCAACGCCGGGGAAAAGCCTGGTGACCATAGCCTGCATGATAGCTGTATTGGTCTTGCTGGGCGCCGGTACGGCCTTCGCGGCGAGCGCGATCGCAGAGGGCTCCGCGATCGGAGCGGAAAACGCCAAGAATTTTGCCTTTGCAGACGCCGGTGTTGACCCGGTGTCCGCTGGTAATGTGGAAGTAGAATTCGATTACGAACACGGCCAGTTTGTGTATGAAGTCGAATTTGTGGCTGGAAATTCTGAATATGAATACTGGATCAAGGCAGCGAACGGCAGCGTGGTAAAAAAACAGGTGGAGCTTATCAAGCAGGATGGCGCTGACGTGACCGCTATGGCGGAGACGCCCTCGGATAGGGCGATCCCCGCAGCACAGTCGGCGCAGGAGGCGCCGGCCGGTCAGCCGGAGGGCGCTTCCGCCGAAAACATCAGCGCGGATACAGCCAAAAGCAAGGCTCTTGAGGATGCGGGACTGTCTGATTCTGAGGTAACTTTTATTCAGGCGAGGCTGGACTATGATGACGGCGTTCCCGTATATGATGTGGAGTTCTATACCGCCAGCTATGAGTATGACTACGAGATCGACGCAAGAACCGGCGCTGTCCGGAGCAGGGAAACAGAGGTTGTTGAGACGGCTCCGCGGCGGCAGGGAAATGACCAAAGCGGCAGCATCAGCGTGGAGGACGCAAAATCCATTTCGCTCAGCCATGCCGGCGTGTCCGACGTGACCTATACCAAGGCGAAATTGGATAACGAGGACGGCCAGCTCGTCTACGAAATTGAATTCCGCAAGGACGGCGTAGAGTACGAATACACGATCCGGGCCGACGACGGGTTCATCCTTTCGTATGATTCGGAATGGGACGACTGACACGAAAACTGAACAGGGCGGGAAGCCGTTTTGCGGCTTGCCCGCCCTTCTTTATGTATCTTAAAAAACCTATGTTTTGACAAAGTAGTTGACAAGGAAGCGGAGTGCTGGTACAATAATATTAGCACGTGCTATAATATGCTTTAGGAGGATATGCGAATGGACGTTGTGCAAGAACTTCAGGAATTAAAAGAAGAGCTTATCCGGGAGATAGACGAAAAAATTGAGCGGGTAATCAAAGGACTGGAAAAGGAACAACAAGGCAATACGCAAAGGGAGATCGTGGCAGAGAAGAAGTACGAAAGCATCTATCCGTTGAATATTGGAACAGGCATTTTTAAAGGAAAGCGCCCGACAGGAGTCCTTTTTGGAGATGGAAGCCGAAAAGAAAGCCCGACGTGGAAAAGAGTCATGGAGGAGATTTTAAAAGATTGCAATAGGGACCGCACAAAGCATCAGGCGCTTATGGATCTGCGCGGAAAGATCCTGGGAAGGAACCGAGTGCTTCTGGGCAGCGAAACAGGAAAGATGCGAAGTCCAGTTAAAATAGATGAGGCGCTCTACGTAGAAACGCACTATGATGCGGAGACATTGCTGCGAATCCTGACAACGCGGATATTAGATGCGGTTGGTTACGACTACAGCGGTATTCGGATCGCGGTGCATACAGAGTAAACGGGGAGGAGAGGGCCATACGGTTGAGACGGCTTATGGTAATAACCATAACGGACGACCTGCCGGGAGGTGCTTGTGAGGCATCTCCCGGCAGGGTATCTGTACGGCATTCCGTCGAAGCGGCAGATGGATGCACTATCTCAGGGCGGCTGCCGATACCCGGCATGATTACGGGCTGTTTCGTCAAGCATTATAGTTTTCCATTAAATAGCAAGCCCCAGGGCAATCAGGATGGCAGGAACAAGGATATGCTCAGCTCTAACTCGTGCCGTTCCATCACCACGGGAAGCCCGTTCTTTCTCTGAGTGCGCCCATCTTAATCAATACCCTCAATCCTTGATTATCCAGCTTGCAATCGTCGCCGTGGTACACAAACACAAATCCACAATCCACAGTGCTGTGTATCCAAGCGCTGTATTGACAAGAATGCCGCCGAGCCAAGCGGACGCAAATGCGCCAAGCTGATGCCCGATGAAAATTGAGCCGTAAATAACCGCCATCTTTGCCACACCGGCTTTATGGCTGATAATCCCTGTGGTCGGCGGTACGGTAGAATCGCCTGTCAGTCCAAGCATTCCTACTGCCATAAAGGCAAACGGGACTGACTTCGGTATAAAGATAAATGCGGCGGCTATTAAAATCCGTATGCCGTATACGCCTGCCAGTACATGTTTCATGCGGAATTTTTGCCCTAAAAATCCTGTGATGACAGCACCGAGCATTGTAAAAATACCGTACACAGTCAAGGTAAGCGAGGCAAGATTAGCGGGAATCCCGCTTTCTACATACTGTGAAAAAAGGTGCGTTTCTATAATCGACATATGAAATCCACAGGTGGAAAACCCGATCAGCAGGCACCAATAGGTACGGTCATAAAAAGCGGATTTCAAAATGGAGGTCAGCTTTTCAGTCTTAGGCGTTTCTTTCGCAATCTGGGTAGACGGTTCCTTATCCATCCGCTTTTTCTTCACGCCCAGCCAAAATACGATGGGAAGCATCAGCAGAATCGGAGCGCTGAACACAGGCATAGAAACGGCTACGCCGAAACCATCTGTCAATCGCTGCAAAAGCGGTGACATCACAGCGTCGCCCACACCGGCGCTTGCCTGCACGATACCCGATGCAGCAGCGGCTCGGTTTTCTCCGATGATCGGCGCTAACGCTCCCATGACGATTCCAAAGCACAGCGCTCCTGTCCCTGCGGGAAGCAAAATGCCGAAGAAAATCAGTAAGCTCCACAATTCACGGCAAAACGGCGTAACGATCAGTCCGGCGGCCATCAAGACGATCCCGATAAACATCACAAAGGCATTTGATTTTTTAATGGCTAACATACCGAAAGCAGGCTGCGTTGCACCATATAAAATTTGCCCGACAGCGATAACAAAGCTGACAGAAGCATAGTCAAGCCCTGGATAATAGTCAATAAAGTGGACAAGCAAAAATGCTAAAAAAGTGCTGTTC
>CAYOSI010000035.1:0-23026 GCA_964406615.1 uncultured Oscillospiraceae bacterium
ACCTCATTCTGCCAGACTCCTGCAAATTAATTTGCGCATAATTCTTGACAGTACCGCCGAGCGTGGCACAGACTATCGCCGCCGCCCTTGGCGCAAAGGAGAAAAAGGACGGCTGTATCGAGGGTAGCGGCTACCTCATTTCATGGTGCGTTGGACATTTGGTGCAGCTTGCGGAAGTTGCTGCCTACGGGGAGCAGTACAAGAAATGGAGCTATGACAGCTTACCTATTCTGCCGCTTAGTACCAACATCGCGGCGCAGAAGCTCTGCCACGGCGCCAAGGTTTTCAGCAAGGAGGCAGGGATGAAATATCCTCAGATGCCAAAGCTGCGCCGGTGCAGCAGAAAAACAGAGCGAAACATGCCAGGACAAAAGATACTATTCGATGTATAATTTTTGACATTTTATTCACCTCAATAGCTTTCAAGATAATAGTACCAGTTATCACATATTTTTTCGACCAATGCTTCGTTATCCGATAAGACATCGGTATCGGGGGGATAGAAATTACGGAGGTACCCTTCGGGACTGTCATCGGGCGAATAAAACATTCCGGCATAGGAGCTGCTCGGGGCTATGCCAAAGCCGAAACGCCCAAATTGAATATAATACGGGTCGCCGCCGGTCAAATCGTAATTTTCGGCGAGATATTGTCCGGGGCCTTCCCGGAAAACCGGGTAACAAATCGCCTTCCAGCCGTGATATTTCTGATAGGTGGATTCATCCAGCGGAAAGGTTTCGACATATTCGTTGAGCGCTTTCTGATGGAGTTGGACATAGGTCTTGACGCGAAGCTCCCAATAGCCTTCGCGCAGGGGAGGGATGCAGTATATGACGCAGGATACGATGCAGTACAGCAGGAGCAGCCGGAAAATGATCTTGGCGATCTTTTTTGTGATTTCCCATCCGATGTCGGGCTCTTCTGCCGCGGGGGACATATTTTGGTCATTCATGGCGCGTTACCTCCTTTATTTTTTGGTGGATATGCCCAAAACAAAGATACCGCATAAACAAATATTCGTCAATCTTTTCGGGGCGCTCTGTGCAGAAAAATTGTGATATGGAAGAATGGTCGGTTTGATTGCAAAAAAAGATTGACGGGCGGGGAAAATCGTGCTTATTTATAATGTATAAAGTTTTTTATGATTGTGTGGAGTGACGTATGGAGATCATTCGATCCAGACAAAATGAGCTCATAAAGCGAATGATCGCGCTCGGCTCGGACGCAAAAATGCGTCAGGAGGCGGGGGAATACATCGGTGCGGGAACGAAGCTGCTGAACGAGGCAGTGGCCTCCGGCGCGGAAATCGGCTGTGTTCTGACGACGGAGCCTGTTAAGGGCTTGCCCTGCCGTCTTGTGACGCCGGAGCTGCTTGCGGCGGCGTCGCCTTTGCAGCACAGCGACGGCCCGGTGTTCACGGTGAAGATGCGCGCGCTGCCCCCGGCGGAAAAGCTTGAGCGGGTGATTGCGCTCGAAAACGTGCAGGACCCCGGAAACGTCGGTACGGTGCTGCGGACGGCGGACGCATTCGGTATCGACCTCGTGGTGCTCTGCGGCGCGTGTGCCGACCCGTATAACCCCAAGACCGTGCGCGCGTCGATGGGCGCGATCTTCCGCCAGCCGGTGCTGCGGACGGATGCGGAGGGACTCGCGGCGCTCGGACTGCCGCTGTACGGCGCGGCGCTGACGGATCGGGCCGTGGACATCCGCGAGCTTCCGAAATCGAAGCTCGCCGTCGTCATCGGAAACGAAGGTCGCGGTCTGACGGCGGATATGCTCGCGCATTGCGCGGGGCAGGCGATCATCCCCATGCAGCCGCAGGCGGAATCGCTGAACGCCGGCGTCGCCGCGGCGGTGGCGATGTGGGAAATGGTGCGCTGATATGGCGAGCATCAAGTATTGGGTGTGGCTCTCGTGCATCGGAAACGTGCGCCCGTATGTAAAATATCGGCTGGCCGAGGAACTCGGCGGCCCGGAAAATGTCTTTTTTGCGGGACGCGATGAACTCATTTACGCCGGGGCCGCGCCGAAGGAAGCCGAACGGCTCATGGATAAGAGCATGGCGGCTGCGGAGCGCGTAATGGCCCGATGCGAGGAGGAGAATACGTCCATCCTCACGATTCAGGATGCGGCTTATCCGGAGCGCTTGCAGCAGCTCTCCGACCCGCCGGTCGTGCTGTATATCCGGGGAAAGCTTCCGCCGGTGGACGAATCGCTGATGATCGGCGTCGTCGGTACGCGGCATCCGTCGCCCTATGGGCTGCGGATGGCCTCCAAGCTCGGACGGGAGATCGCCGAAGGCGGCGGTATCGTCGTTTCGGGCCTTGCCGAGGGCTGCGACGGCGCGGCGATGGAGGCGGCTCTGCGCGCGGGCGGCATAACCGTCGGTGTGCTGGGAACAGCGATTGACGTGGTATATCCCGCGAAGAACCGCTGGCTCTTCCGCGAGGTCAGTGCCCGCGGTGCGCTCGTGAGCGAATACCCGCCGGGGATGCGCACCTATGCGGGTGATTTCAAGGCGCGGAACCGGATCATTTCCGGCCTGTCCGTCGGCGTTGCTGTGACGGAAGCGCCGCGGCACAGCGGCACCCGCGTGACGGTGAATCACGCGCTCGACCAGGGGCGGGACGTCTTTGCCGTTCCGGGGAACGCGGACTTCGATGGCGCGGCGGGCTGCAATGAGCTGATCGCCGAGGGAGCGCAGGCCATTACATCCGGGCGGGATGTGATCGAGGCCTATGCCGGACGGTTCGGACAAAAACCGCCGAAATCAGCGCCTACACCTATTAAAAAAGAGATTGACAAGCCCGAGGACATAGTTTATATTGACACCATTGAGAAATGGGAAACGCTGCCGGAGCCGCAGCGCCGCGTGATGCAGGCGCTGACCCGCCCGGATATGCACGCCGACGAGCTGATCGAGGCGGCCGGGCTGTCTGCGGCGGAGACCTTGTCGGCACTGACGCTTCTGCAATTGGCGGGGCATGTGACCGTGGGCGAGGGTAAGCGATATTCGCGAAAACACTGATACAGTGAGGTTATTGCATGGCGAAAGCGAAAAGCGAGCTTGTGATTGTGGAATCTCCCGCGAAAGCAAGAACGATCGAAAAGTATCTGGGCGGCGACTATAAGGTCGTGGCGTCCATGGGGCATCTGCGCGACCTGCCCAAGAACACGCTGGGCGTGGATATCGAGCATGATTTCGAGCCGGACTACCGGCCTGTCAAGGGCCGGGAGGACGTCATCGACGAGTTGCGGAAGTCCGCCAAGAAGGCGAACACCGTCTATCTCGCGACCGACCCGGACCGCGAAGGCGAAGCGATTTCATGGCACCTGAAGGAGCTGCTCGAGCTGCCCGATGAGAAGGCCCGCCGCGTGACCTTCAATGAGATCACGAAGAAGGTCGTGCAGGACAGCATCCGAAATCCCCGCGACATCGATCAGAATCTCGTGGACGCCCAGCAGGCACGCCGTATCCTCGACCGCCTCGTGGGCTATAAGCTCAGCCCGCTGCTCTGGCGCAAGATCCGCAAGGGGCTGTCCGCCGGCCGTGTGCAGTCTGTGGCGACCCGTATGGTGATCGACCGCGAGAATGAGATCCGCGGCTTTGTGCCGGAGGAATACTGGTATCTCTATGCCATGCTGACAACCGCTACCAGCGAGAGCTTCAAGGCTGTCTTTCACGGCACGGCGGACAAGAAGCAGGAGCTCCACAGCGAGGAGGAGGTCGACAAAGTCTGTAAAGCGATCGAGGGAAAGCCCTTCACCATCCAAACCGTCAAGCATGGGAAAAAGCAGCGCAGTCCGTCGCCTCCGTTCATTACCTCGACCCTCCAGCAGGAGGCGTCCCGCCGTCTCGGCATGACGCCGCGCCGGACCATGAGCATCGCGCAGCAGCTCTATGAGGGCGTGGACATCGAGGGCGAGGGCACGGTGGGCCTTATCACCTATATGCGTACCGATTCCCTGCGCCTTTCCGAGGATGCCTTGGCCGCCGCCGGGGATTTCATCAAATCCCATTACGGCGAGAACTACTATTACGGCAAGCCCCGCCGGTTCAAGACCGGCTCGAACGCGCAGGACGCGCATGAGGCGATCCGTCCGTCGATCCCGAGCCTGACGCCGGAGCAGGTGCGCAAGAGCCTGACCGGTGAGCAGTATCGGCTGTATCGCCTGATCTGGGGCCGGTTCACCGCGAGCCAGATGGCGAACGCCGTCTATGACAACATGACCATCGATTCCCTGTGCGAGGGCTATGTATTCCGTGCCTATCATTCGGAGATCGAGTTTGCGGGCTATACCGCCGTCTATGAGGAGAACAAGGACGACGAGCCGGACGATGGGAACGTCCCGGCTGCCCGCAGGCCGCTGCCCGAGCTGAAGGAGGGCGAGCAGGTCTCGCTCGCGAAGCTCGACCGCGAACAGAACTTCACCACGCCCCCGTCCCGCTATTCGGAGGCCACGCTGATCCGTGCGATGGAGGAAAAGGGGATCGGCCGCCCGAGCACCTATGCGCCGACGATCTCCACGATCACAGCGCGCGAGTATGTGGTCAAGGAGGGCAAATACCTCCGTCCCACGCCGCTCGGCGAGACAGTGAACGGCCTCATGGAGGAACGCTTTCCCGATATCGTGGATGTGCGTTTCACCGCCCGCATGGAGGGCGACCTTGACAAGATCGAGGAGGGCGAGGAAAATTGGAAGGCGGTCCTTGGCAGCTTTTACGGCGGTTTTGCCGAGTCGCTGGACAAGGCGGAGGAGGCGCTGCAGGGCGTTCACCTGAAGGTGCCCGACGAGGTTTCTTCCGAGATCTGCCCCAACTGCGGCAAGAATCTTGTGTATAAATCCGGGCGCTTCGGCCGGTTCCTGGCCTGCCCGGGCTATCCCGAGTGCAGCTTCACGATGCCGATCGTCGTGGAGATGCCCGGCAAATGCCCGCAGTGCGGCAGCCGCATCCTGAAGCGTACCTCCAAGCGCGGTTATCCGTACTACGCCTGCGAAAAGGGCGCGGCCTGCGGCTTTATGACCTGGGATGTGCCGATGAAGGACGAATGCCCGGCCTGCGGCAAGACGATGTTCAAGCTCTCCGGCAAGGGCCAGCGCAAGCCGTTCTGCATAAACCCGGAGTGCGAGAACTTCCTGCCCGAGGATAAGCGCGGCTATCGCCGCCGTGCGGCCAAGACCGATGAAAACGCACAGCCGGCCGGGGAAAAGCCTGCGGAGGAAGAGCCGAGTAGGGAAAAGCCCGCCAAGAAGCCGTCAGCGAGGAAGCCGGCGGCAAAGAAGAAAGAGGCGGCAAAGTGACGGCGGTGTCGGTAGTCGGGGCGGGACTTGCCGGAAGCGAGGCGGCTTATCAGCTTGCCCGGCGCGGTTTTTCGGTAAAGCTGTTTGAGATGAAGCCGCGGAAGATGACCCCGGCACATACCTCGCCCCTGTTCGCGGAGCTTGTGTGCTCAAATTCCCTGCGCGGCGACGACCTGTCAAACGCGGTGGGACTTCTGAAGGAAGAACTGCGCCGCCTGGGCAGCCTCGTCATGATGAGCGCGGACCGGCATCGTGTGCCGGCCGGCGGTGCGCTGGCGGTGGACCGCGAGGCGTTTGCCCGCACGATCACGGAGGAGATCCGTGCTAACCCGAGTATCGAGGTGGTCGAGCAGGAGCTTACGGCGTTCCCGGAAGGGCCGTGTATTATCGCGACCGGACCGCTGACGAGCGACGGGCTGATCCCAGCCATCGCGGCGCTGTGCCCAGACGAAGATTTTTTGCATTTCTACGACGCCGCCGCGCCGCTGATCGCCTTTGAGAGCATCGACATGGAAAGCGCTTGGTTCGGTTCCCGCTACAACAAGGGGACGGCGGACTATATCAACTGCCCCCTGACCAAGGAGGAGTACGAGATCTTTGTCACCGAGCTTGCGCAGGCGAAGCAGGCGGAGGTGCATGGGTTTGAGGATTCCGGCGTGTTTGAGGGCTGCATGCCGGTCGAGGTCATGGCCCGCCGCGGCATGGACACGCTGCGGTACGGGCCGCTCAAGCCGGTCGGCCTGCGTCATCCCGTGACGGACGAGGCGTATTACGCGGTCGTCCAGCTTCGCCGGGATAACGACGAGGGCACGGTGTATAACCTTGTCGGCTTCCAGACGCACCTGACCTTCCCGGAGCAGCGGCGTGTGTTTGGGCTGATCCCGGCGCTCCGAAACGCCGAGTATCTGCGCTACGGCAAGATGCACCGGAACACGTTCCTCAATTCGCCCAGAATGCTCAACCGCTATTACCGCCTGCGGGCGGATGAACGCATTGCGTTCGCCGGGCAGATGACCGGCGTGGAGGGGTATGTAGAGTCCTGCGCCTCCGGCATGCTGGCGGCGCTCGAAATGGCGCGGAAGCTGAACGGACAGGAGCCGCTTGCTTTCCCGCGCACAACGGCGATCGGCGCGCTGGGGCTGTACATCGAAAACGGCGCGGTCAGCGGCGATTTCCAGCCCATGAACGTTAATTTCGGCATCATCGAGCCGCTGGGCGAGCGCATCCGCGGCAAGCGGGAGAAAAACATGAAAATCGCGGAGCGATCTCTTGCAGTCATCGACGAGATCGTGAAACGGGAGGATTTCTGATATGAGAATTATTCTGGACGCCATGGGCGGCGATAACGCCCCCGAGGCTGTCGTTAAAGGCGCTGCAGCCGCCGCAAAGGATTTCGGCGGGGAGATCGTCCTCGTCGGACGGGAGGCCGAGGTAAAAAAACACCTGACGGCCTGCGGCGGCGACGCGCTTTCCAATATCACGGTCGTGAACGCGGACGAGGTCGTCACGATGGAGGACGACCCGACGCGCGCCTGCCAGAGGAAAAAGAATTCCTCCATGGCGGTGGCCCTGCGCATGCTGAAGGACGGAGAGGGCGACGCGGTGGTCTCCGCGGGAAGCACCGGTGCGCTTTTGTCCGGCGCGACGCTGATCGTGAAGCGCATCCGGGGCATCCGCCGCGCGGCGATGGGCCCGGTGCTGCCGAACGGCGGCAGGGGCGTGCTGCTCATCGACTGCGGCGCGACCGCCGACTGTACGCCGGAGTATCTGCTGCAGTTTGCCTATATGGGCTCGTTCTATGCCGAGCGTATCCTTGGCTGTGAGAAGCCCCGCGTGGCGCTTTTGAATGTCGGAACGGAGAACACCAAGGGCGGCGAGCTGCAAAAAGCGGCGTTTGCGCTGCTGAAGCAGGCCGGGGACGAGGGCCGTATCCGCTTCATCGGAAACGCCGAGGGCTGCGATGTTCTGACCGGCAAAATGGATGTTCTCGTGGCGGACGGCTTTGCCGGCAACGTCATGCTCAAGACCATCGAGGGCGCCGCGAAGTTCATGTTCGGGCAGCTCAAGAGCGTGTTTTATGCGAGCACGAAAAACAAGCTTGCGGCGCTGGCGATCAAAAAAGACCTCGCCGGCATGAAAGCCATGCTCGACCCGTCCGAGGTGGGCGGCACCGCGATGCTGGGCATTGCAAAGCCCGTCATCAAGGCACACGGAAGCTCTGACGACCGAGCCATCTATAACGCCGTGCGGCAGGCGATCGCCTGCGTGCAGGCGGATGTGGCCGGCGCCATTGAAAAAAATATAGAATATATGAAAATTTCAACCGAAGGAGAATAAAAGCTATGTATGAGAAAATCGTCAACATGATGTGTGAGCAGTTCGACCTGACCCCGGACGCCATCAGCGCGGAGACCTCCTTTGTGGACGATCTGGGCATTGACTCCCTTGACGTCGTGGAGCTGGTCATGGAGCTGGAGGACGCCTTCGGCCTGGACGAGATCCCCGAGGAGCAGCTCAAGAAGCTGCGCACCGTGGGCGACCTCGTCGAGTACGTCAGCGCTCACAGCGAGAGCTGAGAATGACTGAGCTGGAGGAGCGGCTGGGCTACGAATTTCGTGACGGCCGCTATCTTGACAATGCCCTGACGCACTCGTCGTACGCCAATGAGCGGGAGGGGCTGCACAGC
Organism: uncultured Oscillospiraceae bacterium; assembly: GCA_964406615.1. GTDB lineage: Bacteria > Bacillota > Clostridia > Oscillospirales > Oscillospiraceae > CAJOIG01. Next base: position 7,991 of record CAYOSI010000035.1, read on the forward strand.
AACGAACGCCTGGAATTTCTGGGCGACGCGGTGCTGGGCTTCTGCGCGGCCAAAAATCTCTGCCGTCTGTACCCGGAGATGCCGGAGGGCGGCATGACCCGCCTGCGCGCGGAGCTAGTCTGCGAGGCGAGCCTGCATGCGGTGGCGCGGTCCCTGGAGCTGGGGCGGTATATCCGCCTTGGCCGGAACGAGGAGTATAACGGCGGGCGTGAGCGCGTGTCGATCCTTGCGGACGCGGTGGAGGCGATCATCGCAGCCATCTATCTGGACGGCGGCCTGGAGCCGGCGGAGCGCTTCATTGAGGAGCGTATCCTGAAGGATATCGAGGCCGGGCGGCGTCCGGCCCGCACGGACTATAAGACCCAGCTCCAGGAGCTTTTACAGAAAGAGGGCGGCGCCGCGCCGGTGTATGCCATCATTAGGGAGAGCGGCCCGGACCACAACAAGAGCTTTACCGCCCGCGTCGCGCTCCATGACGGGGCCTGCGCCGAGGGCGCCGGGCGAAGCAAGAAGGAAGCCGAGCAAAACGCCGCCAAGGCGGCGCTGGAGCTTCTCAAGGCGTAATGGCAAGACGGAGCATATTTCCCATCTTCATACCCCATCTGGGCTGCCCGAACGAATGCGTGTTCTGCGATCAGCGGCGCATTTCCGGCAGCCCTTTGCCCGCTTCCGGGACGGAGGTGAGCGGCCGGCTGACGGAGGCCCGGAACAAGGGGCTGCGCGGGCTGGAGCTTGCCTTTTACGGGGGGAGCTTTACCGCGATCGACCCGGCGGTGCAGGAGGAGCTTCTTGCCGCAGCGCAGCCTTTTCTGAAAGACGGCACGGTTGCGGCGATCCGCCTGTCCACGCGGCCGGACGCTGTCGACGAGACGGCGCTGGCGCGGCTGAAGAAGCACCATGTCTCCACGGTGGAGCTCGGCGCGCAGTCCATGGTCGACGAGGTCCTGTACGCCTCCGGCCGCGGCCATACCGCCGCCGATACGGAGCGGGCCGCCGCGCTGGTGAAGGCTGCGGGCTTTGCGCTTATCCTGCAGATGATGACCGGGCTTCCCGGGGCGGACATCGAGCGGGATACGGAAACGGCCCGGCGCATGATCGCGCTTCGACCCGACGGCGTGCGGATCTATCCGACGGTGATCGTGGAGGGCACGGCGCTGTGCAGTCTGTGGCGCGCGGGGGCGTACCGGGAGCATACCGTGGCGGACGCGGTCAAGACCTGCGCGCGGCTTCTGCCGATGTTTGAGGCGGCGGGCGTCCCGGTCATCCGGCTGGGGCTCAACCCCACCGAGGAGCTGTCCGGCGGAGCGGCCGTAGGCGGCGCGTACCATCCCGCGTTCGGCGAGCTTGTCCGCTCGGAGCTTATGCGCCGGGAGGCGGCGGAGCTTCTGCTCGGAGTCCCGGCGGGCGCCCGCGTGACCCTCGGCGTTGCGCCGAAGCGGGTCAGCGCGATGACGGGACAGCACCGCTGCAACGCGGAACGCCTGACGGCGGAGTTTTCACTCGCAGGGCTTATCATAAAGCCGGTCCCGGACGCCGGAGACAGGATAATACTGGTTGACTGGAAAGTATAATCGCGATATACTATATTTTGTATTTTTGTATGGTTTGAGGTGTAGGTTTTGTATTTAAAGGCTCTCGAAATACAGGGCTTTAAGTCCTTTCCGGACAAGACGACGCTCCGGTTTGAAAAGGACGTTACGATGATCGTCGGCCCGAACGGGTCGGGCAAGTCCAACATATCGGACGCGGTGCTGTGGGTCATGGGCGAGCAGCGCACACGCGCGCTGCGCGGCGGCAAGATGGAGGACGTCATCTTCGGCGGCACGGAAAAGCGCAAGCCCCTGGGCTTCGCGCAGGTGACGCTGATCCTGGACAACACGGCGCGGCGCTTCCCGGTCGACAGCGACGAGCTTTCCATCTCGCGCCGCTATTACCGCAGCGGCGACAGCGAGTATTTCATCAACCGCGAGAATGTGCGCCTGCGCGATATCCACGAGCTTCTCATGGATACCGGCCTCGGCCGGGACGGCTATTCCATCATCGGGCAGGGCCGCATCAGCGAGATCGTGTCCGCGAAAAGCACCGACCGCCGCGAGATCTTTGAGGAGGCGGCGGGCATATCCCGCTTCCGCTTCCGCAAGGAGGAGGCCGAACGCAAGCTCGCATCCACGGATGAGACGCTCCTGCGCGTCGGCGACAAGATCGACGAGCTGGAGCTGCAGCTCGGCCCTCTGCGCAAGCAGGCGGAGGTGGCCGAGAAATACCTTGTTCTGCGTGAGGAGCTTCGCACGCTGGAGATCTCCGCGTGGATGGAAACGCTGGACAAGCTGGCCGGGCAGACGGCTGCGATCCGGGAGAGCTATGAGAAGGCCCGGGCCGAGGTCGAGGCGGCGAAGGCGCAGCTTTCGGAGAACTATCAGCGCTCGGAGTCCATCACCGAGAGAATGCGGGAGAAGGATATCGAGGCCGATACCGTCCGGACCCGGCTGGCGGAGGCGGAGGCGGATATCGGTGAAAACGACCGCATCGCCGCCGTCCTGCGGGCCGACCGGAAGAATAACGGGGCCAGCATTGAGCGTGTCCGGACCGATATGAGCCAGGATGAGGGCCGCATCCGCGCGCTGGATGAGCAGATCGAACAGCTCCGTGAGCGTGTCCGTCAGTCGGACGGGGAGTATGAAGCGCTGGCGGCCCGCATGCGCCAGCTCCAGAACGTGGTGAACGGCCACCGCATGAAAATGTCCGGTCGGGAGAGCCGCGTCGCCGCCCTGCGGGACGAGGTCACGAAGCTCACGGTGGACGGACGCAGCATGGACGGGCGCATCACCATGCTCGCGGAAATGGAAAAGGATTACGAGGGCTTCAGCCGCGCGGTCAAGACCGTCATGCGCGAGTCCGAGCGCGGCGCTCTGCGCGGGATCCACGGTCCGGTGGCAAACCTTATCCGGACGGAGGACCGCTTTGCGCTGGCGATCGAGACGGCGCTCGGCGCTGCGGCGCAGAATATCGTCGTTGACCGTCCGGAGGACGGCAAGAGCGCGATCGAGCTTTTGAAGCGCCGCGACAGCGGCCGGGGCACGTTCCTGCCGCTCAGCGCGATCCGAGGCAGCGTGCTGAAGGCCCCTCCGCGCGGGGAGCGCGGCTATCTGGGGCTGGCGATCGGGCTTGTCAGCTTCGACGCGGCCTATGCGAACGTATTTGAGAATCTTCTCGGGCGCACGGTCGTGGCGGAAACGCTGGGCGATGCCGTGGCGATCGCGCGTAAGTATAACAACCAGTTCCGCATTGTGTCTCTGGACGGCCAGATGATCCACGCCGGCGGTTCAATGACCGGCGGCAGCGCGGCCCGCGGCACGGGCGTTCTTTCCCGTGCAAACGAGCTGGAAAGACTGCGTGCGGAGCGGGAGGACCTGCGCGGGCGGCTGGAGAAAAGCACGGAAACGCTGAGCGCGGCGGAGCGGGAGCTGGCCGCGGCGCGGTACGACATGGATGTGGCGGGCGAGGAGCTGGCGTCCGTGAGCCGGGACGCCGCGTCGCTTGACGCCGAGCGCCAGGCCAAACGGGCCAATATCGGCCAGTTGGAGGACGTGAAGGCGGCGATGGCGGCCGGCGGGGACCAGCGCCGTTCGCTCATCGAAGGCTATGAGAAAAAGAATGCCGAAATCGACGGAGAGCTTCAGAAAAACGCTGTGCGCGGCGAGGAACTGAAGGCCCGTGCCGACGGCTTCCGCGAGCGTATCCGCGAGATCACGCAGCAGAAGCTGGAGCTGGAAGCGCGGCGCACACAGGCGGACCGTGATAACCAGCGCCGGAACGAGGAGCTTCTCGAGCAGGAGCGCCTGACCGCATCCATCGAGCGAAAAATGCTCTCCGCGGAGATGGAGGAGAAGCAGATCATCGACAAGCTGTGGGACAATTACGAGCTGTCCCGCACCGCGGCGCAGCAGCAGCGCCAGCCGGTCGAGAGCCTGACGGCGGCCAATCGCCGCATTACGGAGCTTCGGCGCGCGATCCATGCGCTCGGCACGCCGAACCTGGGCGCTATCGAGGAATCGAAGCGTGTCGGCGAGCGGTATGACTTCCTCTCCGAGCAGCGCGGCGACATCACGAAGGCGAAGAACGAGCTTCTCTCGATCATCGGCGATATCACCCGCCAGATGGAGGATATTTTCACGGCGGAGTTCGCCGCGATCAACGAGAGCTTCCAGGCGACCTTCCTGGAGCTGTTCGGCGGCGGCAAGGCCGCCCTGCGGCTGGAGGACCCCGACGACGTCCTCAACTGCGGCATCGAGATTAAGGTCCAGCCGCCCGGCAAGGCGGTGTCGAATATCAGCCTTCTGTCCGGCGGCGAAAAGGCCTTTGTGGCGATCGCGCTGTATTTTGCGATCCTGAAGCTGCGGCCCACGCCGTTCTGCGTCATGGATGAGATCGAGGCCGCGCTGGACGAGGAAAACGTCGTCCGGTACGCGGAGTACCTGCATCGCCTCCGTAAAACACAGTTTATCGTCATCACGCACCGCCGCGGCACGATGGAGCAGGCGGACGTCCTCTTCGGCGTGACCATGCAGGAGAAGGGCGTGTCGAGCGTCATCGAGTTGGATCTCGCGGAGGCGCAGAAAACAGCGGAAGCATAAAGGAGCAAAAGCATGGCTTTATTCAAGGAAAAGAAAAAGGGCTTTCTGGCGGGACTGTTCTCCGGCATGTCGAAGGTCGATGAGGAATTTCTCGACGAGCTGGAGGAGAAGCTGATCCTGGCCGACGCCGGTGTGGAGATCGCCGAGTACGCGGCGGAGGAGCTTCGCAATGCCAAGGGCGTCAAGGGCGAGGAGGCTATCCGCGAAAAGCTCGTGGACATCCTCACGGAGCAGATGGAAAAAGCCGGAACGGACGGCCTTGACCTCTCGACAAAGCCCTCGGTCATCGTGATGGTCGGCGTGAACGGCGTCGGCAAGACCACGACCATAGGAAAGCTTGCCGGATATTTCGGCCGCCAGGGCAAAAAGGTGCTTCTCGCAGCGGCGGACACCTTCCGCGCGGCGGCCTCGGAGCAGCTCGGCATCTGGGCCGAACGCACCGGCGCGGACATCGTCCGGCACGGCGAGGGCGGCGATCCCGGCGCGGTGGTATTTGACGCCTGCTGCGCGGCAAAGGCCCGCGGTACGGACGTTGTGATCGTGGATACGGCCGGCCGGCTCCACAATAAGCAGAACCTCATGAACGAGCTGACGAAAATCACGAAGATCGTCGCCCGCGAGCTGCCGGAGGCGGCCTGTGAGATCCTTCTTGTGCTGGACGCCACCACGGGCCAGAACGGCCTGATCCAGGCCGAGCAGTTTGCAAAGGCCGCCGGGATCACCGGCATCGTGCTGACGAAGCTCGACGGCACCGCCAAGGGCGGCGTGGTGTTTGCGATCACCGGCCGTCTGGGCGTGCCCGTGAAGCTTATCGGCGTCGGCGAGGGAGTCGATGACCTGCGCCCGTTTGACGCGCGGGAGTTCGCGGAGGCGATGGTGGAATGAACACGACCTTTATTCTCGCCTCGAACAACCAGGGCAAATGCCGTGAATTCAAGGAGATCCTGGAGCCTCTTGGCTTTTCCATCGTCCCGCAGGCGATCGCCGGCGTGGATTTTGAGGTGAATGAGACGGGGGACACCTTTGAGGAAAACGCCTTTTTAAAGGCCTCGACGGTATCGCAGTACACCAACTTCCCGGCCATTGCGGACGACTCCGGCCTGTGCGTGGACGCGCTGGACGGTGCGCCGGGTGTCCATACGGCCCGCTTCGGCGGCGGAAAGGACTGGACGGACGAGCAGAAATACATGTATCTTCTCGAAAAGCTGGAGGGGGTGACGGACCGCTCGGCGCGGTTTGTGAGCTGCATCTGCCTGTATCTTCCCGGCGGGCGGGTCATCACGGCCCGCGGTGAATGTCCCGGGCGGATCCTCGAAGCGCCCGCCGGTCATGCCGGCTTCGGATATGATCCCGTGTTTTCGCCGGAGGGGTACGACGCCTCGTTCGGCGAGCTGGGGGCGGATGTGAAAAATGCGGTTTCCCACCGGGCAAGAGCGCTGGCTGCGTTCCGGGAGGCGCTGGAAAGGAGCGGACTATGCTGACAGGAAAGCAAAGGGCGTATCTGAGGAGCCTCGCCCAGAAGGAAGAGTGCATCCTCTATGTGGGCAAGGCGGGCGTAACCGGCCCGGTGATCGCGCAGGCGCAGGAGGCGCTGGAGGCCCGCGAGCTTGTAAAGGGCAAGGTGCAGGAGGCATGCCTGTATACCGCCGCAGAGGCGCAGCGGCTTTTGTGTGAGGCATGCGGCGCCGAGGGCGTGCAGGTCATCGGAAGGGTATTTGTTCTGTATAAAAAAAGCGCGAAAACGGCGAAAATAACACTGCCGAAAGGATAAAAAACGATGCGGATTCTCGTTTACGGAGGAACCTTCAACCCGCCTCACTGCGGCCATGTCCACGCGGCAGAAACGGCACGCCGCGCGCTGGAGGCCGAGACCGTTTTCCTGATCCCGGCGTCCATCCCGCCGCATAAGTGCTTGGCGGAGGGAAGTCCGGATGCGGCGGAGCGTCTGCGTATGACGGAGCTTGCGGCGGCCGAGGTCCCCGGCGCGGAGGTCCTGGATCTGGAGCTTCGGCGCGAAGGGGCAAGCTACACCTCGGATACGCTCCGGGAGCTGAAGCGTCGGTTTCCGGAGGATGAGCTGATCTTCCTGGTCGGGACGGATATGCTCCTGTCCCTGCCGGACTGGCACGAGCCGGAGGCGGTCTGCCGCTTGGCGTCCATCGCGGTGCTCGCCCGTGAGAACGGGCAGGCGGGCGATCTGGCGGCTGCTGCCGGGCGGCTGCGCCGGGATTTCGGCGCGACGGTCTATGTCGTTCCCGGCGAGCCGGTGGAGGCGTCCTCCTCGGCGCTGCGGGCGCTTCTGCCGAAGCGGGAGGGACGCGGACTTCTGCCGGAGAAGGTGTATGCGCATATCATCCGCCGCCGGCTGTACGGCGCCAAACCGGAGCTTTCCTGGCTGCGGGAGCAGGCGTATGCGTATCTGAAGCCGAAGCGTGTGCCGCATGTCGCCGGCGTCGAGCAGGAGGCCGTCCGCCTCGCCGGGCGCTGGGACGTTCCGAAGGAGGCCGCCGCGGAGGCGGCCATCTGCCATGATATCACGAAGAAACTTGAACGGGATGAGCAGTTGCGCCTATGCGAGAAATATGCTATCATGACGGATGAATTTGAGAACGTGAGCGAAAAGCTCCTGCACGCCAAGACCGGCGCGGCGTTTGCGGCGGACCGGTTCGGACTGTCCGATGAGGTGGCGATCGCGATCCGCTTCCACACAACGGGGCGGCCGGGGATGAGCCGGCTGGAGATGATTACCTATCTTGCCGACTATATCGAGCCGAACCGGAGCGGGTTTGCCGGGCTGGAGGAGCTGCGTCGGGCCGCGTACGAGGACCTTGACCTCGCGATGGAGCTCGGCATGCGCATGAGTCTTTATGAGGTGCGCGGCAAGGGCTATCCCGCGCACAGAAACACCGTCGAGGGCCAGCGCTGGTATTGGAACAACCTCCTGCGGCGCGGACGGACGCCGGCCCATGCCGACGGGGTACCCGATACGGTGTAACATGGATTTTCAACGAATGGAGATATATTATGGAACCTTTTGAAGCGGCAAAGCTGGCGGTAAAGGCCCTTGATGACAAGCAGGCGGCCGACATCCGGCTCCTCGGGACGGAGGAGCTGACCGTTCTGGCGGATTATTTCGTTATCTGCTCAGCCAATTCCTCGAGCCATGTGCGCACCCTTTATGACGAGGTGGACAAGCGCCTGTCGATGGCGGGACTGCCGCCCATCCGGCGCGAGGGCTACCGCAACTCGAACTGGCTGCTGCTGGATTTCGGCTGCCTGATCGTACACATTTTCCAGAAGGAGACCCGCGCATTCTACAATCTGGAGCGTCTTTGGGACGACGCGCAGCAGATCGATATAACGGATATTGTGAAGGAAGAGGCGTAAAAAGAGATGGCTTACGATTTTGCACGAATTGAGAAGAAATGGCAGGCGCGCTGGGATGTCGAAAAGCCCTACGCGGCGACGACCGGCGACGACCGGCCCAAATTCTACGGCCTGGTCGAGTTCCCGTACCCCTCCGGCCAGGGCCTGCATGTGGGCCATCCCCGGCCCTATACGGCGATGGACATCATCGCCCGCAAGCGCCGTATGCAGGGCTATAACGTCCTGTTCCCGATGGGCTATGACGCGTTCGGCCTGCCCACGGAGAACTTTGCGATCAAGAACCATATGCATCCGGCTGAGGTGACGAAGCGGAATATCGCCCACTTCACCGAGCAGCTCAAGATGCTGGGTTTCGGTTTTGACTGGGACCGCGTGGTGGACACCACCGACCCGCAGTATTATAAGTGGACGCAGTGGATATTCCTGCAGCTCTATAAAAACGGCCTTGCCTACAAGGCCACCATGCCCGTTAACTGGTGCACCTCCTGCAAATGCGTCCTCGCGAACGAGGAGGTTGTAAACGGCGTCTGTGAGCGCTGCGGCTCGGAGGTCGTGCAGAAGGAAAAGAGCCAGTGGATGCTCCGGATCACGGCCTATGCCCAGCGCCTGATCGACGACCTGGACGACGTCGATTTCATCGAGCGCGTCAAGACCCAGCAGCGCAACTGGATCGGCCGGTCCACCGGCGCGGAGGTCGATTTCGCCACGACGGCGGGCGATCCCATGCGCATCTTCACGACCCGCTGCGACACGCTGTTCGGCGCGACCTACATGGTCATGGCGCCGGAGCATGCGCTGATCGAAAAGTGGATGCCCCGGCTCCGGAACGCGGACGAGATCCGGGCGTATCAGGCGGCCGCGGCCCGCAAGTCCGAGTTTGAGCGCACCGAGCTTGTGAAGGACAAGACCGGCGTGCGTCTGGACGGCGTCGCCGCGATAAACCCCGTAAACGGAAACGAGATCCCCATTTTCATCTCCGATTACGTCCTGGCGACCTACGGCACCGGCGCGATCATGGCGGTGCCCGGCCACGACGAGCGCGACTGGGATTTCGCCAAGGCTTTTGACCTGCCCATCATCGAGGTCGTGGCCGGCGGCGATGTGCAGAAGGCGGCCTACACCGACTGCGAGACGGGGATTCTCGTGAACTCCGGCTTCCTGGACGGCCTGCCGGTCGAGGAGGCCAAGGCCAAGATGATCTCCTGGCTCGAGGAAAAGGGCGTCGGCCAGGCGAAGGTCAACTACAAGCTCCGCGACTGGGTGTTCTCCCGCCAGCGTTACTGGGGCGAGCCGATCCCGATGGTGAAGTGCCCGTCCTGCGGCTGGGTCCCGGTGCCCGAGGAGGAGCTGCCCATCCTCCTGCCCGAGGTGGAGAGCTATGAGCCGACCGACACCGGCGAGAGCCCGCTTTCCAAGATACGGAGCTGGGTCGAGTGCAAATGTCCGCAGTGCGGCGGCGACGCCGAGCGCGAGACCGACACCATGCCCCAGTGGGCCGGCTCGAGCTGGTACTTCCTGCGCTACACCGACCCCCGGTGCAGCACCGGCATCGCCTCCGAGGAGGCGCTCCAATACTGGACGCCCGTCGATTGGTACAACGGCGGTATGGAGCACACCACGCTGCATCTGCTGTACTCCCGCTTCTGGCACAAATTCCTGTACGACATCGGCGTCGTGCCGACCAAGGAGCCCTATGCCAAGCGCACGAGCCATGGCATGATCCTCGGCAAGAACCCGCATTATGTCGGCAATTTCGAGACGCAGGAAGAAAAGGACGAGATGATCCGCAAGTACGGCTCCGAGGCGCAGCGCCCCGCCGTCAAGATGTCGAAGTCCCTCGGGAACGTCGTGAATCCGGACGACGTTGTGAAGGAGTTCGGCGCGGACACCCTGCGCCTTTACACGATGTTCATCGGCGACTTTGAAAAGACCGCCACCTGGTCGGACAACGCCGTCAAGGGCTGCAAGCGGTTCCTGGACCGCATCTGGGCGCTCGGTGAGAACCGCCTGGAGGGCGACGGGCTCTCCGCCGCAAATGAGTCGGCGGTCCACCGCACGATCAAAAAGGTCACGGACGACATCGAGGAGATGAAGTTCAACACCGCCATCGCGGCGATGATGAGCCTTGTGAACCAGTTCTACGACACGAAGCCGAGCCGGGGCGACCTGAAGGTCCTGCTGATGCTGCTGAGCCCGTTCGCGCCGCATTTCGCGGAGGAAATGTGGGAGATGCAGGGCTTCGAGGGGTATGCCATGCAGCAGTCCTGGCCTGCCTATGACGAGGCGAAGATGGTCGAAGCGACGAAGGAACTCGCCGTGCAGATCAACGGCAAGGTCCGTTCCGCCGTCACCGTACCGGCTGACGCGGCCGATGAGACCGTTATCGAAGCGGCCAAGGCCGACGCCAAGGTGCAGAAGGCCATGGCGGGGATGGAGATCGTCCGCACGATCGTGGTCAAAAACAAGCTCGTCAACCTGATTCTTAAGCCGAAAAAGTAAGAATTTCTTGACAAGCGGGGTCGAAGCGATTATAATATCCAAGGTTTTAAAATAACCTTAAGGGTTATCGAGCAAAAACCGCAGGGTCTATTAAGCACACGAGGCGTATTCGAGAGGAGGGAAAATCAATGTCTGAAGTCCACGTTAAGGAGAATGAATCTCTCGACAATGCGCTCAAACGCTTTAAGCGGAGCTGCGCGAAGGCCGGCGTCATGAATGATCTGCGCCGCAAGGAGTATTATCAGAGTCCCAGCGTGAAGCGCCGCAAGAAATCCGAGGCCGCCCGCAAAAACAAACATAAGCGCTATTGATTCCGATCCATACCGAGACACGGGAAATTCTTCCCGTGTCTCGTTCTTTTTGTTGAAATTCCCCGCGGGATATACTATAATAAGCTGATGCATTATAGGGATGGAATATTCCGGGAAGGATGGAATATTATGGATGAGTCGATCCGCACGCTGGCCCGCTGGATCGAAGAAAGCGAGTACATCGTGTTCTTCGGCGGCGCGGGAGTCTCCACCGAGAGCGGCATTCCGGATTTTCGCAGCGTGGACGGCCTATACAACCAGAAGTGGGCCTATCCGCCGGAAACGATCCTGTCCCATAGCTTTTTTGAGCGCGACCCGGCGGAGTTTTACCGCTTCTATCACGAGAAGCTGGTCATCCGCGGGGCAAAGCCCAACATGGCGCATTACCGCCTGGCGGAGCTGGAGCGGGAGGGAAAGCTGAAAGCGGTCCTGACCCAAAACATCGACGGCCTGCATCAGGCCGCCGGCTCGCAAGAGGTCCTGGAGCTGCACGGCTCCACGCACCGCTGCTACTGTGCCCAGTGCGGGCGGCGCTATTCGCCGGCGTTCATCAACGACTGTGAGGGCGTGCCGCATTGCGGCTGCGGCGGCGTTGTCCGCCCGGACGTCGTGCTGTATGAGGAGGCCCTCGATCAGGATGTCCTCGAACGGAGCATCCGTCATATCCGCCGGGCCGATATGCTCATCGTCGGGGGGACGAGCCTCGCGGTTTATCCTGCGGCCGGCCTCATAAACTACTATCAGGGTCACAGACTGGCGCTTGTGAACCGCGGGGCGACGCCGCGGGACGGCGAGGCGGACCTCATCGTCCGCGGAAATATCGGCGCGGTGTTCGCGCAGGTATGAGCCGCCGGGAGATTCTGGGCGTCGGCTTCGACCCGATCACCATGGACGAGGCCGTCGGTCGGGCGCTTGCACTTATCCAAAGCCGTGCATGCGCGTATGTCTGCACGCCGAATCCCGAGATCGTCATGGCCGCCCGGCGTGAGCCGGAGCTGATGGCGGCGATCAACGGCGCGGATGTGGTGCTGCCGGACGGCGTCGGCATCCTGTGGGCGGCGAAGCAAATGGGGCAGCCGCTGCCGGAGCGTGTGGCAGGCTATGACTTCCTGCTGGCGCTGCTGGAAAAGCTGCACGGCACCGTATACATTCTCGGCGGAAAGACCGATACCGCGGAGAAAGCCGGGCGGACGATCGAGAGCCGGTACCCCGGCATCAGGGTGATCGGCTGCTGCGACGGCTTTATCACCGACGAGTTGGCGCTGATCGCCGAGCTGGGCGAGAGGCGGCCCGATCTTCTGATGGTCTGTCTCGGCGCCTCCAAGCAGGAGCGGTGGATGGCGGCGCACCGGGATCTGCCCGTGGGCCTCATGGCGGGGCTGGGCGGCTCGGTCGATGTGCTGGCCGGCACGGTGGCGCGTGCGCCGCTGTGGTGGCGGGAGCATAAGCTCGAATGGCTGTATCGTCTGCTCCGCCAGCCGAAGCGCATCGTGCGGATGCGGTACCTGCCGCAGTTCGTATGGGCGGTCCTTCGGCAGAAACGCGGCGCATGCCGCAGGAGCGCCGAGCGTGTTTGAAAGCAAAAAAGGGGGCTCGGATGAGCCCCCCGGAAATAGCTGGCTTATTTCCTGTCAGTTGCAGCCGCAGCCACAGCCGCAGTTGTCGTTATCGCAGCCGCAGCCGCAGCCGAAGGAGTTGCCGCTGGAGAACAGGAGAATGAGGATGATGATGATCCAGAGCCAGCTGGAGTTGCAGGAATTGCAGAACATGAAAAGAACCCTTTCTCCGCGCTGAAAATTTTATCGTGGCCGCACCCTGCGCGGGTGACGGTGCGGTGCGTTTTCCCCGAGCCATACTATGAAGATGGCTTGTACGGCGTGAAGAAGGAAGCGACAAAGGAGAGTTTGCATGTCGGATAAAACCCCTCAAGACGGATTTGACGATAGCGGCCTGACGCAGGACGGGTTTTCGTTCCCCGGCGCAGAGACGGATGACCTGACGGAGGAGGAACGGGAGTTCAGCTTCGACGAGGCGTATCTTGACGATGTTTCAAAGCCGAATGAAAACCGTGCGGACGCGCTGAAGCAGCGTGTGGACGCGCTGACGAGCGCCATCCGCGGCCGGCAGAAGGCGAAAAAGGAACAGGATGAGAAGGTCGACGCGCTGTCGGCCCTGTTCAGGAAGCGCAGCGCCGATCCCGTATCGCCGGGTGGGGAGCCGTCCGGGGCCGTGGAGCCTGCGCCGGACCGGCAGGAGGCTGCGCCGCAGCGCATCCGGCGGAAAAAACAGCCGAAGGCGCAGCGTGAGCCGGACCCGGTCACGATCGGCCGGGAGCTTCGCGGCGACCAGATGCTGGTCTACGATTCGGAGCTGGACGAGGTCGACTATACGGACGATGAGGATATGCCCGAGATGCGGGATTATATGCCCATCCGTTTCCGCCGGTATGGCCGCGTCGGCCTCGGCGGCGGCGTGCTGTACGCGCTGTTTGTCATCAGCGTCAGCGTCCTGCTGGCGTGCTTCGCGTGGCTCTGCGCCTCGGACGTGCTGGCCCTGAACAAGGAGCCGCTGAACGCCATCGTCACGATCGACGAGTATGTCCCGGAGGGGGACGACCCGGTCACAGAGCTCGTCAACGACGAGGAGCTCGAGATCAAGGTCGATATCGACCAGGTGGCGGACGCGCTGAAAAACGCCGGCATCATCGAGTATAAGTGGCTGTTCAAGCTGTACTCCCAGTTTTCCCACGCGAGCACGAAGATCGACCCCGGCACCTTCGACGTCTCGACGGAGCTGGATTACCGCGCGCTGGTCACGGCGCTGCAGTTTGGGTCCGATAACCAGGAGATCACGCGCATCACCTTCCCGGAGGGCTATTCGCTCGAGCAGATCTTCACGCTCCTGGAGGAAAATCACATCGCCCGCAAGTCGGAGCTGTACGAGGCGTCGGCCAATTACGAGTTTGATTATGATTTCCTGGAGGAGCTCCCCTACGGCGATGAAAACCGCCTGGAGGGCTATCTCTTCCCGGATACCTACGATTTCTACCAGGGCGAGGGCCCGAGCGTGGCTATCAACCGATTCCTGCGGAATATGGACAGCAAGCTCACCGACGAGGTGCGCAGCGAGGCGGCCGACCGCGGCCTGAGCATTCACGAGCTTCTGACGGTGGCGTCCCTGATCGAAAAGGAAGCCGGCAGCGACGAGGAACGCGCGACGATGGCCTCGGTCATCTATAACCGGCTGAACATCGGCATGAAGCTTCAGCTCGACAGTACCCTGAACTATATCAAGGGCACGAGCACCTTTGATCTGACGAACGCCGATATGGAGATCGACGATCCGTATAACACCTACCTTTATGAGGGCCTGCCCCCCGGACCGATCTGCAGCCCCGGCCTGGCGTCCATCACGGCTACGATAAACCCGGACAGCACCGATTACTGGTACTGGTACTCCGTGGACGGCGTGAGCACCTTCTTCACAGATTACGACGACTTCCTGGCGTTCCGGGACGCCCATCCCGTTAACTGAAAAAGACAAGAGGTAAACAGAAATGGAAAAGAAATTCGGCCTGAACGAGCTGCGCGAGATGTTCCTGTCCTTCTTTGAGACGAAGGGGCATCTCCGCCTGCCCAGCTTCTCCCTGATCCCGCAGAACGACCCGAGCCTGCTGCTTATAAACTCCGGCATGGCGCCGATGAAGCCCTACTTCACCGGTGAGCAGGAGCCGCCCCGCCACCGCGTCTGCACCTGCCAGAAGTGCATCCGCACCGGCGACATCGAAAACATCGGCAAGACCGCCCGCCACGGCACCTATTTCGAGATGCTCGGTAATTTCTCCTTCGGCGACTACTTCAAGAAAGAGGCCATTGCCTGGAGCTGGGAATTTTTGACAAGCCCCGAGTGGGTCGGCCTTGATCCGGACCGGCTGTACCCGTCCATCTACCTGGACGACGACGAGGCGTTCGATATCTGGCACAACGACATCGGCATCCCAGAGGACCGCATCTTCCGCTTCGGCAAGGCGGACAACTTCTGGGAGCACGGCTCCGGCCCGTGCGGCCCCTGCTCGGAGATCTACTATGACCGCGGCGAGGCTTATGGCTGCGGAAAGCCCGGTTGCACCGTCGGCTGCGACTGCGACCGCTACATGGAGGTTTGGAACAACGTCTTTTCCCAGTTCAACAACGACGGCAACGACA
>CAYOSI010000036.1:0-22657 GCA_964406615.1 uncultured Oscillospiraceae bacterium
TTCCTTTCCAGTTTACGATTGTTTTTTCTGTCCGTCAATCCGGGTATGGGGGCAAAATGCTCCCCCTATGATTGACAGTTTCCTTTTTCACTGTCTCTCATAGAGGGAGCATATCACCGATCTTTTTTTGTGTATATTTTGTGTATATAAAGAGAGGGCGGAACGCAAAGCGCGTTCCGCCCTTCGGTTTTACTTTTCGGCGGTGGTTTCGGCTGCCGGGGGACGGCTGGTTTTGAGCTGCATGATCTCGGCCTCCATGGCGGAAATGGCCGTCATGGAACGGTCGATGTCCTGGCAGAGACGGATAAAATAGCCCTCAGGCGCATCCTTATGCGTCTCATAATAGAGCTTTCCGATCTCGGTGTAGGCACGCTTTATGCTGTCGCGCTCACCGGAAATTTCAACATTGAGCCTGGCGACACGGCGGACATGCGCTGTTCTTTCAGAGGCGGAGGAAACGGCGCTGCGGAGCTTTTTGGCAGGTGCGCCGAGCTTCTTTTTGAAATCAGACATGGTCGGAACCCTCCGTTTCCGCTTCGGAATCTTCGACGGCCCGGGCGGCCGCCATGCGATTGACCCAGAGCTTTTCCGGCGCGCATCTGCCGCTCTTGAGGATGACGATCAGGGCGGCTGTGCATACGAGGAAGGCGACGCCGGCGATGAGCTGGGACACCCGGATGCCGGTCGCGCCGAGATACAGCGAATCAGTGCGCAGGCCTTCGATCCAAACGCGGCCGAGGCCGTACCAGGCCAGATACATGAGCAGGTACTGGCCGTCAAATTGGCGCGTATGTTTCTTGGAGAAAATGTGCAGGGCGGCGAATCCGACGGCGTTCCAGAGTGATTCATACAGGAACGTGGGGTGGACATAGATGGTTATGCCGTCCAGCGTCAGGCCCATACGGCAGAAAATGTCGGTTTCATAACCGTAGGCCTCGCGATTCATGAAGTTGCCCCACCGGCCGATGGACTGGCCGATCAGAAGGCCGAAGGAGGTGATGTCCAGCAGCGCCAGAGCGGATATGTGCTTTACCCGGCAGACGATGAAAACGGTGAGGAAAGCGGCGATGATGCCTCCGTAAATGGCGAGGCCGCCCTCCCAGATCTTCACCATGTCGGCGAAGCTGTCATAGCCGCCGTAGAACACAACGTAGTAGATGCGTGCGCCGACGATAGCGAGCGGTACGGCGAACAGCAGAACGTCGGTCAGGTCATCCTGTTTGATGCCAAAATCACGTTCGCAGCGGCGGTAGGCATAGGCTACCGCCAGCAGAAAACCGACGGCGATGATGACGCCGTACCAGTAGATGGTATATCCGAAAAGCGTGAAGCTGTTGGGCGGGCAGATCGACCAGCTTCCGAGAAAGGGGAAGGAAATGGCGGCGGATGACATGATTCAGACCTCCTTGGGATAGACGACGGACATGGCGAGACGCTCCGGCACAAGGTTTTCGCGGACCCATGCCTCCGCCTCGGCGCAGGTGACGGAATCGAGAAGCGCGAAGGCGTCGAGCGGCTGGAAGCCGGCGAAGCAGCCGCTTACCACGCTGGTGGCCAGGCCGCTGAAATCGGACAAGGCGCGGATGCGTCCGCCGAGGCTTGCCTTGCGCTGGCGCTCAAAAAAGGCGGGATCAAAGCCCTCGCGGCCGACGCGGGCGATTTCCCCGCGCAGAACGCGCAGAAGCTCATGGGGATCGCCGGAGGTGTCGCCCTCGAAGGAGACGATGCCCTGCCCGGCGGCAAAGTCGATATCGCTTCCGAAGGTGGAGTTCAGCAGGCCGCTGCTGTAATGCCGGAGATAAAAGGGGGAGCTTCGCCCGCAGAGACAGCGCAGGGCAAGACCGGCGGCGATGCGCTCGCGCAGGGCTTCGCTGCCGCGCTTCATGAGACCGAGCTTCGCGCCGATCATGAAGATGGGGGAGGCGACCTCCATGCGCACCTCGCAAAGCGGAGTCTGCGGCAAAAGGCCCTCGTCCGGGCCATAGTCCCGGCCCGGCTTCTCGGCGTATTCGGCGGGCAGAAGCTCCCGGGCAAGGCGCTCGACCAGATCCGGGTCCACGTCGCCGACGACGCACAGCGCCATATTGGACGGGCGATAGAACACCTTATGGCAGTCGTACAGCGTTTCCGGCGTGATCTCCGCGATGGATTCGACCGTGCCGGCGACGGAGTCGCGCAGCGGGCTTTGGGCGAAAAGGCATTTCATGAGGTTCGTGTAGACCACAAAATCCGGGTTATCCTCATACATGCGGATCTCCTGGCCGATGATGCCGCGCTCCTTGTCCACGCTCGCCTGCGTGAAGTACGGTACGGAGACGAAGGAGAGCAGCGTGCGCAGATTTTCCTCGAAATGCTCGGTGCACTCGAAATGATAGGCGGTCATGGTCTCTGAGGTGAACGCATTAGGGTCCGCGCCGGCGGTGCTGAGAGCGATGAGCGCATCGCCGTCGGGCGTGTCGAACATCTTGTGCTCAAGATAATGCGCCACGCCGGCCGGGGTATTTTTCTCCTCGCCGGCGAGAACGAAGCGGCGGTCCGCGCCGCCGTAATTGGCCGCGAAGATCGCGAAAGCCTTGCGGTATCCGGGCTTTGGAAGGACATAAACGGGCAGGCCGTTCGGCAGGACGGCGGCGTACAGCGTCTCGCCGACGGCGGCGTAATCAATCCTCTGCATAGTCCGTTTCCTCCTCCGGGCCTTTTAAGAAATATACCATGTCGCACTCCACGGAGCGGGCGATGGCGGAGACATCTTCTGCGGTTACGTCCTCGATCAGGGCGGCAAGCTCGTCCGGGCCGTATTCAAGTCCCTGGAGATTCTGGCTCAGCCAGAACGCCTCAAGCTGACCTGCGCTGTCTGAAAGGGCGCGCAGATCGCTGACGAGGGAGATTTTCGCGGCGGACAGCTCCTCTTCGGTAATATCGCCGTTTCGGACAGCGTCAAGCTGGCGCAGGATCTCTTCAAGCGCCCGGTCGTAATTTTCCGGCTCGATGCCGCTCATGACGAACAGAAGCCCCTTCATGAGGTCGATGCCGGAGCTGGCATAGTAGCACAGGCTCAGCTTTTCGCGGACATTCATAAAGAGCTTGGAGGCCACGCCTCCGCCAAATACCGCGTTCATCACACGGATCGCCGCGTGATCCGGCTCCTCCATGCACTCGCCGAGGCGGAAGCCGACGGCCAGCTTTCCCTGTGTCACATCCATGACCTCGGTCTCGTAGCGGACATGGTCTTCGAGCGCGTTCATGCGGATGTCGGTGCCGAGGTCGTAATCAATCTCGCCGCGGGGCAGCGTCATCAGCGCGTCGCGCAGCGCAGCCTTCACGCGCTCGACGTCCGCTGTGCCGCAGTAGAAGAGCTCCATGGGCGCGGTGGCGATCAGCGTTTTATAGCGCTTTGTCAGGGCAACGTAGCCGATGCTCTCGGCAGTCTCCTCGGTGCCCATGACATCAACAGCGTAATTCTCGGCCGGACACATGAGCTCCATCAGGCGATAGCGGCAATAGGCAACCTTATCGTTGACGCGGGAGCGGATGTCTTCAAGGAGCTTCTCCTTCTCACTTTCGACATACTGCGGCAGAAACAGCCCGCCGCGGGTATTCGGGGCGAGCAGGATCTCGCCCAGCAGGGAGGACACGTCCTCCAGAAGCGCCGCACCGTCGCCGGGCAGATAGGCGTCGTCTACAAAGTCGGCCCAGAAGCCGACGGTCTGGATCTCGCCCATTTTGCGGGCGTAAGGCTCGATCCGCGCACCGTACAGGCTGTCAAGCCGCGCAGCCAGCGCGTCCATATCGCCGTAATGCACGGTGCCGCGGCGCAGGACGTTCGGGATGAGCGTGTTCATGGACGCCTCTTCCCGGCACAGACGGGTCAGGAGGCTGACGCTCAGAAGCCCAGTTTTGAATTTATCCGTTTGCAGGCAGGTAAGGAATACCCCCGGCAGGATTTCATCCCGGATTGTTTTCACAGAGATCACTCCATTTACGATTTCCAAATCAGCCTCCTTATTATAGCACCTTTTTACCGTTTTGGATATAAATATACTATAAATTATGCGGGATTACCCCCGCCGAAAGACGGGGGTGATCCGGGGTCAGGAAATTGTCACACGGCCGTGGCGCACCTGGATGTGACGGGAGCAGATCTCGGCCTCATAGCCCTCCCAGCCCTCCGGCAGGTGGGGCTCCACCACGAGATGGCCGTCCTTGAGACGAATGCCGAGCAGGTCCTCCAGCACGACGCGGAAAAACCAGCCGGCGGAGCCGGTGTACCAGCTCCAGAGCGCCTCGCCGTAATGGTCGGCATTTGCGGACACGTCCGCGGCAAGGACATAGGGCTCCGCGCCCCATTGGGCGGGGTTGTGCCGGGCAGGCATGGTGCTTAGAAGCACCTTCGCGCCGTCCTCGATAAAGCCTTTTTTCAGCAGCGCCGAGGCCAGCCACAGCGCTCCGTGGGTGTATTGGCCGCCGTTTTCACGGAAGCCCGGGCCGCAGGCGCGGATATAGCCCGGATCGCGCCCCTCCTCGCCGAAGGGCGGGGTGAAGAGCTTTGTCAGGCCGTGGGCCTCGTCGTAGAGGTTGTCCATACAGGCCCGCAGCGCCGTTTTTACGCGGTTCGAATCGGCGCCGGGGCAGAAAGCCGCCCAGCTCTGGGCGATGGAGTCGATGGCACAGGCAGGGGCGCCCGCCGCGCCGAGCGGTGCGCCGTCCTGCCACCAGCCGCGCAGATACCAGCTTCCGTCCCACGCGCGCTCAGCCGCCTGCGTATACTGTTTTGCCGCCTTGGCGTAGTCGAGGCCGCCGGGCTCTCCCAGCCGCTCGAGAAGCTTTGCGAAGCGGCCGGCAGTGTGGGCGAAAAACCAGGTGAGCCATACGCTCTCTCCGCCGACCTTGTTCATGCCGTCGTTCCAGTCGCCGGAGCCGGTGAGCAGCAGTCCATGCGGGCCGTGGCCCCGCGTAAGAACGCAGTCAATGGCACGCTTGGCGTGCTCAAGGACCGGGCTTTGCAGCTCCGTCGCCGGCGGCGTGAAATAGCGGTCGTCCTCATCGGGACGCAGCGGCGCGGCGTCAAGCCATGCGGTATTTTCACGGCAAAGCTTGTGATCGCCGGTCTTTTCCACATATTCGCACAGCGCCCACGGCAGCCACAGCAGATCGTCGGAGCAGCGGGTGCGCACGCCGCGCGGCCCGTCCGGGGACTCGTGCCACCAATGGAGCCCGTCGCCCTCCCGGAACTGACGGGTGCAGGCGAGCAGGATCTGCCGCCGTGTACGGCCGGGGTCGATGAGAAGGATGTTCACAGCATCCTGGAGCTGGTCGCGGAAGCCGAAAGCGCCGCCGTTCTGGTACAGGCTCGAACGGCCCAGGATGCGGCAGGACAGCGCCTGATAGGCGGCCCAGCCGTTCATCAGATGGTTCAGGTCCTCGTCCGGCGTGTGGATGTGGACCCGGCTGAGTAGGCTGCGCCAGTAATCGCGGACGCGGAGAAGCTCCTTGGCCGCCCGGTCGGGGTTTGCCAGCGCGCGGAGCGTCTCGGCGGCCTCGCAGCCGCACGCGAGAACGGACACGCCGCCGCCGTCCCAGAGCGCGCCGAAGCAGGGGTCCAGGCCCGAGCCGGTTTTCCCGTCCGGGCGGCCGGAACGCCACGCGGCGTCGCTGCAGGTGAAGCCGGAAAGATCACGGCTGACCACGGCGCGGAAAACCGTGCCGGGGAAGGAGCACCGGGGATTGCGTGCCTCGAGGCAGCCGTCCTGGTATGCCGTCGTTACGAAGCGTGCGTCGACGCGGTCGGCGGTGAGCGCCAGCGGCAGATGCCAGCCGATATAGGCGCCGTCTCCGCCCTCGATGAGCAGGATGCGGGCCTTATGGTCGAGCGGGATAAAGGCTGTGACGCTGCATTTTTCTGTTTCCCAGCGGGTCCAGCCAAAGCCGTGGATGACCCGGCAGGGATTTATGCCGTCGGCGAACAGGCTTCGGCGTCCGGCAGCGGTGACAAGCTCGAGCGTCTCTCCGCCGGTCACGGCGATGGGGTCGTTAAGCCAGGGGGAGATTGGGCATTCGCGGGCGTTCTGATACCACATGTGCCCGGTGCCGCTGTCCGCGGCGATATAGCCGAAGTCGCCGTTTGAGAGGATATTTGACCACGCACGCGGCGGCATGGGCGGTGTCTGGAAGCGGACGGCGCCACCGGTGAGGTATTCGATCTCCGGCGGCGTATGACCGCGCTCGGGCGCAGGACGCGATCCCGGCAGTGCGGGGCCGTTCGGCGTGGGCGCCGGCAGCGGGCGCAGAGCGGCGGCACGCACGGCGTCGTTTCCGCCGAAGTGTACGCCGCCCGGCTGTCCCTCAAAGGCGGCGATGCCGTAGCGGTCCAAAAACCGCCGCAGCGTATCCGTATTCGGATGAAGATAGTCGCCCTCCTCGCCGGTATCGATCACGAGATCCGCCCGCACGCCGCAGGCCGTGAGAAGCGCATGGCGCTTGATGAGCCTGCGCGCCTCGGCAAGATCTTCCCGGACCTGGGTGTAGAGAATGGGCAGGTCGCCTGAAATACCGAGCTTCCAAAGCCCTTCGCGGGACGCGCTTTCGCCGGAGGACACACGATTTACAGTCATGGCGCCGCAAAGCTCAAAGGCGGCGGCGATCCCCTCGGCGTTCAGGCCGAGCAGAGAGGCCATGGAGCCGGGCATATCCGCCGTGCCGCCGGACAGGATGCGCCGCGCCGCGCCGTAGGAAGCGTCCCGGCTTCGCCCGAAGGCGATCGAAAGTGCCGCGCAGCCGCCCTCCGGCAGCGTTGCGGTCAGGACCACCGGGTCCATGGCCTGCCAGCCCGCGCCGCGGGTGACGGTAAGCGTCGTCGTCGCCGCCAGGCAGAGCCACAGCTCCGGCAGGCCGTCGCGCGACAGCCGCCGGACGAATACGGCGCCGTTTTTCGCCGAGACCTCCAGCCCCAGCCGCCGAAAGGCGGGATGGGCAAGATAGTCGGACGCCTTGGCCAGCACCGGACGGAATCGGATCGTCAGCCGTCCGCTGCTCTTCCCGGTGATGCGCCGCAGCTCGCCGCATTCGCCGGAGGCAACGGCAATAGAGGTTGACATAACACTTGTGCTGTACGGTGTGGTAAAGGTGAGAGTTCCGCCGGCGTAACGCCAGGGGCGGTACGTGGACAGACGGCGGGAGGAGGTCAGCGGACGGTCATCCGCCGACAGCTCGATGCCCTCCGGGTCGTACATCAGGATGCCGCCGCTCTGCGCGGTGCAGGAGCCGTCGGCCCCGGCCAGCACGGAATAGACACCGTTTGACATCGGAAACACCGCCGGCGCGGCGGGGTCGTAACCAGAGCCCTCCTTCTCGAAGACCGGACGCTCGGTTCGGGATTCCGGCGGACGGGTCAGCGGACTGTGGTTCCGGCGCAGGAGCGGGCCGCCCAGCGGGACGCGCTCACAAAGCAGCGGCCGGAACGCGGCGCACTCCGGCACATCCATGAAATGCCGGCGCATAACGCCGCCCTTGAGGCAGTTTGCCGCCGCGCACAGGCTCATGCCGAGATGGTGGCTCATAAAGCTCATGACCGGCTCGCCGTTTTTACCGGTACGGCCGGGGGTCATGTCGAGCGCCTCGTAAGGACCGTACTGGCCCCACATCCTTGCGCGCTTGAGACGGCGCAGGTTTTTGACAGCGGCCTTGGGATGGACGCAGAGTGCGAGAAAGCTCGCATAGGGCGCGATGACAAGCTCGGCGTCCACGTCGCGGCGCAGTGCGAGCGCGCCGGCGCCATGGGCCTTGTAGCGGTAATCAAGCCCGGCGTCCAGGGAGAAGAAGCCGCTTTCCGAGCTGCCCCACGGGGCGGCGGCCGAGCGGGTGCGCCGCCGCTGGGCATAGAGGCAGAAACGCCCGGTCTCCCAGAGCAGAGAACCCTCCACCAGCGGCAGAAACAGCTCAGGCATGAGATATTCAAACATCGAGCCGGACCAGCTGGCCAGGCCGCGCCAACCGTCCAGCGACAGTTGTGCCCGACTGAGCGCCTGCCAGTGCCGCAGGGGCACCTCGCCCCGTGCGCAGGCAAGATAGCTCGTAAGCCTTGCCTCCGAGGCCATCAGGTCGTAATGGCCCGGGGAGACCTTGTCGGACGCCGGGTCGAGGCCGATATAAAACAGACGTTTTTTCCGATCGTACAGCGCGCCGAGGTCGATCTCGTCCGCAAAAGCGGATACACGCCGGGAGAGCGTGTCATAGCCGCGTTCAGCGAGGGCGTCCGCTGCCGCGATCAGGCAGGCGCAGAGGTTGCCGCTATCCACCGTGGAGACGTAGGCCGGCTGCATGGGGGCGCAGGTACTGGTGTCGTACCAGTTATAGAGATGGCCGCGCCAGCGGGGCAGGCGCTCGATGGTTGACATAATATTTTCAATGAACTCTGCGGCGCGGTCGGCGGGGCAGATGTCAAGCTCCATCGCGGCGACGGCGGAGGAGACGGCAAGACCGATATTGGTCGGCGAGGTGCGGCGTGCCGCACCCTTGGGCGGCTGCACCTGCACGTTGTCAGGCGGCAGCCAATGATCCTGCCGGGTGCAGTTCTGGTCGAAATAGGCCCAGATCGACTTGGCACTGTCGAGCAGGAAGCTTCGGTCGGCGTCCGTCAGCTCGTTTTTCGGGCCGCGGGGGTGTCCGGTGAGCTTGGCGAAGCCGGGGGAGAGGAGCCAGATGACGCCGGCGGCGATGCCGATCGGCTCGGGGGAGAGAACGATCAGCGCTGCGCCGAAGAGGACGGCAAACCACATCGCCGTCGGACGGCTGTTCATACGGCTTGTCTGCGCAGCGGTGGTCCACTGCAGCATATTCCGATGGCCGACGCCCATGCGCCAAAGGGCGGTCACGGCGGCGCTCAGGCAGGTAAAAGCCTCCCAGGGCAGGAGGATCAGCCGACTCAGAAGCCGGGTCAGGGCGCCGCTGGCCCCGCGGAAAACACCGCTGCGGCAGCGCAGACGAGCATCCCGCGTGGGAAGGAAAAGATCGGCGAACGCGCAGTGGACCGCCTCCGCGCCGAGGCAGAGGAGCGCCGTGATGCCTGCGGCCGAAAAGGCCGGATTCAGCAGCGAGAGCGCAATGGCGATAAAGGCGGCAGACGGGACAAGGCTGCGCCGCAGGCTGTCGAGGAGCCGCCATTTATCGAGCGCGGATAGGTCTTTTCCGGCGTCGAAGAGCCAGGGCATGTTCTGCCAGTCGCCGCGGACCCAGCGATGAAGCCTGCGGAACCACGACACGGCCGTGGACGGCGCGGAGTCGGTCAGCTCCACATCGCCCATATATGCGCCGCGCAGATAAGCGCCCTCGAGCGCGTCGTGGCTGAGGACGGCGTTTTCCGGAAAGCGCTCGTCGAGGCAGGTGAGATAGGCGGCGGCGTCCAGCACGCCCTTGCCGGAGAAGCCGCCCCGGCCAAAGAGGTCGAAAAACAGCTCGCCGGTGGGGGAGCCGTACGGGTCGGTGCCGCCCTGTCCGGCATAGAGCCGGGCAAAATCCGTAGCGAGGGCGCTGTCAAGCTCCACGGACATGCGCGGATGGATCACGCCGTGTCCGCGGACGACGACGCCCTTCCGGATGACGGGCCGGTTTGCCGGGTGCATGGCGGCGCCGATGAGCTGACGGGCCGAGCCCGGCACGAGGCGGGTATCGCCGTCCAGGCACAGGATGTACCGGGCGCGAAGGTCGCCGCGGTCACCGGCGAGGCATTTCAGCGCGCAGGTTCGGCCCTGGGACAGCCGGCACAGCTCGAGAATGGCGCCGCGCTTTCGCTCCCATGGTGTGTATTGCTTGTCTGCGGGGTTCCACTGGGGGTCCCGGGTGAGGAGATAGAAGCCGCCGCCGTAACGGGCGTTCAGCTTGTCGATCGCGCGCCGGGCGGCATCCAGCCGGGCCGCGCCCTCGGGGACGGGAAAGGTTTTCGCATCCGGCAGGTCAGCCAGCAGTGCGAACAGAAGGTCCTCGCCGCAGTCGCGATTGGCCAAGCGGTACTCCTCCAGACGCCGCGCAAGCGCGGGTCCGGTGTCGTTGTCTGTGAGAAGCGTGGACACGGCGCAGATCGTCCGTCCCTGCGGACCGACGCCGTCCTTCAGCTCCAGCCGGGGCAGACGCCGCGGCTTGACAAAGCGCAGGAGCAGCATATCCATCGAAGCGCCGACCAGCTCCGATAGCGGCAGGAAAACCAGCGCCGCGATCCACAGGCGGCCGGACAGATACCCGACGCCCAGCGCCAGCAGGACGGAGAGCATGACATGGAGCGTGATATAGCCCGAGCCGGAGCGTTCCGGCTCACGGTACAGGTAGTCGTGAAGTCCGGTTTCCAGTGCGGTTTGGGCCTCCTTGAGCGGGGCTGTCCGGTGCTTTTTCGCAAGACGCTGACAGGTTTCGCGGTACATGGCGCGGGTGCTCTCGTCCATGAGAGGGTAGACAGGATCGTGCCG
The DNA here is from genome assembly GCA_964406615.1 of uncultured Oscillospiraceae bacterium. GTDB lineage: Bacteria > Bacillota > Clostridia > Oscillospirales > Oscillospiraceae > CAJOIG01. The sequence goes on from CAYOSI010000036.1 coordinate 10,455, forward strand.
CAGAAGCTCATCCACAGGGTCGGAATGCTCCAGCGCGTCGGTGAGGTCAAGCTCCGCCAGCGTGCGAAGTCCGGTGAAAAGCTCACCGGCCTGCTCGGCTTCGACGCCCTTTGCGAGGGCCTGGATAACCGCCATGCGCAGAGCCGCGCCGACCAGCGCCGCTTCTGTCTCGGGCATCTCCTCGGAACGTCTCGCCCCGATGAGGAACTCCTCCACGCGCTCCTCGGTGATGGGGCCTGCGTCCACCAGACGCTGACAGAGCATGACGAGCGCCGCCCCGTCGGGGCCGCGCCGCAGTCTTTCCCGCGCAGTCAGAAGGGCCTCCCGGGCGATGCCGCCCTCCCGCCGGACAAGGTATTCATTGTCGGCGTACCATGCGGGAGACCGCTTATCCCGCGCGAGGGCCGCCACGCGGTCCATGGCGGCGGCGAGGTCTCTTGCGGTCTTTTTTCCGGAGACCGTGCCGGTGATGGGGATGCTCCTGGCCGCTTGTTCGCCCCATCCGGCCAGGCGTTCAGTACGAATATTTTCCATACAAGGGATTTTTCCCGCGTTCGGGGCAGAATATACAGGCGGGTGAAAACGAAAAACGCTTGACAGCGGCGGTATGATCTGGTATGATAACCAGGCTGTAAATCGTTTTTGATTAACAGCCGGAATCTGGGAAGCGGGGGAGGCGGAGATCGGGAATGGAAAAGGCTCCGGTCGATCGTGCGCTTCTGTTGGATTTTTACGGCGACCTTCTGACGGAGAAGCAGCGGAAATACTGGGACCTGCATTGGAACGAGGACTACTCGCTGTCGGAGATCGCCGAGCTGGACGGGCTGAGCCGTCAGGGCGTGTGGGCGATCCTGCGCCGGGCGGAGGCGAACCTCGTGGAGATGGAGGAAAAAACCGGCCTTATCCGGCGCTTTCTTGACCGTCGGGCGGAGATCCAGAGCATCCGGGAGGAACTGTCTGCGCAGCTCCCCGACAACGATGACAGCCATCGTCTGCTGGCGAGGCTGGACGGACTGATTTAATTATTATGGCATTTGAAAGCTTATCCGAAAAATTAAGCGGTATCTTCAAAAAGCTCCGCGGCAAGGGCCGCTTGTCCGAGGCGGACGTCAAGACGGCCATGCGCGAGGTGCGCATGGTGCTGCTCGAGGCCGACGTCAGCTATAAGGTCGTCAAGGATTTCGTAAAGACGGTCTCCGAGAAGGCCGCCGGTACGGAGATCCTGGAGAGCCTCGACCCGAGCCAGATGGTCATTAAGATCGTCAACGACGAACTGACGAACCTCATGGGCGGGCAGGCCGCAAAGCTCAACTACTCCTCCAAGGTGCCGAGCATTGTGATGGTGGTCGGCCTGCAGGGCGCGGGCAAGACCACGAACACCGCAAAGCTTGCCGCCTGGGTGAAAAAGCACCAGAACAAGCGCCCGCTGCTCGTGGCCTGCGACGTGTATCGGCCGGCAGCCATCAAGCAGCTCGAAACCGTGGGGGCGCAGGTGGGCGTTCCCGTGTTCCAGATGGGGCAGATCGACCCTGTGGACATTGCGAAGGCCGCGGTGGAGCACGGGCGTATGCACGGCAACGACGTGATTTTCCTCGACACCGCCGGCCGTCTGCATGTGGACGAGGCGCTGATGGAGGAACTGAAAAAGATCAAAGCCGCCGTGAACCCGGCGGAAATTCTTCTGACGGTTGACGCCATGACCGGCCAGGACGCGGTCAACGCCGCGTCCGCCTTCGACGAGGCGCTGGGGATCACCGGCGTCATGCTCACGAAGATGGACGGCGACGCCCGCGGCGGCGCGGCGCTGTCTGTCCGGGCAGTCACTGGGCAGCCGGTGAAGTTTGTCGGCATGGGCGAGAAGCTCGACGCCATTGAGGTGTTCCATCCGGACCGCATGGCGAGCCGGATCCTCGGCATGGGCGACGTGCTGACCCTGATCGAAAAGGCGGAGCAGGCCGTCGATCAGAAAAAGGCCGAGGAAATGGCCGAGAAGCTCATGAAAAACCGCTTCACGCTCCAGGATTATCTGGAGCAGATGCGCTCGCTCAAAAACATGGGCTCCATGGAGGATATTTTGAGCATGGTGCCCGGTATGGACGCCAGGCAGCTCAAGGGCGCGAAGATTGACGAGAAAGCCATGGCCCGCACCGAGGCGATCATTCTGTCCATGACGCAGAAGGAGCGGGACAATCCGTCGATCCTGAACGCCAGCCGCAAAAAGCGCATTGCCGCGGGCTCCGGCACGAGCGTGGTGGAGATCAACCGGCTGCTGAAGGGCTTTGACGCGATGAACCAGATGGCAAAGCAGATGGCGGGCTCCAAAAAGGGCCGCCGCATGGCAAAAAAAGCCGGCATGTTTGGCTTCTGAGACGGTTTTATTTAAAAAATAAAAATATATAAAATTTTTTGGAGGACAAAACAATGGTTAAGATTCGTCTGAAAAGACAGGGCGCCAAGAAGGCTCCTTTCTATCGTGTCGTGGTGGCGGACAGCCGTGCTCCCCGCGACGGCCGCAACATCGAGGAAATCGGTATCTATGATCCCATGTGCAGCCCGGCAAAGGTGGACATCAATATGGAACGTGCCAAATACTGGATCGCCTGCGGCGCTCAGCCCACGGATACCGTCCGCGGCCTCCTGAAGGCGGCGGAGGCCAAGGCTGAATAAGCTGGGAGCATCCATGAAGGAACTGCTGACCTACATCGTGCAGAGCCTTGTGGACAATCCGGACAAGGTAACTGTAGAGGAAGAAACGACAGAGCGCGAGACCGTATTCGAGGTGCGGGTCGCCGACGGCGATATGGGCAAGGTGATCGGCCGCCAAGGCCGCATCGTGCGCCAGATCCGCGTGCTGATGAAGGCGGTTGGCCAGCGTCAGGGTAAAAAGGTCTCTGTCGAAATACTGGATTGAAAAAGCAATATCTGGAGGCGGGCAGGATCGTCAATACGCACGGCGTCCGGGGCGAGGTGAAGATCGAGCCTTGGACTGACGATGCGTCGTTCCTGACCCGCTTCAAACGGTTTTATATGGACGGACAGCCTGTAAAGGTGCGCTCCTGCCGGGTGCATAAGGCTATGTGCATCGTGTCTCTGGAGGGCGTCGACGACGTGAACGCCGCCATGGCGCTCAAGGGCCGGGTCATCTTCATCGACCGCGCCGACGCAAAGCTCCCCAAGGGCGCGGTGTTTATTCAGGACATCCTCGGCGCGAAGGTCGTGGACGAGGCGGGAAACGAGCTCGGCGTACTGAAGGAGGTCATGCCTGCGCCCGCAGCCTCCGTGTATGTGGTGCAGGGCGAGCGCGAGATCCTGATTCCCGACGTCCCCGCGTTCATCCTCGACAAGGACGCGGAAAACGGAGTCATAACCGTCCGTCTGATTGAAGGCATGTAAAATATAAGCGGCTCGGGGGAGGGGCAGCGCGGCGCCGTCCCCCGTTTTGTGACGTCGCAGGAGGGTGCAGCTTATGAGGATCGATATCCTGACCCTGTTTCCGGATGCGGTGAACGCGATGATGTCCTCGTCCATTCTCGGCCGGGCGGAGAAAAAGGGCGTCATCGAGATAAACTGCGTGCAGATACGGGATTTTACCACGAACAAACAGCAGCAGGTGGACGATTATCCCTATGGCGGCGGCTGGGGCTGCGTGATGATGGCGCAGCCGCTGAAGGCATGCCTGGACCATGTCGTCGGGGAGGCCGGGGAGCGCCGCCGGCGGGTGATCTATATGTCTCCGCAGGGAAAGCGCTTTGACCAGAACGAGGCAAGGCGCCTGGTCACGGATTACGATCATCTCGTGCTGGTCTGCGGGCATTACGAGGGTGTTGACGAGCGTTTTATCGAGCGGTGCTGCGATGAGGAAATGAGCATCGGCGACTTTGTGCTCACCGGCGGAGAGATCCCCGCCATGGCGATCGCGGACAGCGTCTGCCGCATGGTCCCGGGCGTGCTGTCCGACCCGGCATGCTATACCGGCGAGAGCCATTGGGACGGCCTTTTGGAGTATCCGCAGTACACCCGCCCCGAGACCTGGGAGGGCATGACCGTACCGGAGGTGCTCCGCGCCGGGAATCACGCGGATGTGGCCGCGTGGCGGCGTGAACAGCAGATTATCCGCACGAAGGAAAAGCGTCCCGATATGTTCGCAGCCTTCGAACCGAGGACGAAGGAGGACACAGCCATTGTGCGCCGCCTGAGCGGCAGGAAAAAGCTGAAGTTTGACTGCTGCCGGGCGGAGCTTCCCGATATGGCCGATCTCATGCTCATCGCCGACGAGGCCAGCGCCTACCTGCACGCAAAGGGTACGAACCAGTGGCAGGGCGGCTTTCCGAATCCCGGCGTGTTCCGCAGGGATATCGCGGCGGGCAATTGTTGGCTGTTCACCTGCGAGGGCGAGGCGGCGGGCTGCATTTCGCTGTATACGACGCCCGAGGCGGACTACGGAACCATCGAAGGCAGATGGCTCACGGAGGGGACGCCCTATGGCACGGTACATCGCGTGGCCGTGCGGGACCTTTTCCACGGAAAAGGCCTTGCGTCTGAGATGATGCAGTTCGCGGAGGACCTGTCCTACGGCATGGGCCTTTCCAGCGTCCGCGTGGATACGCATGAGAATAACATCGGGATGCGGTCGCTGCTGTCGTCGCGGGGCTATCAGTACTGCGGCGTGATCTGGCTGAGCGGCACCGCCGAAAAGGACAATAAGCGCGTTGCGTATGAAAAGCTGCTGGTCTGACGCATCCGTTATGACTGCCAAAGGTACATCCTTGAAAAATCCAAAAATATGCCCCAGCTTTTAAGAAGCTGGGGCGCAGTATATCTGCGGATATGAGGTATGCATGCCATTTACCGATCATTAAACCGATCATCTTGAATGCTGTTCTTTTTTCCTCCATTTCAATAAGAAAGCTGAATTTGTAATCACAAGCACAGAGCCTGCATTATGTACCAGCGCACCGACGACAGGATTCAATATTCCGATGATGGACAGCACGATGGCGATAAAGTTCAAAGTCATCGAAAAGGTCATATTGAGCTTGATGGTGGTCATCATGCGCTTGGACAGCGCGATCAGATGCGGAAGCTCTTTGACCTCGTCATCTACCAAGGCGATGTCCGCTGCATCTACGGCAATGTCGCTGCCTACGCCGCCCATAGCGATGCCCACATCCGCCTTTTTGAGTGCCGGAGCATCATTGATGCCGTCGCCGATCATGCACACCGGCCTTTTCATGCTCTGGTATTCGCCAATGTATTTCAGTTTGTCCTCCGGCAGGCAGTTTGCCCGTATATCTCCGATATGAAGCTGGGCTGCGATCGTGTTTGCAGCATTTGCATGGTCCCCGGTCAAAAGCACCGGCTGGACACCGAGTCGGGAGAGAGAATCAATCGTGGCGGCGCTTTCTTTTCTCAGGGTATCTGAAAGAGCCAGATAGCCTGCAAATATAGTATCCACTGCAAGGTAAGTAACAGTACAGCCCTGTTTGATGTAATTTTCCGCATCGGCAGGGGGCGTTATTTCAATGCCATGCTCTCGGAGCAGTTCGGGATTGCCGGCAAAAACGCTTTTTCCTTCAATCCGGGCGCACACGCCCCGTCCGGGGAGCATCTGAAAGTCCTTTGCGTCGGCAAGCTGGCCGCCCGTTTTTCTGCAGCAGCTTACGATTGCCTTGCCCAGCGGATGCTCGGAAAACTGTTCCGCAGACGCCGCCAGACAATAAATTTCTTTGTTGGTAAACGCGCTGGATATGCTCTCGGCGGCAACGACCTCCGGTGTTCCGCAGGTGAGCGTTCCAGTCTTGTCAAAGGCAATCACCTTTGTCTTCGCAAGCCGCTCCAAGGCATCGCCCTCCCGAACAAGAAAACCGTGTCTGGTCGCATTGCCGATGGCCGCCATAATAGCGGTCGGGGTTGCCAATACCAATGCACAGGGGCAGAATACAACGAGAATCGTAACGGCGCGGATGATCTGCCCGGTGATGAGCCAAGTCATCGCCGCGGCAGTCAGCGCAATGACCACGATCCAGGTTGCCCAACGGTCTGCAATGCCGACGATTTTTGCTTTTCCTGCGTCGGCAGACTGCACCAGCCGGATCATGCGCTGAATGGAGCTGTCTTCGCCGACTTTTGTCGCTTCCATCTCAAAAGAGCCGAACTGGTTGACGGTGCCGCTGGATACCGTGTCTCCGACAGTTTTATCTACCGGCAGGGACTCACCGGTCATCACGGCCTGATTGATGGAGGTCTGGCCGGAAACGATCACTCCGTCTACCGGAACGCTCTCGCCGGGAAGAACACGGAGCAGATCGCCGACCTTGACCTCTTCGGCGGGGATCATTTCTTCTTTTTCGCCTCTCAATACCCGTGCCGTTCGCGGTGTCAGGCGAACCAGTTTTTCGATACCGGCTCTCGCTTTTGCAACGGTCAGATCTTCGAGCAGCGCACCAAGCTGCATAATAAAGGCCACTTCACCGGCTGCGAAGGTCTCTCCGATGCAAAGGGAGGCAATCAGCGCCAGAGAAACCAGCACGTCCGCTTTGATGTCAAAGGCCGTTACCAGACCGATGATTGCCTCCAAAATGATCGGTATGCCGCACAAAATGATCGCGGCCCACGCCATATCAAACGGAAGCGGCTGGAACTTCAGAAGGCTGCAAATGACTGCGATGCCGGAGATCGCAAGCAAAGTAATATCCTTCTTGATTCCGCCAAGCTCCAACAAATGCTCCAGCTTTTCCATAACTCGCTTCATGGGCGGGTCCCCTTTCTATACCATATGGGGTATGTGCATATTATACATATGGGGGTATAGGTTGTCAAGGGAGGAAATAGAAAGAAAGGTCAGTCGATAGGACGAACCTTTTCAATCATCACTGCATATTTGCAAAGCGCTCCACCGCTTTTGTAAAGCGCTCAATGGTCTTTTCTGCGTCGCCATGCTCAATGCCGTCACGGACGCAGTGCTTGATATGCCCCTCCAAAACGACCTTGCCGCAGCCATTCAAAGCTGACTTTGCAGCATTGATCTGGGAGAGGACTTCTTCGCATGGAACATCCTCATCGATCATACGGTCGATGGCCTGCACTTGCCCGATTATTTTTTTCAAACGACGGTGCAGATTGTCCGCATCCATACACTGTTTCATGATCATAGCCTCCATACGGTTAGGGGTATATGTAATATTATAAGCTGCAATAGCCGGTCTGTCAACCGTGGCCGGAGCTTTTGTTTTGGAAGGGCCGGAGAAAGCGGTTTGCAAACTTGACAAACCATATGGCTGACGATACAATGTAAGAAAATATACGGAGTGAATTGGAAAAGCTGCCTTTGGGCGGCTTTTCAAAAGGATATAGGTTAGATAATACTAACTATTGCGGGAAGAAGATGGAATATGAAAAAAACCTTTTGGGACCGGACGGCAAAAATCTATGATCGCTTTATGCGCAGGGACCATCGGGCGTATGAGAAAATGTACGCCGAGATTTTCCCTGTGGTGCGGCATAAAGATGTGTTGGAGCTGGCGACCGGCACCGGCCTGATCGCCAAGCATATTGTCGGCTCGGCAAACCATGTGGAGGCAACGGACGCCTCACAGGAGATGATCGAGCGGGCCGGGCGGGGAAATCATTCCGACAAGCTGCATTTTTCGGTACAGGATATGTTCTGCCTGCCCTATGCCGCTCGGTCTTTCGATGTGGTGATCGTGTCCAACGCCCTGCACATTGTCCCCCAGCCGGAAAAGGCTCTTGCGGAGATCCGGCGCGTGCTGAAGGACGACGGCGTGCTGATTGCGCCGACCTTTACCCATGATGGAGACACGGCCTGCGGGAAGGTCCGGCTGTTTCTTATGAAACTGGCGGGATTCCCTCTTCATACCAGGTGGTCCGGCAAAGAATATATAACGTTTCTGCGAAGCAACAGATGGACCGTGCGAAAAAGCATGGCGCTGGAGGCGTCCTTTCCGCTGACCTATTCAGAGTGTGTGAAGGAGGAATCGCTGTGATCGTCATCCAGCTTATTTTGTTCTGCCTGCTCTTTATCGGCATGGTGAAGCTCGGCGTGCGGGACAAAGGCATCAACGAAATTTATTTCTATCCCAGACCGGTGCAGGAGCGGGCCGTTGCCATTGGTCTTACCGACTGGGACGCCATACGCCGGAAAAAGCGGCGCTTTATGGTTCCCTTCCTCCTGATCCTGCTGGCGGCGCTGCTGCTCATCATCGGCCTTTGGAATCGGGCAGGGGACTTCAAAACGGCCTATTTGCAGGCGTTGTTATTTCTGGAGGTCATGAACTGGTTTGATGGTATCGTGATCGACCGGCTGTGGGTGGGGCACAGCAAAATATGGATCATCCCCGGAATCGAAGATATTCCCTTTGTCCCGACATGGCCGCAGGTGCTGAAAAAGCGGGGGCTTTTGTCCGCGGTCTGGATCGCCGGGGCGGCGATTATTGCCGGGCTGGTTGTGCTGATTTTCTGAATCGATGGTAAAGAAAGCGCGGGAAAGGAATTATGGGCAATACCACCATCATGCTTTACGCCGGGTAACATTATGACCGGCTGGAAAATGAGGTGGCTGGGAATTACGTCCGCCGAAATCAGGCATATCCTCATTCCCCATCAGGACACGGATCATGTGAGCGCGGTGGAGGCAGACAGTCCGGGACAGTTCCAAAAGCGCGTTCCGGACCCGGCTGCGCCCTATGACGCCTGCGATGGATCGGAGGATACGGAAGAAAGGGCAAAGAGAGAACAAAATAAAGACAACGAGGAGGGCTGAATATGCGTATGTTGGTTTATGGCGCCGGTGTGCTGGGCTGCAACCTGGCAAATAACCTGTACAGCGCAAAAAAGGATGTGACCCTGCTGGCTCGGGGCGCCTGGGCAAAACGCCTGCAACAGGACGGCTTACAGATCAAAAAGACCTGTCATCTGCGGGAGACCGTCCGCCATGTCCCGGTCATCACACAGCTAAAACCGGACGATGTTTATGATGTCATCTTCATTGTGACGCGCTATACCCAGTTGGACAGCGTGCTGGAAGCCCTGCGGGCAAACAAAACAAGGAACCTTGTGTTTGTAGGAAACAATGTCCGGGCCGCTCACTATGCCGCGCTTCTGCCGGAGAAGAATGTGATGTTCGCCTTTGCGCTCTCTGCGGGACACCGGGAAGCAGCGCGGGTCGTCTCCGTTGACTTAAAAAAGATCACCATTGGGCAATTGAAGGCCGCGCCCGCCAACGAAGCTTTGATCGGACGGATTTTCGCGGGCTCCGGATACAAGGTGGTTTACGAACCGAATATGGAGGACTACCTGCTCTGTCACGCGGCTTTCGTTCTGCCGGTGGCCTTTGCCTGCTATTATGCGGACGGTGATTTGCGAAGGCTCAGAGGAAATACGGCCTATCTGAACCGGATACTGGACGCCAATCTGGAGGGCTATCGGGCGATCGAGCGGGCCGGGCACAGCATCCTCCCTGCCAGCGATGAAAACTATGAGAGCGCCGCATACCGCAGGAACTGCCTGCTCTTTTTCAGGCTCATGTGTGCGACCAGCCTTGGAAAGCTCTGCGCCAGCGACCACGCCATGAATGCCATTGAGGAAATGAGCGCCCTGAACCGGGACATAAAGGCGTTCTTTTCCGAAACCGGCGCAGAATATCCCGCCTGGCAGGCGCTGGAGCGGGACGCCGGGAGGTATCTGAAATGAAGGAAGGTGCCTGCGAAGGGCATTTGCCAACGTATGGCGGACCGGCTTTCACGGCGGACGTTATTGTGCTGGCTGCATGAGGAATTGTGAGGAATATTGCGGACAGGTGAATCGCCGTATTCCGTGGAAAAGGAGGGGCGGGAGATGAAATACATCGGGATGCCCATGGGAATGTGGGCGCTGTTTGGAAAGTCCTTTGAGCGGCATTGTATCACGGTCTTTGGACTGGACGCTGCCACGGCCAAATCGGTCGCGGGCAAGGCAAAGGAAAGGTACAAAGAGATCATCGCCGGACTGCCGGAATTTGAAAAAACGGACCGCTTTAAAATGAATATCGTCAGCTGCGCATTGTTGGCGGCCTTTATCCTGAATATGCCGGAGCGGCCCGATGTGAAACGGCTGACAACCTATTACGCCGGCTCCATGATGACGCCGGCCATGAAGTGGTTTTGCCGAAAAAGCGGAAAGTCCAAGTTTTCCGGCAAAGACATTGCCGCTATGAAGGCCGCGGCCCAGCTCAGAGCCGCTGACCGCAATCCATATTCCTGGAACATGGAGTTTTACCCTTATGAGGACGACAGCGGCTACGAGGCCCGGTTTACGAAGTGCGGCATCTGCACCTTGATGCAGGAACTGGGGCTGTACGATTTGGTTCCAGCCATGTGCCGGTTGGACTACACTATGAGCGAAGCCGGCGGCGCGTCTGACTTCGTCCGGAAATACACCATTGCCGGCGGCGGGCCGTACTGCGACTGCGGATACAAAAAGAAGGAGGCGTGAACACATGAGAGTCTATGAATTTGGGAACAGAAAAGACCCTGCTATCCTGCTGCTCCCCGGCACCTGCTGCCACTGGAAGCTAAATTTTGGCAAAGTTATTCCGCTGCTGGAGCGGGATTTTCATGTACTCTGCGTGTCCTATGACGGCTTTGATGAAATGGGAAATAGTGTCTTTCCGGATATGCTGACCGAAACGGCAAGGATGGAAGAGTATATCAAAGAGCGCTGCGGCGGAAATATTCACGCCGCCTACGGCTGCTCGCTGGGCGGTTCCTTTGTGGGATTGCTGATACAAAGAAAGAATGTACATATTGACCATGCCATTCTGGGAAGCTCCGACCTGGATCAGTCTCCCATCTGGAAAGCGAAGCTGAAATGCTCGGTCGCCCTTCCGCTTCTGTACCGGCTCGTCCGCACCGGAGAATATCCTAAAATTTTCCGTAAAGCTATGGAGAAAAAACGGACGCCCTACCGCGACAAATTCATGGAGATGTTCGGCATTGGAGCCGGCGGCCTGCCCTTTATTCAGAGGGAAAGCATACGGAATCAGTTCTTTTCCGATCTGGTCACGCCGCTGGAGGAAAATATATCGGCCGCAGGTACGACCGTGCATTGCTTTTACGCAAAAAAGATGGGCGAAAAGTATCTACGGCGCTATCGGCAGCACTTCACAGACCCCGTTATCCATGCGTTTGACATGGAGCATGAGGAACTGCTGGTCCTGTACCCGGAACAGTGGGCGCGGGAGGTGAAGCGATGCTGCGGAATGGAACAGTAGGGCGAAAAACCATTGGCTATCCGCTGCTGGCGGTCCTGCTGGCTGCCGCATGGTATTTATGGGGGCTGTGGTACTATGGCGGCCTGTACCGGAGGGGAGCACTGCTTTCCGCGGCGGACGTGTCCATGAAAAACCTGGGCGCGATGCTGTGCCAGCACCTGCTTTCCGTTGCGCCTGTCCTGCTGGCGGCGGCTGTCCTCGCGGCGCTCCGGCGCGAAGGATTTTTTGAACTGCCCGCTTTGACGCTTGGGACAAAACGCGGCCGCATATCCACAGGTCTGGCGGGAACGGCCTACCTTCTCCTGCTGCTCGCAGGGCTTCTATGGGGCGGCGGCACATGGTTTTCCATTCTGTACCGGTGGGGATATTACCTGATTTTTATTGCGCTGGCAGAAGAGCTTGTCTACCGCGCGTGGCTGCCGCAGCTATTCCGGAAGAGCGGTTTGCCGGAATGGTGTGTCTGGGTGATTCCCGGCGTGCTGTTCGGCTGTGCGCATACCCTGATCCCGGTCGTCAAGGAAGGCGTTGGACTCCACATTATGGGAATGCTGGCCTCTTCCGTGACGGGTTACCTGGCGGGCGCCTGTGGATTTTATGCCCTGCGCCGCTGGTCGGGGACGCTTTGGCTGCCGGTGCTGCTGCACGCGGCGCTGGATTTTACAGGCGTTTTCGCGTCATAGGGCGCCGCAGGGAGGATGAAATAAATGGTGATGAGATCTTGCGTGCGTGTTGATGGCGGCGTTTTTTCGCCCGCTTTCTGACCAGCTGTATTTGCTGAGATTGGATTTGTCAAGGATAAATTCACCATTCAGGCATAAAAAAATACGCATTTCTATGACTATCTATCCGGTTATGTTGGATCATAGAGATGCGTATTTTCATCTAAAATGGTTGATTATCTCAAAAAAGCCTTGATTTACGGGCATACACGCAGGAT
>CAYOSI010000037.1:0-21017 GCA_964406615.1 uncultured Oscillospiraceae bacterium
TCCCTATTCGCTACCCTTTTTTATTTTTTTGTTACACATCATTGTAACACCTACATCCGGAATTATAAACGAGTATTAATTCTTCTTGCAATGTACTAAGATCTCATGTATACTAAATTAAATATAGCGCTCGTTCAAACGCTGAACAAATCCTGCGCACCCCCCTCTGCCGCGGGCAAGGAATCGAGATATGGGAAAGAAACATCTAAAAAACTTTGGCTACCTGATCGAGTATCTTCTTCTGATTGTCCTGATCCTCGTCGTATGGAACGCCATGGCGGACGCCGGACTGCTCAACCCGGTCATCATGCCCTCTCCGTCCAGGATCGTAAACACCGCCTGGAAGCTGCTTTCCAACGGCTCTCTGATTGATAACGCGCTCTTCAGCATCGGGCGCGTGCTGCAGGGGTATGTTCTGGCCGCAGCGCTGGGCATTGTCCTCGGCATTCTGATCGGCCTTTCCCGTCACCTTGAATACCTCACGCAGTTCCTTATCCAGATCATCAAGCCCATCCCTCCGATCGCCTGGATCCCGCTCGTTATCCTGTGGTTCGGCATCGGCGAGAGCGGCAAGGTGTTTCTCATCTTCCTCGGCGGCTTCTTCACGATCCTCACGAATGTTGTGGACGGCATCCGGCAGACGGACGTGAACCTCATCGAGGTGGCCCGCGTCATGGAAACGCCGTTTCTCAAGCGGATCTTTCGCCTCGTCATCCCCGGCGCGGCGCCGAATATATTCACGGGTCTGCGCACCGGTCTGTCCTCCTGCTGGATGTGCGTGGTGGCGGCGGAGCTTGTCTCCTCAACGACCGGTCTCGGCTACCTCATCATGAACGCCCGGCAGTTTGGCAACACGGATATCGTCATGATCGGCATGATTACCATCGGCATCATCGGGAAGCTGATGGACTCTCTTCTGAAATGGGTGGAGGGCAAGGTGATACGATGGCAGTAACCGATACCGATTTTATCGCCGTCTCCGGCCTCACCCGGCGGTTTTCCACCGCCGACGGTATGCTGACGGCCCTGTCCGACGTCAGCTTCACCGTCGAAAAAGGCGAAATGATCTGCATCGTCGGCGCCAGCGGCTGCGGCAAAAGCACGCTGCTCCGCGCCGTGGCGGGGCTGGACCCCGAGCACGAGGGAAGCGTCCTGATCGGCGGCAGACCAATCGTCCGCCCGGAAAAGGCCATCGGTATTGTTTTCCAGGAGCACCGCCTTTTCCCGTGGCTGACCGTTGAGAAAAACATCGGCTTCGCCCTGAACGGCGTCTCCAAGGAGGAACGCGCCGAGAGGGTAGCCCAATACATCCGCCTCGTCGGCCTGGAGGGCTTTGAGAAGTCCCTTCCCGCCCAGCTTTCCGGCGGCATGGCGCAGCGTGCCGGCATCGCCCGCGCGCTTGTCAACGAGCCGCCCGTACTGCTGCTGGACGAGCCGTTCGGCGCGCTGGATGCTTTTACCAAGATCACGCTCCAGGATGAGCTCAAGCGCATCCAGAAGGAATCCCGCACCACCATGCTCATGGTCACGCACGACATCGACGAAGCGGTCTATCTCTCCGACCGCGTGATTATTCTCTCCTCGCGGCCGGGCCGGCTCCGCGCGATCATCCCCGTGGAGCTGCCGGAGCCGCGCAGCCGGAACAGCATGGAGTTTCTGGAGACGCGGCGCAGGATCTACGCCCGGTTTTTCTCCGCGGACGGCAGCGAGCCCATCTGACGCGGCTCCGCGTTTTCGATCCATCTCAACTTCAATCGGGTATCCCCCGGAAAGGACATACCATGAAAGCAAAACGATTCCTCGCAGCGCTGCTGCTTTCCGCCCTGCTCGGCAGTCTGCTCGCCGGCTGCGGCGGCGCCGGTGAGTCAGCAGATTCCGCAGCGGAGGTGCATATCGCCATGCAGCCCTCGGCGGCCTTCCTCCCCCTGTTCATCGCCCGCGAAAAGGGCTGGATCGAGGAAGCCCTGGCAGAATACGGCGTTGACGTCGTGTGGAACGACTTTGAATCCGGCCCCCCGATGAACGAATCACTCGCCGCCGGCACCTCCGACTTCGGCGTCATCGGCGACGTCCCGACCGTCTCCTCCATCGCCGCCGGCCAGGATAACGAGATCATCGCCATTGCCGCGCAGGCGGCGGACTCCTACGCCATCCTCGTGGCCGCCGACTCCGATATCGCCTCCGCAGCGGATCTCGAGGGCGGGCGCATCGGCACCGTCGTCGGCTCCACGGGCCACAACCATACGCAGAAATACCTCGCCACAGCCGGCCTTTCCATCGACGATATTGAGCTTGTCAACATCGCCGCCGGCGACGCGGCGACCGTCCTCGCCAATCACGAGGTCGACGCGGTCGCGATCTGGGAGCCGTCCGTCACCCGCCTTGTGGACAGCGGCGTTGCCAGGATTCTCGCCCAAGGCTCCGACTGCGGCCTTGCCGGCACAAACACCATCGTCGCCCGGCGCGCCTTCGCTGAACAGAACCCCGAGATCGCCTCCGTCATCCTGGCGCAGTATGCCCGTGCTGCCGAGGCGATCGACACCCTTGACGAGGAGACCTGGGCCGCCGTGGCCGCCGACCTTTCGCTGGAGGTCGAGCAGGTGAAGTCCATCCTGCCCAAGTACACCTTCTCCGTCGCCATCACGCAGGAGGATATCGACGCGCTCAACGACACGATCGCATTCCTCGTCGGCATCGACGCAATTTCCGAGCCCTATGACATCGGCGACTACACGAACGGCTCCTACTATACCGCCGGCTGATCCCTGACCGCACACGCCCGGCGCAAAATCGGAAATGAAAACCATTTTCATATTGACTTTGATGAAAAAGAGTCTATAATATGAAAATGGTTTTCATTTTTTCATTTGTGAGGTTATCATGAGCCAGTACAAGACAAAGCAGCGCGAAGCGCTTTTATCCTATCTCATGACCGTCCCCGGCGAGCACGTCACGGCGGCGGATGTCTGCACGCATTTCCGCGAGCAGGGCGCATCCATCGGCACCGCCACGGTCTACCGTCATCTCGAAAGCCTCGTGGACGAGGGACTTGTCAGCAAATATATCATCGACGGGGCCAGCCCCGCCTGCTTTGAATATCTCGGCGCCGAGCATGCCAACGGCCGCGACGGGCTCTGCTTCCACTGCAAATGCGAAAAGTGCGGGAAGCTCATCCACCTGCACTGCGGTGAGCTCGCCGGCATCGGCACGCATCTCGCCGCGCATCACGGCTTCGTCGTAAACCCCATGCGCACGGTGTTCTACGGCCTGTGCGGCGACTGCCGGGAGGATTCCGAATGAATATAAAACGAAAAGCCGCCGCCCTTCTCGCGGCCTTGCTTCTGACCTCCTGCCTCACCGCCTGCGGCGCTCCGGCGGAAACCGGCAGCGCCTCGCTCTCGGTCGTCACGACGATCTACCCCGAATACGACTGGGTGCGGAACATTCTGGGCGACCGCGCCGCGGACGCCGAGCTCACGCTCCTCATGGACGGCGGCGTGGATATGCACAGCTTCCAGCCGACCGCCGCCGACATCATCCGGATCTCCTCCTGCGACCTCTTCATCTACGTCGGCGGCGAGTCCGACGCCTGGGTGGAGGACGCGCTCAAGGAGACCGCGAACCCCGACATGGTCGTTCTGGACCTGCTGGACGTCCTCGGCGACGCCGCCCGGGAGGAGGCCGTCATCGAGGGCATGGAGGCCGAGGAGGAAGAAGAGGACGCCGCCTACGACGAGCATATCTGGCTTTCGCTGAAAAACGCGCAGACACTCTGCGGCGCCATCGCCGACGCCCTCGCGGAGCTTGACCCGGAGAATGCCGCCGAATACGCCGAAAACAACGCTGCCTATACGGGCTCCCTTGCCGCGCTCGACGAGGCGTATCAGACGATGATCGACGCCGCCGCCCGGGACACGGTGTTGTTCGCCGACCGCTTTCCCTTCCGATACCTGACGGACGATTACGGCCTGACCTACTATGCCGCCTTCCCCGGCTGCTCCGCCGAAACGGAGGCAAGCTTTGAGACGATCGCTTTCCTGGCCGGCCGGGTGGACGAGCTGGCGCTCCCCGTCGTGCTGACGATTGAAGGCTCCGACCGCCGCATCGCGGAGACCATCATTGAAAACACTATGGGCAAGGACCAGCGGATACTGAGTCTTGATTCCATGCAGGGCACGACCTCCGCCGACATCGACGCCGGGTACACCTATCTCTCCATCATGGAGCACAATCTGGACATTCTCACCGCCGCCCTGAACTGAAAAGGAGCTTTCGGCTTTATGGCACTTATTTCCTGCGAGGGCGTGACCCTCGGCTATGAAAACATCACGCTGGTGCAGAACCTGAATTTCGCAGTAAACGCCGGGGACTATCTCTGCATTGTCGGCGAAAACGGCACGGGCAAATCCACGCTCATGCGCACGCTGCTGCATCTCCAGCCGCCGATGGCGGGCCATATCGCCACCGGCGACGGTCTTTTGCCCACGGAGATCGGCTATCTGCCGCAGCAGACGGTCGTGCAGAAGGATTTCCCCGCCTCCGTCTCCGAGATCGTCCTCTCCGGCTGCCAGGGCCGCCGCGGCCTGCGCCCGTTCTACACAAGGGACGACAAACGCCTTGCGGCGGAAAGCATGGCAAAAATGGGCATAACCGGCCTCGCCCGGCGCTGCTACCGCGAGCTGTCCGGCGGACAGCAGCAGCGCGTGCTCCTGGCACGGGCGCTCTGCGCCACGGGCAAAATTCTCCTGCTGGACGAACCCGTCTCCGGCCTCGACCCGCATGTGACGGCGGACATGTATGAGCTCATCGAGCGCCTCAACCGCGACGACGGCATCACGATCGTTATGATCTCGCATGACCTCGCCGCCGCCCTGCGGTACGCAAGCCACATTCTCTACCTGGGCGACAGGGTGTTCTACGGGCCGAAGAGCGATTTTCTGCAAAGCGAAGCCGGCCGGCGCTTCGCCGACGTTATGGGAGGTGACGAGCATGCTTGAAACGCTTGCGCTGTACCTCTCCTTTCCCTTTGTGCGCTATGCCCTGATCGTCGGCGTGCTGATCGCGCTCTGCTCCTCGCTTCTCGGCGTGACGCTCGTCCTCAAGCGCTTTTCCTTCATCGGCGACGGCCTGTCCCATGTAGCCTTCGGCGCGTTGGCCATCGCCTCGATCCTGAACCTCTCGAACAACATGCTGCTCGTCCTGCCGCTGACCGTTCTGTGCGCGATCCTGCTCCTGCGGACCGGCCGTAACGCCGCCGTCAAGGGCGACGCCGCCATCGCGATGCTCTCGGTGGGCACTCTCGCCATCGGCTACCTGCTGATGAGCCTTTTTTCCACCTCGACGAACCTCTCGGGCGATGTATGCTCGACGCTCTTCGGCTCGACCTCTATTCTGACGCTGACAAAGACCGACGTCCGGATCTGCGCGGTTTTGTCTGCGGTCGTCGTCGCGGTGTTCGTGCTGTTTTACAACAAGATCTTCGCCGTGACCTTCGACGAGGCCTTCGCCCGGGCCGCCGGCACGCCGGTCGGCGTCTATAACCTGCTGATCGCGGTCATCATCGCCGTCATCATCGTCCTCGCGATGAACCTCGTCGGCTCCCTGCTCATCTCCGCGCTGGTGATCTTCCCCGCCCTTTCCGCCATGCGCGTCTACCGCAGCTTCCGCGCCGTAACGATCTGCTCGGCGGTGCTGTCCGTGATCTGCGCGCTCGGCGGCATTCTCCTTTCGATCCTCGCGGGAACGCCCGTCGGCTCCACGATCGTCGTCATTGATCTTCTGGCCTTTCTGCTTTTCACCGGCCTCGGAAAGCTGCGCGCTTAAAAACTGCATAATTCCGCCTCCATCGGTGCAAAATAACAGCACTACAACCGATGGAGGTCTTTTTATGAAAAACACCCGAAAAGCGGCGGCGTTTCTGCTCGTCCTGCTTCTCCTCAGCGCCCCGGCCCTGGCCACGGACGACACGGAGCCGCTCGTCTCCTCCGGCGAGGCCGCGGCAAATACCGCGCCCGTCGCGGAAAACCTGGAGCTTGAAACATATCGCGGCGTGTCCGTGGGCGGCAGCCTGAAGGCGTACGACGCCGACGGCGACGAGCTCACCTTCGAGCTTGTGACCGAGCCGGTCAAGGGCTCCGTGGAGATCGCCGCCGACGGCTATTTCGTGTACACGCCCATCGAGGGCAAGCGCGGCCGGGACTACTTCAGCTACCGCGCCGTTGACCCGGCCGGCAACACCTCGCAGGAGGCCACCGTCATCATCAAGCTCATCAAGCAGAGCACGAAAACCACCTACGCCGACATGGCTGGAAACGGCGCGGAATACGCCGCCGTCGCGCTGACGGAGCAGGGCCTTTTCACCGGCGAGACCGTCGGCGCATCCTGCATGTTTGACCCGGACGCCGAGCTGAACCGCGGCGAGTTCCTGACGCTGTGCATGCTGGCGGCCGACTGCGATCTGCTGCAGGGCGTTCAGTCCACGGGCTTTCAGGACGACGACGCGATCGGCCCCTGGCTCAAGCCCTATGTCGCCACGGCGCTGATGCGCGGCTATATCCGCGGCGAGGCCGTTGAGACCGGCGCGGTATTCCTGCCGGACGAGGCCATCACCGTGCGTGACGCCTGCGTCATGCTCAACGCCGTCCTCGGCATTACGGACGTCGTCAGCGTCGCGAACTACTACGGCGAGATCGACGCGCCCGAGGCGCAGGCTGTCGCAAACCTTACCGCCGCCGGCGTCATGCTCGCCCGGGACTACGATCTCGACGCCGCCCTCACCCGTGAGCAGGCAGCGGAGCTTCTCATGAACGCGATAAACCTGCTCGCCAAACGATAAAAGCATTTACGGGGTATGACGCTCGCGCCATACCCCGTCTTTCGTTTACTCGTGCAGCAGCCGATCCTTTTCCAGCGCTTCCTTTTTTCCGTGGATCCGGCCCAGACCGTACATAAGCAAGGTCGAGCAAATCAGGTTGATCCACCCAAGGCGCGAGCCAAGGAAGGAGGCGGCAAGGCCGATGCACAAATTCGCAAGGCCGACTGCCAGCAGCATTTTTCCGATCCGGTCGAGATGGCTGATCCTTGAATCAATGTCGGAGAAAATATCGAACTCCCCCAGCTCGCTCCTGCGGCAGAAATAAATCCATTGCACCATGCGGCCGATGTACTCTGCGCCGGTGCTCTCCATAAAGGAAATGTACTCCTGATCGTTCTCATGCATTTCCAGTCGGACGGTGTATTCCCCCGGTTCACATGACTCGAAGGTATACCGGCAAAAACCGACGCCGACAAGCTTTTGCCCCTTCATCGCCATCTCGTTGAGCCAGCGTTCCTCTTTCTCAAAATCCCATACCCAGAACCATTTACGAAGTGTTGTTCTCTCAGCCATTATCGTTTCCTCCCATGATCTCATCCCCATTGCGAACGAGTTCTCTCAGTCGTTCAAGCTCATTTTTCAGCACTTCCAGCCCCAGCTCAGTCAGCCGGTATTCCTTTTTTCGGCTTCCCTGCTCCACCGGGAGCTGGACGATCCACCGCTTGTCACACATCGTACCCAGCGCCCCATACAGCGTGCCCGCCGCCAGGCGGACCCGGCCCTTCGACAGACTCTCCACCTGCTGCATGACCCCGTAGCCATGCTGCGGACGGCAGAGCGATAATAAAATGTAGTAGCCTGCTTCGGTCAGCGCCGCATTTTCCGCCATTTTCCTTCTCCTTTATCGATGTACGATATATCGTCTTTCGATATATCGTAATTATATTATATCGTAGTCCGATATAACTGTCAACCGTTAAAGTCGTTTTGCCGGACTTCCAATCTTGCCTTTTTCTTCTGCTTATGGTACATTAATTATGTAAATCATCTATCAAGGAGGAGACATCATGCGCACGAAAAAAATCCTGTCCGTTCTTTTGGCGGCGGCCCTGATGCTGAGCGTCGGCGTCACGGGCGCGTTTGCCTCCGCGGAAGCGGACCTCGGCGGCGGACTCGGCACGGAGCTTGCCAATGCGGGCATCACCGCCGACGGCTCCGGCGAGGCGTCCGGCGGTACGGCCATCGTGGAACCGGCGGAAAAGACGCCGGTCATCGTTGAGAAGTCCGGCCCGGTGGACAGCGTTTCCATTGCGGAGGGCGAGGAGCTCCGCGGCCCGAACGGAGAGCTTGTCACCATGACCATCGACGGCGTACAGACCGACGTAGTCGAGGGCGAGACCTATACCGGCAGCATCTACCTCACTCTGACCGACGAGGACACCCTGCTCGGCCCCAACATGGGCAGCGCCTATGCCTACTGGCTGCGCGCCGCGGAGTATTATGAAAACGGCGAGCTGGTCGAGAGCAAGTCCGTCACCGACGCGGTGTCCGCCAGCGGAGAGATCAAATCCGTCGGCACGAACTTCAACGGCGTCATGATTACCGGCGACGGCGAGACAAGCGTCGGCGGTTACTCCATCGAGTTTGCCGGCTGGGGTGAAAACGACATGGGCGGCGTCGGCGCCGGCCTGTACGCTGTGGGCGACGGCCTCACCGCGAATATTTCCGATACCACCGTCCGCACCTACGGCGCTACGCGCACCGCGGTCTTCACCGGCGGCGACAGCATCGTGAACCTGAACAATGTCCATGTCTTCACCTATTCCGGCGAGCTGCCCGAAGGCACCGGCGACCTGAACAATATGGAGGTCCCCTGGATGCTCGGTCTCATCGGCACCTGCCGCGCCACGAACGCGCTTGGCGGCACCGCGACGACCTGGACGGACTCCTCCGTCATCGCCTACGACTGGGGCGCCCTGTCCACCGACTCCCTCGGCTCGTCCTACGACGCCGGCAGCCATAACGGCGGCAGCGTGAACCTCACGACCCGCAACACCTATATCGCCACCCTCTACTCCGGCTACGGAGCCTATGCCGACGGCGGCGCCATCGACCGCTTCTATGACAGCTGCTTCGATGTGGCGGACACCGCCGTCATCATGACCGGCACCGGCGAGGCCACCTTTGAGAACACCTATGTGAACGCCGGCGCCAACGCCGTCATGGTCCACGCGGGCGGCGGCGGCACGATCAACGCCGTCAACTCCCTCTTCCGCGTCGGCGGCACGGCCTTCCTCATCAAGGACTCCATGATGACCGTGAACATCGACGACTCCCACTTCTTCTTTGACGGTACCGCCGAATTTGATCCGGAGCTCGCCTCAGCCTACGGCATCGACCTGGAGGACCCCATCTTCGACTACGAAACCTATGACCGCGCCCTGTATAACGACCTGACGGCGACGAACATTGTCAAGGTCCAGCACAATGCGGATGCAGGCTCCGGCTCGGATGCCGAGCAGTCCACCGTTGTTGTGAACGTTGCAAACTCCGACCTGACCGGTAATTTCCTGAACACCTGCGCCGATGTTCTGACCGTTACCACCTTCATGATGGGCAATGAGGTCACACGTGACCGTCCCTCCCGCTCGCTGGAGGTTAACCTCACCGACAGCACCGTCACCGGCGCTGTCTCCCTTGGCGAGGATACATGGGATTCCAACGAGCTCGTCACCGTTTCCGGCGGCGTGAACGACTTCCAGTTCGCCTCCGCGACGACCCTCGGCTTCTACACCGACGGCGAGCACGGTCTTGAGCTCAACCTGACCCGCTCTACCTGGAACGTCACCGAGGCCAGCTATCTGACGAAGCTTACGCTCGACGATGCCTCCGTGATCGACGGCGTCATGACCGTGAACGGCGAGCCGACCGTGATCGCTGCCGGCACCTATGAGGGCGAGATCGTCATCACGCCCGATTCTCTCGTGACCACCGCCACCGATGACGACGGCAATGTTTTCCTGCTGCTGGGCGACCTTCTGACCGCGCTTGGCGGCTGATTCTCCCAAATTATACGGCCTGCCGGTTCTTTACCGGCAGGTTTTTCTTTTCGAACGGAAATTCGTTGACATTTTAACAGGGTATTGTTACAATATTTCTACATGATAGCAAGGAGGATCTGAAAGATGCGTAAAGTTCACGCGCTCGTTGTAGCGCTTGTCATGATCCTGGCTCTCGCTGCGTGCGACGCTTCCTCGCACCGCGACATTGACCAGGACGCTACCGCTTTTATCGGAAAGGTTGTCGCACCGACCGCCACAGCCAAAGCGAACAACACCACAGCAGCCAAGACTACTACGTCCCAGTCCACCGCGCAGCCTGCCGCCCAGGCCACCCCGGCCGCCAACACCGCCGGTACCGCTCCGACGGATACCGCCCCCGCAGGAACTGCTCCCACCGGCGCCGCCTCCGGCGAGCCCAGCGGCTCCAGCGCAGAGCCGCCCACTGCCCCCGGCGCTTAATTATCCCGACACAACCAAACGACGCCCCGGCTGTCTTTCATCGGACAGGCGGGGTATTTTTGTCCGCCAGCGCCGAATTGTCTGACAAAGGTTTACATTTCAATTACAAAATAGTATAATATTATAAACATAGCCTTTATCGCGAAAGGGGCCGGGCTTCTTTGGATATAACGGAACTCATTTTCGGAGCTGCCAGCGGGACGCTGGCGAACCTGTCACGGTTCATCGCGCCGATCCTGGCGCTGCTTATTGTGATCCGCTGCGTGCGCAGCATGCTGCGGGAACGGTATGAACCGGAGACCTGGGCCTATCTCTACCTGCCCGGGGAGGTCATGGTGCCGCTGCGTCACTGGGAATGCATTCTCGGCCGCGCCAAAAGCGCGGACGCCTGCATCGAGCATGCAAGCATCGACAAGCTGCACGCCTGCCTCATCCGAGACGCCGGCGGCGCCTGGACGGTCTACAGCCTCGGCCGGTACGAAACCCAGGTAAACGGCCAGACCGTTCGCGCGGGCGGCCTGCCGCTTGAGGACGCGGACGTGCTGACGCTCGGCGACGTCCCCGCGCGCTTTGTCGACCTGACGGAGGAGGAACGAGCCTCTCTTCTGCAATACCGCCGCAAGCCCGGGCGCAGTGTGCGCCCGGCGGGAACGCTGCTGCTGCTGAGCGCATACCAGATCCTGCTCGCCCTGCAGCAGGTGGTATACAACCCGGACGCCGGTGCAATCTGCGCCGCCGCCTTCGGCTTCATCCTCGCCATGAGCTGGGTGTACTTCATTGTCCTGCGCGCCTCCGGGCAGCGCGGCTTTGAGCCAGAGCTTTTGGCGTTTCTGCTGTCCACAATGGGTCTGAGCGTTGTGATTTCCGTATCGCCCGCCGAATCCGCCGTTATCAAACAGCTCATTCTCCTCGCCGCAGGCGTTGGTCTGTTCCTATTCCTCGGCATCTGGCTGCGCGACCTGAAGCGCCTGCAGAAGACCCGTCTTGCCGCTTTAGCTGCGGCTCTGCTTTTCCTTGCCCTGAATCTCGCCATCGGAACGGTGAGCCACGGCTCGCGCAACTGGCTTGAGATCGCCGGCATCCGCTTTCAGCCCTCCGAGCTTGTCAAGCTCCTCTACATCTACGCCGGCGCTGCCACGCTTGACCGGCTGTTCGTGAACCGGAACCTGATCTTTTTCATTGGCTTTTCCGCCGCGTGTGTCGGCGCGCTCGCCCTCATGGGCGACTTCGGTACAGCCCTCATTTTCTTTGTGACTTTTCTCGTCATATCCTTCATGCGCTCCGGCAGCTTTGCCACGCTCTTTCTGGCCCTGGCCGCCGCCGCGCTGGGCGTGTTCCTGGTGCTCACCGTAAAGCCCTATGTGCTGGCTCGGTTTGAGACCTGGGGCCACGCCTGGGAGGACGTCTACGACAGCGGCTACCAGCAGGTCCGCGCCATGAGCGCCGCAGCCAGCGGCGGCTTCTTCGGACAGGGAGCGGGCAACGGCTGGTTCCTGCCGAGCGGCATCGACGCCGCCGGTTCGGACCTTGTGTTCGGCGGCGTGTGCGAGGAGCTCGGCCTCATCACCGGCCTGTGCTGCGTGGCTTCGCTCCTGGCGCTGGCCGGCTTCGTTGTCCGGAACGCCGCCTCCGGCCGGTCGAGCTATTTTGTCATCGCCGCCTCCGGCGCAATCAGCATGATGCTCGTGCAGATGGGACTGAACGTTTTCGGCGCAATGGATATTCTTCCTTTCACGGGCGTCACGTTCCCCTTTGTCTCGCAGGGCGGCACAAGCCTGATCTCCTGCTGGGCCATGATCGCGTTCATCAAGGGCTCGGATATGCGTGCAAACGCCAGCTTCGCCGTCAAGCGTCCGGAGCGTTTCTCCGGCGGCGCCGGCGTCGAGGACGACCCGCTCGAAGAGTACGGCTATCCCTCCTCCGACCCCCGCAGCGACGACATCGACTGGCAGCGGGATGACCCCGCTGCGCAGGCGTAAGGAGGCGCCGATATATGAAAAAAGTTACAAACCGCGCGTTTGCGGCGCTTTTGCTGGCCGGTCTCATCGTGCTCGGCATGGGTGTTTACCTTGCCCGTCTTGTCCGGGACGGCGGAGACTGGGCCTCCTTCTACGCCAACAGCAGCGTATACGCCGACGGCGCCCTCTGTCGCGGCACGGTGCTTGACCGGGACGACACGCTTCTCGCCTTCACGGGCACGGAGAGCTTTGGCTACGCGGACTCCTCCGATGTGCGCACAGCCTGCCTGCATGTCGTCGGCGACCTAAACAGCAGCATCGGCACCGGCGCGCTGACCGCGTTCCGTTCAAAGCTCATCGGCTACTCGCTCATCACGGGCACCACCGGCAGCGGCGGCACGGTAAAGCTCAATATCGACGCCGACCTCAATGTTACCGCTTACAACGCCTTGGCCGGACGCAAGGGCGCGGTGCTCGTCTATAATTACGAGACCGGCGAGATCCTCTGCATGGTCTCTTCCCTCTCGTATGACCCGAACTACGGCTTCGACGAGACCGACAGCGACTACGACGGCGTATACATCAACCGCGGCATCAGCGCAAGCTTCGTACCGGGTTCGGTCTTCAAGCTTGTCACCCTGGCCGCCGCTATCGAGAACATACCCGACCTTTTCCAGCAGACCTTCTCCTGCAGCGGTTCTTATAACGTAGACGGCGTGACCATCAACTGCACCGGCACGCATGGCGATCAGACCGTGGAGGAGGCGCTTGCCCATTCCTGCAACTGTGCCTTTGCCCAGATCTCGCTCCAGCTCGGCGGCGACGTCATCGCGGAATACGCGGAAAAATACGGCTTCACCGACACCCACGACTTAAACGGCATTGAAACCGCCGCCGGGAGCGTGGAAAGCGCGGGGAACGACCGCCCCAACGTGGCCTGGGAGGGCATCGGCCAGTACAACGACCTCATCACGCCCTATGCCATGCTCCGCTTCGTCGGCGCCATCGCAAACGGCGGCACGGTCGTCGAGCCGTCCCTGCTCTACGGGAAATCGAACGGCAGCACCCGGCTCATAAAGGCCGAAACCGCGAACCGCCTTTCCTCCATGATGAGCTACAACGTGGAATACAACTACGGCTCCGGGACCTATCCCGGCCTCAACATGCACGCCAAAACCGGCACGGCGGAATTCGGCGACGGCACGAGCCACGCATGGTTCACCGGGTTTATCACGAACCCGGATGCGCCGCTGGCCTTCGTCGTCCTGGTGGAGCACGGCGGCAGCGGCTACAGCGTCGCCTCCCCGATCGCGAATACCGTGCTGCAAAAAGCCGTGTATGGATAAGACAAAGAATCTATGATCGACATTTCACTCAAAAACGTCAAAAAAAGCTTCGGCGGCAACGACATCCTCAAGGGCGTCACCTTCGATGTGAACGAGGGCGAGCGTGTGGCCTTGCTCGGCGCGAACGGCGCGGGCAAGACTACGCTTTTGAAGCTCCTTACGGGACAGCTTGAGCCGGACGAGGGGAAGATTGCCCTGCCCGCCTCCAAGCGCATCGGGCTCATATCGCAGATCCCCGTCTACCCGGCTGGCTTCACGACTGAGGACGTCCTGAACAGCGCGTTCCGCCATCTCGACGCCATCCGCGCCGGAATGACCGCGCTGGAACAGACGATGGAGACCGACGCCTCCGATGCCGTTCTGCGCTCCTATGACCGGCTCACCGCCGAATACGAGCGTCTCGGCGGCTATTCCGCCGACTATGAGCGTGAACGTGTGGCAAACGGCCTGGACATCACCGCGGCGATGCGCCGGCAGCTCTTCGACAGCCTGTCCGGCGGCGAAAGGACCCGCGTGAATCTCGCGCGTCTGCTGCTCGAGGACACGGACATTCTGCTGCTCGACGAGCCGACAAACCATCTCGATCTCAAAAGCACGGAGTGGCTCGAGGACTTTCTGCGGCATTTCAAGGGCACCGTCCTGACCGTCAGCCATGACCGCTGGTTCCTCGACACCATCGCCCAGCGCACCATCGAGCTTGTGGACGGGCAGTGCGAGTTTTACGCCGGCAATTACAGCTTCTTCGTCGTCGAAAAACAGCGCCGCTATGAGGAAATGCTGGCCCGGTATGAGAAGAACCAAAAGGAGATCGGCCATCTCGAGGCTGCGGCGGAAAAGCTGCATCTCTGGGCGTTTATGGGGCAGGACAAGCTCCACAAGCGCGCATTCTCCATGGAAAAACGCATCGCCAAGCTGCAAACCGCCCCGAAGCCCAAGACCGAGCGCAAGCTCAAGGCCCGCTTTCACGAGCAGGAGTTCCGCGGCGACGAGGTCCTCGTCATGGAGGGCCTATCCAAGGCCTACGGCGAGAAAACGCTTTTCTCCGGCCTGGAGCTTCTCATCGAGCCCGGCGAGCATGTCGCCGTCATGGGCGATAATGGCTCCGGCAAATCCACCCTCGTCAAGCTCATTCTCGGCGAGGAGATTCCCGACGCGGGCTATGTCCGCCTGGGACCGTCCGTCAAGGCGGCGTATCTGCCGCAGCATGTAGTCTTCTCTCACCCGGAGCGCTCCGCGCTCGACACGCTTATCTATGACTGTAAGGCCTCGCCCCAGGAAGCCCGCGACCGTCTCGCAGCCTTCCACTTTACCGGCGAGGATGTTCTCAAAGCCGTCGGCTCCCTCTCAGGCGGCGAGCAGAGCCGTCTGCGGCTCTGCATGCTCATGAAGTCCGACATCAACCTCCTCATCCTCGACGAGCCGACGAACCACCTCGACATTGCCAGCCGCGAATGGATCGAGGCTGCGCTCTCCGATTACAGCGGCACGCTGCTTTTCGTCAGCCATGACCGCTGGTTTGTCGATGCGTTTGCTACGCGCGTATGGGAGCTCCAGCGCGGGACGCTGACCGATTTCCGCGGCGGCTATCCGGAGTACCAAGCCTACAAGGCCCGGCAGGCCGAGCTGCAGCGCACCGCCAAAAAGCAGGAGGTCAAGAAAAAATCCCCTGCGCCCGCGAAGCCGCCCAAGCCGAAAAATACAGCCAAGGAGCTGCAAAAGATCGAGCGGGAGATCGCAAGGCTCGAAGAACGCCTGGCCGCGCTGCGGGCACAGGAGGAGGCAAACGCCACCGACTACCAGAAGCTGATGGAGCTTGCTGCGGACAAAGAAACTCTTCAGTCGGAGCTTGACACGCTCTATGAGCATTGGGAGGAGCTTGCGGAATGAAGTCCGGTAAACGCCTTTTTATCGCCGCCGGAGTTTGTGTTCTTCTCGCGGCGTTTACGCGCTTTGTCCTCGTCGGCTATGGCATGACCGCGCTGTGCTTTCTCGGCTTGGCCGCCGTGCTGGCCTTTTACGGCCTCATGCTCCGCCGGCACACGAAAACCGCCGCCGTGCTGAGCATCCTGGCGGCGGTCGTCTTGGCTGCGGGCGCCGTGCTCCTTCTCATCACGGAGATCCCCATTGTACGCGACGCCCGCACGGACGACGACACGGATACCGCCTATCTCATTGTGGCTGGCGCCGCCGTCCACGGCACAACGCCCTCCCTCTCGATGGTCGAGCGCACCGACGCGGCCCTGACCTGGCTCAACGAGCACCCGGACGGCATCGCCGTCGTATCCGGCGGACAGGGCGCGGACGAGGACATAAGCGAGGCGCAGGCGATGTTCGATTATCTCACGGCGCACGGCGTCGACCCGGCGCGGATCTTGCCGGAGCCCGAGGCCAAGACGAGCTATGAAAACCTCCTCTTCTCCCTGCGCGTGATCGAAGCGGACGGCGGGGATCCGACCGGGCGCATCGCGATCTGCTCGAGCGAATACCACCTCCACCGTCTCGCGTATATCGCCGAAGAGCTCGGCTTCACCCCGGTGCGGGTCGCCGCGAAAACCCGGCACCTGTCGCTGCGGCTGAACTATTACCTCCGCGAAGCCGCCGCGATGTGGAAATGCCGGCTCATCGGCATAGAATGAACCCCGCCATGGGGAGCGCCCGCGCACAACCGTCAAAAACACCCCCGGATGCAGGAGAGCAACCGCATCCGGGGGTTCTGATATAGAGTGTTCTTTAATGTGCAAATATCATCACCAGCACAAAAACGGCAAGGCCGAGGATGAGCAGGAGCTCGAGCAGCCACGGGATCGTATAAAGGATCTGCCGCCGCAGTTCGCGGTCGAGATCCTCGCCCGTCAGGCGGGAAAGCTCGTCCGCTGGGTCAGGCTCGTCATAGACAAGGTTCGTTGGCCGCCATCCCACGCCGCCCCGGCTGGATTTGGACTGCAGATGGTCCGCCTTCGATAAGATCCGGATAAGCTTTTTCTTGCTGTCGTCCGTCATGGGCGGATCTCCTTTTCCGCGATATGTCGTGTAAAATACCCTGTGTCAGGGGTTTTGATTGTTCATGAACGGCTCCCGGATAAACATCAGGGAGAAGCTGACAAGCAGCAGCAGACAGGAGGCCCAGATCGTTTTCAAGCCCCAATGCAGGATCAGCCGGCTGCCCAGCCCCGCTCCGAAAGCAAACAGAAAGATCACGCCGAAGTAATGGAAGGCTTTATACAGGGTTTCCCGGCTGCGGGTCCGGCGATAGGCGCACAGGGATTCCATGCCGCTTCGGATGTTTCCGATGCACATGGTGCTGGCAAAGGCATAGCCGTTCACCTTCCGGAAAGACTGTACCTGCATCGCACAAGCAAAGGAAACCATGGCGTTAGCCGGAAGATTCCAGGCTTCCGGTAAAAAACCGACCAGAAAGAGAAGCACTATTTCCATTGCCAAGACCAACTGACGCCAATGGAGCCGCCGGACATTCCGATACTTTTGACGGATATGCTCCGCCGTGGCGACCCCCAGAGCAAAGGACACAAGGGGCACCAGATAATGGAGAACGGAGCGCCCGTCTCCTTCGCAGATATGCTGACTCAGCAGGACGATATTCCCTGTTTGGGCGTTTGCAAATACACGCCCTCTCGAAATATAGGTATAGGCGTCCTGAAGGCCGCCGGATGCGGACAAAAAAGCGGCGGTCAGGAAGGATTCGGACATTTGTTTATGGGAGCGATCCCATGTCAGGCTTTTCATACTTTTTCTGCACCTGCTGTTTGAAACCGATCGTCACCCCGTCGGCAAGCCGCCGGCCTTTTTGGGGCTTTCGTACGGGCGGAGCGGGAGGCAAAACCGTGCCCGCCCAAAGAGGCAAGGGAACGCGCAAGCATGGTACCGCTTCCCGATATGCCGCGTGGTGATGGTGATATAGGATAATTATATCGCGGCCTATGCCGTCAGTCAACACGATTTGATCTTCCGAACCATGTACCCTTTCGTCAAAGCTCAAACGCCCGGTCCGCCACGGGCATTTATTTCGGGAAATTCAACAGCTTGCTTTTGATATTGCTTTAGGAGGAATCACCATGGAACAAAAATCTAATAATGTTGATTGAAGCGCAGGAATAACAGCCCGTCCGATCACCGCCGGGGCTGGAACGCTTTTCCAGGATGTCAATGCATCCGCCCGGCGGCTGTCACGCAAACACGACCTGCACGAGCAGCATATAGCAGGCCGTACCGCCGATAAGGCTCAGCATCGTGCTGTGCCGCCATTTGTGGATGAGCACCACGACGGCGACCGCAATGACCTCCGCTGCGCCATAGGGAGCTTCGAGGAAGGTCATGCTTCGGAGGCAGTAGACGACAAGCATAGCCATGATCGCCGAGGGCAGGACCCTGCCAAGATACACGACGGGCCCCGGCACGCCCTTTGAGAACACCCAGAACGGCAGAAAGCGGCTCAGCGCGTTCATAATCACTATGACCGCTATCAGCGCGGGACTGTGGGCAGCGCCGGTCATTCTGCATCCCCCCTCTTTTCCTCCGGCCCATGGTCAAGCCGCTTTTTCATTGCGAATAGGCCGGCCGTGATGCCGAGCATCGAAGGGATCAGAAATCCGTCCGCGCCAAAGAGCAGACGGCAGACGACCGACACGCCGAGGCCGATCAGCGCCGGTCCGTGCTCCTTGGTCTTCTCCCATTGCTCCGTGAAAATGACCACGAACAGCGCCGTCATCACAAAATCGACGCCCAGCGTGTTAAAATGCAGGAATGACCCCGCGATTGCGCCGGCCACACAGCCCAGCACCCATGCGGCCTGGTTGATGACCGACACGAGAAAGTAAAACCGCTTTTCCTCCACGCCCTCCGGGACCTCCGCGTCACAGACCAAAGAGTAGGTCTCGTCCGTCAGCGCAAAGATCGTATACGGCTTGGTTCGGCCCATATCGCGGTATCGGTCCACCATCGCGAGCGCGTAAAACAACTGTCTGGCGCAGATCATCGCACTCAGAAGCGCCGTCGAGATAAGGCTTGCTCCGCTTGCCAGGAGGTCAATGCCGACATACTGAAGTGAGCCGCCGTAGATAAGTGCCGCCATGGCAAACGCCCACCAGGCCGAATACCCCTTGTCCTGCAATAAAATACCAAAGCCCAAGCCCAGCACGATGTATCCGGTAATGACCGGCACCGCCCGCTTGAGGGCATATCGAAAGGTTTGATCGTTCATATGCTTCCGCCGTTCTTTCTCTGTTTGTAACGATGAATGTTATCACATTTTCCATCCCTTCGCAAGCATCCCGCACCGTTTCCTTTGCATATCGGGACCGGGCGTATTATAATAGGATGTCAGTATAATCATGGGAGGGAACAATATGCAGCTCCGACTGTCCTGGCTTGGCCTTCTTTACCTGGCCGCGCTGATTGGGCCGAACCTCATCTGGATACGAAACAAGCCCGAAAACTACGAGACATACGCCCGCCGTGAAAACCGCGTTCTGCGTGCGTTTGAGCGCACAGGCGAGACCATGGCCTCCTGCACAGCGCTTCTGCTCATGGGCGAGCTTCCGCCCCTTTTCTCGGTGCGTTCGCTCTGGCTTCTTGCGTCGGTCATTCTCATGGTTTTGTATGAGCTGTTCTGGGTCCGCTATTTCCGCGGCGAGCATACGATGGAACGCTTCTATGCGGGCTTTCTCGGCCTCCCCGTCGCCGGAGCGACGCTTCCGGTACTTGCTTTCGCCCTGCTCGCGGTTTACGGACGGAACCCCCTGCTCGGCTTCTCCGTTTTGATCCTCGCGATCGGCCACATCGGCATTCATCTCCAGCACGCTGGAGCCGTCAAAAACGGCCTGCCGGAGGACGACGAATAAATGCGGCATCGGGGCTGCCCGGCGGCTCGCCCGATGCCGTATTGATCCGTCCCCGCAGAAGAACGCCGCCGGAGCTGAACTTTATCTCCGCCTCCGCGCAGAGGATAACGCTCAACCGGCAGCCGGCTTTCGACTGGATAGGGAAAAGAGCCTCTTCCGCATCGGAAGAGACTCTTTTTTTGCTATGCCACCGGGCATATATCGGTATCCGCCGGGAGCCCCAGCCAGATACGCTCCACATGGCGGACAAACATGGGGTTGAGCGAAAAGGTCACCAGATCCCCCGGCTTGCCGTTCGTATCCGTCACATCCAGCACGCAGCACTCTGAGCAGAGCCGTCCGAGCACCGGGATCTGCTGCCCGTTCGCCTCGGCATACAGCCCTCTGCCGCGCAGAAGCGAAAGGCTCGAACGCAGCCACTCGCTGAGCCTGCAGCGCATACTTTTCCGGCCCCCCTCGACCGCCGCGCCCAAGCCGTGAAGGGACCCGATGTCCGCCACGGCGACGCGCATCTCCCGCCTTGCGCGATAGCGTGAACCATAGCCGACCGTATCGCCCGGGCGGAGCGTCCGCACCGTTTCCAGCGTCGCCTCGCAGCGGCATATATCCCGCAGCCCGAACCGCTCCGCATCGGGCACACGGCCCAGAAGTCCCGACCCTACGCGCACCGCGTCCAACGCCATCTCCGGATACCGAAGCAGCGCCGACGACTCGCAGCAGTGGCGCAGGCCGGGGTTGATCCCCGCCTCATCCAGCGCGTCGAGCACGAAACGAAAGCGTTCAAACTGCCGTCGGGCGGCACGTTTCCGGCACGGATTTGCAAAATGCGTATAGATCCCGGTAAAGCGCAGCGCCGTAAAGCTCGCGTACAAAAGCTGCAGCCGGCCGGGTTCGTCCCATGAAAAGCCGTACCGGCCAAGCCCGGTGTCGATCTGAACATGCACCTCAGGCCGCACCCCCATGCGATTGGCCGCCCGTGCCAGCGCGACCGCCTCCTCCGGCGAGCCGATCGAAAACGTCACCGGTTTTCCCAAAAGCGGTTCGGCCTCCGCCTCCGACACCGGACGCAGCAGCAGGATATCCTGCGTATCCAAGCCCATATCGGCAAGCCGTACCGCCTCGGACGGTTCCGTCACCGCAAAGCGCCTGACGCCCTGCCAAGTCAGAAGCCGCGCCATTGGCTCAAGCCCCAGGCCGTAGCCGTC
Source organism: uncultured Oscillospiraceae bacterium (assembly GCA_964406615.1). Taxonomy (GTDB): domain Bacteria; phylum Bacillota; class Clostridia; order Oscillospirales; family Oscillospiraceae; genus CAJOIG01. The sequence goes on from CAYOSI010000037.1 coordinate 20,703, forward strand.
TGCCTTCAGAACGCCGTATATAGCGGCATCACCCGCCGCCTGAAGCACACGCAAATTTTCCGCCATGGCGCCGCCGTCAATGATCAGCCGCCTCATATCGCCACACCCTTTGTCACTTTTTGTAATTATTATAACCACCTGCTGTTAATTAAGCAATAGAACCGGCATTAATTTCTCTTTAAAAATTCATTAATATTGCCGCCCACCGCGTGTTTTCATAATAAAGACGCGGCAGACGGCAAAAAAGTTTCAATTGTATACTAAAATGGTTGATTATCTCAAAAAAGCCTTGATTTACGGGCATACACGCAGGAT
>CAYOSI010000038.1:0-20717 GCA_964406615.1 uncultured Oscillospiraceae bacterium
GCAAGGAGCACAACGCCATCGCGGAGGCCCGCAAGCTGCACATCCCCATCGTCGCGATCGTCGATACCAACTGCGATCCCGATGAGGTGGACTACGTCATTCCCGGCAACGACGACGCGATCCGCGCCATCCGCCTGATTGCTTCCACCATGGCGAACGCCGTTCAGGAAGGCCGTCAGGGCCAGGACGCCGAGGTCGAGGCGGCCGCGGCTCCCGCTGCCGAAGAAGCTGCTAAGGAGGAATAAGAGCATGGCTGCTATTACTGCTGCGACTGTTAACGAGCTGCGCAAGATGACCGGCTCGGGTCTTATGGACTGCAAGAAGGCGCTTACCGCCTGTGACGGCGATATGGATAAGGCCGTTGACTATCTGCGTGAGAAGGGTCTTGCCAGCGCGGCCAAGAAGGCCGATCGCGTGGCGGCCGAGGGCATGGCTTACGCCGCCGTCGTAGACGGCGTCGGCGTTGTCCTCGAGGTCAACTGTGAGTCCGACTTTGTCGGCGGCAACGAACTCTTCCAGACCTTCGTGAAGGATCTGGCCGCTGTTATTGCCAAGGAGAATCCCGCGGACGTCGAGGCCCTGCAGACCGCTAAGTGGGTCGATGGTACGAGCACCGTCGCCGAGGCGAAGAACGAGCTGTTCCTGTCCGTTCGCGAGAACATCCAGATCCGCCGCTTTGCGCGTGTGGAGGGCGGTGTTTCCGTCCCCTATGTCCACGCGGCCGGCAAGATCGGCGTTCTGGTGAATCTGGACACCGCGTCCACCGCCGACGCGGTGATCGAGCTGGGCAAGGACGTGGCGATGCAGATCGCCGCTATGAACCCCCAGTATCTCGACCGCTCCCTCGTGGACGAGAGCGTTCTGGCTCACGAGCGTGAGGTCCGCATAGCCCAGGCTAAGCAGGACCCCAAGAACGCAAAGAAGCCCGACGCCATCCTCGAGAAGATCGTCGAGGGCGGCATTGCCAAGTACTGCAAGGAGATCTGCCTCCTGCAGCAGGCTTTCGTCAAGGGCGAGGGCGAGGACGTCGCCGCGCACGTGGCGGCGGTCGCGAAGGAAGTCGGTGCGCCGATCGCGGTGAAGTCCTATGTCCGCTTTGAGAAGGGCGAGGGCATCGAGAAGCGTGAGGACGACCTGGCTGCCGAAGTCGCCAAAATGGTGAAAGGCTGATCGGATTCCTGCAAGATCACGGGCGGAAGCAATTGCTTCCGCCTGTTTCTGTAAATACGAGCTATGAGCGATTTGATCTACGAAAAAAAGCATACGCTGCTTATGCGCGACTGCGATATGTTCGGGCGGCTGAAGCCGTCGGCGATGCTCGCCATGTTTCAGGACTGCTCCGAGGATCTGACGGAGGGCTGGGGCGTTGGTCTTGACGCGATGCTCGCCAGGGGCGTCATCTGGGTCGCGGCCAAGGTGGGATGCACCGTGACGCGCCTGCCGCGGCATGGCGAAAGCGTCACGGTCCGCGGCTGGGCGGCGCGCTCCCGCTCGGGCATTTGCCCGTTCCGGTATTTTCTGGAGGACGAAAACGGTGAAGAATGTGCAAACGGGGTGTCCATGTGGGTGCTGTCGGACCTGCAGTCGCATTCAATGATGAGCGACAGCATCCCGCTTATCAAGCTGCCGACGCCCGAGCCGGACGATGCAAAGCTGCCTCGGTTCCGCTCGATCCGCCGGCCGGAGGCGCAGGAGCATACGCTGCGCAGGGTACGGTTTTCCGAGACGGATTTTAACGGGCACCTGACCAACACGCGGTACATCGACTGGCTGACCGATCTGATCGACCCGGCGTTTCACCGGACGCATCCCACGAAAGGCCTGCGCATCGACTACCGTGCGGAGACATTTCCGAACGAGGAGATCATGCTCGACTGGAGCCTGACCGATGAGCGGCTCTGGTGCGCAAGCGAAGGCCGGTTTACGGCGGAGCTCCGGTTCTGAGATGAAAAAAGCGCTTCCTGTATCGTAACAGGGAGCGCTTTTTGTATAGGACGGAAAATCAGTCGGCGAACTGGCCGTTGTAGGTGACGAGGGAGGCGGAGGCAACGCCGTCCAGCTGGAAGAGCTCAGTAACAAACACGGTGTCCTCGTTCTTGAGCGTGACCTCGACGGTAAGCTCGATGCCGTTTGGCGTAACGGTCTTGGCCTTCACAGTGCTGGTGGCAACGGCGGTGTGCAGCGCCTGCAGCACGGCAGCCTCGGCGACATTATCCTCGCAGGCGACGACCAGAATGTAGGGGTGAACGCCAATCCGGCGCCGGGCAAAGACGATCAAAATCAGGCCGATCACGATGCTGCCCACGATGGCGAGCGGGAACATGCCCGCGCCGATGACAATGCCGACGGCCAGAGCCCAAAACAGAAAGACGATCTCAAACGGCTCCTTGATCGCGGCACGGAAGCGGACGATGGACAGCGCGCCGACCATGCCGAGGGACAGGATGACGTTTGAGGTAACGGCGAGGATCACGAGGGTCGTGACCATGGTCAGACCGATCAGCGTGATGCCGAAGCCGGCGGAATACATGACGCCCTGGAAGGTGCGCTTGTAGATGAAAAAGATGAACGCGCCCAGCACACAGGCAAAGGCCATGGCGATCAGCACATCGATAAGGGATATCTCCGTCACATTCTCGAGAAAGCTGGATTTGAATACGTCGTTGAAAGTCATGCGGGGGCCTCCTTAGATATCGTACTGCCGGCAGGCGGCATATTTGGAAAATGCCTGAACGCGGGGGGTGCCTTCCTGGAGGATCATGCGGATGATATCCGGCAGGAAAGCGTCATATTTGACCTCCATGATGACCCGGTCGGGATTGACGGGGACGAGGAGGGTATGACCGGAAAGCATATCGCGGCTGCATATGCCGCTGCGGATGTTGTAGTCGAAGGTGACGCGGACGTTGCCGGGGCCGTAGACGTAAGGCTCCCGGTGGTAGGAGACGATGGTCCTGGGCCGCAGCAGGTCGCTCCGCATCCGGGCGTAAAGCTCCTGCATAAGGGGATGGCCGGTGTCCATCATCCAGTCCAAATCGCCTTGGAGCATCCGTTCGAGCTGCTGCGCGGTCATCGGGCAGGCGTACTTTCGCCCAAGACCCCCGTATTTGACCTTTTTCTCCAGATGGAGCGTGCCGGGGTCGTCATTATAGAACCGGATCCGGAACTTTTCGCGGTTGGATACGCCGCTGTAATTCTGCAGCAGGGCGGAGTCGCCCAGGTCATCGAAATACAGGCTGCAAATATGGTATGTACCGTCCGCGCCGGTGTGGGGGTCGGTTTTCATGACGGCCCGGCATCGCTGAGAGATGGCGGCGTACTCGCCCCGGCCAAGGGCGTATTTCAGCTCCTGACGGAGCATTTGGTGGGCGGAAGACGTTTTCATAAATTTCATTCCCAAACGAAGGGTTATATGGTATACTGTGCAAGGTTGATTAAAGCATGTTAATCAGCCTGCCCTATCATACCACAACTTGTTCAGCATTTTACAAGGACTTTACAATTTTTTTACGTTGAAATCATAAAATTGTAGAAACCTACAAAATCACGCGATGCTTTTTGCTGAATTGGCGAAAAGAGAGAGGACGGGCCCATGAAAAAAACACTCAAGACGGTACTTTTGTTCGTGGTCGTGCTGGCGGTGCTGCTGGGGGCTGCGACGCTCGCGGAGCGCCTGCGTCCGGAAAAGCCGGCGGACGCCGAGGAGGCTCCGACGCCGAAGGAGACGGTCGTCACCAATGTGATGACGCCGGAGAATGCGACGCACATCACGCTTACCGGCGACGGGGCGTCCATCCTGGGCGTCGGCGCCGTGTATGCCGACGGAGAGCTGATGATCGCCTATCCGGGCACCTATCGGCTCAGCGGTTCGCTGGACGGGCAGATCGTCGTCGATCTCGGTGATTTCACCGGCGGGGTGTATCTCATGCTGGACGGCGTCAGCGTGTCCTGCGGCGACGGGCCGGCGCTGTATGTGAGGCAGGCCGACCTCACGGAGCTGTATCTGTGCGAGGGTACGCTGAACAGCTTCCGCGACGGAGCGGCGTATGTGGTGCAGGAGGGCGCGGAGCAGAAATCCGGGGCCGCGATCTACAGCGCGGATGATCTGTGCATCGGCGGCGAGGGTGCGCTGACGGTGGCCGGCTGCGCCGCGGACGGCATCCGCTCGAAGGATGCGCTCATCATAAACGGCGGCGTGATCAGCGTGTCGGCGGCGGACGACGGCTTGCAGGGCAGCGATTTTATCGAGATCGGCGGCGGCGAGCTGAGCGTCACCGCCGGGGGCGACGGTGTGCATACGACCAAGGGCCATGTGACGATCACGGGCGGCAGCCTGCGCATTGAGAGCGGGGGCGACGGCGTGTCGGCGGCGACGGAGCTTACCATCACGGACGGCGATGTGTCCGTGACAGCCTGCGGCGGTCCGGAAAATCACGCCTACCTGACGCTCCATGAGCTCAGCGCCAAGGGCCTGAAGGCCGCCGATATTTCGCTTACCGGCGGACGTTATGTCCTGACGACGGCGGACGACGCGGTCCACGGGGACCATACCGTGACGGTCACGGGCGCGGCGCTCACGATCGCGTCCGGCGACGACGCGGTCAGGGCGGAGGAGGAGCTCACAGCCGAAAACGTCTCTATCGAGGTCTTGGAGAGCTATGAGGGCCTGGAGGCGGAACGGATAGAACTGACGAATACATGGATCGCGGCCGCGGCGGAGAACAACGCCGTATCCGCCGGGGAAGGCGGCGTGACGGCGGAGAACAGCGTGTTTGTGCTGACGGCGCCCCGCGGCATAAGCACGGAGGGAAAGCTGTCCCTGTACGGCGGCAGCGTGACGCTGTATGCCGACGGAACGGACAGCGTGTTCTCTTTCGCGGAGGCGGAGGTCACCGGCAGCGCCGTGACGGTATGCGCGCAGACGAACGATGCGTCCGTCCTGCTGGAGAAGGGCGAGCTTGACGGCTCCCTGCTGTTCCTGTTCCGGGACGCCGTCACGGCGGGTACGGAGATCACGATCGCGGATGACGCCGGCAATATCCTCGAGACGGTCACCTGCGAAACGGATGTTCGCGCGGTGCTGTATACGAGCGGCGCGCTGTACGAGGGCAGGAGCTATACCGTTACCGCGGGCGGGACCACGCTGTCCGCCGTGGTCGGCGAGGGCTGCACGACGGTCGAGCCGGAGGGCGGACTTGCGGTCTGGCAGAGCTTCGGCGGCTTCGGCGGAGGCCCCATGCCCGGCGGCGGAGGCCCGAGACCATAATAAAATCGCCCCGGCGGGTACTTTCCGCCGGGGCTTTGTCGTATGGCAGTTACAGCATGCTCAGGTATTGCTTGCCGTATTCGTAGGCCCAGCGCTCGCAGCTATTGTCCACGCTCATGGCGTTCTTGACAAGACGGGGCATGGCTTCCTTGTCATTATAGGTGTCGAGGGCGTAGCGGATCGCGCCGGCCATGTCTCCGGCGTCGTAACGGGAGAAGGAGAAGCCGGTGCCCTCGCCGGTGTAGACGTTATAGGGCCGGACGGTATCGCGCAGGCCGCCGGTCTCCCGGACGATGGGGAGCGTGCCGTAGGCCATGGAGATGAGCTGGGAGATGCCGCAGGGCTCGAAGCGGGAGGGCATCAGGAAGAAATCGCAGCCGGCATAAATGCGGTGGCTCAGCGCGTCGGAGTAGCCGATCCAGGCGCAGACGCGGCCGCGGTGCCGCGCCTCCAGGGCGTGGAACCAGTTCTCGTAGTCAGGGTTCCCGTTGCCGAGCAGAATAAAGGCGAAGTCCCGCTCGTTCAACAGAGCGTCCATGGCTTCGATCAGCAGGTCGATGCCCTTCTGTTCGACGAGACGGGTGACCATGCCGATAAGCGGGCGGGTCGGAATGATGTCCAGGCCGGTCTCCTCCATGAGCGCGGTCTTGCACTGGATCTTTCCGAGCATCTTGCCTTTGGAGAATTTATTGGGGATGTGGGGGTCCTTGGACGGGTTCCAGACGGTCTTGTCGATGCCGTTTGGGATGCCGTCCACATCGCTGCGCATGGCAAGTTCCCGGTCGAGGCCCTCGCCGAATTCCGGCGTGCAGATCTCGCGGGCGTACGAGGGACTGACGGTGTTGACGCGGTCGGCCATGACGATGCCGGCCTTGAGGAAATCCGCCTGTCCATAGCGCTCCATGAGGCCGAAGCAGCCGTCCGGGATGGAGAGAAAGTCCTGCACGAAGCTGAAGCCGCAGATGCCCTGATAGGCGATGTTGTGGATGGTGATGAGGCTCTTGGTTCGGCTCATGGAGGAGTTCACATACTGGGTCTTTAAAAGCAGCGGGATCATGCCCGTGTGCCAATCGTTGCAGTGGATGATGTCGGGGATGAAGTCGAGCCGGAAGAGCGCCTCCAGCACGGCGCGGTTGAAGTACGCATACTGCTCGCCCTCCCGGTCGGGCAGATAGATATCGCCGCCGAAGTATTCCTCGTTCTCGAGGAGCCATACGCAGGTTTTGTCCAGCATCAGCCGGTGGACGCCGACAAATTTGCTCCGCCAGCCGAGGCCGACCTCAAAGCTGAAAAGATACTCAATGTCAGCGGCGTATTTTTCCTTGATAATGCGGTGGTAGGGGATCATGACGCGGGCGTCGAAGCCCAGCTTCCGCAGGTATTTCGGCAGTGTGCCGACTACGTCGGCCAGACCGCCGGTCTTGGCCAGCGGGGCGCATTCGGATGCGGCGAGCAGGATCTTGGGCAGTTCGCTGCGTCCTTTTTCAGCGGCTATGGTCTTCAGCTCCTGCTTCATCGGTGTGATGGCCATGGCTTTTATCCTCCTTGAAAAGGTAGTATTGCGCCGACAGCGGCGGAAGCGTCACGGCGGCGGTATGATGGAAGTCGCGGAAATTTTCCTTTTTGGACCGGACGGCCCCGGGGGCCTGTCCGCGTCCGCCGAAGCGCTCTTCGTCGCTGGAGAGCAGAGGGACGAGCGTGCCGGCGGACGGCAGGCCGAAGACAAAGCCCTCCCAAGTCATCGGCGTGAAGTTGCACACGCAGACGACGGGGGCGGCCCCGCTGCGGGCGAAGCGCATGAACGCGATGGAGCTGCGTCCGGCATCGTCGGGATTGAGCCATGTAAAGCCGTCCCAGCTATCCTCGATCTCCCAGAGCGCGGGCTGCTCGAGATAGAGCTGTCCCAGCGCGGCGGTCCACGCCTGCATTCCACGGTGGGAGGGGTAGTCCAGAAGGAACCAGTCGAGCGGCTTTTTGTAATCCCACTCAATGAACTGGGCAAACTCGCCGCCCATGAAGGTAAGCTTCTTGCCGGGGTGTGCGAACTGGTAGCCGTAAAGCGCCCGGAGCGATGCGAATTTGTCGTCATACAAGCCGTACATCTTGCCGACCATCGAGGCCTTGCCGTGGACGACCTCGTCGTGGGAGAAGGCGAGGATGTACTTTTCCGAAAAAGCGTACATCATGGAGAAGGTCAGCTTGTCATGGTTGTGGCTGCGGAAATATGGGTCCATCGCGAAATAATCCAGCGTGTCGTGCATGAAGCCCATATCCCATTTGAAGGTGAAGCCGAGACCGCCGTCCTTGGTCGGGGCGGTGATGAGCGGGTAGGCGGTCGATTCCTCAGCGACGGTGAACGCGCCGGGGTATGTATCCGTGATGGCGTCGTTCAGCTCGCGCCAGAAATCGACGGCGTCGTAGTTGATGTTGCCGCCGTCCTTGTTCGGCGCCCATTGACCCGGCTTGCGCGCATAGTCAAGGTAGAGCATGGAGCTGACCGCGTCGCAGCGAAGCCCGTCGATGTGGTAGTGCTCCAGGAAGAACATCGCAGAGCTGATGAGGAAGCCGCGTACATCGGGACTGGCGTAGTCAAAGACGAGCGTGCCCCATTCCGCGTGCTCACCAAGGCGGGGATCGGCGTATTCATAAAGCGCGGTGCCGTCGAAGCGGGCCAAACCATGCGCGTCCTTGGGGAAATGCGCCGCGACCCAGTCCATGATGACGCCGATGCCGGCGCTGTGCAGGATGTCGACAAAGGCCATGAAATCCTGCGGCGTACCATAGCGGCTCGTCGGGGCAAAGTAGCCGGTCACCTGATAGCCCCAGCTCCCCTCGAACGGGTATTCCGTCACGGGCAGAAGCTCGACATGGGTGTAGCCCATCATCTGGCAATAGGCGGCAAGAGCCGGCGCGATCTTCTGGTAATTGGGCCAGACCTCGTGTTCATCCCTGCGCCAGGAGCCGAGATGCACCTCGTAGATATTCATGGGGCGGCTGTGCGGATCGGTGAAAGCGCGGCGGTCCATCCATTCCCGGTCAGACCAGGGGAACTGGGAAATATCCCAGACCTTGGAGCCGGTAGCGGGCCCGGTCTCGGCGTGGAAGGCAAACGGATCGGCATGCAGGACGGTTTTTCCGTCCGGGCCGGTGACGGCGTATTTGTAGATCCGGCCGTCGGCGGCGTCCTCCACGGCGGCGGACCATATGCCGTCGTGATCGCGCGTCATGGGTGTGCGGCCGGCGTCCCAGGCGTTAAAGTCACCGACGACGCTGACGGAGCGGGCATTGGGCGCCCAGACCCGGAATACCCGGCGGCCGCCCTCCCGGTGGCAGCCCAGAAACTCATAGGCGCGGTATGTCTTGTCGTTCAAAACACTCATAATATAATCCCCGTGCAGATTTATGTGTTATAATGTTATCATAAACCATTTACGGGGAATTTTCAATATTTGACAGAGACGGGGGTAAGGTATTACAATAAAATAACGGCTATACCACAAAGACATCGGCGGCGGATACCTCAAAGGCTGTCCGCTGCTGCGATTCGCCGTCGATGATTTTGGTGTACAGGCGTGACTGCAGCCGGCCCCGGACGGTGAGCTGTGTGCCGACCGGCTCCTCGGCCAGCCGACGGGCCTGCTGTCCCCAGGCGATGACCGGTATGTAATCGCTGCGGCGGTAGCGCCGCGGCACGGCGAGGATGATGTCGCATATCTCCCGACCCATGGGCGTCACACGCAGAGCGGGCTCTTTGCAGAGGGACCCGGTCAGAACGATGTGGTTTTCGTCCGCCGGCTCGCCCGGGATGGTCAGCTCCCGGGCCAGCACCGTCAGGATCAGGCGGTTGCCGACGCCGGATTTGTTGTTGAAGGAGCGAAGCTCTCCCTCGATTTTTGCCCGCTCTCCCCCGAGAAGGGGGTGATGGGTCAGAATGCTCTCCCGTACCAGGACGTTGAGCCGGTCGGAGGTTCCGCTCAGGCGGACGGTCTCCAGCGGGAAAATATAAAAACGGATGCCCCGGCTCTCATGGGAAAAACGGGCATTCTCGGCGATAACGCCGCAAAGCTCCGCCCGGTTGGCGGCGAATACTTCGTCCATAGACGCACCTCATTTGATCGTTGATACAACAATCTATGACGCGGCGGCCTGGACATATTACTATAAAATAAGCGCAAACGATGCTGTTTTGTGCGGGGAGGATATATATGGAACTTCAGGAAATACTAAAACGCTGCGATCATACCCTGCTTCGGCCGGACTGCTCCGTGGCGGAGATCATCCAGCTCTGCGACGAGGGGATCCGTTACGGCACGGCGTCCGTCTGCATTCCGCCCTGTCATGTGGCCGGTGCGAAGAATTATGTCGGCGATCGGCTCAAGATCTGCACGGTGATTGGGTTCCCGAACGGCTATGCCACGCCGAAGGTGAAGGCCTTTGAGGCGCAGGACGCCATTAAAAACGGCGCGGATGAGATCGATATGGTCGTTAACCTCGCCATGGTCAAGGACGCCTGCTGGGAGAGCCTGCTCGAGGAGATCAAGACCGTCCGGGCCTTTACCGGGGAGCACATCCTCAAGGTCATCATCGAGACCTGCCTTCTGACCGAGGAGGAGAAGCGTATGCTGTGCTCCATCGTATCGGCCTCCGGCGCGGACTATATCAAGACCTCCACCGGCTTTTCCACCGGCGGCGCCACGCGCGAGGACGTGAAGCTTCTGCGTGAGTGCTGCGAGGAGCATGTGAAGGTCAAGGCCTCCGGCGGCATCAAGACGCTGCAGGATGCGGAGGACATGATCGCTCTCGGGGCGGACCGCCTCGGTACGAGCCGTTTGGTGAAGCTTGCGATCGAGACGGAACAGAATGCGGCAAAGACACCGGAAATAACCGGAAAAAACACTTGACATTCCCCCGCGGGACTGGTATAGTAATTAGGCATAAAGCAGGACGAGTGGTATCCGTCCTCGCCCGGCCACCAGTGTGCGCTGCGGCAGCAGACCTTTCTTTCCCGGGCCTTTCCCCGGTGAAAAGCGGAGTTTTGCGCGGATACGGCTCTCGTATCCGCGTTTTTGTATAAATTTCAGGGAGGTGCTCCGGCAATAGCAAAGACGACTCATCTGCTGAACGAAGAGATTCGTGAGGCGCAGGTACGCCTGATCGGCGACGAAGGCGAACAGCTCGGTATCATGTCCTCGGACGAGGCTCTGGCCATCGCGGAGGAGCGCGAGCTTGACCTTGTTATGATCTCTCCGGCGGCGAAGCCCCCGGTCTGCAAGATCATGGACTACGGCAAGTTCCGTTTCGAGCAGGCCAAGCGTGAAAAAGAGGCAAAGAAAAACCAACACGTCATCGAGGTCAAGGAAATCCGCATGTCCCCGTCCATCGGCGAGAACGATTTTCTGGTCAAGCTGCGTAACGGTCAGAAATTCCTTCAGGAGGGCAACCGTCTGAAGGTAACGGTGCGCTTCCGTGGACGTGAGATGGCGCATACGGATCTTGGCCGTCAACTTCTGGAGCGTTTCGCCAGAGAGTGCGATGAGATCGCAAAGCTCGACAAGGGCGCGAAGCTGGAAGGCCGTCTGATGACGGAGTTTCTGTCGCCCAAGACGCAGACACCGCCCAAAAAACAGCCCAAGAAGCAGGAAAATGCCGCGGGGTAATGATCCTGCGGATATCCATCCGATCAAAAGCAAAGGAGATAAACCGCAATGCCGAAACTGAAGACCCACAGCGCGTCCAAAAAGCGTTTCTCCCTGACCAAGAACGGCAAGGTCAAGCGCGCGCACGCATACAAGAGCCATCTGCTCAATGGTCACGGAAAGACCACCAAGCGCAAGAGAGGCCTCCGCAAGGGCACCTATGCCGACAGCACCAACGCCGCGACGGTCAAGCGCATGATTCCGTACAAATAAGGAGGACTACGAAAGATGGCACGTGTTAAAGGCGCGATGATGACGCGCAAGAGAAGAAATAAAGTTCTTGGCATGGCCAAGGGCTATTGGGGCGCCAAGTCCCGTCATTATAAGATGGCCAACCAGGCTGTCATGAAGAGCCTGCGTTACGCCTACAAGGGCCGCAAGATGCGCAAGCGTGATTTCCGTAAGCTCTGGATCACCCGTATCAGCGCCGCCTGCAAGCTCAACGGCATCAACTACTCCCGTTTCATGCACGGCCTGAAGCTCGCCGGCATCGAAATGAACCGCAAGATGCTCTCCGAGACTGCGATCAACGATCCCGCCGCTTTCACCGCTCTGGTAGAGAAGGCCAAGGCTGCGATCGCCTGAAACATGGTAATGAAAAACCCGCGTCCGACCGGACGCGGGTTTTGTGTTTTGGTTACGACAGGATTCTGCGGGTCTGCCAGCGGCCGCTGAAATAGTAGGCGAAGCCGGCGATGGAGGAGACAAAGCCCGCGAGGGCGCTGCCCCACCAGTAACCGTAAAGGCCCATCGAAAAGACGTTCGCCAGAAGAAGGGACAGGCCGATCCGGGCCAGAACGCCGTCCGCCAGCGAGATGACAAAATTGAGCCGCGCATAGCCGACGCCGTTGATGAGGCCGAGCGGCGGTGACATCGTAGCGAAGGACAGGAACATGAAGACGAGCGGGATCATGTAATCCGGCGCCATAGCGAGCACGCTCTCATCCGCAGTGAAGAAGGAGAACACACCTTTGGGGAAGAGAAGGCACACCGCCGTGAGCACGGCCCAGTAGGCAAGGCAGATGATGGTTGTGATGCGCATGGACTGCCGGACGCGGTCGAGCTGCCGGGCGGCGATGTTCTGTCCCGTGACGGTGGCCTCGGCCGTCTGCATGGACTGAGTGATGATACTGGCGACGGAGTAGAGCTTCGTTCCGATGCCGCTGACGGCGGAGGCGATCACGCCGTAGGTGTTCACCCAAGCGTTTACGAACATCATGGAGATGTTCAGCGCGATGGACATGAACGCCAGCGGTACCGAGAGGCTGACCACCGTATTGAGCGTCGGGCCGTGGATGCGGAAGCTCTCGCGCCGGAAGTCGAAGCCGAAGCTGTCCCGGCGGCGGTAGAGATAGACCAGCGCAAAAAGAAAGCTCAGAAGCTGGGCAAGCGAGGTGGCGATCGCCGCGCCCTTGGCGCGCATGCCGAGGCCCCATACCAGCGCGAGGTCCAGGAAAATGTTCGCCAGCGCGGCGATCGCGATGATGTACATGGGTCGCTTGGAGTCGCCCATGCCGCGCAGAACGGCGCAGAGAGAACCGTAGCCATAGGTGAAGGGAACGCCGAGGATGCACCAGAACATGTATTCCGTCGCGTCGGTCCACGCCTCATCCGGCGTGTTCAGAATGCGAAGGCCCACATCCTTGAAGAGAAGGCCAAAGACCGTGACGAAAACAGCGAGAATGACCGTGGCCGTCAGCGCGGTGCCGGTTGTGCGGCGCACGCCCTCCGTATTTTCCGCGCCCACCTGCTGGGAGATGAGGATCTGTGTGCCGCTGCCGAGGCCGATGCCGAGGGCATAGAGCATGAAGGTGATCTGCCCGGCAATGGATACGGCGCTCAGACCGACGCTGCCGACGACCTGCCCGACAACGGCCAGATCGACGAGGTTATACAGCGTTTGAAGGAGGTTTGCGAGAACCAGCGGCGCGGAGTAGAGCAGGATCTGCTTGGCCAGCGGGCCGCGGGTCATATCGTTTATCATGGTTTGCTTCATGGAAGCTCCTTTCGGGGCGGGAAGGTCCGCAAAGTATGGAAAACGTCCTGTGTCAGGGCACTTTCCGCGCTTTCCTTGTCGGGAAAAGCCGCAGCCGATTGAACGGCTGCGGCTTTTTGTGTGATTGAAAGGTCGTTATCAGCCGATCAGGTGGAAGGTAACGATCAGGCCGGAGAACACGATGGACACGGTGGAGCAGAGCTTGATGAGGATGTTCAGGCTCGGGCCGGAGGTGTCCTTGAAGGGGTCGCCGACCGTGTCGCCGACGACAGCGGCCTTGTGCTGCTCAGAGCCCTTGCCGCCGTGGTTGCCGCGCTCGATGTACTTCTTGGCGTTATCCCAGGCGCCGCCGGCATTGGACATGAACACGGCCATGGCGAAGCCGGTGACGGAGACGCCGCCCAGCAGACCCACAACGCCCGTCGGGCCGAGGATGAGGCCGGTCAGGATGGGGACGATGATGGCGAGCAGCGCGGGGATGACCATTTCATGCAGAGCACCCTTGGTGCAGAGGGAGACGCAGGCGGAGTAATCGGGGTCGGCCTTATACTCCATGATGCCGGCGATCTCACGGAACTGACGGCGAACCTCCACGACGATGGACTGAGCCGCAGTCTGCACGGCGCTCATCGTGAAAGCGGAGAAAACAAAGGTCAGCATGGCGCCGATGAACAGGCCCACGAGAACGGTGGGGCTGGTCAGGGAGAAGTCGAGGACCTGCTCGGTCTTCTCCTGTACGATGTTCACATAAGAGACGAGCAGAGCCAGAGCGGTCAGGGAAGCGGAGCCGATGGCAAAGCCCTTGCCGGTAGCGGCAGTAGTGTTGCCGAGAGAGTCGAGAGCGTCGGTACGGTCGCGGACCTCTTCGGGCAGGCCGCTCATCTCGGCGATGCCGCCGGCGTTGTCGGCCACGGGGCCGTAAGCGTCGGTAGCGAGGGTGATGCCGAGGGTGGAGAGCATGCCGACGCCGGCGATGCCGATGCCGTACAGACCCTGGTTGAAGCTTTGGCCGCCGCCGGCGCAGAAGAAGCTGATGATAACAGCCGCGCTGACGATCAGGATGGAGGCCATGGTAGACTTGAGGCCGAGAGAGATGCCGCCGATGATGATGGTGGCGGAGCCGGTCTCGGAAGCCGCAGCCAGCTTCTGCGTGGGCTTGTAGTTATCGGAGGTGTAATACTCGGTGAAGTAGCCGATCGCGGTGCCGCCGATCAGGCCGCAGAGGATGGCGACATAGACGCCCCACCAGCGATCGGTGACGCCGTGCAGGATGAAGTAGCACAGAGGCAGAGCCAGAAGCGCGCTGGCGGCGGCAGCGGTATAGGTGCCGGTGCGGAGGCTCTTCAGAAGGCTGAGCTGGGTGGCATCCTCCCTGGTCTTGACAAGGAAGGAGCCGAAGAGGGAGCAGATGATGCCGCAGACGGCCAGCGCCACGGGCAGGAACATGCCGCTCCAGCTATAGCCGGCGGCTGCCGCCAGCGCGAAGGTAGCAAGGATGGAGCCGACGTAGCTCTCATACAGGTCGGCGCCCATGCCGGCGACGTCGCCGACGTTGTCGCCGACGTTATCGGCGATGGTAGCGGGGTTGCGGGGGTCGTCCTCGGGGATGCCGGCCTCGACCTTGCCGACCAGGTCGGCGCCGACGTCGGCCGCCTTGGTGTAGATGCCGCCGCCCACGCGGGCAAACAGCGCCATGAAAGAAGCGCCCATGCCGTTCATGACCATGACGTTGCCAAGCCCGACCGCGTCCATCTTGCCGATGTACTTCAGGCCGAGAAACCAGAGGGTGATGTCAAGGATGCCGAGGCCCACAACGGTGAAGCCCATGACGGAGCCGGAGGAGAACGCGACGTTCAGGCCGCGGTTCAGGCTCTCATGCGCCGCGTTGGCGGTACGGGCATTGGAATTGGTCGCGATGCGCATGCCGATGAAGCCGGCAAGCATGGACCAGATACCGCCTGTAAGGAACGCGAACGGCGTCACGCGGGAGAGCATCTGGCCTTTGGAAGCAAAGGCGATGACGAGCAGGATCACGAACACGATAGCAAAGACCTTTGCGACCGTAGTGTACTGCGCTTTGAGGTAGGCGTTGGCGCCCTCGCGGATCGCGGAAGCGAGCTTGACCATCTTGTCGTCGCCCTCAGAGAAGCTCATGACCTTGTTTCTCTGAAACAGAGCGAAGAACAGAGCGATCGCCGCGCCCGCGAAGCCGATCCAGAACAGATTTTCAACCATTTTGAATCACTCCTATTTTATTGTTTTTTCAGACTTACATATAATAAACTTTTTCTGTGGATTTTTCAAATCAAAAGTGACCGATTATCAAAAAAAATGTTTTTTTTGTGAGATATGGCAATATATGCTGGGAGGAGATGTTGGAAACGTACAAAATGACAATGCCTTTTTGCTACAATTTTGACAAAAAAGACAGCCGCAGCGGAGGACGCCGGTTCGGCGTCCTCCGCTGCAGTTTTTTGTCCGTTATTTCCTATCCTCTAGGTCGGGAAGGGCGGGAGCCGGGCGGCGGAGCAGCGTCCAGGCCGCCAGGGCAAACAGGGGGACCCCGGCGACGAGCCCCGCCATCGTGGGACCGAGGATATAGTCTGTAACGCCGGGGGCGAGAAACAGAACGCCGAGCCCGGCAGCGGCGTTGAGAGCGCCGTGAGCCAGCGCCGGGGTCCAGATGCTCTTCGTGCGTTCCTGAAGCCACGTCAGCAGAATGCCGACGGCGGTGGTGAAAACGCACATCATAAGCAGGCCGGTAAAGGGAGCGCCCCAGTAGCCGACGCCGTATTCATAGCCCGCGAGCAGGATGAGCGGCCAGTGCCAAACGCCCCAGATGACGCCGGCGAGCAGGAGCCCCTTTGTGCGGCCGAGGCGTTTTGTGAGGTACGGCGTCATATAGCCGCGCCATCCGGCCTCCTCCCCGACGGCGAAGAACATATTCAAAAGCGGCGCATAGGTCATGGCCTGCAAAAACTGCACGGCGGCCAGCACGATCGGCGGGAAGGGAAGCTCCGCGCCCAAGGCCGCGAGCTGACCGGCGTAGCCGGTCATGCCGCCGTCAAACCGGGACGGGAACAGCAGGAAAAAGAGTACCGCGCACAGGACCGCCAGCACGCCCGGGCCCCAAAAGGCCAGAAGGTACGGCTTGACATGGCCTTTGATATTTGGGCTCCAGCGGATGCCCGTGGCGGCCTTTTTCAAGCTGCCGTGGGCGATCAGGACGCCCAGCATCGGTGCGAACATGGAAACGGCGAGAAGCATTTGGTACCACAAACCGCCGAGGAGCATGGCCAGCGCCTGCAGGAGCCACCCGCCGCCGAAGGCGACGAGAAGATAGCTCCAAAATCGTTTTTTGTCCGTCATTTGAGGTCCTCCGGAGCGTATTTTCCGTTTCTTCGCCGCTGCCGGACGCATTCGGTCAGCAGGTACTCGATCTGCCCGTTCACCGAGCGGAAATCATCCTCCGCCCAGGCCGCCAACTCGTTATACAGCTTTCCGCTGATGCGCAGGAGAAGCTGCTTTTTTTCGGCATTGTCCGCCATTAGTACAGGCTGCCGGAGTTTACGACGGGCTGGGCGTCCTTGCTGCCGCAGAGGACGACGAGCAGATTCGAGACCATGGCGGCCTTGCGCTCATCGTCCAGCTCCACGATGTTATTCTCGCTCAGACGCGCGAGCGCCATCTCCACCATGCCGACGGCGCCGTCGACGATCATCTTGCGCGCGTCGATGATGGCGCTGGCCTGCTGCCGCTGGAGCATGACCGCGGCGATCTCGGGCGCGTAGGCGAGATAGGTGATGCGGGCCTCGAGGATCTCCAGGCCGGCAACGTTGACCTTCGACTGGATTTCCTGCCGGATGCGTTCGGCAACGACCTCGCTCGAGCCGCGCAGAGAGCCCTCGTCGGCCTGGCCGTCGCCGGTGGTGTCCACGTTCGGCGCCACGTCGTAGGGATACAGGCGCACGATGTTCCGCAGAGCGGTGTCGCACTGGAGGGAGAGGTATTCCTTATAGTTGTCCACCGCGAACACGGCCTTGGCGGTGTCGGTCACGCGCCAGATCACGGCGATGCCGATCTCCACGGGGTTGCCGAGACAGTCGTTGATCTTCTGCCGGGCGTTTGACAGGGTCATGGCTTTGAGGGAGATTTTCTTGCTGGTGAGTTCGGTGGAATTGATCTCGACGCCCTTACCCAGGGCCGCAGTCAGAAAGGCATTTCCGGTGCCGCCGGCATCGACATCGCCGGACTGGTTGAGCTTCGTCTTGGCAGCGGGATTCACCGCGGAGCAGAACGGATTCACAAAATAGAAGCCCTCACCCTTGAGCGTGCCGATATACTTGCCGAAAAGCGTCAGAACGAGTGCCTCCTGCGGCTTGAGGACTTTCAGACCGGGCCAGACGAGCCAGCCGACGCAGAGATACACGATGCCGATCACCAGCAGCGCGTCCAACGACTCGTTCGCGGCGAAAATGACGAGCGCAGCCGCCAGAATGTACAGCACGATGGATGCGATCAGCACGGGCATGCCGTTTTTCTTGTTTTGGAGAAGGATCTCCTCTATGTTCCGGTTTTCCATGATTTTCCTCCTTGAAAATTTTTGATATCAAAATGATATCACTTTAATAGCGGTCTGTCAAGCAAAAAGGAACGGCCGAGGAGAATCTGCATAAGGAAGCCGCTTCTTTTTCCTGTCTGCGCGGTAGACTGCTTCACAAATCCGTAGTATAATCATGTTAATGACTGGGAGACAAATCGGGGGCTGCTGGAGACAAAGTCAATGAAAAGAATATTATTCATGTTTCTGATTGCTATTATGATATTATCTTTGTGTGCTTGTTCCAAACAGGAATTAGCGGATATGACAGCAGAGATTCATGACGATTATGCCGCAATCGTTTGGGAGGATAAAACCTATGTCCCGTATTGTGCTATTTCAAAGACTGATTGCGGAGAGGAAATAGGTATCGTAGATGGTGACAAAGACGATAAAGTATATGAGTACCATGGATATTCTACTGATGAGTGGATTATCAATTACTATGTTATGGACAGTGCTATGCTGTACAGGGAAATGAATGTAACCAATATTCTGGACGGTTTGCAATCAGAGTACGAATGGAATAACTAAACTTCCCGTTTATCGAACGGAAAAGGTATCGGCAGCAATCAAGACGGAGAGCCGGTGAAGTGCAAGGAAGCTTGCATTTCACCGGCTCGTTCACTATGTGTATAATAAAGCTGTGCGGCCCCTTGCTCCTCCGGTCAGCGGATGGAGATCGCCGCGGCAAACGCCTCGTTGTTGGCGTCGCCGAGCATACGCGCGCTCTTTACGCAGTCGCCGACAACATACACACCCTCGGGATAGCGGGCGAGAAGCTCGTCGGCAAGCTTACGGTTTGCGGTGACGCCCAGCGCAAGAACATAGGTGTCGCCCTCGTAGACCCTGCCGGAGGCGGTGTGGACGCCGTCCTCGGCAAATTCCGTGATCGCCTCGGAGCCAAAGCGCTTGACGCCGTACTTGTCGAGCTGGTAGTTCAGCTCGATGTGGTTGAACACGGGCATCTCGGCCGCCCATTTTTCGAGCGGGATCATGTCGATGACCGTGACGTCCTTGCCCTCCATGCCGAGCATGACGGCCGCCTCCAGGCCGACCACGCCGCCGCCGCAGACGACGACCTTCTGTCCGACGGGCTTCGTGTGCAGCTCGCAGTCACGGACGGGGACGACCTTCGGGCCGTCGATGCCGGGGATGGGCGGGTGCGCGAAGTTCGAGCCGGTGGAGATGATGATCGCGTCGGGGTTCTCCGCGTCGACAAGCTCCGGCGTCACCTCGGTGTTGTAGACGATCTTCGCGCCGCAGCGTTCGGTTTCCCGGACGGTCCATTGCAGATACAGGCGCATATAGGTCTTGAAATCCGCAGCCGTGGCGATGTTCAGCAGGCCGCCGAGCTTGTCGGATTTTTCGTACAGCGTGACGTCATGCCCCATTTTGGCGCAGGTCTGCGCCGCGGTCATGCCCGCCGCGCCGCCGCCGATGACCATGACCTTCTTTTTGGACTTGGCGAGGGTAGTCAGGTCGATGCTCCTGCCGAGCATGGGGTTGATGGCGCAGCGCATGGAGGTGCCGAAGTTGTTGGCGTTGCCGCACCAGTCGCAGCGGGTGCAGGGACGCACGTCCTCGGCATGGCCGCGGACGGATTTGTGGATGAGGTCGTTGTCCGCCATGTAGGCCTTCGCCATGACGACGATATCGGCCTTGCCGGAGGAGATGATCTCCTCCGCCTCGGCGAGGGAGGTGATGTTGCCGACGACGGCGACGGGGATATGCAGACGCTTTTTCGCCTCGGCGGCGAAGGCGACGTTCAGTTGGCGGCCCTTGAAGTAGGTCGGGATGGTGTAAGTGGAGCCGTAGTTGAAGAAAATGTTGCCGCGGGAGACGTGGATGATGTCGACAAACTCCTGTGCGCGCTCCATGAACTGCAAAGACTCCTCCAGCACCAGGCCGTCGGGCGTATCCTCCTGCGCGGAGACGCGGCACTCGATGACCATGTCGGGCACGGCCTCGCGCACGGCCTTCAGGACCTCCAGAGGGTAGCGCATGCGGTTCTCAAGGGAGCCGCCGTATTCGTCGGTGCGGTGGTTTGAGGCCGGGGAAATGAACTGCGCGAGCAGGTTGTTATGGGCGCAGTGGATCATGAGGATGCGCAGGCCGGCATTCCTGCAGCGGACGGCGCAGTCGACAAACTGATTGCGGATATAGTCCATGTCCTCGCGGTTCATGGGCTTTATGTATCCGAGCGGGCCGCCGTTCAGCGGCACGTCGGAGGGGGCCAGGGCGGGGACCTTCGGGTCATGGCTGGAGCCGCGGCCGGCGTGGGCAAGCTCGATGCTCATTTCCGCGCCGTGCTCGCGGGCCGTGCGCACCATCTGCTCGATGCCGTGGATGCAGCGGTCCTCCGTGACGTTCAGCTCGCAGGTCCATGCGCTCGAATCGCTGTGGACCACGGGGGTGTTGCCGATGGTCAGATAGCCGACGCCGATATCGGCCTGCCAGGCCACATAGTCAAGCATCTCCTGGGTGACGTCGCCCTCCGGCGAGCACTTCAGCACAACGGTGGGGGAATATTCGAGGCGGTTTTTCAGCGTAAGGCCGCGAATTTTGAGCGGCTGAAATACATGGGGGTAGAGGTCGTTTTTTAGCATGGTCGGCTTCTCCTTTGCAGTTTTACTCTCTGAGATAGTTTTACCATACCTGCGCGGAAAAGCAAATACGAAAAGGCGATAGAGGTATATTGAAAAATATATACCCGGTCAGACGAGGCGCACATGATAGGCGCCGAGCCAGTAGTTGAGCTGAAGCATATAGGCGATGGTCTGCGGCGCGGTCATAAGCTGGCCGTACCAGGGCTGCGCCGTCTCATTCGTCAGAAGCTCCTCAAGAGCCTCCTGTCGGACGAGCGCGTGGATGGGGGCGGCGGGATCCCCGATGACGTCCCGCAGACGCCCCTCGAGGATGGCGCGGTAGGCGGGGTTGTGGGTCTTGGGGTAGGGGGACTTTTTGCGCCAGAGCACCTCGTCGGGCAGCAGGCCCCGGGCGGCCTCGCGCAGGAGGCCCTTTTCACAATGGCGCAGGTCCGTCGGCCTCAGTTAAAGATAAAGATTTTCATTATGGGTCGATTTTGCCGACGAAGCGGTAAAATATCTCGATCTCCTGTTCCCGCGTGCCGTCCGGCGCCTTTACCGCTTCGTGGAC
>CAYOSI010000039.1:0-20243 GCA_964406615.1 uncultured Oscillospiraceae bacterium
GAACAGCACTTTTTTAGCA
This sequence comes from uncultured Oscillospiraceae bacterium, assembly GCA_964406615.1. Taxonomy (GTDB): domain Bacteria; phylum Bacillota; class Clostridia; order Oscillospirales; family Oscillospiraceae; genus CAJOIG01. The sequence goes on from CAYOSI010000039.1 coordinate 20, forward strand.
TTTTTGCTTGTCCACTTTATTGACTATTATCCAGGGGAACGCACTGCCCGGCGGTACGGTGATCGAAGCCGACAGCAGCCTTGACTGCCATCTTGGCATGGGGCGCGTAAAGAACACCGCCGCCCCGACGGTGAATAACCCTGTGTACCTGAACCTTACGGACGGTGCGGTGTGGAATGTCACCGGCGAGAGCTATCTTGCTGAGCTTACCGTGGACGCAGACAGCGTCGTGAATGGTGTCGTCACGGTCGACGGCGCGGTCGTGGACGTCAGCGCAGGGGGCAGCTTCGCGGGAAGCATCGTTGTCACGCCGGCCGTCTCGAGCACGGAGCCGTCCGGCGAAGCGAGCTGATTTAAATAATGCCAACACCGGAATGGGACAAATTCTGTTCCGGTGTTGTTTTTTATTTTACAATTTGTCATTTGTTTCACGTTCATTTAACGTTGCGGTAGTATACTGGGATAAAAAAGAGGAGGCTGACCATGGAAAAGAAGGATATCACCAGACGGCAATTTCTCAAAGGCACCGCGGCGGGGGCAATGGGCTTCGCGGCGATCAGTATGCTTGGCGTGAATGCTTTTGCCAGCGGCGAACCCGGCCCGGGAGGCGCTTCCGGCGGCCCGGGCATGTCGGCGTCGGAGGAGATAAACTATAATCACCTCATTCGCCGGATTGAGGACTGGAAGGCTGCGCCGGCCCCCGTGAAGGAATCCCAGATTACAGCGGAATATGAAACACAGGTTCTTATCATCGGCGGCGGCTACGCCGGCAATGCGGCCTGCCTTGAGCTGTGCGAGGAGGGCTATCAGGTCACGGTCGTCGAGAACCAGACGGAGGCCGGCTATGAGCTCCGCGGCGGCGACGAAGGCGTCATCAACTCCCAATTTTGTCAGGAATTCTGGGGGGCGCCGGAGGTAGACCCGGTCGAGTTCTATAACAACTGGATGCTGAACTGCCAGAACTATGCAAATCCGGAGCTCGTTATGAAATTTGCACAGAACGGCGGCGAATCACTTGACTGGCACATCAGCCGATGCACCGACGCGCAGAAGCAGTCGTGGCAGGTTAAATTTTGGGATCACGACAATGAAAAGGTCCGCCCGAATGTTCTCGGCGAGATCGGCGGCCTGAAATTTTGGGCGCCGACGCTGCATCCGGAGCAGGGAACGGTTTATAAGCTCAACCGCGCCTATTGCGAGGAGCAGGGCGCAAGGTACTTCTATGACTGCCACGCGGAATATCTTCTGACAAATGGCGAGGGCGCTGTGACCGGCGCGGTCATTTATAACAACGACACGGAAGAGTATTTCCGCATCCGGGCGGAGTATGTCGTGATTTCCACCGGCGGCTTCGGATCGAATGAGGACATGATGCATGACCTTCTGCCGGATCTGTATGCGCAGCTTCAGGATCAGGATACCATGGCGCAGATGGGCGCCGATCGCGACGGTTCAGGCATCGCTATGGCGGCATGGGTCGGCGCGCAGGTCGAGCAGAGCGGTGTGCCCACGATGGATGGACGCCAGCCCTGGCTCGGCGGCACGCCGGGCCTGAGTTCGGCTCCGGGACATCCGCAGGGTATATTCCTTGACTGGAGCGGTAAGCGCTTCATGAACGAGTTCTGGGGCACGTTAGAGCATCGCTGCTTCCCGATGCTGTTCATGAACCGCGAGCGTATGTACTGCGTGTATGACGACAAGCTGCCGGAAACTATGGAATATGTGGCTCCCGCGCACGGCTCCACCGACCCTGCGGACAACACGCTCCAATCCATCCGTCAGAAGATGGATGAGGCGTATCAGAACCGCGGGCAGGGTGCGGACATCAGTTCCGGTGAAATGGGCGGCTACGATATGCTGGTCTACGCCGGTGACACGGTGGAAGAGTGCCTTTCCTATATCCCCGATCTGAATGACCGCGTGCGTGAAAACATCCTCGAGAGCTGGAAGAATTACAACGAGATGTGCTACGCCGGTAAGGATGAGCAGTTCGGACGCGATCCGAAGGTTATGTTCCCGCTGGATCAGGGCCCGTTCTATGTACAGGTCGTGGATAAGCAGGCGACGATTGGAAACCTTATGGTCACGGTCGGCGGTCTGTGGACGGACGGAGAGCAGCGCGTCCTCGGTCCGGACTGGAAACCCATCCGGGGCCTTTTCGCCTCCGGCAATACAACGAGCGGACGCTTTGGGCGCGATTACTTCACGCCGATGATGGGCGTTTCGATCGGTATGGCCGTCTGCCTCGGCCGGGAGTGCGGACGAAGCATCGGAAAGCAGATTCGCGGGGAGATATTCTATCCCGACGAAATAGAGTAAGGCGGACGCTGCATCGCCAAATGGGAAGTTTCCCGCTGCCCATTTTTCAAGGGCGGTGCCGTCGGCGGGACATCCGGCTGGTTGTCGTGAAAATGCTGACGAATTGCGAAAAGTATCCTTGCTGTGAAAAATTGTCTGTGCTATTCTGTTATTATAAGGGTTAACGAAAATTATTCATGAGGAAAAGGAGAAAAAAGCGTATGAAGACTGGAAGAATCCTATCGATGCTTGTGGCATTTGCCATGCTGTTGTCCTGCGCCTGCTTGGCCTCCGGGGAAGCATCTTCGGGAGGTGCAAGGCTGCTGACGGTCAATGCCAACGGTCTTTCCGTGAATGACAACGGCGGCAGCACGGTGGAAGGCAATCTGCCGGAGAGCGCAGATTCCATCACCGGGCTTCGCTTCAAGGCAGGCTCGGCATCTGACACATTTCTGTCCGTTTCCGCATCGGAGCATGTGAATGCCGCGGACGACGGCTTCACTGCCGTGCTGGGCAGCTCGGATGAGATATATGCCGCTCCGAACTGGGCGGAGGTCTATACGAATGAGGGCCTGAATCCTAACGCTGAGGGCTTTGATCTGGATTATACCTGGATCAGCCAGATTGACTGGGACGAGAGCAGCCCGACTTACGGACGCTATACCGCCGTAACGGAGGGCGGACAGGCGCTTCTGGAGAAGCTGCTGCCGGATGACGCCGCTTACAGCGTCTATATCGAGGGCGATTCCCGTGACGATGAATCCGGCAGCCGCGGCCCGACGCAGGTTTCCGTCTCCGGCGGTGCGGCGCTTCTGGTTAATAATGCCTATATTTACAGCGAGGGCCTTGAGGGGCTTGCCATTTCCAACAACGGTACGGCGGGTATCGGCTCGACCATGGTCGTGCGCGATTCGCTGCTGGCAACGCGCGGTTATGTGCCTGCGTTTGCCGGACAATCGGAAAACCTTCCGAATGACCCGCTGCTTGTGACCGGCGCCGACCGCACGAACCTTTCCGGCGGCGAGAGCGTTACCTATTACTACGATTCCGTCGTCACGGTGGACGGCTGGGCGTCCCTGTCTACGGACGGCGCCTCCGGCAGCGGTGTTGACCTTGTGGCGGTGAATACGTTTGCGTCCGCACTTCTCGGCGGCTACGGCACTTATGCCGACGGTAACTGCCGTGACTATCTCTATGGTTCTGTGCTGGAGGGAGCAGAGATCGGCGTTATTATCGCCGGAACGGGCGAGGTGAGCCTGTATGCCGGTGAGGACGGTCTTCCCGGCGGCGCGGGATACGGCGTCGGCCTGAACGGCGACATCGACCCGTATGCGTTTGATGATGTGGACGCCGCTTCCGTTGGCGGTTCCGTCATTGCGGGAGGACGCAATGCGCTCATGCTGCATGTCGCGGGAACCTATACCGAGGATCGCAGCGGCTATTTCTTCGCCAAGGACAGCGCGCTTGTCACTGACCGGGCGCTTCTCTCCGACGAAAACATTGAGAACAGCATTAACGCCTCCTGGTATGGCCGCGAGCTCAGCCCTAACATCCAAAAGTATCTGGAGCTTGTGGAGGGTGACGATATCCTTCTTAAGAGCGTGAACGCTGAAATTATCCTCGACAATGTCACGATGGAGAGCTATAACGGCGTACTGATCCACTCCGTTCTGAATAACGACACCAGCACCCCCGCGACGCCCGCCGGAACGAATCCGGTCGGTACGTATGTCACCATGTCAAACATGGATGCTGCCGGTGATATTGTGGACGACGACTATGAGCGCATCATGCACATTACGCTGGACGGCACGACGCTCACCGGCGCAATCACCTCCGGTACCTGTGCCGACTGGAACGCCTTCTGGCTCGATGCCGGCTATGTCGATGACTATACGATCGGTCTTGCATCCAACACCTTTGGTTCGGAGGAGCCTCTGGATGCCTTCGCGCACAACATCGCCGTAGGCGACGACGGAAGCGCCGAGGTGACTGAATACGGCGACGATCAGGGCACGGAGCTGACGCTTGCTAACGGCTCTGTCTGGAACGTGACCGGTGCAAGTTCGCTGACGATGCTCACCGTTTCCGCTGACAGCATCGTAAACGGTGTCGTCACCGTCGACGGCGTGGTGACAGATACAACCGCGGGCGGCACCTGGACGGGCGCCATTACGATTGCTCCCGCCGCATCCGGCGAGGCCTCGAATTGATCGAATCGATCATGCTGCGCCGGCGTTCGGCGTTTGAATGATATTAAAAAAGGAGGAGAAAAGCATGAAAAAAACATTCAGTATTTTGCTCTGCATAATGCTCTGCCTGAGCCTGTCGCTCGGCGTTTTCGCGTCCGGTGAGGCCAGCGAAAGCGGTCCCATGCCCAATATGTCCGCCGGCTCAGGTGCGGCGACCTACACTGTTTCCGATGACGGTCTGGAGACGGATGATGCCCTCGTGAGCATCGAAAAGGCGGCGGGAGCGGTCATCAGCGCGGAGGAAATCTCCGGCGTGCGCATCTCGTCCACAGATAATTCTGCGGGCGGTGTGGAGTATACCGGCAGCGGTGCTCTCATGCTCGGCGGCACAGCAGACAACTTTAACGTGACTACCTTTTTCACAGGCGAGGAGCTCTCCTTTAACACGGTCATTGACCTCCGCGAAGCGGACGACTATGTCTGGGGCAGCGACTCGACCGGCGGCGTTGCGATAGCGGCCCGCGGCAGCGGCGAGATGAACATCGAGAACGTCTACGCGCTCGATACCGGCGTCGGCCGCTATACGGTAAGTCTTTCGAGCGGCACAACGATCATTAAGAATTCCTATTTTGAGTCCGTCGGCTGCAACGCCGAGTATTGCGATATGCCCTGGTTTACGGCACAGCTCGGCAACGCCCGCAACCTCATTGCCTGCGGCACGCTGTCGGCTTACATCTATAACTCCACCGTTGCCAGCGAGGGCTACGGCTCCTGGAGTACGGATACCGGCGGTAACCCCTATGTGTTCTATCTCTACAACGGCGACGCCATCAACCAGTACGGCGGCTATGGTACCTATGCCGATACCGGCCTGGAGGTGTTCATGTTCGGTTCCCGTTTTGATTCCGCCGAGTACGGCGCGTTCTGCACGAACACCGGTATTTTGAATATTGGCTCCTCTGCGGACGCTCTGAAGGCGGAGGATGAAATCTTCCTTGCAAACCTCGAGGGCCAGGAGCTTGCCGAGGATACGCCCTCTGAGATCGTTGCCGACCAGAACGCGATTGTGTTCCATGTTGTCGACACGATGCATCAGGCGAACCCCGACACCGGCGTCAAGGATTCCGCTGTTTCGACCGCCTGGACAACTGTGCCGGTTCTGAACGTAACCAACTCTGTGCTCTCCACGGTTGATGCGATTGTCGGGAGCGCAAATACTTACCCCGTTATCCAGCAGGCGTGGCTCGACCATCTGAAGGGCGCGACGGTTCTGTTCCGCGGCGCCTGCGGCGTTGCAAACCTTGAGAACACCACGCTGGAGTCTTCCAACGGCGTTATCATCCAGTCCTGCATCGATCTCGATGAGAGCACCATCCAGATTCTTGACGACGTGGCGACCGAGGACATCCCGGGCTGCCAGGTGAATTCTGTGGATAATGTTTGGACCGGCGACATCCTCAACGAGGACTATCAGCGTCCGATGTATCTTGACTTTGTGAACACCGAGCTTACCGGCGCGATCATCACTACCGACAACGCCCATTGGAACGCTTTGTTTGCCGATTACGCCGATGTTGCGTATGAGCAGGATGCGGCGACCGGCCTGTATGTCAATGTCGCTGACCCGGCCGAGACCGGCTCCAACTTCCGCGTGGTTGATCCCAGCTGCATCTATGGCTGGCTGTGCGCCTTTGAGGACTATGCGGCTGTCCGCGGAACCTTCCTGACCATGGATGCCGATTCCGTTTGGAATGTTACCGAGGCCTCGAATCTGAACGGCCTGACCACGGCGGCAGGCGCTGTTATCAATGGTGTTGTTACCGTCGACGGTGTGACCGTTGATGTATCCGCCGGCGGCGCATGGACGGGCGATATCGTTGTTACCCCGGCGGTACAGAGCGCTTCGTCCGAGGAGCCGATGGCAAGCAACGGCTGAATCAAAGAGAAATTGAGAGGATAAAAGCTATGCTGAATGCGTTTTACATTTTCGTCGCCGTGTGCACGGTGTTTGTCATTATTTCGCTTCAGGTTGTTCGGGCGCATGAGAAAAAAATGGCTGCGGTTGCCATGGCCATTTCCGCGGCGGAACAGGCTGGGACAGAAGCCCCGGTTGTTCTCCCCGAGGAAGAGTTCTTCACTTCGCCGATCTATAAGGCGATGGAGTTCATCGCCCATATGTAAAGAAAAACGCCGGAGCACTGCTCCGGCGTTCTCCAAAAAACAGGAGAGTTATTTCAGAAGCCTTTCAGCGATGACCGCGGCGGCTTTTTTGCCGGCCGCCATGGCGTGAACAAGCGTGTAGGCGCCGGTTACGGCGTCGCCGCCGGCGTATGTGTTTTCCTCGGATGCTTCCAGCGTTTCGCGGTCAACAACAATGCAGCCGCGGTCGTTGGTTTTCAGACCGGGGATGGGCTCAGCCGTAAACCCAAGTGCCAGAACGGCGACGTCCGCCGGGATAGTGATCGCCTCATCAGTTTCGCGGATGCCGCGGCGTCCGCCGGGGAAATCGAAATCGGCAAGCTCAGTTCGGCGGCAGGAAAGAGCGGAAAGCTTTCCGTCCGCTTCGACAAAGGCGGCCGGTGCAGCCAGATACTCGATCTTCACGCCTTCTTCCAGCGCACGGGCGATTTCCTCGCGGCGGGCGGGCATCTCCTCACGGGAACGGCGATAGGCAATGGTGACGGATTCGGCACCGGCACGAAGCGCACAGCGTGCCGCGTCCATCGCGGTGTTGCCGCCGCCGATCACAACGACGTTCGTACCCTCGATCGGGGCCTGTGCCACGTTGGCGGCGGTCAGGTAATGGTTTGCCGTATAAACGCCGGGGAGATCCTCGCCGGGGACGCCGGGCATCACCGGGCGGCCTGCGCCCGTCGCGACAAACACAGCCTTGAATTTCTTTGTGAGTTCGTCGACGGAAATATCCGTGCCGACCTTGACGCCGGTGATCGTCTCGACTCCCTGCGCTTTCAGCTGGCTGATTTTGCGCTCCACAACGGCGTTCGGCAGAACGAAGCCGGGAATGCCGTAAGCCGGGATGCCGCCCATGAAGTCCTTCGCCTCGTACAGCGTCACAGAGAATCCCGCACGGGAAAGATCATCGGCGCAGGCCATGCCGGCCGGTCCGGAACCCGCCACCGCAACGGGAATGCCGTTCGGCTTGGCGCAGGGGAGAGGCGTTCCATGCTCGGCATGCCAGTCGGCAACGAAATACTCAAGCCGGCCGATGGAAACGCTCTCACCGCGGATGCCGCGGGTGCAGTTCAGCTCGCACTGTTTTTCCTGCGCACAGACGCGGCCGGTGATTGCGGGCAGCGCGTTTTTCTCGGAAATCAGCTCATAGGCTGCCTGGTAGTTTCCGGCGCGCACCTGCGCGATAAACTCCGTTGTCGGAACATGAGCCGGGCAGGAGACAGAGCAGTAGCGGCCGGGACATTTCAGGCAGCGGGAGGCTTCGGCTTCGGCAAGATCGGGCGTATAGCCGAGCGCGACTTCGTCATAGTTTTTGACACGCTCCTCCGGCGTCTGCGTCGGCATGACAGTCTTCTGCTTTGAGAGATTGGGGTTCTCGACGGGGACAAAAACGGTATTATCACGTAAAAACATCGTAATCTCTCCTTTACAGCGTTTCGGTATAGGCGGCGGCTTCCGAACCGGAGGTGTAGGCGGAGGCCATGGCCCATGTCAGCTCGGAGATGACGGCGAGCTGGCCCTTGCGGTGCATGGCGCTTGTTGCATCGCCAACGCCGTACAGACCGGGGATAAACGTTCCGTCGTTGCGCAGGACACGGCATTTGCCGTCCACCATCAGGCCGCCGAGGGATGCCTCGGAGAACCGGGTGCCGAGAATGGCGTAATAGGGACCGTTCTCGCCGATGGGCGTAAGGAACTGCGCGGGCTTTCCGAAGTCCTTATCCTCGCCGGATGCAGATGCTTCGTTGTAGCTGCGGACGGTTTCAAGGAAGGTATCAACCGGCATACCGCACGCTTCGGCAAGCTCTTCGAGCGTGCCGGCCCTGCGAACCGGAGGGTTGACAGGCAAGGCGGCTTCTTCCTCGAGTTCGGCCTCCCATGTCTCGTACAGATAAGCTTTGGAAGCAAAAGCAGGATTCTTGATGAAGCGATCGGCGATCGCGGCGATTGCGTCACGGCTCTGGATGGCCCAGGAAAGCTCCGCCGGCTGATTGGCAATGACAGCGGTCATGCCGAAGAGGCCGTCGGCCTCGTTGATCCAGCGCTGGCCGTTCAGGTTAAACTGCGGCATATCCGGCTCAAGTGCGATGTCTGCAAGGACATTGGAGTAGGGGTGATGCTTCGGGCCGAACATGGAAATAAACATCCGGTCGGGATTCGGCTCAACGCCGAGCTCACGGAGCATATCAATGCCGTCGCCGGTGTCGGTGGGAACCGAGAAACGGTGAATGTCGGTCTTTCCCTCAAAGAACCAGGGAGCGAACTCGCGAATCTTCTCGTCGCTCTTACCAAAGCCGCCGGTCGCCAGAATAACGGCAGGGGTCTTGATATGCACCTCGCCGCCGCGATCCTCGCAGATGAGACCGGTGATCCTGCCGTCATTGAGCTGCAAATGCTTTGCGGCGGTCCCGGTCAGGATTTCAACGTTCAGTTTCTGGTCGCGGATAGCCTCGAGCATCGTATATTTTACATATGTACCGCCCCAGCCGGGCCCAATGGCATCGTCGCGGCAGAGCAGGTTGTCGCGGATGCGGTTGGGGAAATCAAGAAGCCCCGGACCGTAGATCGGGCCATGCGCGTCCGCATCGCCGAGATTAACGAGACGGTAAACTTCTTCGGCGGTGCCGAAGGTGCAGAGCCAGTCAAAAAACTCGCCGCAGCCGTACACAGCGGTGCGTACGACGTCCTCGTCGAGAACGTGATCTGTTACGGTAAGATAATGCTCAACAGCCTGCTCGCGGGCATCTACCATGCCGGCCTTTTCATGCCACTTCGTGTAGACAGGGAAGTAAGCGTGAGCATAGTCGGTGTTGCCGCCGAGCTTATCCGCTTTTTCGACAAGAATGACCTTTTTCCCGGCCTGTGCGGCACGCACCGCGGCGACAATTCCGCTGCCGCCGCCGCAGACGACGACATCAGCTTCTTTTTGTACCGGCTCATGCGCCACAATGGGTTCCGGGTTGTCCACATCGTGGATTGAGCAGGTGTGGCACACGCGGGCGCAGAGGCCGCATTCCACACATTTCTCCGGGTCGATCTGATACTTTGAGCCCAGATACTGGATCGCCTGCATGGGGCATTCCATGGCGCAGTTGTGGCAGCATACGCAGCTTTGCTGGTTGATCTGATACAACGCGATCACTCCTTTATAGGCAGTTATAATCTCTGTCTACATTATATCAAATCAGATGATAAGTTGTAATTAGGCTCTCAAACAAAATTCGAAATGGGATGTGTGCTGGGAGCACAAAAAAGGATAGATGTTTTTTATTTCCGCACATAGACACAATTTGTTCATAAATGCTATAATATTGTCAAATTGGTAAGAGGGTCCAAAGTAGCCGGTGTTCGGGGGAGCACCGGTTGCCGGCCCAAACCAATGCGCCCAACGGGCGTAAAAAAGGAGGTAGATACTTTGATCACCAATGTCTGGCTGTCCGGTCTTTTCGTGATCCTGTCCATCGTTGTGTTCATCATTCTCTGCTACAAGAATGTGCATACCGGTATCGCGGCGCTGGTCTCCGCTCTGATTGCGGCGTTCGGTTCCCCGAACTCGTTCTATGTATCCATTTTTGAAGTTTTCCCCTCCGGCGTAGCCTCGCTTGTCCAGATGATGTTCTTCGTGTTTACCATGTCTGGACTTCTTGGTTATCTGATGGATGAGACCGGCTGCTCCAAGTCCGTGGGCAATACGATGATAAAGCTTCTCGGCACCGATCGTGCGTGGATGGCGATTTCCGCCACCGCCATCATCCTTATGCTCGCCGGCGTCGGCACCTTTATCTTTGTTGTCGTGGTCGTTGCCGCACCGCTTATGAAGGCTGCGAACCTGCCCCGCAAGGTCGGCATGATCGCCGCACAGGGTATTGCTCCGGCGATCAACTTCTGTATGCCTGTGCCGAACGTTCCCGGCAGTCTGCCCAATATGTTCCTGGGCACCGGCCTGTTCGACGCTCCCATCCTGTCCATCGCGACCGGGCTTGTCGGTATTGCGCTGTTCCTTATGTATCAGACCCGCCTTGTCAAGAAGGCGCGTGAGAACGGCGAGGGCTATGACGGTGAGGATGTCGAGCTTGATCTCGACGAAAATGACCTTCCCAACTTCTGGGCTTCCATTGCTCCGCTGGTGGCAGTTGTTGTTGCCGCCATTGCGTTTGCGAACATCAAGACCGAGTATCAGACCTGGGATACTCAGCTTGTCGCTCTGGCACAGTTCGTCGGCATTCTCGTTCTCGTGATCCTGCAGTGGAAGCGCTGCAAGAAGATCGGCGTTGTCAACATCCTCTCCAAGGGCTGCACCGGCATGTGGGGCTTCCTCATGCTTGCCGGCTGCGTCTATGGCTTTGGTCAGGTCGTCACCACGAGCTCTGTTGTCGAGCCCGTTCAGAACTGGGTTCTCGGCCTCAACCTCAGCCCGTACATCACCGCGATGATCTCCGTCGCCGTCATCGCCGCTCTCTGCACCGACGGTATCTCCGCCATGATGATCTGGCTGCCGATGTTCGGCCAGCAGTATCTGGATATGGGCGTCAATGCCGGTGCTCTGCGCCGTCTGCTCCTGTGCACCACGCAGACCTTCGACTCCCTGCCGCATGCTCAGTCCATCGCCAACACCCTCGGCGTGTTCGGGCTGACCCACAAACAGGCCTACAAGGAACTGTTCATCACGACGGTTGTCTTCCCAACGATCTTCTCGATCTTCTGCTGCATCTGCTGCATCATCTTCTACGGCGTCGCCTGATTCCATTAAAAAGCAAAACATTTATCCCCCCAGAAGGGCCGCCTTTGACGGAGGCCCTTCTGTCATATATAATAGACATACGCAACGTTTCATTTCGTACACCGGGAGGTCGTCCCATGAATAAAAACAACGATCCCGTCCTGCGGGCGCTCTATATTATCCTTGTCCCCGTTGTGCTGCTCATTATTGTCCTGAACTCCGGCATGCTCCAGCGCTGGGTTCCCGCCGCGCAGGTACACGGACAGAACTATTCGGTTGTCCGCTATAACTACTATTACTTTGACTATTACAATTCCTTTCTGGAGGAAAATGAATTCATCCTCGACGAGCTGGGCTATGACCCGACGGTCTCCGACAGTACTCAGTATACCGAGGACGGTCTGACATGGAAAGAATTTTTCCAGCGGCGGGCGGAGGAAAATATGGCGGAGACGGCCTATTACTACGATCTGGCTGCTGATAATGGCTATGTATTCTCTGAGGAGGAGCTTCTGCCCGTAGAGGAGAAGCTGGCCGCGCATACGGAGAAGCAGCTTGCCGCCGGCATCGGCGCGAAGAACTATTACACGGCCTATTACGGCGCCGGCATGACCGAGGAGGCCTATACCGCGGAGCTTGCGCGGCAGGTAAAGGCGCAGGCATATAAAAACTACCTCATCCGCAGCGCCGCGCCAACACAGGCGGAAATTGACGCCTATATCGAGGCAAACAACATTCCGGCATACCAGACGCTGAATCTGCGCGTCATCACCCTAGCAGCGCTTCCCGAGCGCGAGACCGGAACAGTCGGACAGGAACAGCTGAACGCGCTCACTGAGAAGATGGATCGGCTGGTGGAACGCTATGAAGCAGGCGAAAGCTTTGCGAGCCTGCAGGCGGCGTTTTCCACCTGTGCGCTCGGTGACCGAAGCGGTGTGCTGCAGGATGCGACCTCGGCCGAGCTACCCGTATGCATCGCCGAAAGCTGGCTGCAAGTACAGGATCAGGCTCTGGTCGGAAGCTATATGACCGGTATTGACCCCGACTCGGGCATCGGATATTTTGCCGTTTTGGACGGTTTCGGCGGATCGGGCCAGGAGCGCGAGGCAGCCCTTGTCCTGGGGGAAAACGCACTTTTGGAACAGGCCGCGTCGGCTATTGCGGAGAATTATTCCGTGAAGCGGCTTTCTTTCGGTATGCTGCTGGCGACTGCGTAAGGAGGGGACGAGCATGAGCAAACGCAAAGGAAAAATGAAAGCCTCCCCGCGCCCAACGCCACAGAAGCGGAAGCTTACTGGTGAGGAGCGCAAGGCCCGCAGGAATGTTGCGAAAAACTCTGTTATCATCTTTTGGATAACGGCGGTTGTGCTGGTACTTCTGTTCGTCGGCCGATGGATGTTTGCGATTGCAAACGGCTATTCTGCGGCCTTTACGCAGTTGAACGACTCAGCCGTTACGGCGGTTTCCAACATGAAAGGCCTTACACCCGGTGGGTCCGAAAAGGAAGCAATGCTTCCGCTGCAAAAAAGCTGGGATCTCTTTACGTCCAGCCGGCTGTGCGACGAGGTGGATGTCACGGCGTCGGACGGCGCAAAGCTGCACGGATATTTTTATAACGAAGGCTCTGATGTGACTGTCGTGGTGCTGCCTCGGTTTTATCTGGACGGCACGGCGGATTTTCTGCCGGGTACATACCTGCATGAGCTCACGGGCTGCAATATCCTGATGCCCGACCCGCGGATGCACGGCAAGAGCGAGGGTGAATATTTCACCTATGGTGTCACGGAACGTTATGACATCCCGATCTGGCTCGCATGGGTGGAAGAAAAACTGGGTGAGCAGACCTTTATCCTCTGGGGTGAGGGTACAGGCGCCAATACGAGTCTGTTCGCTGCTGCGGACGGACTTCTGCCGGAGAATGTTGCCTTTGTTGTGGCGGAAAGCCCCTATGCTTCACTGCATGAACTGGCGAAGGGGAGCATCTGGAAGTGGTACAGCGTTCCGGCTGTTCCGTTTCTGGCAGCCATTGAGGCGAAGGTATCGCGCTGTGCGTCTTTCTCCGTAAAGGATGTCGAACTGGCGGACGCACTGGAGGGAAGCGATACAGATGTTCCCGTGCTTTTTCTGCGTTCGTCCTATGACACATACATTCTCCCGGAGTGGAGCGAGGCGGTCGAGAACGCCTATCCCGGCCCGCAGGATGTCATCGTTGGCGGTGCGGCCCATGGTACGGTTTATGCCGCTGAGCAGGAGGCCGTCAATCAGATTTTAGCTGCGTGGTGGAAGCAATACGGCGATTGATCCGCGGCGAATAGGGAGGGGATTTCTTTGAAAAATACAATTGGCCTTTTGTGCAAGCTTCCCCGCGTCAATCATCTGCAGCAGCTTTGCGATCTGGCATATCAGATTCTGGGAAATCCTGTTTTTGTGAGCGATCTTGCGCACACCATACTGGCGTACACAAAATGTGTGGAGATTGATGACCCCACCTGGCAGACCAACATCGTCCACAGCAGTCTCGATCGGAATACGCTTCGACAGGAACGTGAGGTGGGCATTGTTCACGAGGACTCTTCCGGGGATCGAAAGCCGGTTCTCGTGACGGACAGCCATCTTGAATACCCGCGCATTATCAAAGCCCTGATGAATAAGAATCAGCCGGTCGGCGTGATGGTGACGACCTCGTATCTGAAGCCGTTTGCCGAAGAGGATATGGAGCTTGTGGAGCTCATTTCGTCCTTTGTTGTGCCGCTGCTTCTGCGGGAACGCTATTTTGTTTCGGACGAAAAGCATGCCATCGAAAACTATTTCATAAAGCTCCTTGATGGCGAGCAGGTTACACACGACCAGGTTAATAAGCGTCTCGATATTCTGGGCTTTCGGGAAAAGCCGTATACCTATGTTCTCTGCATCGGGACGAGAGGCGAGGGCGACCGTCAGCCGCACAGGATGCTTTCGGATGTGCTGAACCATATGCGTTCGCTGGTGAGCGGCTGTGTGTTTCCGTATAACGCCTGCCTTGTCTGCGTGTATGGAAGCGATAACGATATCAACGACTGGGATGAGCAGGCCCCGGAGCTTGCCGGGCTGCTTCTGCGGGAAAATATGCAGGCGGGTGTCAGTCGGCGAATCCGTGGGCTGGAGGGGCTGCACGGCTGCTATCTGCAGGCTGTAAACGCTCTGGAGACCGGTTTGCGGCTGGAACGGCATGAGCTTTTTCAGCGATATGACAGTCTGTCATCGTTTACGCTCTTCCGCATGATCCCGGTGCATGAGCTGGATCGCTATTGCCACGAAAAAATTCGTGCGCTCGGAGAGTATGACGCAGCGCACGGCATGGAGCTTTGCGTGACTCTGCAGGTTTATCTGGAACAGGCGAAAAGCCTTGCAAAAACGTCGGAGATTCTCTTTATCCATCGAAACACGGTGCGTTACCGAATCAAGAAATGCATGGAGCTTATGAACACAGAGCTGGAGGACGGCAACGAAATATTTGCGTATATTCTGTCGCTGCGGATTTTGGAGTATCTGCGAAAGTTTCCGCAGGAAGCGCAATGAGAAAGAAGATGCAGCATGACGGAAAAGGCTGTGATATTCTGCTTCGTTTACAAGGTGCTCTTCCGCAGAAGAATGCCTCGCCGGCTGGAATCTGTTAGCGCTCTCCGTGCCGCACTCGGACATCAGCATGGGGTAATGAGGATACACAGGAGCTTATCGATATTCTTGCCAAGTACGATGTGAAAGCGACATTCTTCCTCGTGGGAGAGTGGGTGGATAAATACCCCGAGAGCGTGCAGGCGCTGTGGGATGCCGGCATGGAGATCGGGAACCATTCCAATGACCACCCGCATATGGCGGAGCTGTCCGAGAAGAAGATCCTCGATGAGGTCAGCGCATGCAACGAGAAGATCGCTGCGATTACCGGGCAGTCGCCCACGCTGTTCCGATGCCCTTACGGCGAATACGATAACGAGGTCATCACGACTGTCAACGGAATGGGGATGTACTCCATCCAGTGGAACGTGGATTCGCTCGACTGGAAGGGTATAAGCGCTGATGAGATCTATAAGCGCGTGACAACGAATGTCGTGCCGGGCAGCATTGTGCTGTTCCATAACGCTGCTGATCATACCCCGGAGGCCCTGGCGGACATCATCGAGTATTTGCTCGCAGAGGGATATGAGATCGTGCCGGTTTCGGAGCTTCTTCTGACGGGGGAGTATGAGATCGATCACGCGGGCATGATGTGCGCAAAAGGCACCGTGTAAGCCATGCCATACCACAAAGAGCCTGCTGATTTGCGGAGATCAGCAGGCCCTTTTTGTATATGTCGTATGCGGGTTCCGCCTTGAAAGCGTTCCCGCGTGATGCTATAATTGTTTTGAAAATCTGCGCTGCCGCAAAGGAGATGCCGCATGACATTCACCTACGACGCTCCGCTTTTGGAGTATATGAAGAAAAAAGAGAGAACGACGATCGCCGTGGAGGTGATGTCGAGCCAGAATTCCGATTTTGAGATCACGGAGCTGTATGTTCACCTGATTTCGGATAAGCAGGCTGCCTATTTCAAGGAAAAGAAGGGCTTTCGCGGCATTCCGACGGAGGTGGGGGAAGTGCTTTTGCCCCGCTATCGAATGGATTACGACGAGGTCGTCCGGTTTCGGCTGAAAAAATTCTGGATTTTCCACTCCATCGAGCAGACCGGTATACGTCTCTGATATCGGTTTTGAGCTGACGGCCTGTGCGGTTTAAGCTTTCAGCTCCAGGCGGTCAAACACCTCTTCGATGACGGCGAGATAATCCTCCCAGCGCTTGGCCTTGGTGAGCTTTTTGCGGTATGCTTCGCTGTGCTGGAAGCTGTCCAGCATATAAAACCAGATTGCCTTCATGCGGTGCATAGCGCTCGACCGGCTTCCGAAAACAATCGGGTACTCGGCGCACAGCTCGTCGTGAAAGCGCCGGTAATCCGCCTTGGAAACGCTGCTGCCATTTAAGCGTGTGATAAGGCCGGGGTCGGCGATCAGGCCGCGTCCAAGCATGACGGAGGGGACGCCGGAAAATTTCCTGCGGAAGCGGCGGATGTCGGCGCATGTGAAGAGGTCGCCGTTGTAGGAGAGCGGGATGTCCGTGTTCTGCACGGCCCATGCGAACGCATCGCGGTGGACGCCGGGCGTGTACATTTCCGCCCGTATCCGCGCATGCACGATCAGGCGGTGAACGGGGTAGCGGTTAAAGAGAGGGAGCAGCGTCCGGAATTCGTCCGGGGACGAAACGCCGAGACGGGTCTTGAGGGATATCTTCAGCGGGGCAGCGGCGTAGATCTCATCCAGAAAGCGGGCGAGATCGTCCGTATGCGCCAAGAACCCCGCGCCCTTGCCCTTTGCAAACACCGTGCCCGACGGGCAGCCGAGGTTGAGATTTACTTCGTCATAGCCCATGGCGGCGATTTCCTCCGCCGCCCACCGGAAATCGCCGGCGTTTTTGCCCAGAAGCTGGGGGATGAGATGCAGGCCCGGATTGTTCTCCGGGGCCAGCTCGCGCAGCTCCCTGGGCGCAAAGCGACGATTCTGCGTGGGGCTTATAAACGGCGTATAATACCGCGCGGCGCCCGGGAATACCCGGTGATGAACGCGGCGGTATACCGCGTCGGTGATCCCCTCCAGCGGGGCGCATTCCAGTTCCAAAGAAAGCGTATCCATACACGCAGTATACCACATGCAAAAAGGGCTGAAAAGGCTGTGCTTTGAACAAAACGTGATTTCTCTGTCAAAGATGCTTGCGCTCAGAACAGCAGAGGGATTATAATTTGAAAAAAGCTTATAACACGATAGCAGGAGGAGACAGCATGAAAGAAATATCCCGGCGCAAATTCCTGAAGGGGGCCGCCGGTGTCGGTATGACCGCGGCGGCGGCCGGTATGCTGGGCGGCTTCGCGCTTGCGGCGGACGACCCCGATGCCGTGACAGGCGCATCCATCGCGGCGCAGGAGGGAAGCCCCTCCGGAGAGGCTTCCGGCTCCGGGGAAGCGGCAGCGGCGGAACTTCCTGATTTTCTCACGGCTCCCGAGCCCATTGCTGAAAGCGAGATCGCCCGGACGCTGACCGCCGATGTGGTCGTCGTCGGATGCGGCCTTGCCGGTCTGATGGCGGCACGCAGCGCAAGCGAGGCGGGCGCATCCGTGATCGTGGTGGAGAAATCGACCAGCTACAACTATCGCTCCGGCCAGTACGGCATCTGCGGCAGTACGCTGCAGAAGGAGAGAGGGATGGACTTTGACGGAAACGCCGCCGTAGGCGATCTCATGAAGGAGATGGGCTATCGCCCGGACCAGCGTCTTTGGAATTACTGGCGCGACTACTCCGGCGAGGCGTTTGACTGGCTGCTTGAGCCGGCGGGCGATCAGGTGGAAGTGATCGATATGTACGCCAAGTCCTACGATCCGTCGAAAATCACGATCTGCACGATCCATTGGCCCAAGCCGGACGCATACGACCCGGCGGAGGAATTCAGCCCGACCTATCCTGCGGCTACGCTGACCTTTATTCCCGATCAAGGCGGCGTGCTGGAGCTGAGCTATCAGCGTTGCCTGAAAAACGGCGTCGATTTTCATTTTGCCACATGGGCAAAGCAGCTCATCCGCCCGGATAATACCAGCCGCGTGCAGGGCGTCGTCGGCCGGGATATCGACGGCCAATACATTCGGTTCCTTGCGAACAAGGGCGTCATCATGGCAGCGGGGACTATGCCTCGAATGAGAACATGGTCGCGCACTTCTGCGGCGGCCGCACCTATCCCACGATGTTCACCTCCCGCGATGCAAACGGTGCGGTGACGAACATCGGTGAGGGGCAGTGCATGGGCGCCTGGATCGGCGCCAAGATCGAGGACGGCCCGCATGCGCCTATGACGCATACGCTGGGCGGCGCGCTGGGCGTGGATCCGTACCTGCTTCTCAACAGCGACGGACGCCGTTTCTGCAACGAGGACGTTGCGGGACAGCAGCTTTCCACGCAGCTCTACCGCCAGAAAGATTCCTGGGGCTGGTCGGTCTTTGATGACAATTATCCCGACCAGGTGGAGCGGATGCCGTGCTCGCACGGCTCTGTGAACCACATCCTCCCGGCAGAGGATGTTCCGAATCTCAGCGGCGCCGTGATGACCATCGGCCGTTCGGCCATCACCAGCCGCGCGGCGGTGGAGCGAAGCTGCTATATGGCGGATACCCTGGAAGAGCTTGCCGCCATGCTCTATTCCGACGAAGCGGCCCAGAAAAACATGCTGGCGGCGGTGGAGCGCTACAATGAGCTGGCCCGGAAAGGGCATGACGATGACTACAACAAGGCGGCCAAGCGGCTGTTCCCGCTGGAGAAGGCCCCGTTCTATGCGTCGAAGATCTCAGCGGGCAGTATGCTGGTCTGCTTGGGTGGCCTGAGCGTCGATCCGGAGAGCATGCTGGTCGTTGACGGCGATATGAATCCCATCGAGGGCCTGTATGCCGTCGGCAACAACATGGACGGCCGCATTTTGCAGGATTATCCCGTGACCATCGCGGGCGCGTCCCACGGCACCTGCCTGACCTTCGGCTACCTCGTCGGAAGAAAGTGCGCTGAATCGTAATACAAAATACTCCCCGCCGATGCCGTGCGCTGCGCTCGGTATCGGCGGGGAGCCGTTTAGCTTTCGGCGGGTTCAAACTCGCTTTTTTTCTGCCGGAGCATCAGGGAAGAAACGATCTTTCGCGGCTCGGCGTGATGATTGACGATCTCGCTGATGGCGTCCACGATCGGCATTTCCACGCCGTATTTCCGGGATAGACGCAGGGCGCCGTCGAGGGCGTTGAGTCCCTCCACGACCATACCGACCTCGGCGATCGCATCTTTGGCGGAGGCGCCCTGGCCGATCAGGAATCCGGCGCGGTGGTTGCGGCTGTGCCGGCTCGTCGCCGTCACGACAAGATCCCCGATCCCAGCCAGACCGGCGAAGGTCTGCGGATTGCAACCCATTGCTTCGCCGAGACGGGAGATTTCCGCGATGCCGCGCGTGATAAGGGCGGCTTTGGCGTTGTCACCGTAGCCGAGACCGTCGGAGATGCCTGCGGCAAGGGCCATGATGTTTTTGAGCGCGCCGCTGAGCTCGACGCCGGGAATATCGCGGTTGGTGTATACGCGCATTGAGTCGGTGCTGAACAGCTCCTGAATGACTGCGGCGTTGTTTTCATCGGCGCAGGCCGACACGATCATCGTCGGCAGGTCCACAGCGACCTCCTCAGCATGTGTCGGACCGGAAAGGGCGATGATCCGCTCCTTTCCGCCAAGCTCGCTTTCGAGGATGTCCGTCATGGTCATCAGCGTGTCTGCTTCAATTCCCTTTGCCACGCTCACAAGGAGCTGGCCCTTGTCCACGCATGGCCTTGCAAGCTGCGCCGTGGAGCGCATATATACGGAGGACACGGCAAAAACGATCACGTCCGCCCCGCGGCAGGCTAGGCCGATATCGCCTGTGAACGCAACATTGTCAGGTATCCGCATTTGCGGCAGATTCGGGTATGCGCGTGTTGCAGACAGCGTTTCCGCTTTCTGCGGGTCCGAGGACCACACCGTTACATGCTCGCCTTTTTTGGCAAGCAGGCGGGCAAGCGCGGCCCCCCATGTTCCGGCGCCCAGAACTCCGATTCGATACATCCTGTAACCTCAATGCTTTCCGGTGTATTTCGGTGTGAGCCGATGGAATAAAAAATCGGAAAACCTTGCGTATTCAAGGCTTTCCGATTTGGCGGAGAAGGAGGGATTTGAACCCTCGCTGCGCTCAACACGCACTACTC
>CAYOSI010000040.1:0-18748 GCA_964406615.1 uncultured Oscillospiraceae bacterium
AATCATTCCGCTTTTTCTCCGCGTTTCCTGTCCACTTTTTGGGGAAGGGCTCAGAGACAGGTAAAAGGATCGTCTCCGACCGGCGGTATCGCGTGATTTTATCGGCTGCGGCTGCTCTTGTGTGCAATTTACTTTACGCATTGTATTACTGTGTGCTCGGCATTATAAACCTCTCTCTCTGGTTTATCGCTATGTGTGCGTTTTACGGGGTTTTAGCCACTATGCGATTTGCCGCTGTCTTGTGCGAGCGTAAAAACAGGCAGCTGCCCTCGGATGATACGGAAAAGCTTGTGATGACGCTGTCGGGCATACTGCTGTCGGCCTTGAGCTTTGTGCTCGCGGCGATCAGCTACATTAGTTTAGCACAGAACATGGCCGTAAAGTATGGCACAATCATTATGATAACGACCGCGGCCTACACATTTTATAAAATCACGCTGGCGGTCATTGGGGCGGTCAAGCAGCATAAAAATCCCACTCCGCTGCTGAAAACGCTGCGAAGCATCCGGTATGCGGAGGTAGCCGCGTCCGTATTGACCCTGCAGCGGTCCATGCTGGTATCCTTCGGCGCAATGGACGCCGCGCAGATCGTCCTCATGAACGCGCTTACGGGAGCGGGCGTCTGCCTGTTCGTGCTGATACTCGGCATATCATTAATTGTAACAAGAAAGGATCAGAAACCATGGAAAAATCAAAGCTTGTAAAGGCAAATGAAGCAATAGCGGAAAAGGTCGTCGGCGCCTACAAAAAAATCGAAGATACAGTGGTCGGCGGCTATGCCAAGGTCGAAGATACGGTGGTCGGCGGGTATGCCAAGATCGAGAACGCTTTTGTGGACCGTTATCTCACAAAAGACGGCGAAACCGTAGAGGAAGCGAAGGAGCGGCTGAAACGGGAACAGGAGCATAAGTAAACGGAGCCGCGTTCAGGGCTTTCCCTGGCGCGGCTTCATGTAAACGGCGGCTTTGACACCACGATCAAAGCCGCCGTTTTGTGCGTCACGGAAAAGGCCCCCGGGTTCTATACCCGGGGGCCCCTGTCCGGAACGCTTAGAATTTTCCTTCCTTGCGGCGCAGGTTGAGATTGTCCGCAATCATGGCGATACATTCGGAGTTGGTGGGCTTGCCCTTGATGTTGGAGACGGTGTAGCCGAAGTATTTTTGCAGGGTCTCCAGGTCCCCGCGGTCCCAGGCCACCTCGATCGCATGGCGGATGGCGCGCTCCACGCGGCTGGGCGTCGTGCCGAACTTTCTGGCCACGGCGGGGTAGAGCACCTTCGTGACGGCGTTGATGGCGTCCATGTCGTTCACGGTGAGGATGATGGCCTCGCGGAGATACTGATAGCCCTTGATATGCGCGGGAACGCCGATCTCGTGCAGGATCTCGGTGACGACGGTTTCCAAATTGACCTCGTCCTCCTCGGGTGCGATGGCGATGCCCGTGCCCGACGGCGCGGCGCTGCGGCTGCGAAGTCCGGCGATCTGGACCGTTCGCTGCAGCAGGTGGCTCATGCTGCAGGGCTTGGTCATGTAATAGTAAGCGCCCAGCTCGGCGGAAGAGGAAATGACGCGATCGTTATAAAGCGAGGAGACGACCATCGCGGCCGGCGCGTCCGGCCTTTTCGCCAGCTCGGCGAGAAGGCTGAGGCCGTCCAGCCGGGGCAGAACCAGATCGACGATCAGAATATCGGGCTTCAGCTTGTCCACCAGGGCCAGTGCCTCCTGACCATCTGAGGCGATACCGATCAGCTCCAAATTTTTTACGGCGGCAATCCCGTCCGACAGCTCGCGCTGAAAAGACTCGTTCGGGTCCGCCAAAAGAATGCGGATAGAAGTTTCCATAATATTATCCTCCCTGTATCGGATTCCGGGGCGGTTTTTTCTCTCTTTCTCACTCCGTTTTATCAGCTTTTACAATTTATCATAACCCTTTTCCCAATGCAACAGAAAACCTCCGAATGGGCGGATTTTTTTGTCGACATAATTCGACGCCTGGTGACGATAAATAAACAGAAACGACAGGTCCCGACAATTTTCATCGTAATTTGCGCAAAAAATTTTGTGGGTTTATTCCCCGCGCTCGGCCAGACGACGGCGTTTTCGGTTCAGGTGCTGCTCGAAGCTGCCGCTGCCTATAAACTCCGCCAGCGCATACTGCTCGAGCAGGGGGACGGAGCAGGAGCGCCGGCCGAGAACGCCGTCATACAGCGGGAGCAGCGCCTCGGGCAGGATCATATACCCCATGCGCATAGAGGGAGCAAGGCTTTTGGAGAAGGTGTTTATATAGATAACATGCCCGCTCTTGTCCATGGAGTAGAGCGTCTCGAGCGGGACGCCGGGGCGGGCGAACTCACTGTCAAAATCGTCCTCGACGATATACCGCCCCGGATGCTTTCCGGCCCAGGCGAGGTATTCGTACCGCTTGGGCGCGTCGGCGGTCGTGCCGGTGGGCCAGCTATGAAAGGGCGTCACATGGAGCACGTCGGCCCCGGTGCCGTCAAGAGCGGCGCTGTCAATGCCGTCCGGACCGAGAGGGAGGCGCTCCACCGTTGCGCCCGCGCCGGTGTATACGGCTTCGATGGGCGCGTAGGAGGGCGATTCGATGCCGTAAACACGGTTCGGCCCGAGCATGCGCACGACGGCCTCGTAAAGCTGCTCAGAGCCGGAGCCAACGACGATCTGCTCCGGCTGGGCATGCATGCCGCGATAGCGCTGAAGATAGTCGGCGAGGGCGTTCCGCAGCCGTGCGCAGCCCTTGTTCGGCGAACGGCCGACGAGCCGGGGGCCGTATTCGCTCATCACAAAGCGCAGGGTCTTGAACCATACGGAGTAGGGGAAATGAGGGTCCTCCGGCGGGACCGGCTCCTCCGGCAGGTGGCGCACAGGCGCATGCGCCTCCTCGGCCGAAAGCCGCATGCCCGGCAGGGGGCGGACATAATACCCGCTGCGCTCCTTCGCGTAAATATAGCCCTCGTCCGCAAGCTGACGGCAGGCGTGCTCCACGGTGATAACGCTCACATGCGCCCGCTCGGCCAGCGTCCGCTTGGACGGCAGCCTTGCGCCGGGGGTCAGCACCCCCTGCACGATATTCTCCTTGAGCCGGCGGTAGAGGGCGTAGTATTTTTTGTCCGGACGCTGCATAGTCATGGTGTGCTCCAATCTGGTCATATAAAAAACTATTTATTTGGTTATTTCAATAATACCAAAACAGATTATACTATACCCAGTCTTACAAGTAAAGGAGGAGTTTTTCCGATGAGTAAAAGCGTGGATTTCAGGCATTCGGCGCTCTGGATCACGGTGACGGCGGTGTTTATGGCGATGAATGTGGTGATGAGCTCGTTCAGCATTCCCGTGCCGGGCGGACATTTTTACCTCTGCGATGTGGTCATCTGCACGGCGGCGATCCTGCTTGACCCGCTGTCTGCGTTTTTGGTGGGCGGCGTCGGTTCGTTTTTGGGGGATATGTTCTTTTATCCCGCGCCCATGTTTGTGTCGCTTGTGACCCACGGGCTGCAGGCGGTGGTCATTTCCCTGTGCACAAGACATATCCGGGGCCGGAAGCCGTGGCTGGGCTCGGCCGTCGGCGTGACGGTCGGTGCGGTCATCATGGTGATCGGCTACTCGCTGGGACGGGCGTATGTCTATGCCACGCCGGAATACGCGATCATCAAGCTTCCATACGAGATCCTGCAGGCCGGCGTCGGCGCGGTGGCGGGCGTTCTGCTCTGCTGGCGCGGACGGCTCAAGGCCATTTTTGAAAAGCATATCGAAAAACGGTAAACGAACCGCCCGGGCAAGCACCGGGCGGTTTTTTGTGCAAACGGGGCTGTTTCCCGCCGCGGGGTGGTTATTATAGACAAAAAGCGGCAAAAAGGACGCGGGACGCTCCGTGCAAAACGTGAATTTGAAATTTTAATAAATCAAAATTTCATGTTTACCCTTGAATTTTTGCGCCGCAGCCATTATAATAAGTCTATCGTGCATGAACGAAAACGAAAAAATGCAAATGGAGGATGATCACATGAAAAAGATTCTTGCACTCCTTCTGGCTGTTGTGATGGTTCTGGCCTTCGCGGCCTGCTCCAGCTCCGCCAACGAAGCTCCCGCCGAGGCGGAAGAGACTGCGGCTGCCGAGGCCCCCGCTGCCGATGAGGCCGCGGAAGCGCCTGCGGAGGAAGCCGACGAAGCGCCCGCTGAGGCCGTTTCCGCCAGCCTGACCATGGGCACCGGCGGCGAGTCCGGCACCTACTACGCCTTTGGCGGCGTCCTGGGCAGCTATATTGGCCAGAACACCGATATCGCCATCAACGTCGTCTCCACCGGCGGCAGCGCGGCCAACATCACCGGCATCGTGACGGAGGGCATCTATGACCTGGCCACCGTCCAGTCCGACGTTATGACCTACGCCTACAACGGAACCAACTCCTTCGAGGAGACCGGCGCGATGAGCGATTTCCGCGTTCTCGGCGGCCTGTATGCCGAGACCGTGCAGATCGTGACCTGCGATCCCGAGATCAAATCCGTTGCGGACCTGGCCGGCAAGAGCGTCTGCGTCGGCGACGTCGGCTCCGGCACCTACTTCAACACCGTTGACATCCTGGCCGCTTATGACTTGACTGTCGACGACATCACCCCTGTGTATCAGTCCTTCGCTGATTCCGCCGAGAGCCTGAAGGACGGCAAGATCGACGCCGCCGTGATCACCGCCGGCGCGCCCACCACGGCCGTCACCGACCTGGCCACCTCCAAGACCGTGTACCTCGTCTCCATCGACGACGAGCACATGGCCGCGCTGCTGGAGTCCTGCCCCTGGTATGCTTCCTACACCATCCCCGCCGGCACCTACGCCGGCTTCGATGAGGATGCCGTCACCGTTACCGTGAAGGCCACCCTGGTCTGCTCCGCCGATCTGGACGACGCGGTCGCTTATGAGATCGTCAAGACCATCTACGAAGGCGCTGCCGACATCACGGAGCTGCACGCCAAGGGCGCTGAGCTGTCTCTGGAGTTTGCCACCGACGGCATCGCGGTTCCCTTCCATGCCGGCGCGGCTCAGTACTTCGCTGAGCAGGGCGTCACGGTCGAGACCGCCGAGTAATCGGCCGAACACGCTGTTCCATGCAGGAGTGCCGCTCCATCGAGCGGCACTCCCTTGGTCGTTTTACAGTGCATAGACGCCGCAGAGACCGCTTTGCAAAAAGCGGTTTCTATGGCGCCTATCGCCGCGAAGAATCAATCACGGAGGTATCTATATGGCATGGTCTGAAAAGAGAGAAAAGCCGGAAGCGGCTCCCGAGGAGGAAGTGTCCCAGCCCGTCGACGACGATATGGAATTTTCGCAGGAGCGGGTGGATGAGGTCATGCGGAAATATGACCGCGAGTCCAACACCCGCGTCTGGGAGGGCTGGCAGAAATGGGTCGTCTACGGCATCATGGCGGCGTTTTCGCTGTTCGTCATCTATGTCACGCTGTTTGCCACGTGGCTGGATCTGGTGCGCTATCCGTCCTTCGTCGGCTGCATCGTGCTGATCGGCTATCTGATATATCCCGCGAAAAAGGGCATGCAGCGCGCAAACTATATTCCGTGGTATGACTGGATCATCATGCTCCTCGGCACGGCGTCGTTTTTCTACATTGTGCTCAACGCGCAGGACCTGACGGTGCGCCTCGGCATGATGAACCTGC
Organism: uncultured Oscillospiraceae bacterium; assembly: GCA_964406615.1. GTDB lineage: Bacteria > Bacillota > Clostridia > Oscillospirales > Oscillospiraceae > CAJOIG01. Next base: position 5,688 of record CAYOSI010000040.1, read on the forward strand.
GCAGCTATGAGATCATCATCGCGGTCATCGGCATTCTGGCGATCATCGAGCTGTGCCGCCGCGCGGTGGGTATTCCCATCTTGTGTGTGGCGGGCGTTTTCCTGCTGTATGCGCTGTATTATTACTGCTTCCTCAAGGGCAAGGGACTGGACGGCGCCATTCGTCAGGTCTCGGTTGCTCTGTTCTACAAGGTGCAGGGCGGCGGCCTGCTGAACACCCCGATCCAGGTCTGCGCCAAGTTCATTGTCGTGTTCATCGTCTTTGGCGCGTTTCTGGAGCGCACGGGGATCTCGAATTTCTTTATTGCCCTTGCCAACGCGCTGGTCGGCCGGTTTTCCGGCGGTCCGGCGAAGGTGGCGGTCATTTCCTCGGCCCTGTGCGGCATGGTGTCCGGCTCCTCCGTCGGCAACACCGTGACCACAGGCTCCGTCACGATCCCCATGATGAAAAAGACCGGCTACAAGCCCGAGTTTGCCGGCGCGGTGGAGGCGGCGGCCTCGACCGGCGGCCAGATCATGCCGCCCATTATGGGCGCGGCGGCGTTCCTGATGGCCGAATATGTCGGCGTTCCCTATTCAAACATCATCGTCCGTGCGATTTTGCCGGCAGTGCTGTACTTCCTGGGCATCTTTATCTGCGTGCATCTCGAGGCCAAGCGCCTCGGACTGAAGGGCATCCCCGTCGACCAGCTCCCGAAGTTCGGCCCGCTCATGAAACGGATCTATCTGCTCATTCCGCTGATCCTGCTCGTCTATCTCGTTTCCAGCGGGCGCAACACCATGGCGTTTGCCGCAGCTGTCTCCATCGTGGCGGCGATCCTTGTGAGCCTGCCGGACAAGAACACGCGCATGACCCCGGCGATTTTCTTCGATGCGCTCGCCAACGGCGCGAAAAGCTCCATTTCCGTGGCCGTGGCCTGCGGCATTGCGGGCATTATCGGCGGCTGCATCACCATGACCGGCCTCGCCTCCCAGATCATTACCGCGATCATCACCGTGTCGAACGGCTCCCAGTTCATCGCGCTGTTCTTCACCATGCTGTGCTGCATCGTGCTGGGCATGGGCGTTCCGACGACGGCGAACTACTGCATCATGGCGTCCACCTGTGCCCCGATCCTGATCCAGATGGGCGTCCCGACCATGGCGGCGCACTTCTTCGTGTTCTATTTCGGCATCGTGGCGGACATCACGCCGCCGGTGGCGCTGGCCGCCTATGCCGGGGCCGCGATCGCAAAGGCAAAGCCGATGAACACGGCGCTCAACGCCACGAAGCTGGCGATAGCGGCGTTTGTCGTGCCGTATATCTTCGCGCTGAACCCGGCGATGCTGCTGATCGACACGAACGCGCTCGAAGTCATCCAGGTCATTGTTTCCTCGATCGTCGGCATCCTGGCGCTGGGCATCGGATTGGAAGGCTATTTCGAGGGCAAGCTCGTCTGGCCTCTGCGCATCGTGGCGGCTGCGGGCGGCCTGCTCCTTCTGGTGCCGGGGACCTGGAGCGACATTGTCGGCATCGCCGTTGTCGTGCTGATCTTTGTGTTCCAGCTTCTTCGCAGCCGCAAAAGCAAAGCCGCGGCGTAAAAAATAAACAAAAAATCCAGAGAATCCCGTCTGTTCCGGCAGACGGGATTTTTGCATCCGCGCAGAAATTGACATCGGTAATTTCCCCGCATCCGGATAAATTATATTAGGTATTGGAGCCGGACGTTTTTCGGAAAAAAGTTCCTTTTTAAAAAATCGCCGTGTGCGGCGGCTTTTTTCGGCGGATGGAAGCGCAGAGAGATTTTAGCGCGGTTGTGGGAGCGGCGGCGTCACATACTGTTGGGGAGCGCATGAGAAATGGGGGTATGAGTATGCGGGAAATCATTCGGACACGATGTCGGCGGGCGGTCGTGCTTTGTATGATATGTGCCGCGCTCTCGGGAAAAGCTTTTGCAAGTGAGACGCTGATCCCTGTGGGTGAGGTGGTAGGCATTCAGATCACGCTGGACGGCGTGCTGGTCGCGGCGGTCGGGCCGGTGGATACGGTGAACGGAGAATTGTCGCCGGCGGAAGCGGCGGGCCTGCGCGTCGGGGACGTGATCACGGCGGTAAACGGAACGGAGGTCGGGAGCGCGGCGGAGCTGGCGGCGGCGGTCAAGGCGATGAACGGAGCGTCCGCAGAGCTTTGTGTGATGCGAAACGGGCGGCTGCTCACGTTTGAGGTAACGCCGGCGGAGACGCCGGACGGCGATTCACGGCTCGGCCTGTGGCTGCGGGACGGCGTGACGGGCATCGGCACGATCACCTATATTGATCCGGAGACCGGTGCTTTCGGCGCCTTGGGTCATGGCGTGAACGATATGGAGAGCGGGACCCTGCTCCCGGTGGAGGGCGGCGACGTCTGCCGGGCCCGGATCGTGGATGTAAAACGCGGCGAGGCCGGCGAGCCGGGCGAGCTTTCGGGCAGCTTTAACGCGGGGGACACCATCGGTCACATCGAAGAGAATACGCGGCATGGTATTTTTGGCGTGATGGAGCAGTCGTTTGCGGAGCTGCATGAAGCGATGCCGGTAGCGGAGCCGGGCGAGATCGTGTCCGGGCCGGCGACGATCCTGGCCTGCGTCGACGGCAGCGCGGTGAGAGAGTACGCGGTGGAGATCGCGAAAGCCGGCTTTGTGGCCGGGGATGGACGGGACCTGACCATCCGCGTGACGGACCCGGAGCTGCTAGCCCGGACGGGCGGCATCGTGCAGGGAATGAGCGGCAGCCCGATCCTGCAAAACGGCAAGCTCGTCGGTGCGGTGACGCATGTCCTGACCGGCGACCCGACGCGGGGCTACGGCATATTTGCCGAGCACATGCTGGACGCGGCATAGAAAGCGCGGCTGTACGGAGAACCTACAGCCGCGCTTTTTATAGTTGAATTTTCAAAAGGCGTCTGTTATTATACTGGCAAGCAGCCGATAACACAGAAGGAGGAACGACAATGAACGAGATTTATGAGTTTTTGAAGCAGGCAGGGGTCTATTATTTGGCAACGGTTGAGGGCGACCAGCCCCGCGTGCGCCCTTTCGGCACCATCGACGTGTTCGAGGGCCGGCTCTATATCCATACCGGGCTTTCCAAGGACGTCGCCAGGCAGATGCTGGCCAATCCCAAGGTGGAGCTTTGCGCCTTCCGGGAGGGCCGGTGGATCCGTGTGACGGCCGAGGCGGTGCATGACGCGAACGTTGAGGCGGAGGCCCATATGCTGGATGCGCACCCGGAGCTCAAGCCCATGTACAAGCCCGGCGACGGCAACACCGCCGTTTTCGCGCTGACGAACGGCTCTGCGGTGATCGCGTCCTTCGGAGCCGAGCCGGAGACCTATTCTTTTTGAAAAACAGCTCCGCCCGGGAACGGGCGGAGCTTTGCTGTATCTTACGGTGCATCGGCGAAAATGTTTTCCAGGAACTCGTCCACAGCCGCGTGATAGCCGTCGGGGTCGAGCAGGTAGCTGATGCCGTGGTCGGCGCCGGGGACGGTGAAAAGATACGATGGGCCGGCGCAGGCGGCGCGGTTTTGGAGGGTGTGCGCCGGGGGAACGAGGCCGTCGGCCTCGCCGTGGACAAAGAATACCGGCAGCCCGCACCGGGACAGCGCGTCTGAGGCGGAACGCTCCCGGAGTCCGAAGCCGGCGATCAGACGGCAGAACAGATCAATCCCCGGCAGAAGGACCACCGCGGCGGGACAGATATGCATCCGCGCGACGTCGCGCAGCTCCTCCCATGGGGAGTCATAGCCGCAGTCGGCAAGAAGTGCGGCGACGTTTTCCGGCAGGTCGTCCGCGGCCATGAGCACGGCGCTTGCGCCCATGGAGATGCCGGCGAGGAGAACGCGCTGGCGGGGGAAGCGCTCCTGCATGAGGCGGCACCAATCGCGGACGTCGCGGCTCTCCCGGACGCCGAAGGTGATGTATTTGCCCTCGCTTTCCCCGGCGGCGCGCTCGTCGATCAGCAGAATGGAAAGGCCATGGTCGTGATAGAAGCTCATCGCCGAGGCGAAATCCCGCACGCCGCTGCTGCGATAGCCATGGCAGGCGACAAGAATGGCATGGCCGTCCGGGTTCTCGTAAAACTGCGCCCGGAGCTTCAGCCCGTCGTAGGAGGTCATTTCCATGGGAACATGAGGGCGCGTCAGGAGCCAGCTTCGCCCGGCGTCGATCACGTCCCGGTACGGGCCGAGAAGCGTGTCCGTGGCGTTTGTCAGACTGTGCATGGGATTGTGCTTGGGCGGGAACCGGCGGCAGGCAAGGATGGTCGTGACAAGGCAGGCCGTCAGATACAGGACGGCGAGGCCCGCGAGGGTCCCGATGATTACGGACATGGTACGGACTCCTTTTATAACTGATTTCCTTGATTTTAGCATAATCGGCGGAAAATGCAAATGCACAAAGCCGGACACCTTGCGGTGTCCGGCTTCGCACAAAAAAGAAGAGAGGAGTGAAAAATGAGTATTTGCAGCTTGTCATGTTCTGTCCGGTTCACCGGACATTCATCCCTGTGACTGTATAATACAACATCCCGGCCGGAAGTTCTTGAACAAAAAAGCAACGTTTTGTGAACAAACGGTGAATGTTGCGGGGAAAAGGGGCTTTTCGACAAAAAACACCCGGAACAGTCCGTTCCGGGTGCTGAAGCGATCATGGGGTGCGATCAGGCCTCGAATTCCTCCTCGGCGGGCCCAAGCTCAAATTCCAGGCTTTCGCCGCAGACGGGGCACTGGATACTGCCCTGCTCCAAAACGCTCTCCTCGAAGGTAACGTATTCGCCGCAGGAGGGGCACTGGGCCTCGTACAGAACGAGGTTGTCGGCGTCGAGCTCTTCCTCGTCCTCGTCGTCATCCTCGTCCTCGTCATCCTCGTCGATGTCGCCGAACAGGATCTCCTCCACGTCCGCGAGATCGTCGCTGACGGCGTCCAGACCTTCCTCCAGCTCACCTATGCTGTCCGCAACATCCTCCAGATCCAGAGCCAGGTCCTCAAGGATGTCGGTAATGGCGGCGAGAAGCTTGCCCTCGCGGGCGGCGGGGTCCACGCCGAAGCCCTCGGCCAGGCCCTTCAGATAGGCAACTTTTTCGGATGTCGTCATAACAGGTACCTCCTTATTAAAATCGCAGCGGCCCGGCATGACCGGGATGGAAAAACGGATCAGTCCTTGGCGCGGCCGAGGTATTCGCCGGTACGGGTGTCGATCTGGATACGCTCACCGGGCTCGATGAACAGGGGGACCTTCACCTCGGCGCCGGTCTCGACGGTGGCGGGCTTGGTGGCGTTGGTGGCGGTGTTGCCGGCGAAGCCGGGGTCGGTCTCGGTGATCGTCAGAGTGACGAAGTTGGGAGCCTCGACGGAGAAAACATTGCCCTTGTAGGAGCTGACAACGCATTCCTCGTTCTCCTTGACGAAGCGGAAGCCGTCGGTGAGGTTGGACTTGTCCACGGGGATAAGCTCATAGGACTCGGGGTCCATGAAGTAATAAATGTCGCCGTCGCTGTAGCTGTATTCCATATTCTTGCGCTCCACGAAGGCGCTCTCGAACTTGGCGGAGGGGTTGAAGGATTCCTCGCGGATGGCGCCGGTCATAACGTTTTTATATTTGGTGCGCACAAAAGCGGCGCCCTTGCCGGGCTTGACGTGCTGGAACTCCAGGACCTGCATAACCTGGCCGTCCATTTCAAAGGTAACGCCGTTGCGGAAATCTCCTGCGGTGATAGGCATAATATGTCCTCCCTGTTCTGAATTTATAACAAAGGTAATCTTTTCTGAAAATAGATTGTACTATAAAATAATGCCGTTGGCAAGCCTTTTTCCCCTATTTTACAGCACAATGAGCTGTTTGGGCGCCTTGGTGATGACCTCGGCGTGATCCTCGCGGTACCACATGGTATCCTCGATGCGCACACCGAACCGTCCGGGGAGGTAAATGCCCGGCTCCGCGGAGGTGAAGGCCCCCAGGGGCATGGCGCCGGCGTTTGAGGGCGCGGCGTTCGGCGGCTCGTGGATCTCCAGGCCGAGCGAATGACCAAAGCTGTGACCGAAGCAGTCGCCGTAACCCGCCTTCTCGATGACGCGGCGGGCGGCGGCGTCGATGTCGCAGCCCCGCACCCCGGCATGGGCGGCGGCGATGCCGGCAAGCTGCGCTTCGAGGACGACGTCATAAACGTCTTTCATTTCCTGTGTCGCGTGACCGACGGCCACGGTGCGGGTCATATCGGAGCAATAGCCGCCGAACATGGTGCCGAAATCCATCGTGACGAAGTCGCCGTCCTGAATGACAACGTCGCCGGGCACGCCGTGGGGCATGCTGGTCTTGGGGCCGGTGACTACGATGGGGTCAAAGGCATTTGCCTCGCCGCCGTATTTATACATCCGGTAGACAAGCTCCGCAGCGACCTGTTTTTCCGTGAGGCCGGGGCGCAGGATGCCCAGGACCTCGTCAAGGGCCTTTTCGGCGATACGCTGCGCGGCGGCGGCGAGGCGGATCTCGTCCGCGTCCTTCACGGCGCGCAGGCCGGACAAAAGATAGGCGGCGGGGCGCAGGGACAGGCCGAGCGCGGCTTCAAGCCCGGTCCAGCGGGCGTGGGACAGCCGGGTCTCCTCCGCGCCGACGATCGTGCCGCAGGCAGCGACGCACTCCCGGATGAGCGCGGAGAGCGGCTTTTCGCGGCGGACGCACAGCACCTCCATGCCGGTGACCTGTGTCTGTGCGGCCTCGATATAGCGGCTGTCGGTGATGAGCCACGCGGCGTCCCGGCCGATGACGGCGGCGCCGTCGGCGATGGGAAAATCTGCCGCGTAGCGGATGGAAATATTGTCTGTGAGCAGGAGCGCGTCCAGCTCGCCCAGGTGCTCCTGGATACGGGAAACTCGTGACATATCAGATAACCTTGATTTCATCAAAATTCCGCCATGGCCCGGACCAGTCGGTCCCGTCAAAAGCGGCGGGGTCGCCGCCCACGGTAAAGCGAACGGAGGAGATTCCCGGCAGGGCGCAGAGCGTGGCGGTTATGGACCGAAGCGCCACGGCGCGGGCGTCCTCCGGCAGGGAGACGAAGAAGCTCTCGGAGAGGTCCACCGTACACTGCGTTCCCTGAACGGAGACGCTCGTAACGGAGACGCTCCCGGCAAACAGCGCGGGATAACCCGGCTCCTCGGCGTCCAGCAGGGCGGTCAGCGCCGCTTCGGCCAGGGAGTCATAGCCGTCCCCGCTGACGCAGAAGGGAAGCGGGGTGATCTCCTCAAGGCCCGGCAGAGCGAGATACAGATCGAGATCGACCTCCCCCTTCGGCTGGGATACGGGGCCGACGGCCTCGTCATAACGGGACAGCGGCTCGGCAAGCGAGCGGCAGACATAGGTATCGACCGCCTGGCCTTCTACCAGGATGCGGACGCTGTCCACGGAGGAAAGCGCCGTGAGAGAGTTTACGAGCGCATACAGGACAAGACGCTCACCCAGCGCGGTGTCCGGGCAGTTGTCGAGGAACTCGCGGGACAGGTCGACGGTGCAGACGCCGTCCTCTCCGGTGTGGCAGGAAAGAAGCGTGGTGCCGGCGGGCATGACGCTCTGCAACTCGCCGTTGTTCGGACCGCGCAGAAGCTCCTCGACCACGTATCGCTCGGGGGAGGTTTCCTCGTCGAGCGTCAGGCTGTGGTACTCGGCGATGAGATAGCGTCCGTCCCGGTCGGGGAAATATAGGCGGAGCTGGCGGACATAGGGGTCGGTGTCGGCGGCGGTCAGGAAGGCGTCCTCCGGCATGAGGCCGGAAAAGACGATCTGCTGTCCGGCGGCAATGGTGACGGCCTCCACGCCGTCGAGCTGACAGAGGGTCAGCGCGGCGCAGAAGGAGGACGTTGTCTGCTCCATGGGAGAACACGCCAGAAAGCTGTCCGAAAAAGTCAGCGTGAGCACGCCGCTTGAAAGCTCCCAGCTTTCGATCTGAACGCCGTCCGGCAGTGCGCAGACGAGTGAGTTGTCCCGGCTGGGCGTGCCGAACAGCGTAAGAAGCGCCTCTATGTCGCCCGCAGCGGACGCGGGGCGGCTCTCCGCGCGTATAAGCTCGCCGTGTTCGGAGGAGGAGACGACCCGCCAGACAGACAGGGTATCCGCCGCTTCCGCGCTGTTGGAGGCGGTGAAGCGGGCCGCAAGCTCCCGTGGGGACGGGAATGAGCAGCCGGAAAGCAGCAGAAGCATAGCCAGCAGAAGGCATAAAACCGTGTTTTTCTTCATGAGCGGCGCTCCTTTTTGCGGCGGAGGGGGAAGGTGACGGTAAAGCAGGTGCCGCCCTCCTCGCGGCGGGAAACGGCGATGGCGCCGCCGTTTGCGAGCACCGCGTCGTGTACGATGGCAAGGCCGAGGCCGCTGCCGCCCGAGGCGCGGGAGCGGGCTTTGTCCACACGGTAAAAGCGGTCGAAGATGCTGCCGATATCGCTCTCCGGAATGCCGATGCCGGTATCGGCGACGGTAAAGACGGCGGTTTTGCCCTCTCTGCGCAGGGTAAGCAGGACCTCGCCGCCGGGGACATTGTATTTAATGCCGTTTTCGGCGAGGTTGAAGATGATCTGGTATAGGTCGTCGGCGGAGGCGGTGATAAGGCAGTTTTCCGCCAGCTCCGTGCGCAGCGTGACATTCTGCGTGGCGGCCAGCGGCTCGAGCAGATGGAGCGCGCGCAGGGTGACGGCGCGGATATCCACGGATTCCTGCTGGGTCAGGCTGACGCCGGCGTCGAGCTTTGTCAGGTTCATGAGCTTTTCCGTGATGCGCTGAAGGCGTTCGGCCTCGCTTCCGATGTCGGTGACAAATTCGCGCATGGTGCCGGCGTCCATGTTGTCTGCCTGCACAATGCTGTCGGAGAGCAGGCGGATGGCGGCCAGCGGCGTGCGCAGCTCGTGGGAGGCGTCGGAAACGAAGCGGCGCCGGGCCTCCTCGGTGCTTTCGAGCCGTCCGGTGAGGACGTTGAACTCCTCGCTCAGCTCGGCGATCTCATCGTTTCCGCGCACGTTCAGGCGATAGGCGTAATCGCCGGAGCTGACGACGTTGACGGCGGCGGCCAGACGCTTGATGCGCATGGTAAGCGTGGCGGCGATGACGAAGACGACCACGAGGCCGATGCTGCCGAAGGCAAGGGACATGGTCCGCAGGTTTCGCTGCAGACCGAGGATGATATCGCCCTGTTCGAGATCCTGCTCATAAAGATAGACTGCGCCCAGCGTCGTGCCGTTTGAGACGACCGGCGTGGCGGCGCGGGTGACGAATGCGCCCCCGGAATAGCTGCAGTAAAACGCGGAGCGGCCGGCCAGCGCGGCGGAGATCTCCGCCAAAAGCGCATAGCGCCCGGCGGCGTCGTCCTCATCGGAGGTGTCGTAGAGGATAAGGCCTGCGGGGTCGGTGACGATCATGCGGGTCGTGGGCGTCACATCGAGAAGCTCTATGACCTGGCTGACCGCCTCGCCGCTGAGACTGTCCAGCGCGGCCAGAGAGTTTGCGATGACAAGCCCCTGCGACTGCATGCTGCTCTTTTTCGATTCGAACACCGTGTCGCGCGTCACAAGAACGGGATATACGTTCAATATGATGAGCAGCAGGGCCGTGAATAGTGAAAATGTGACCGTGATCTTGGTGCGGACGCTCATGCCGCGCCTGCGCTTCACACGGCCGGCACGAACGGGCCTGCTGCGCTTTTTCGGTTCAGTCTTTGAAATAATAACCCACGCCCCATTTGGTGATGATGCATTCCGGGGAGGCCGGATTGCGTTCGAGCTTTTCGCGCAGACGGCGGATATGCACGTCCACGGTGCGGATATCGCCCTGGTAGTCATAGTCCCAGACGATGTCCAGCAGGTTCTCGCGGGAATAGACCTTGCCGGGGCTGCGCATGAGAAGCTCCATGAGGTCGAATTCCTTCACGGTCAGATCGACGGTGCGTCCGTCCACCTCGGCGGTGCGGCGCTCGGTGTCAAGGGTGATAAAGCCCCGAGTGATCCGGGAGGAGGGGGCGGCCTGCGTACCGGCGGCCTGTATGCCGCTACGCCGCAGGAGCGCCCGCACGCGGGCTTTGAGCTCGAGGATGTTGAAGGGCTTTGTGATGTAATCGTCCGCGCCGTATTCAAAGCCAATGAGCTTGTCGGTGTCCTCGCTCTTTGCGGTCAGCATGATGATCGGTACGGTGGAGGTCTCCCGAATTTTCATGCAGACGGAAAGCCCGTCCAGTTTCGGCATCATGAGATCGAGGATGATGAGGTTGTAGGGGGTGGCGGCGGCCATTTCGACGGCGCTCTGCCCGTCATAGCAGGCGTCCACCTCATAGCCTTCGTTTTCGAGGTTGAATTTGATGCCCTTGACCAAAAGCTCCTCGTCGTCAACGACCAGAATTTTCATGGTATGCTCCTTGCTTTGCAGATGATATAGGGAGAGATTTTTTCCAGCGTGGCTTCGCCGAGGCCGGGTACGGACAGAATGTCCTCCTGCGTCTGAAATCCGCCGAGCTCCGCCCTCCGGGCGATGATCGCCTCTGCTTTGACAGGGCCGATGCCGGGAAGACAAGCGAGCTCCTCGGCGGTGGCGTCGTTCAGATCGAGCAGCGCCTCCTGGGGCAGCGCGCCAAATTCTGCCGGCGCGGTGCACAGCTCCGCCTCGGGAGGAACGTGCAGAATGACCGCGCCCGTAAGGAATATCAGCGCTCCTGCGGTAATAAGGAGACAGCGCGCCAGACGGCGCTGCTTTTGTCTTGTCATGGCTTTAAGAGAAATATAAGTTGATTTTCAGCGGGAAGTTAAATATAATAGAATGACAAAGGCGACGTAAGGTCCATACCTATATACACATCATATCACACTTTGCCGGAGATTAACATGAAAAAATTCAAGATATTGCCGCTTATGCTGGTATTCCTGCTGGCATTTTCCCTTCTCCCCGTGTCCGCGCTGGCTCTGTCCGAACCGGAGGTCGGGGCCAATGCCGCGATCATTGTGGATGCAGGCACGGGCGAGGTTTATTATGAGAAAAACGCCGACCAAGAGGTCCCGCCGGCCAGCACCACGAAGATCATGACGGCGCTTCTGGTCGCGGAGGCGGTGGAGCGGGGCGATATCGCCCTGTCCGATATGGTGACGGCCTCGGAAAGCTGCCTGTATAATCTCGAGGAGGACAGTACGGACGCCTCGCCCCGTCTCCAGAGCGGCGAGGAAATGAGCGTTGAAAACCTCCTGTACTGCGTCATGCTCGCTTCGGCCAACGAAGCCTGCAACGTGCTGGCGGAGTATCTGTCCGGTTCGGTCAGCGCCTTTGTTTCGCTGATGAATGAACGAGCGGCGGAGCTCGGCTGCACGAACACCAGCTTTGCCAACGCCAACGGGCTTGAGGAGAACGGGCATTATTCCAGCGCGGCGGATCTGGCCCTGATCGCCCGCGAGGCCATGAAGCATCCATTTTTTGCGCAGGTCTGCGGTACATACAGCCACGCCGTCCCCGCGACGAATATGGCGGACACCCGGGAGCTTGAGAACTCCAACCGGCTTCTTGAAGAGGACGGCAGCTACTATTATGAAGCGGCCTACGGCATCAAGACGGGCTACTTTGAAAATGCCGGCTATTGCCTTGTATCCGCCGCTGAGAAGGACAATAAGGATGTTATCTGCGTCGTGCTGGGCAGCCGGGAGCCGGGCGATCAGTTCCTCGATACCATGACGCTACTCGACTGGTTTTTCGATAACTTTGAATACCGGCAGATCCTCAGCTCCACGGAAACGATCGTGACGGTCCCTGTGGATCTGGGCACCTCCGATACGGTCGGCGTCCGGGCGGAGGATGTAGTCTCCGTCATTCTGCCGAATGACTACGACGCCTCCAATATCGGCTATAAGTACACGCTTACCCATGAAGCGAACGGCGAACGCCTGGAGGCGCCGCTGGACGTGGGTGCGGTGCTGGGCGAGATCACCGTCGTAGAGGTCGACGCTGCCGGCAATGTCGTGCGCAGCTTCGGCACCTCCCGCCTCGTGGCGGCGTCCTCGGTGGATATGAGCCGCATGGATTATATCCGAGCACAAATCAAAACGCTGTTCCAGGAGCCCACGGTCCGCCGGATCATCACGGTCCTGATTATCCTGCTGGCGCTTTATCTTGTCCTGGTGGTCGTCTACTATGTCCAGCGTGTGCGCCATATAGGCAGCGTCCGGCAGGCAAAGCGTGAGCGTGCGCTCCGTCTGACGGAGGAGGAAGCCCAGTGGCTCTCGATCCCGGAGGAAGAGGACCGCGCACCGCAGATCGACTATTTCTCTCAGGCCGTGGAGGATCTGGACGGAGACGAAGAGGGACTCCTTCCCGATAATGTGGTGTCCGTTTCCGCCCGCCGGCCGGCTGCCGCGGAGCCGAAGAAGGAGACGCCCCGAAGCCGCGTCCCGTCGACGGACTTCGACGACGATGATTTCTTCGACAGCTTTTTCAAAAACTGAATAAGAAGGAGGTTCGTCGTTTTTTACGGCGAACCTCCCTTCCTTGTAAGCGGGGATTGTATAAGTTGGATAATTTCATGAATTTTGGGCCAAAACCCTTGATTCCTGCATAAAATTATTTTATAATACGTATCGCTTCAACTAATTAAACGACGGAGAATTCGTTTCCAAATGAGAGTATAAGGAGAATTGTCATGGCGATCAAGAATGCATACCTCAATTCGGTTATGGACGGGCTGAAGTCCCGCAATGCGCATGAGCCTGAGTTTTTGCAGGCGGTCGAGGAGGTTCTGGAGTCTCTGGAGCCGGTGGTCGAGGCGGACCCCCGCTATGAGGAGCAGGATATCGTCGGCCGCATGGTCGAGCCGGAGCGTGCGATCATCTTCCGCGTTCCCTGGGTCGACGACAGCGGCAAGGTGCAGGTCAACCGCGGCTACCGCGTCCAGTTCAGTTCCGCGATCGGTCCCTTTAAAGGCGGCCTGCGTTTCCATCCGACGGTCAACCTTTCGGTCATCAAGTTCCTTGGCTTCGAGCAGATCTTTAAGAACTCCCTGACCACGCTGCCCATGGGCGGCGGCAAGGGCGGCTCCGAC
>CAYOSI010000041.1:0-18721 GCA_964406615.1 uncultured Oscillospiraceae bacterium
ATGCAAAAACGAGCCGTTTTCGCCGCTTGAAAATGACTCGTTCTTTGACAGACTGCAGCCGCACCTCCCGGTGCGGCTGTTTCCGCTTGCTACGACCTGCGCCGCCGGCGTCTGCGGCGACGGGTCAGCGTGTATAAAACGACCACCACAAAGGACATCGCGAGGATGCCCGTGCAGGCCCCGGCAAAATCGAGCGCCACGTCCTTGAGCGCCGGGCCGCGTTCGATCGCAAAGAGCTGGATGCCTTCATCCACGCAGGCCGCCGCCAGGCACAGCACGGCGGGCATCATGTACCGGCTGCGTCCGTCCGGTTTCACGAAGAGCCAGTACATCAGCACGCCCAACAGCGCGTATTCCAGAAAATGCGCCATCTTCCGCACAAGGAATGTCATCTTATATACATATCCAAAATGCGCCAATACCCGCTGCAGAAACTCGACCACGGGGTACACCAGCGTCAGAAACCACTCGCTCTCCAAGCTGGACAGGTCGCCCGGCATCAGGGAATGACCCCAGATAAACACCAGCATCACCGCTACCAGCAGGATTTTTATCAGAAAAATAATGACCTTCATGTTCTGTATTCTGCCCCTAAAACCGGAATTTGTCAATCGTGACTATTGACAAAGAAAAAGTTCATGGTACAATAGCAAAGTATCTAAAATTGCATAGCCTTATCAAGAGTGGCGGAGGGACCGGCCCTGTGAAGCCCGGCAACCTGGGCGCATTTTTTGCGCAGAAGGTGCCAAATCCGGCGGTGTAAATCGAAAGATAAGGAACAAGCCCTTGTTCTGCGCCCGCCGCTCCGGTGAGGCGCATTTTCGTTTTATACATTATTGTCACACGAAGGAGATTATAACCATGGGACACTATCTGTTTACATCCGAATCCGTTACCGAGGGACACCCCGACAAGATCTGCGACCAGATCTCTGACGCCATCCTCGACGCCATCCTTGAGAAGGACCCCAACGGCCACGTCGCCTGCGAATGCACCGCTACGACCGGCATCATCTACGTCATGGGGGAGATCAGCACGACCTGCTACGTCGATATCCCCAAGATCGCCCGCAGCGTCCTGCGCGACATTGGCTACGACCGCGCCAAATACGGCATGGACTGCGACACCTGCTCCGTCATCACCTCCATCGACGAGCAGTCCCCCGACATCGCCATGGGCGTCAACGAGAGCCTGGAGCAGAAGGAGGGCGGCTGCGGCGCCGAGCTGCAAAACGGCGCCGGCGATCAGGGCATGATGTTCGGCTACGCCTCGAACGAGACGCCGGAGCTTATGCCTCTGCCCATCAGCCTCGCCCAGAAGATGGCAAAGCGCCTTGCCGACGTGCGCAAGTCCGGGCTTCTCCCCTATCTGCGCCCCGACGGCAAGACGCAGGTCACGATCGAGTACGATGAAAACAACCGCCCCGTCCGCGTCGATACGGTCGTCGTCTCCACCCAGCACGCTCCAGAGACCGAGCTGGCCCAGATCCGCGCCGATATGATCGAGCACGTCATCAACCCCGTCCTTCCCGCAGAGCTGAACAAGGGCGATGTAAAATATTATGTTAACCCAACCGGCCGTTTCGTCGTCGGCGGTCCGCAGGGCGATTCCGGTCTGACCGGACGCAAGATCATCGTCGATACCTACGGCGGCAGCGCGCCCCACGGCGGCGGCGCTTTCTCCGGCAAGGACCCGACGAAGGTCGACCGCAGCGCGGCCTACGCCGCCCGCTGGGTCGCCAAGAACATCGTCGCGGCCGGGCTTGCCGACCGCTGCCAGGTACAGCTCGCCTACGCCATCGGCGTGGCCACGCCCGTCTCGGTCAACGTCACGACCTTCGGCACCGGCAAGGTCTCCGACGACAAGCTGCAGCAGGCCGTCACCGAGGTCTTTGACCTGCGCCCCTCCGCCATCATCCGCGACCTGGACCTGCGCCGGCCCATCTACCGCCCGCTCGCCGCCTACGGCCACATGGGCCGCAAGGAGCTCGGCGTCAAGTGGGAGAACACCGACCGCACGGAGCAGCTCCGCAAGGCCGTCGGCGTGTGAGGGGTCCCGCCATGAGCACCATCCGGGATATCCGCCTGGCTCCGTCAGGTGAGAAAAAGATCGCCTGGGTCGAGCGAAACATGCCGCTTCTTCGCTCCATCGCCGGGGATTTTGCAAAGGACAAGCCCTTCGCCGGGCTCAAGGTCGCGCTGTCCGTGCATCTCGAGGCAAAGACCGCCTACCTCTGCCGGGTCATGGCGCTCGGCGGCGCGGAAATGCACATCACCGGCTCAAATCCGCTTTCCACGCAGGACGACGTCGCCGCGGCGCTGGCTGCCGGCGGGCTGACGGTCCACGCCATTCACGGCTGCACCGAAGCCGCGTATTTTGAGCACATCGACCGCGTTCTGGAGACCGGGCCGAACATCATCATCGACGATGGCGGCGACCTCGTTGCGCGGATGCATGAGAAATACGCCGGGCTCCTGCCGGACGTCATCGGCTCCTGCGAGGAGACCACCACCGGCATCCTGCGCCTGAAGCACATGGCAAGGACCGGCACGCTCCGTTTCCCCGCCGTCATGGTGAACGACGCCGACTGCAAGCATCTGTTCGACAACCGCTACGGCACCGGCCAGTCCGTCTGGGACGGCATCATGCGCACCACGAACCTCATCGTCGCGGGCAAGGACGTTGTCGTCGCGGGCTACGGCTGGTGCGGCAAGGGCGTCGCCATGCGCGCCAAGGGCCTGGGCGCCCGGGTCATCGTCACCGAAACCGATCCCATCCGCGCCATCGAGGCCGTCATGGACGGCTTCCGCGTGATGACCATGGAGGAAGCTGCCCCCATCGGCGATATTTTCTGCACCGTCACCGGCAACTGCGACGTCATCACCAAGGAGCACTTTCCGCTGCTCAAGGACGGCGCGATCCTCTCAAACGCCGGCCACTTCAACGTCGAGGTCGCGATGGAGCAGCTCGAGGCCTGCGCCCTTGAAAAATATGACGCACGCAGCAACATCCGGGGCTATCGGCTCCCGAACGGACGGACGGTTTTCGTCCTCGCGGAGGGCCGCCTCGTGAACCTCGCCTCCGGCGACGGGCACCCGGCGGAGATCATGGACATGAGCTTTGCCATCCAGGCGCTGAGCGCACGCTATCTCGCGGACAACCGCGGCAAGCTCGCTCCCGGCGTCGTTCCCGTTCCGCGCGAGATCGACCTCGCCGTTGCCCGCCGCAAGCTCGACACCCTGGGCGTCCGCATCGACGTCCTCAGCGGCAGGCAGCGTGAATACCTCGGCCTATGAATATTATGTAAACTGATCTACCAAACAAAGAACGCCCGATCGGAAAATCGGGCGTTCTTGTTTTTACGGTTCGGGATCGGCCCGGCCGATCAGAGCTTCCACTGCGAGATGTCCGTATGAAGCAAATGGTGCGCCTCATGGGACAGCGGTGCGCCGAGGAACTCCTCGTACAGCTTCTGCACCGATGCGTTTTCATGGGAGAAGCGGGCGGGCGCGTTCCGGTCAAGTTCATAGAGCTTCTGACCGCGGATACCGCCGAGCTCGCATCCATCCTCGATGGGCTGACCGCCGCCGCCACCGCATCCGCTCGGGCAGGCCATGACCTCCACGAAATCATACTGCGCACGGCCGCTCCGGATCGCCTCGATGAGCTTCGTCACGTTGCCGAGGCCGTGAACTACCGCGGTACGGACGGTCACATCGCCGGCCTTGAAGGTGCGTTCCTTCCAGCCATCCAGACCGCGCACGCCGGAGAATGCGTCTGCATCGGGGTTCTCACCGGTGATTAGATAGTAAGCGCTGCGCAGAGCCGCTTCCATAACGCCGCCGGTGGTGCCGAAGATAACAGCCGCGCCGGTGCCCTCGCCCAGAGGATCGTCGAATTCCGCCTCGCCGACCGTCATCGGATCGATCTGGCAGGTCTTAATCATACGGACAAATTCGCGGGTGGTGATGGACGCATCCACATCGCGGCCGGCGCCGGCGTCGTTGACCTCGTCCACGGCGCACTCGTACTTCTTGGCCGTGCAGGGCATAACAGATACACAGAAGATCTTGTTCGGATCGACGCCGATCTTTTTGGCAAAATAGCTCTTGGTCACCGCGCCGAACATCTGCTGGGGGCTCTTCGCGGTGGAGAGGTTGCCCGCAAGCTCGGGATGGCGGATCTTCACATAGCGCACCCAGCCGGGGCAGCAGGAGGTGAACATCGGCATCGGGTGCTCGCCGGGATGCGTCATGCGCTCGATGAACTCGCTGCCCTCCTCCATGATGGTCAGGTCCGCGGAGTAGTTCGTGTCAAATACATAGTCAAAGCCAATGGCTTTGAGAGCCGCTACCATACGGGGCACGGACGCCTCCTCGCGGGTCAGCTCGAAGTCCTCGCCCCATGCGGCGCGGACAGCGGGCGCCACCTGTACCACAGTGATGATCTCCGGGTCGTTCAGCGCGGCAAACACCTTGAGCGTATCGTCGCGGGCACGGAGAGCGCCGACCGGACAATGCGTGATGCACTGGCCGCAGAAGGTGCAGCCGGCGTCCATGATGTCCAGCTTGTCGCGGACGGCAACGCCGGTGCGCGTACCGGTGCCGGTCACATCCCAGACGCGCATATCCTGTATCTTTTCGCAGACGGCGACGCAGCGCATGCAGTTGATGCACTTCGACATGTCGCGGATAAGCGGATAGCTGTGATTCCACTCGCGATAGACCGGCTTATGGGGGAACGGCAGATCCAGCACGTTCAGGTCCCGCGCAAGCGTCTGGAGCGAGCAGTTGCCGCTGCGGACGCAGCTTGTGCAGCTCGAGTTATGGCGGGAGAGGATCATCTCCACGTTCAGGCGGCGGGTATCGCGCACCCGCTGCGTGTTGGTATGTACGACGATGCCGTCCTCGCAGGGAGCGTTGCAGGAGGCGACGAGATGGTCGCGGCCCTCGATCTCCACCATGCAGACGCGGCACGCGCCGATCTGGTTCACATCCTTCAGGTAGCAAAGCGTCGGTATCCGGATGCCGACGGAACGGGCCGCTTCAAGGATGGTCGTACCTTCCTTCACCGTAACCTGACGGCCGTCGATTGTGATCGTTACCATGCTTTCTTCCTCCCTCCCCGGAATGAGCCATAACCGAAGTGGTCGCAGCGCAGGCAGCGGGAGCACTCCTGATGGGCCTGCTCATCCGTCATGCAGTATTCAATAAGCTCAAAGTCCTTCACACGCTCGGCAGCAGGCCGGTCCGTCATATTGCAGCGGCCGCAGGGAACGCGCAGCTTGGACTGGGCCGAGGGAATATCGATATCCGCCGTCAGTTCCGTATGATAGCCGAGGTACTCGTCGATATTTGCCGCAGCGGTCTTGCCGGCCTCGATGGCCTTGATGACCGTCGCCGGACCGGAGGCGCAGTCGCCGCCGGCGTAGATGCCGTTGGCGCCGGCCACCGCGCCGGAGGTATCCGCCTGCAGCGTACCGGCCCTGGTCGCCGTGATGCCGGCCTTCTGGAAGTGGCTGAATTCGATGGCCTGCCCGATCGCGACAATGACGACGTCGCAGGGAATCTCCTCCTCGGGCAGATCGGCGTTGCGCGGAGCGGGACGTCCGCCCCGGTACTCGCCGGGGATCTGGGGATGGACCTTGACCGCACAGGCGGCTCCGTTTTCATCGGCCACGATCTCGACCGGGGCCTTGAGCGTCACAAGCTCCACGCCCTCGCTGACCGCACCCCGGATCTCCGCCGGCAGCGCCGTCATATCGGACTCGCGGCGGCGGTAGATGACCTTCACGCTCGCCGCGCCCAGACGCAGCGCCGTGCGGCTGGCATCCATGGCGACGTTGCCGCCGCCGACCACGACGACGTTCTTGCCCTTCATGTCCAGAGGCTCCTCGTCGCCCATGGCGCCAAGCAGCTCCACGGCGGACATAACGTTCTTCGCGTCCTCGCCGGGGATGCCGAGCGTCTTATAGGAGTGTGCGCCGATGGCGATATACACGCCGTCGAACTTCTCCTGGATCTCAGCGAAGGTGATATCCCTGCCGATCTCCACATTGGTGTAGGCCTTGATACCGGTGGACAGGATAACGTTGATGTCCTCGTCCAGGAACTTGGCCGGCAGACGGTAACGGGGGATGCCGTAGCGCAGCATGCCGCCGAACTTCTTCCGCCGCTCATATACGGTGACGGAATGGCCCATGAGCGCCAGATAATACGCCGCCGTCAGGCCCGTCGGGCCGCCGCCGATGATGGCAACGGTCTTGCCCGTGGGAGGCAGGCACGCGGGTGCGTCGACATGTCCGGCGCGCTCCACCGCGACGCGCTTCAGGCCGCGGATATTCACGGATGCGTCCATGATATTCCGGCGGCAGTGCTCCTCGCACGGATGCTCGCAGATCAGGCCGCAGACGCTGGGGAACGGGTTATCCTCGCGGATGAGGCGGACAGCGTCGGCATAACGGCCTTCCCGCACAAGGGCTATGTAACCCGGAATATCCACGTGAGCCGGGCAGAAGGACACGCAGGGCGTCGCCGAGAAGGTCGACATGCAGCGTCCGGTGGTCAGATGGGACATGAAGTCGTCCCGGAACCCCTTCAGGCACTCCAGGACCGTGCGCGCCGCCTCACGTCCAATGGCACAGTCCGCAGAATCGGCGATGGCGTGGGACGCCTTTTCCAGGATCATCAGGTCCTGATCGGTGCCCTCGCCCTCCATAATCTTCTCACAAAGCGCGGAAAGCTGGGCAAGGCCGATACGGCAGGGCGTGCACTTGCCGCAGCTCTGGGCAAGGCACAGGCGCAGAAACGCATCCGTCAGCTCCACGGGGCAGTTGCCCTGCGGTGCGACCTCGATGCGGCGCTGTAAATTCTCATAGAGATCGTCTACGATCGCCTGGGACTTATCAGGGGTATAAATACTCAGTCGACTCAAACCGTTCTCACTCTCCTATCCATCATTTCTCAAACACAAATCCACACTTCGTTGTGTTTAGTTTTCATTATAACATGACAGAATCCCCCGAACAAGAGACATTATAGCCAACAATAAGAACGTCAAGTTGTTCTTATTTAAAATATAACAATCCTTTATGACCCCCCTTCCCCGAGGCTTCGGTTGAGCCATGCGCCCAGAAACAGGATGTACAGCGAGCCGTACATCCACACAATCGACGCCGACACTGCCGCAATGCTGCCATATACGCCGAACAGGCCGAAGCGTTCCAGCGCCCAGGAGAAGGCGCGTGTATAGACAAGCCAGCCGACGGCCGCCATAATAGCGCCGGGCAGCTCGGCACGCAGGTGCAGGCGGCCCCCGGCGGAGGCACGGCAGAACAACAGCGCATTCCCGGCCGTAAGACCTGCCAGCAGGATCACCACCCGCAGCCGCAGCAGCAGCCGCCACAGAACCGCGCCATCCGGAAAGCGGACCGATGCGGCCGCCAGCAGCCTTTCCCCGAACAGCAGCAGCGTGAGGTTCGCCACCAAAAACAGCACAAGCGCCGCCGTATACAGCGCTCCCATCGCCCGGCGGCGAAAGTACCCTCCCGGCTTCGCGCCGCCGAGCGCGCCCACGCCCCGGTCCACGCTCATCAGGAACCGGGCGCCGCTCCAAAGCTCCAGCGCCGCCGAAAGGCCCAGCGTCGCCTTCGACCCGGCGTATATGTCGCGCACGACCGCGTCGATCAGACGCGCAAGCGGCTCCGGCGCATACGCGAGCAGGCCCTCCAGGACCCGCTGCTCCGTCAGCGGCGTGTACGGCAGAATGGAGAGCAGCAGCGCCAGCAGCGGACCGAGGGACAGGAAAAAATAATACGAGCCGTTTGCCGCGTACAGGCTCAGGTCCGTCCGCCGTGGATCATGCCGCGCCCGTTCCAGCCAGCTCCGCAGACATTCGCTTATCTCTCTCCGATTGATACGATGCATCGATCCCCCATCACCCGTCCCGCCGCATGCTGCCGGAAAAAAACTTTCCGGCAGTCTATTAACAATTTCCCATTAATATGATATAAATTAAGATGTCCAATTATTCAAGGAACCCGAAAGGAGGCTCACGCCATGCAGCCAAGGCTTACCAGTCTGAACCGAAGCGAAGCCCTTTTTTATCTCGGCTGCATGGGCGGTACGATCACGCCCGACGCCGAGGCGGAAATTGCCCGGTGCGAGGGGCTCCTTCTGCAAACCGCCCGCCCGCGCATTGTATGGCGGCGGTTCCCGCTGCGCCCCGACGGCAGCCTCATCGGCACGGACTTCCGGCCGCAGGGCGACGATGTGCGAAGGCTTCTGAACGGCTGTGAGGCCGTCATTCTCTTTGCCGCCACGCTGGGTTCGGAGGCGGAGGCCCTGATCCGCCGCACGCAGGTGACAGACATGGCGAAGGCCGTTATTCTCGACGCCTGCGGCAGCGCCGCCATTGAAAACGTCTGTGATAACCTCTGCGGCGACCTTGCCGCGGCGGAGGCGCCGCGGTATCTGACCGACCGGTTCAGTCCCGGCTATGGGGACCTTCCCCTGGCGCAGCAGCCGGATTTCTGCCGCCTGCTGGACGTCGGCCGCCGCATCGGCGTGACGCTCTCCCCCAGCGGGCTCATGATCCCGCAGAAGACCGTCACGGCACTGATGGGCGTCTCCCCCGTCCCGGTGGAAAAACGCTCCCGGGGCTGCATCGACTGCGATCTGTTTTCAACCTGCTCCTATCGAAAGGACGGTGCAAGCTGTGGAAAAACCTGATTATATCCTTCTCGACGGCGCGATGGGCACCATGCTGCAGGCCGCCGGGCTGGGTATGGGCGAACTGCCCGAGAGCTGGAATCTCACGCACCCCGACCGCGTCGCCGCCATCCAGCGGAAATATGTGGACGCGGGCAGCAATGTCCTCTACGCCAACACCTTCGGCGCAAACCGCCTCAAGACCGCGGGAAGCGGCTATACCCCCGCGGAGCTGATTGCGGGGGCCGTCCGCTGCGCCCGCGACGCCGCCGGCGAAAAACCCGTCAGAATTGCGCTCGATATCGGCCCAATCGGCCAGCTTCTCGAGCCTCTCGGTACGCTGTCCTTTGACGAGGCGTATGACATTTATAAAGAAATGGTCGTCGCCGGCGAACAGGCCGGAGCCGATCTCGTGGTCTTTGAAACCATGTCCGACCTATATGAGGTCAAGGCCGCCGTGCTCGCCGCCAAGGAACATACAACGCTGCCCGTCTGGGTGACCATGACCTTCGAGGCCACGGGCCGCACCTTCGTCGGCACGACCGTCCCCGCCATGGCGCTGACGCTCACCGGCCTCGGCGTGGACGCAATGGGCTTTAACTGCTCCCTTGGACCTGAAGAGCTTCTGCCGATGGCGGAGGAGCTGTCCCACTGGACGGATGCGCCGCTGATCCTCAAGCCGAACGCCGGCCTTCCCGACCCCGCCACAGGCGCGTACACCATCACGCCGGAGGAATTCGCCGCGGAGCTTGCCAAGGCCGCCGCGCTCGGCGTGACGGTCTTCGGCGGCTGCTGCGGCACAACGCCGGATTTCATCCGCGCCCTCTCCTCCGCTTTGGCAGGCACTCCTGCCGGGGCGAGAAAAAAGGCCGACCGGCGCGGCGTATGCTCCGCGTCACAGGTCGCGTCCTACGGCGGCGTCCGGGTCATCGGCGAACGCATCAATCCCACCGGCAAGCGCCGCTTTCAGCAGGCGCTGCGGGAAAAGGACGTCGGCTACATCCTCGAGCGCGGCATCGAGCAGCAGGATGCCGGCGCGGATATTCTCGACGTGAACGTCGGCCTGCCCGGCGTCGACGAGCCCGCCATGATGGCTCTCGTCGTGAAGCAGCTTCAGTCCGTTGTTGACCTCCCGCTCCAGATCGACTCCTCCGATCCCGCCGCCATCGAGGCGGGCCTGAGGGCCGTGAACGGACGCGCCGTCGTGAACTCCGTGAACGGCAGGACGGAGGTACTCGATTCCATCCTGCCGCTCTGCAAAAAATACGGAGCCGCCGTCGTAGGACTGTGCCTCGATGAAAACGGCATCCCCGAGACCGCCGAGGGGCGCATCGCCATTGCGCGGCGCATCCTCGATGCCGCCCTCGCCCACGGCATCCCGCGCGAGGACGTATTCATCGACTGCCTGACGCTGACCGTCTCAGCCCAGCAGGAGCAGGCGCGGGAAACGCTCCGGGCCGTGCGGTATGTCACGGAGGAGCTCGGCCTGCACAGCGTCCTCGGCGTGAGCAATATCTCCTTCGGTCTGCCGCAGCGTGAGCATATCACCGTGAGCTTCCTCACCCAGGCCATGCATGCGGGACTGGATTTCCCGATCCTCAACCCGAACCAGCCCGCCGTCATGGACGCCGTCGCGTCGTTTAAGGTCCTCTCCGGCCAGGACCGGGACAGCGAGGCCTATATCGCCCGTTTTTCCGACGCCGGCGGAGCCGTCCCCGCGCCCGTCCAAAGCGCTGCGCCAATGACCATCGCGGACGCGATCGCCAAGGGGCTGCGGGCGGAGACCGCAAGCCTCACAAAAGCCGCCCTGGAGACCATGAGCGAGCTGGACGTCGTGAACACCCAGCTCATCCCCGCCCTCGACCTCGTCGGCGAACGGTACGAAAAGCAGGAGCTTTTTCTGCCGCAGCTCATAAACGCCGCAAACGCCGCCTGCGAGGGCTTTGAGGTCATCAAGGCCCGCATCGCCCAAAAGGGCGGAGCCGCCGTCTCCAAGGGCAAGATCCTTCTCGCCACCGTCCACGGCGATATCCACGATATCGGAAAGAACATCGTAAAGGTCGTGCTCGAAAACTATGGCTACACCGTCATCGACCTCGGGCGGGACGTGCCCAAGGAGGTCGTCGTCGAAGCCGCCATCCGCGAGGACGTGAAGCTCGTCGGCCTTTCCGCGCTCATGACCACCACCGTCGCCAGCATGGCCGAAACCATCGAAGCCCTCCGCGCCAGCGGGCACGCCTGCAAGATCATGGTCGGCGGCGCGGTCCTGACCCCCGATTACGCCGCACAGATCGGAGCGGACTACTATTCCAAGGACGCCAAGCAGAGCGCTGACATCGCGAAGCTGGTTTTAGGTTGACATAATATGAATATCCGAGAGTATCTGCAAAACAGCATCCTTCTGTTCGACGGCGCCATGGGCACCTACTTCGCCGCCCAAAACGGCTCCGACGCGCTCTGCGAACAGGCAAACCTCGAAAACCCGGAAGCCGTGGAAGCCATCCACCGCGCCTATCTCGACGCCGGGGCGCGGGCCGTCAAGACGAACACCTTCGGCGCAAACCGTCTCGCCTTCGGCGAGCGTTGCGCCCCAATCCTCCGCGCGGGCTGGGAGCTTGCCTGCCGCGCCGCCGCCGGCGGAGCCTTTGTCTTTGCGGACATCGGCCCGGTCGTCATGCCGGACGGCAGCGCGCCCGATGCGGAGTATGCCTTTCTGGCCGACATCTTTCTCGCCTGCGGCGCAAAGAACTTTCTTTTTGAGACGAACGGCAGCGGCCGTGGGCTGCACGCCGCGGCGGCATATATCAAGGCCCGCGAGCCGGACGCCTTTATCCTGGTCTCCTTCGCCGCGCAGCCGGACGGCTTTACGGCGGACGGCGAGCTTTACAGCGAACTCCTTCAGGCCGCCGCCGCGGACCCGGACGTCGACGCAGTCGGCCTCAACTGCGTTTCGGGCGCACGGCATATGGCCGGGCTTGTAAAACGCCTCGGCGGCGTCGGCAAGACATTCTCCGCCATGCCGAACGCCGGGTATCCGACCATCCGCGGAAGGCGCACCTATTACGACGGCGATCCGCGGTATTTTGCCGAACAGCTCCGCGTCCTGGGGGAGCTGGGCGCGGGGATTCTCGGCGGCTGCTGCGGCACAACCCCGGAACATATCGCCGCCGCGGCCGAGGCGTTGCGGGGACTTGCGCCCCGGACGCCTGCTCCCGTTTCCGCAAAGCCCGGCACCGCCGGGACGGCTCCGGAGCGCAATGCGTTCTGGGAAAAGCTGTGCGACCCGCGGCAAAAGCCCTTCGCGGTCGAGCTGGATTCACCGCCGAACGCGGACCTGACCAAATTCATGGCCGGCGCCGCGGAGCTGCGCGGAGCCGGGACGGATATCATCACCATCGCCGACTGTCCGATTGCCCGGGCGCGGATGGATTCGAGCCTGCTCGCCTGCAAGCTCCGGCGTGAGCTGGGCGTCGACGCGCTGCCGCATATGACCTGCCGCGACCGGAACCAAAATGCCACGCAGGCGCTGCTGCTCGGTCTGAGCGCCGAGGGCGTGCGCAACGTCCTCATCGTCACCGGCGATCCCATTCCCTCCGCCCGGCGCGACGAGGTAAAGAGCGTCTACAACTTCAACTCCCGCAAGCTCATCAAATACATCGGCAATCTGAACGCATCCATACTGCCCGCGCCGTTTCAGATATTCGCCGCGCTGAACGTGAATGCCCGGAACTTCCGCATACAGCTTGAACTGGCGCAGCAGAAGGAGGAAAACGGCGCCGCCGGCTTTCTGACACAGCCCGTCCTGACACAGCAGGCGCTGGAGAACCTGAAGCTTGCGCGGGATACCCTGCGCGGAAAAATCCTCGGCGGCATCATCCCGGTTGTCAGCCAAAAAAACGCGCTGTTCATGAACAGCGAGATCGCCGGCATCACCGTGGACGAGAAGATCATCGCGGCCTACGAGGGCGCGGACCGGGTGCGCGGCGAGGAGCTTGCCGTGGACATCTCCGCCGCCGTGGCGAGGGCCGCCGCCCCCTATGTGGACGGCTACTATCTCATGACCCCGTTCGGGCGCACCGGCCTCATCGTCCGCATCATGAATCGCCTTCGCGAGGAGGGCCTTGCCTGAAACCGCGCAAAAAATGTCCGGCCCTCACGGGGTCGGACATTTTTGTGCAGCGTTCAATATCCCCAGGCGCTGCGGGCGGAGATGCCTGTATCGGCCACATCATAGAGCACCGCGCTCTCACTTTCCGCGACCGAATAGCAGAGCCGGCCGTTTTCCACGCCGATGCCGTAGATACAGCCCGCCGGGATATCCGGCGTGACGGCAGTCCTCATCCCACCGGCCCCGAGGTCGTAATAGCAGATCCGGTCCGGCGTATTGAAATACAGCCGGCCGCGCAGGAGCACAAGCCCGGAACAGATCTCCGGCGTGTCGGGCCAGCGGTCGGATACCGTCAGAAGCACCTCCGTCCGCCATGTCGCCCGGTCACAGCGGACGAGCCGGAAGGCGTCGTCGATATAGTACGCATAGTCCCCGTCGAAGATCACGCGCGTGACCGCCGCCGTCCAAGGCGCCGTCTCCAGCGCACCGCCGGGGACTGTCTCCGTGCTGTCCCAGCCGGAATGCCCGGTCCAGTCCGCGTTCCGGTCGTTGAACAGAAAGTATTTATGGCGAATAAGGCCGAGCTTCTGATTCTTTCCGTCATCCCATGTGCAGTCCGAAAAATACCGCGTGCCGTCCAGCGTCGCGAGGATCCATGCGTGGTCGATCTCCGCGCTGTAGGTGGCCGCGCCGTCCAGCCCGGCCGCCGCCGCAAGATAGGCATACCCCGCCGCGTAGCCGGTGCAGACGGCGGAGCCCTCCGCCAGCGCGCCATAGGCCGTCCCGCTCCGGGGCGACGCTCCGTAATCGCAGTGCAGCGCCATCCAGTCATGCAGCGCCGTCAGCGTTTCCACGTCGGTCATATCCTCCGCCGTGCAGACCGCAACCGCTTCCTCCGCCGCCGCCCATGCCGCGGCGTCCAGCTCCTCGTCCGACAGCGCCTGTGCCGGAACGGACAGCGCCAGCAGCAGCCCTATTGCCATAAAAAACCGTTTCAATTTCCATGCCACCCTTTTCCGCCGTCCTCGACGGCTTCCGCGCTCTATTTTATCATACGGGCCGGCCATGTTCAAACACTTGTTGCAAATGCCGCCCGACTGTGTTAATATTTCGTCATAAAGATCAGCAGGAAGTGTCCATGGAGCTTATCACCGCAAAAGAGGCCGCCGCGCTGCTGCGGTCGGCTGAAAACATCCTTATCGTCACGCACATCCGCCCCGACGGAGACGCCGCCGGCAGCGGCTGCGCTCTGTGTCTCGGTCTGCGCGCCCTTGGCAAGACCGCCTTTCTCGCGGCCAACCCCCCGTCCATGACGCGGTACGAAAAGTATCTCACGCCGTATTTCGCTCCGGCCGGCTTCACGCCGGGCTTCGTCGCGGTCGTGGATACCGCAAGCGCGGGACAGTTCCCCCCGGGCTGGGAGCCGCTCGCCGGCTGCGCCGATCTTGCCATCGACCACCACGGCACCAACAGCGGCTATGCGAAAAAGACCCTCCTGGATGACCACAGCGCCGCTGCGGGAGAGCTTGTTTATCTCACGCTGCGGGAGCTCGGCGCAGCGATCACGCCGGCCATCGCCGAGGCGCTGTACGTCGCCCTCGCCACGGACACGAACGGCTTCCGCACCGCCGGAACGACCGGGCGCACGCTCGCCATTGCGGCGGAGCTCCACGACGCGGGCTTCGACGTCTTTGCGCTCACGCGGCGCCTGTTTGAAACGAAAACCGCCTCCCGGCTGCGCCTGGAAGCGGCGCTTTTCGGCGGGATGCGCTTTCCCCGGGAGGGCGTCTGCGTCATGACGCTGCCTTATGGAACCATCACCGCCTGCGGCGCGTCCGAGGACGATATGGATAAGCTCTCGACTCTCACAATGACGCCGGAGGGCGTATGGGCCGGGCTTCTGCTCCGGCAGCTTCCCTCCGGGGACTGGAAGATCTCCCTGCGGACGGACGGAAGCGTTCACGCCGGGCAGGTCCTGCGTATTGTCGGCGGAGGCGGACACCCGGATGCCGCCGGGACGGTCATGACCGGCGAGCCCGCCGACATGGAAGCGGCCATTCTCGCCGCCCTGAACACAGTGGTCAAAAACCAAATTTAAATCCATAAGGAGGAGCACCATGAAACGCATTTTCAGTCTCATTCTCACCCTCGCCCTTGTCCTGAGCCTCGGCACGGCAGCCCTCGCGGCGGACGACTTCCTGGACCTCGCCGACGGCGCCGTCTATGAGGTCACGGAGCCTGTCAGCCTGCACCGCCTGACCATCGACGAGACCTCCTCGCTCACCGCGCCGGCGGGCAGCGTCCCCGTTGTCACCGTGGACGGCTACCTGCAGACCGTCGAGCCCGGCACAGCTTACGCCTTCTACGGCGACGTCGAGCTGTATCCCGCAGCCGGCGCTCTTGTCGGCGAGAACATGCGCGGCGCTTCCGCCATCTATGCGGAAAACGGCGCCAAGCTCTCCTTTGCCGACCAGCTCGTGCTCTCCTACGGCTATATCAGCGGCGAGTATAAGGACGAAAACGGCGACGGCGTCTTTACCGAGGACGAGTGGCAGTCCGACACCTCGAACGAGTACGGCAGCAAGTTCGGCATGGCGGCCGGCATCCTCGCCACCGGCGAGGGCACAACCCTCGACCTGGACCATATGACCGTCCTGTGCGCCTCCGGTTCCACCTCCAACGGCGTGTTCGCCGCGAACGGCTCCGCCGTTACCATCAAGAACTCCACCGTCATCACCAACAACAGCCAGGGCCATGGCCTGGACGCCACCTTCGGCGGCACCTTCTGCGTGGATAACTGCGTTCTGCGCACCAACGGCAGCGCCTCCTCCGCCCTGTCCACCGACTTCGGCGGCGGCTTCTTCAAGGTGACCAACACCTACGCCGAATCCAACACCGCCGGCTCCGCCGGCATCTACGCGGCCGGCTCGTCCATCTATATCCTCGAGAATTCCACCCTGCACTCCAACGCCTCCGAGACCGTCATGAACGCGCACAACAACTCCATCGTCGTGCTCAAGGACTGCTCCCTGTACGGCCCCGAGATCTTTGACGGCCACCAGGCCATGCCGTCTCCCGCGATGGCCGCCGGCGATGTGACCTTTAGCTTCGACAGCACCTTCGAGGCCGTGGGCACGGCTGTTATCCATGAACAGGGCGGCGTCACCACCCACAATATCGTAAACTGCGACACCTCCGCCTGCGATACCGACTATGCCATCCAGGTCGAATATGAAAACGGCATGGGCGCGGGCAAGGTCTATGTGAACCTGTGGGACACCGAGCTGACCGGCGATATTTACTGCTATGAAGGCGGCGTTGTGGAGCTGAACCTCTATGACGGCGCGGTCTTCACCGGCGAGGTGATCAAGGACGGCGAGTGCGACGTCACCATCAACGTATGCAGCGGCGGCACCTATATAGGTGAATATGACTCCAATATTGTCGATGACCACACGGAAGCCCCGGTCTTTACCGACGACACCTACGGCAGCATCGACTGGCTGCGCGACGAATCCGGCCTCTTTGCCGCCGGCAACAGCTTCTCCAGCTACCAGACCTCCTGGGACACCTACGTCCGGCCCGTCATCGCCGCCGCCTCCGGCAACGTGAACGGCGCCTCCAACGAGCCCGCCGTCGTTCTCGCCTCCAGCGAACCCGCCGACATTGATATGTTCGCCACCTACATCGAGTATATCCGCTCCCTGCTTCTGGAGGATGAGTTCTACGACGAGTTCAACGCCGCTCTCGACACCGTCTTTGAGGCCGGCTATGACGAAAGCACGATGCCGTTTTCCATGCTGATCGAGTTCGGCGCCCTCGGCTATGAGGATTTCGCCGCGTATTATCAGCAGCACGGAGAGGCTCCCGGTCCCATTTTCCAATAACATTTTCCCTCATAAATATTAACATTTTTTAAGGCAGATAAATAAACATAAATTTGTAATCGAGTTTATGTTTATTTATTGTCAATCTTTTTAAAAAAACCTTGACGCAGCGGGAATTTTGTGCTTCTATATAGGCGGTCGGAGGAAATTCTCCGGATTTTCGACCTGTTATGCCGCCACCGCCCCTGCATTATGGGCCCTGCACCTTATACCCCTTTCTCCTCTTGATGCTTTCTCATGCAAGAAAACTCCTTTCCGACTCGCTGCGCGCAGGGGCGTTTATAAAAAGCCTGCGGGAGCTGTTTGAAAACAGCTCCCGTTCGTGTTGCGGTTCCATTTCATTCATACCCCGGAAGGGAAAAATATTTAGGAGGACAATCAAATGAAAAAGATCCTTGCCTTGGCTCTGGCCCTCGTCATGGTCCTGGCCCTCGCCGCCTGCGGCTCCAAGACCGACGCTCCCGCCGCGGAGGTTACCCCCGAACCCGCTCCCGCTGCCGAAGGAACCTACAAGGTGACCTTCTCCACCGGCGAGACCTACGATCTCCCCGCCGGCGAAGACCTCGTCTTCTTCTTCCAGTGCGACGCTCCCGGCGACATGGGCGCTCCCGCCCCCGGTGAGGAGGGCGCGGGCATCACCGTGAGCGAGGGCACCGTGACCTACTCCAACGTCGGTCTCGGCGGTCCCAACAGCTATCCCACCTCGGAGCTTGTCACCGTCACCGGTATCACCGGCGACGTCACCGTCACCGTGACCGATGCGGCTCTGGCTATGGACGCCACCCACACCATTTATTTTGACGAGCAGGAAATCGCGGACGCCATCGCTCTTGCCGAGGAAATGGCCGCGCAGATGGCCGCCAACCCCATGGACGGCTCCGGTGAGGCCTCCGGCGAGGCTTCCGGCGAGGCCTCCGGCCCGGCCACCAGCGGCGATTTTGACATCGAGCTTGACGGCGAGACCGTCACCGCCCACTTTGAGGAAACCGGCAACGGTGACGAGGGCGTGAAGCTCTTCGAGATCACCATCGGCGACGCCGTCTATCCCGGCACCATCAGCATGGGCGTGTGGACCGCTGACAACGAAGCCGATCAGCCCGTCATCGACGCCGTCCGCGCTGAATACGAGGCCGTCAACGTCGTCGGCCCCTCCGAGGAGCCCGCGGCTTGAGCCGATACTTCCATACATGCGAAACACAGGGTCCGAACGATCGGGCCCTGTGTTTTTTATCCCATGCATGCGTCTCTGTCCGGGCAGGTTGTTGAAAACTCAGTGGAAAATGTTAAGTTTTGTTTATTTTTGTTACTTTCTCGTATATTTCAGGTAAATTGCTTATTTACTTTTTGTTCCCCGTATGCTATACTCTGCCTGTTTGAAGAGGAAACTACCAAACAAAAACATCAAAAAGGAGAAACCCATCATGAAGAAGATTCTTGCTCTTGCTCTGGCTCTCGTCATGCTCCTGGCCTTCGCCGCCTGCGGCTCCAAGACCGAGGAAGCTGCCGAAGAGGTTACCCCCAACCCCGCTACCGCTGCCGACGCGGCGGAGGCCGCTGTTGCAGAGGAACCCGCCGTCGCGGACGACTCTGCCCCTGCCGTCGCGGACAACGCTTCTGCTTCCGGTGAGCCCTCCGGCGAAGCTTCCGCCGAGCCTTCCGGTGAGCCTTCCGCCGAGCAGGCCGACGCAGAGGCTGACTATGAGATCACCGTCAACGGCGTGACCGGCACCGCCCACTATCAGGACACCGACAACGGCGACCAGGCCACCAAGACCTTTGAGATCACCTTCGACGGCGCCACCATTACCGGCGCGATCGACAAGGGCGTCTGGACGGCCGACTCCGGCGACGAGGCCGATCAGGCTGTCATCGACGCCGTGCAGGCTGCTTTCGAGGGCAACAACACGGTCGGTCCCCAGGCCTGATTTCGGATACATAAACAGCTCCGCGAAAAGCGGAGCTGTTTCAGCCTGTCAAAGAACGAGTCATTTTCAAGCGGCGAAAACGGCTCGTTTTTG
>CAYOSI010000042.1:0-18009 GCA_964406615.1 uncultured Oscillospiraceae bacterium
CGCTCTGCGAAAACGACTACGGCGGCGGGACCATCCGGAAGTTGAAGGAGGGCGGATGACCGTGTTAGAGATTGGCGACACCATCCAATGTGCTGACAGCGACGACATGGTGAACACCATGCACGAGCTGCAAAGGGGCGGCGTGGAGACTGATTTTCTGTTCGAGTTGGATGGTCAAAAAGGGCTGTGGCTAAAGGTCACGGGCCTGGAGAGAACGGAACAGGCGCAGAGCACGGGAGGAGACGGAGGGTTGATTATGTCATACAAAAAGCGCTGCGGTGAACAACTGCTCACCTATCAAGGCGAAACACGGACGCTGGAAGAATGGAGCCGGCGCGTCGGCGTATCCGCCCGGGGGCTGGAACAGCGGATCGCCCGCGGCTGGACGCCGGAGGAAGTGATCGAGACCCCGCCCCGGGTCTGTCGGTCACGGAAAAAATCATGTAGCGGCTGCTCCCATTGGCGGCAGTACAGCGGCATGGATGCCGCGGGCTGTCACTACTTCTTTGACACCGGGGAATTACGCTCGGCGCCGGAGGAAAAATGCGAACGCCGCCGGGCCATACGGCTCACGGAGAAAATGTAAAAGGCTGAGTCGGGAGCGTCCCGCGGCGGACGCTTCCGGCTGAACCTTTTCAACGAGAGATCGATACTATTATATAAATACGCGCACGCGCGCGTATTTATCGAAACTAGATTAAGGCGGGATTTGCGACCATGGGTAGACAGCCGATCGCCGGATGGTACATACGAGAGTACAGGTGCGCAAACGGAATATGCGAGAAGACAAAGTTTTTCGTCCCGGACGGAAAACTCCCCGCATATTCCGCGAAGGAAAGAAAGCGTCAGATCCGGAGGGCCGAGAAGAATGTCACCGAGGCAAAGCACATAGCCGCTCGGATCGTCAATCATAATTTCCGGGCCGGGACGGATGAGTATGTGACCGATACCTTCGATGACGCGGGGATGGCGCAGCTTGTCATGAAAGCCGGAACGGATGACAGGGACGCTCTTTTGCTGGCTGCGCAGCATGAAGCGGAGCTCCAGATGAGAAGAGCCCGGTACGCCTGCCGGAAGGCCGGGATCACGCTTCGGTATCTCTTCGTCAAGTCGGATCTCGACGGAAAGACGCTTGAGCCGGTCCGGCCGCACATCCACATCATCGTCAATCGGGAAGCGGCTCAAATCGTAGCGGGAGCATGGAAGCTGGGAAAGGCGGTTCACAGCACGCTGTATTCCCGTCATCACGGCGATCTGACCGATCTTGTGGAGTACATGATCGCGCAGACCAGGCAGATCGGCACGGAAAAGAGATATACGCCGTCCCGGAATCTGGAACAGCCGCCCATGACGGAGCCCCGGCCGGTGAAGAGCATCGACGCTCCGCTCCGTGTACCGAAGGGCGGCGTTTTCATCTGGCGGTCGGAACAGAGGACGGGCCGGCCGCAGAAGCTTCGGTATTACCGCCCGCCGAGGGCACGGAAGAGGGCGATCGGCACGGCTACCGATGGGGATGAGGAAGGAGCGAGCCTATGAGCAGACCGAAATATTGGTGGTATGCGTCCGTCGTTCGGACAATCCGGGCCTATCCCGCGCTGACCGCCCGAAAGAGAGCTGTACAGGAGCAGGCTATGGTGGCAAACTATGGCACAAGGGCCGTGCTTCAGAGCGGGAAAGAAGTAAACGTACTCCTGCCGCGCTCCTGCAGGGGATCGCGAACGACGGAGGATGCGGCCCTGCGCACGCTCTCCGCCCGGGAGGAGGCCGACCTTGACGCGGTCGAGAGGGCGATCGAACGGATGAGAGGGAGAAAGGACGGGGACATGATCCTGGCCGCCGTGAGGCTGGTGGACTGGGAGGGACACAGCGTCCAGGCCGCGGCGGAACGCATCCCGGCGGCTGTGAGCAGCGTCAAAAGATGGCGGCGGAGGTTTATCTATGCGGTGGCAAAAAATATGGGCTATCTGACCTGAAAAAGCGCAAAAAGAAAAAATTGAGCTAACAGAGCCTAAAATCTGTGGTATTTTGATATAGGGGAAGCTGTGAGGCATCTCGATCATCTCCTTTTTCGGAACGGCCGCGGGCTCTGTCCGCGGCTGTTGCATAGGCCGGGGCGCGGGTGCGCGGGCAGGTCTTACCGCCGAGAGCGGGGCAGACGCCACAAATACACAGGCCCGGACGGTTCGAATCCGTCCCCCGGCTCCATGGTCCGTACAAGGATCCCCCTAAAAATATAAGCCGACATCCGGGTAAGCGGCTCGCGGTCCAGCTTTCGTGCCGCCGTGCAATTCGGCTGAGCCCGGGAAAACGCAAGAAAACGCAAGGCGTCCCGCGCGAGCGGGCGGGCGCATGCGCGTACCGAATAAAAACGCATAAGAACTTCCGATCGGCTTTTCGAGCGGGAGCTTTTTTGCTGCCGGGGGGGAGGTGCGGCCGTGGCAGCGCTGAAGGGGCAGATGGAACGATTTTGCCAGGAGTATGTGATTGACTACAACGGAACCGCCGCGGCGATCCGCGCCGGGTACAGTGAAAAGCGTGCGGCCGCCCAGGCCTCGACGCTCCTCAGGCGTGAGGATGTCATCGAGCGCATGAGGCAGCTCCAGCAGGAACAGGCGGCGCGCCTGGGCTTGTCGGCCGACCGCGTGGTTATGGAGCTGTGGGAGATCTACCGGCGCTGCATGCAGGCGGCGCCGGTGATGGAGTGGGACGCCGCCGGGCATAAATACGTTCCGTCCGCTGCGGAGTTTACTTTCAACGCCAAAGGCGCGCTGGAGGCGCTCAAGCTCATCGGCGGGCATATAGGCATGTGGAACCGAAACACGGGCGCCGATGAAAGTAAGACGGCCGGAATCATGGCCGAGCTGATCCGGGAGCTGAAAGAGGGATGAATGAGTATTTACACGCCAAAACAGCGGGAGCTCCTGAAAATGTGGCAGCGCGGGGAGCTCCGGCGCTTAAATCTCCTGGAAGGCTCCGTGTCGAGCGGAAAGACGTGGGTGTCCCTGGTGGTATGGGCGTTCTGGGTGGCGACAATGCCGCAGGACAAGCTGTATCTCATGTGCGCGAAGAGCCTGACCACGCTCAAACGAAACTGCCTGATTTTGCTGCAAGAGCTTGTGGGGGAGCGGAACTTTACGTTTTCCCTCCCGGCGAAAGAGGGGTATCTGTTCGGCCGGCGGGTTCTGTTTGAGGGGGCAAATGACGCCCGGTCCGAAAGCAAAATACGGGGCATGACCCTACAGGGAGCGTATTGCGACGAGCTGACACAGCTTCCGGAGGATTTTTTTGCCATGCTGCTGTCCCGCCTGCGGGTGCCGGGGGCAAAGCTGATAGCGACCACAAACCCGGACAGTCCAAGCCATTGGCTGATGGCGCATTATATCAGCCGCGCCGAGGAGCTGGATTTCCTCGATGTGAAATTCACCCTTGACGACAATACGACACTCGACCCGGACTATGTGCGGAATATCAAGCTGGAGTATACCGGCGTGTTCTATGACCGCTTCATCCTGGGTCTCTGGGTCAAGGCCGAGGGATTGGTATACCCGTTTTTTGACCGGACCAGGCATGTCGTTCACGACATCCCTGGTACCGGGCGGTATTTTATTTCCGTGGACTACGGGACGCTGAATCCCTTTTCCGCCGGGCTGTGGTGCCTGACGCCGGACGCCGCGGCTACCCGCATACGGGAGTATTACTTCAATGGCCGGACGGCCGGAAATCAGAAGACCGACGGCGAATACTATGCAGAGCTTGAAAAGCTGGCGGGCGACCGGCCGGTGGAGAGCGTGATCGTTGACCCGTCCGCCGCGTCGTTTATTGCGGAAATCCGCCGCCATGGGCGGTTTGCCGTGCGGCGGGCCCGCAACGATGTGATCGACGGCATACGGGTAACGGCGGAGCTGTTGTGGAACGGCCGGATCAAAATTGCCGATGTCTGCGCCGACGCTATCCGGGAGTTTGGCCTGTATAGCTGGGACGAAAAGGCGACGGAGGACCGGGTCATCAAGGAAAACGACCACGCGATGGATGATATCCGCTATTTTTGTTATACCGTCATGCGGCGCATGGTATGACAGGAGGGGCTGGAGGATGCTGCAAAAATTTTTATCATGGATGCGAGGTGTGATCGCCGGAATGTTGCATAAGGACGACGCAAAGAGGGCGTTGGGCGTAGATGTGGCCGTCAGTGCCGAAATGCAGGAGGCTATCGACCTGTGGGAGCAGATGTTTGCGGACAGAGCCCCGTGGCTGGATGAGACTACGCAAAGCCTTGGGCTGCCTGCGGCCATTGCCGGAGAGGTCGCCCGGCTTACCACAGTAGAGCTGGAGAGCGGTGTGGACGGCAGTCTGCGGGCGGATTATCTGAATGGAGAATATGCGCGGGTGCTGGATCATCTCCGCGACGATGTGGAAGCGGCTGCCGCCGGCGGGGGCATTGTATTTAAGCCCTATGTGGACGGGGAAAACATACTGGTGGACTGCGTGCCGGCGCGCCGGTTTCTGCCGACCGATTTCAACAGCCGCCGGGAGGTGACCGGCGCGGTGTTCGTGGAGCAGGTCACAAAGGGCAAGGTGTTTTACACCCGTATGGAGCAGCACAGGCTTACGGACAGCGGTTATCTTATTCGCAACATGGCGTTCATGTCCACGACAGAAACAGCTCTCGGAACGCAATGCAGTCTGTCTGCTGTGGACGAATGGGCGGGGCTCGAGCCGGAGATGACCATTCGATACAAGGACGGCACCGTACCGGAGCGGGTGCTGTTTTCCTATTTCCGCATACCGGGGGCAAACACGATCGATACGGACAGTCCGTTGGGCGCGGCGGTATACAGCCGTGCGGCAGGTCTTATCAAGGAGGCCGACCGGCAATACTCCCGCATCCTGTGGGAGTATGAAGGCAGCGAACTGGCTGTGGACGCCTCCGTCACCGCAATCCAGACAGACAAAAACGGAAACGAGAGTATGCCGAAGCGCAAA
The DNA here is from genome assembly GCA_964406615.1 of uncultured Oscillospiraceae bacterium. Taxonomy (GTDB): domain Bacteria; phylum Bacillota; class Clostridia; order Oscillospirales; family Oscillospiraceae; genus CAJOIG01. The sequence goes on from CAYOSI010000042.1 coordinate 4,984, forward strand.
AAGCGTCTTTTCCGGGCTTTGCCGATCGACAGGGGCAGCAGCGGCGACCTGTATGAGGTGTTCAGTCCGGCGATTCGGGACGGGTCGTTGTTCAATGGCTTGGATAAAATACTCAAGCGGATAGAATTCAATTGCAATCTGGCCTACGGAACGCTGTCCGATCCGCAGAACGTCGACAAAACGGCGGAGGAAATACGCAGCAGCAAGCAGCGGTCCTTTTCCGCCGTCTGCGATATTCAGAAGGCCCTGCAGGCGGCGCTGGAGCATCTTCTGTGGGCGATGGACCTGTATGCCAGTCTGTACGGTCTGGCCCCGGCGGGGGCCTATGAAGCGCATTTTATTTGGGGCGACGGTATCCTGTTGGATACGGATGTCGAATTTGCCCGACGGACGGCCATGGCCGATAAGGGATGGCTGAAGCCAGAAAAGGTTATCGCCTGGTATTTTGGCATATCCGAGGAGGAAGCAAGGCAGATGATGCCCCAGGAGCCGGACGGGCTGAGGCTGGAATGAAATGCTGCCACCGGAGTATCTGGATGAGCTGCCGGAACCAATTCTGGCGCTTTACGAGGAGGCAGAGCGGGATATTCTGGCGGATATGGCCCGGCGCATATCGACCTATGATTACTGGATTCCCGCCGCAGACTGGCAGAATCAAAAGCTGCTGGAGGCGGGGCGCACGCAGGAGGAAATACTGCGCATCCTGTCCCGGATTACCCGCCGGTCAGTAAAAGAGCTGAAAACCCTCATGGAACAGGCGGAAAAGGACGGATTGCGGGCAGATAAGAGCTATTATGAGGCCGCCGGGCGGTCTGTGCCGTCCTTTTCCGACAGCGAGCCTCTGCGGGCCATACTGAACGCCGGTTATCAGGCCACGGCCCAGACAATGAAAAATCTGACACGAACGACGGCCCGGACGGCGACACAGCAGTTTGAAAACGCGCTTGACGAGGCGTGGATGAAGATAGAGTCCGGGGGCTTTTCTACGGATGTGGCCGTCCGCGACGCGGTGAAGCGGCTCGCAGCGGAGGGTGTGCAAAGCGTCCGATATCCGAGCGGGCGCTCAGATACGCTGGAGGTGGCCGTACGCCGGGCGGTCGTGACGGGGGTAAACCAGACGGCCGGAAAGCTGCAGATGGAGCTTGCGGACGAGCTGGACTGTGACCTGATGGAGCTGACGGCCCATGAGGGGGCGCGGCCCAGTCACGCGCTATGGCAGGGAAAGATCGTCAGTCTGAGCGGCCGGGAGGGCTATCTCAGCCTGCAGGACATCGGTTACGGCACCGGCGCGGGCTTCCAGGGCTGGAACTGCCGCCACAACTGGAGCCCGTATATCGAGGGGATGCCCCGCGCCTGGACGGAGGAGAAGCTGGCAAAGCTCAACGAGAAGAAATATACTTATAATGGCGAAAAGCTCACCGAATATGAGGCCCAGCAGAAGCAGCGGTACATCGAGCGCCAGATACGCCGCTGGAAGCGGGAGGAGGCGGCCATGAAAGCGGCGGGGCTGGACAGCTCCGAGGCCTCCGCCAAGGTCAGACAGTGGCAGGGGATCATGCGGGATTTCCTGAAGCAGACGGGCCTGAAGCGCCGGAGCGCGAGGGAGCAGATCGAAGCGGCGGCGGTGGCGCCGAAGGCAGTGCCTGACGTTAAATCACAAACCGATGTTTATATTGGCCGAAGCGTTGGGGCGAAATCCAGGAACTATGAAATAGTTGACAAAGAAAGCGGCTTGATATATCATTTTGCCGAAGGAACGCATATTCAGAATGTTGAAGTGTTTGCCGGGGCTGGTGTCAGGACACCGCTCCATGAAGGCGTTGCAGAAGGACTGGCAAAAGAGTTTGGTGGGAAGCCAAGCGATTGGCAGCATGTAAAAGGGTTTGGAAAGCTGTCTTTGAGTGAATATGAAAGTCGGATGGCAGAAGTTCATTGGTTCCAAGCAAAAGATGTTGGAAAAGTAAAATTTTTCCTGAAGAGATGGGTGGAAGAATGAAGATAAAATATCTTGGTGAAACATCATCATTTGAACTAACGAATGGAAGGATATATGATGTTATTTCGATCGAAAAGGGATGGTATCGCGTGATCCCTGACATGGGGGATTATCCCGACGCTGACCCACCCGGATATCTGTATCCGCCGGAGCTGTTTGAAATCGTGGAGGAGGCGAGTGATGAGACATCCAGACGATAAACATAATTGTCCATTACTGGAACGTGAAGTTTTTTGGGGCGATTGTTGGATTATACAAGATGTGCGCGATGATGGCACAGATATGGAGTTCGCTCCCGAGCCGTTTGACCTCGAAAGGGCCGCCGAAATCTGCGAAGAATGCAGATGGTACATTGTGAACGAAGAATGAACCACCGAACCGATGCCGGCGCGGTGGTTTATTCCTGTCCAAACTCAATAACACGGCACGATGCAGAAATGCACCGTGCTTTTGTTATACCTATTTTCGCCGGGTGCCGGGCGCAACAGGCACACCCGCACAGGGGTCGCAACCCTGAACAAAAACAGCGCGGCGGGAGAAGGAGGCAGGTATGAAGCGAGACTTTCTGAAAGGTCTGGACCTGGGCGACGGAGCCAGGCTGCCGGATGCTGCCATTGAGGCCATTATGGCCGAATATGGCAAAGGCAAAGGCGCTTTGGAGGCACAGATCAACACGCTCACCAATGAGCGGGACGGACTGCGCGAACAGCTCGGAACGGCCAACGAGACGATCCGGTCCTATAAGGACATGGATATCGACGGAATCAAGAAAGCAGCGGCGGACTGGGAGGCCAAATATCAGACGGACACCCAGGCGCTTCAGGCGCAGATTGACGCCGACCGATACCGCTTTGCCGTGGACAAAGCGGTCGGCAGCATCCGGTTTTCCAGCGAGAGCGCAAAAAGAGCGTTCATGGCCGACCTGACGGCCAAAAAGCTGCCCGTTCAGGAGGGCAAGCTGCTGGGGCTGGAGGACTTCACCAAAACTTACCGGGAGAGCGACCCCGGCGCGTTCGTGCCGGAAAATGACGACAAGACCCCCGTAGCCGTCCGCGGCGGCACCGGCGGGGGCGGAAGCACGGGGAGCGACGCGGCCTTGCGGGCTGCGTTTGGACTTCCTGATCATGCAAAGAAGGAGTAATAAAAAATGGCTAACGCAATCACACTTGCACAGAAATTCGTCCCGATGCTGGACGAGGTTTACAAGCTGGCGTCCGTTACCGCCGACCTGGACGGCAATGCCGACCTGGTACAGCAGGGCGCGAACGCCAACGAGCTCATCATCCCGATGCTTTCCATGCAGGGACTGGGTGATTATTCCCGCAACAGCGGCTATGTGGACGGCGACGTGACGCTGACCAATGAAACGGTCAAGTGCAACTTTGACCGGGGCCGCATGTTCACGGTTGACACCATGGACAATATGGAGACGGCGGGGCTGGCCTTTGGCCGGCTGGCCGGGGAGTTTATCCGCACCAAGGTCGCACCGGAGCAGGACGCTTTCCGTTTTGCCAGCTATGCGGGGAAGTCCGGAATTTCCAAGGTGTCCGCCGGCGCCACGCTGGACGACGGCGCTGCGGTTGTGGCCGCCCTGCGCGAGGCGGTCACCCGGATGGACGAGGACGAGGTGCCCGCGGAGGAGAGATATCTTTACATCACGCCGCTGCTTCTGGGGTATATCCAGGACCTGGACACCACCAAGAGCCGCGAGGTCATGCAGAATTTTGCCCAGGTGAGGAAGGTGCCTCAGTCCCGGTTTTACACAGCTATCACGCAGAAGTCCGGCAAGACCGGTGAAGAAGACGGCGGCTATGCGAAAGCAGAGGGCGCGCAGGATATCAACTTCATGATTATCCACCGGCCCGCGCTTATACAGTTTTCAAAGCACATCGCGCCCAAAATTATCACGCCTGACGTCAATCAGAGCGGAGACGCCTATAAGTTCGGTTACCGGCAGGTCGCCATTGCGGACGTGTACGAAAACAAGGTCGCCGGTATCTATCTGCATCACAAGGCGTAAAGAGGCGGACATGGGAAAGATAATCGGCCTGACCTTCAAGGAGACGGAGCATACCTGTCCGCACTGCGGCAGGGCGTACAAGAGCGCCGACGCGCTGGGAAAGCACATCCGGGAGAAGCATCCGGACGTGAACGGCGTGCCGGCGGACACCCCGGGGCAGAAATAAGGAGGGGAGGCGGCGGCTGTGGACGCAGTGAACTATACATTTTATGTCGAAGCTTTCCACGGAAAGCTGACCGAGGACGATTTTTGCCGGCTGTCCGTTCCGGCGGCCGCCTACCTGGACGCCGTGACCCATGGCCGGACAGGCGAGCCCATGGAGGAGGCCGCCGCGCAGAAAGCAAGGCTTGCGCTGTGCGGGCTTTGTGACGCCCTGCTCCTGAACGAGCAGGGCGGCGGCGTGGTGAGCGAATCCAACGACGGAATATCTGTGACCTATGCGGCCAGCAAGACCGCGCAGAGCGACGAACAGCGGCTCTGGAGCACCGTCTGTCTGTATCTGAGCGGGACGGGACTGCTGTATCGGGGGGTGCGGTGATGCTCGGCTGCAATGAGACTGTGACCGTTGTCAAATGCGACGGCGAGGCCTATACGGCCACGGTGTTTGAGGGCGTGAGCTGGTTTGACAAGACCCAGGTCAAGACGGAGAACAGCGGCTTGGTGTTTGCCAACGCTGTCAGGGTGAGGATCCCTGCCGACGCGCAGGAGGGGAAGCCGCTGCCCGCCGTCGGCGACCATATCATCCGGGGCGGACTGCCGGAAGGCACGGTGATCCGCACGCCGGCGGAGCTGGCGGCCTATCATCCGCGAAAGGTCATGGCGGTGGGGGATAACCGGCGGGGCGGCCTGCCGCATGTGACGGTGACGGGGCAATGAAGGTCAAAGTCCTCAAAGTCAATGTTGACCTGGACACCCGGAAAATACTGGAGGAGCGCGGCCTGGGCGAATCCCGCCGGGCCGTGAAGTTTCTGGCAAGCGTGGTCAAAGATTACTGCGACGAATACGTCCCGTTTGCCCAAGGCACGCTGAAAGATGCTCAGATTACCGACGAGGGAGCTGACGGGGCAAGTATCGTCTACAACACGGACTATGCCCACTACCAGTATTACGGCGAGGTCATGGCGGGCCGTGCGCCCAAGCATTATACCGGCGTCCCGCTGACCTACGGAGGCGGCGGGCGGCGCGGAAAGGAATGGGACAAGCGCATGATGGCTGACAGGGGCGCCGACGTGACAAAAGCGCTGGCCGAATATGTGGGAGGAAAGGTCAAATGAGCATAATCGAAGCGGTACGGGATTATCTGAAAACCTGCCCGCTGCTGTCGGATGGGAAAATCAATGTAGATTTTCTCCCGGCGGAGGCGGCGACGTATTCCGTGGACGTGTCCCCGGTGACGCCGGTGGTAAAGCGGTACATAAACGGTTCCAGCCTGCGGCAGTTTGCTTTCACCTTTGCCACGCGCACCTATTATGGCAGTTTTATCCGGCAGCAGCTTGACAATTTGAGCTGGTTTGAGGATTTCGCCGCATGGCTGGAGGCCCGAAACCCGCCGATCGACCTGGGGGCGGACCGCGTTCCCCAGGCGTTGGAGGTGACGACCTCAGGATATATCTTTGCCCCGGATGATACCGAGACAGCGCGGTATCAAATCCAGTGCAGGCTGACCTATTTACAGAAAAATACATTGAATTAACGACAGGAGGAAAATAAAAATGGCAAAACTGAATCGCGAGGCGCTGATGCACTTTCTGGATTCGGCCTGGAATACCAGCGCCGCGGACGTAAGCAAGGCGGTGTTCGAGGTATTGGGCGACGATATCGAGGAGATGTCCGTCGAGCTGAACGCGGACACTGAGCAGTTCAAAAACATCCTGGGGAAGACCAAAACGAAGGACAATGGCTATGAGCCGTCCCTGAGCGCGGATCCCTTTTACGCGGACCCCGACAGCGCCCTTTATTCCCATTTGCGTGACATTGCGCTTGACCGCCTGAAGGGCTCTGCCTGCAAGACGCTCATGCTTGAGGTCATCATTGAGGACACGAGCGACACCAATTATCTGGCACATGTCCGGGAGGTCATCGTCAAGCCGCAGTCCTACGGCGGCGGCACCGAAGGCGTCAACATCCCGTTTGACGTGCTCGAGGACGGAGACAGCGTGAAGGGCTATGTAACGGCGGCTTCCGTTGCATCCGGCAGTCCGGTGTTTAAAGAGGGCGATATCCCCTCGGCCTGATGGAGGTGCTGATGAATGAGTGAAGCGAAGAAAAACGAAATTATCCTTAACGTAGATACCGGCTTTCGCACGGTGAGGGTCATGGACGGCAGCGAGGTTATCGCGCAGTTCAAATTCAACCCCGCGGATTCCAATATCGTGTCGCGCCTTGATTCCGTCATCGACTTTTTCAACGGCGTCCGGTTTACGGAGGATATGACGGAGGAACAGACCTTTGACCGTGTGAAACAGCTCTGCGTTGAGATCGGCGAGCAGTTTGACTATCTGTTCAGCTACAAGGTCTCCGACGGCCTGTTTGCCAATTGCGGCCCCCTCAGCGTGACCGAAAGCGGCGATTTCTTTTTTGAGGTCATGCTGGAGGAGATCGGGAAGGTCATTGAATCGACCATGCACGCCCGCATCGACAGGAAGCTGAAGAAGGTCAAGAAGGCCACATCCAAGTATCACCAATGACGGCCTGGGAACTGCCCACGTCCCTCACTGTGGGGGGCGTGGCGCGTCCCATACGGACGGATTTTCGGGTCATGCTGGATATACTTGATAAATTGCAGGACCCGGCGTATGAGGACGACGAAAAGGCGCTTATTTTCCTGGATATCCTTTATCCTGATTTCGCGGAAATGGATGTCGGCGATTATGAGGAAGCCATGAAGCAGGCGGTCAGGTTTCTTGATGCGGGTACGCCGGACAACGGAAGGAGCGGGACCGGGCATCCGGTCATGGACTGGGGCCAGGACGCAGGACTGATAATCCCGGCAGTCAACCGGGTCATGGGAAAGGATGTCCGGTCTGTGCCATATGACAGCGAAACGAACACAGGCGGCCTCCATTGGTGGACGTTTATCAGCGCGTACATGGAAATAGGAGAGTGCCTGTATTCCTCTGTTTTAAGCATCCGACAGAAAAGGGCAAGGCATAAAAAGCTGGAGAAGAACGAGAAGGAATTCTACAAGGAAAACAAACAGCTGATCGACATCAAGCCCCGCCGTCCGGCCTGGACAGAGGACGAAAACGACGCGCTTGCGGCCATACGCAACGCCGTATACAAAAAAACGAACAGGGAGTGAGCATACATGGCGGCGGACGGTGCTGTTGTCATTGAAGTCAATATTGATGAGACCAGCTTTAAGCGCGGCACAAAGGAGCTGGAAGCCCATTGCCGCCGCGCGGCGGACGGTCTCCAGGGCATAGGGGAGAAGGCGCAACTGTCCATCCTGAAGTCCGTCAACGCCTTTGCGAAGCAGAATGACGCCTATGCAAAGCAAAAGCAAAAGATCCGGGAGCTTCAGGCGGAATATGACAAGCTGGCGAATACGAAGGTGGAAACGGCGCCCTATGCGGCTATGAGAGGGGAATTTGATAAGTTTTCCCATAAGCTGGCCGATCTGGAGGAGAGAAAAGAGCGCTTTCTGGCCACGGGCGGGAAAGAAAACAGCACGGTTTTCCGCCGGATGGAATACGACGCCGAAGCGCTGTCTGGGAAGCTGGATGGGCTCAACAGGAAAATAGAAGGCCTTGAACAGTCCGGCCAAGCATACACGAACGCGGACACCAGCGGTATTGCAGCCCGGCTCGAGGAAGCGCAGGCAAGGCTTTCCACTATGGGCCATACGCTGGACGAAAAATATGCCTCCACTTCCCTGAAGATCCGGGAAACGGCAGCCGCGGCGCAGAAGGCGGCGACGGAGACGCGATCCTTCAGCGAAGCAACGGGAAAGCTGAGCGAAAACGTGAAGGCCTCCGCTGCCAGCTTCAAGGGGGGCCTGAAGTCCATGCTCAAATATGGCTTTGGCATCCGAAGCGTATTTGTCCTCTTTAACCGTCTGCGCAGCGCCCTTGTGACCGGGTTTAAAAATCTGGCGCAGGCCGATACACGGACGAATCAGAGTCTGTCGATGCTTACGTCCTCGCTGGCAACGCTGAAAAACAGCCTCGCCACAGCGTTTGCGCCCATACTGAATGCTGTCGCGCCGGCATTGCAGAAGCTTATCAATATGCTCGTCACGGCATCAAATTATGTGGGGATGTTTTTTGCCGCCGTCACCGGGCAGACGACGTACAAAAAGGCCATAGCGCAGAATATAGATTATGCGGCAAGCCTGAACGACGCCGCCGATGCGGCCACAAGCGCCGCAGAAGCGCAGGACGACTACCTTTCGGGGCTGGATGAAATCCGAAAATTCGATGACGGCAGCGGCAGCAGCAGCGCCGGCGTTGGCAGCAGCGGCACGAGCGGGACGTCCGGCACATCGCCTATGTTCGAGGACGCGGACGTGGAGCTGGGTACGTTTGCAAGCAGTCTTGTATTGTCGATTCAGGATGTGCTGCTGGACTGGAGTGACCTTACCGGAGAACAGATAGCGGAAAAAATCATTTCCGGGTTGGGAGTTCTGGCGGGCGGTGTATTGGGCTTTATGATCGGCGGCGTTCCGGGTGCGATTGTCGGCAGCTTGGCAGGGCTGGCGTTGTCTCTTGTTGCGGATTCCTTGATTTTTGACCATGATGGGGAGCTGAGCGGCGGCGAGATAGTAGGCGCCATTGTCACCTTGCTCGGTGCGGTTGCGGGTGGTCTGATAGGCTTTGCGCTCGGCGGCCCCGCCGGCGCGGCTCTCGGCGCTACGCTTGGGCTTGGGTTATCTCTGGCCCTTCAATGGTTTGACATTATAGATACGGATAAAATATTTGAGGCGCTTCAAAATTTTAAAGAGAAGTTTATCGAATGGTGGAATAATTTGGGCCTTGTCCAATGGCTGAAGGATAAGTTCCATATAGATATCACGATACCGGTGGACGCGGAGGCCAGCGACGAAGCCGGTGACAATCTGAGCAGTTCACTCAAAAAAGCATGGGGAGCCTTGTCCGATTCGAAAAAAACCGTGCCGCTGGAGGCTTACATCGAGACGGGCATGGATGAGCTCGGAACGGCCTATAAGCGGAGCTTCTCGACGCTGAAGGATTCTCGCGAGCTGGCGTTTATGGCCTCGATCGAGACGGGTACGCTCGCGCTCGGGAATGACTATAAGACGCTGTTCTCGACGCTGAACGATTCCCGCAGTCTGATGTTCAAGTCTGACATTGAGACGGATACGGGCACTCTCGGGGATAACTACAGAAAGAGGTTCTCCTCGAATACTCCCGATCGCCGCACCCTGAGGTTCAAGTCCGATATTGAGACGAGCACGGAGACCATCGGGAATGACTACAGGGCGCGGTTCTCGAATCTGAACGTTTACCGCACCCTGAAGTTCAAATCCGCCATTGAGACGAGCACGGAGACTATCGGGAATGACTACAGGGCGCGGTTTTCGGATCTGAACGTTTACCGCACCTTAAAGTTCAAGTCTGCCATTGAGACGAGCACGGAGACCATCGGGAACGACTACAGGGCGCGGTTCTCGAATCTGAACGTTTACCGCACCCTGAAGTTCAAATCCGCCATTGAGACGAGCACGGAGACCATCGGGAACGACTACAGGGCGCGGTTCTCGAATCTGAATGTTTACCGCACCCTGAAGTTCAATGCAGCCATCGGCACATCCGTAAGCAGTCTCTGGAGCCAGTTTGCAAGCGGCTGGAAGAATAAATCGTTGTCTTTGAAGGTCACGTATTCCACCAACGTGGGGGCGGTAAAAAAAGCCGTATATAAAGCGCTCGGTCTGTCCGGCTGGCCCTCTATCCGCTTCGCGGCCCGCGGCGGTATCGTGGACGGTGCGGCGCTGTTTGGCAGCACCATCGTTGGCGAAGCCGGGAAAGAGGCCATCATTCCGCTTGAAAAGCACACGGAATGGCTGGACATGGTAGCGGAGCGGCTGGCGAAGCTGTTGCTTCAGGGCTGGCTGCAGACATCCTTCCAGGGTGTGCAGGACGCGCTTGACCGGCTCTCTGACGCCACATACAGGCTGTCCGGTGCTGTCAGCGCCTTTCGGCTCCCCGCCGTGGCGACGGGGACGGTCATTCCGCCACGGGCAGCTTATACGGCGCCCGGCGGAGAGATAAGCGATACGCTGTCAAGTCTAAAGGATATTCTCGGAGCTCTCACGGGCGCCGGCGCGAGAAATGCACAATCGGTCGCAGAGCCGACCTATGTGATCCAGTTTGTACAGGACGGGAAAACAACGTTTGAGGCGGTCATCCGCCAGGGCAGGGTGGAGCAGCGGAGGACGGGAAATAACCCGTTTGTGTCGCTGGCATAAGGGGGACATATGGCACAGGATAAGATAAAAATAAACGGCACGGAGATATGTCAGCCGGATGAGGGACTGGGCTGGTCGATGGAGACGACATACACAAGCGACAGCACCCGCGTACAGTCCGGCAAAGGCCGCTTCACGCCCATGTTTACAGTGGAGCAGCTTGCCTATACGGCAACCGATGTCTCGGCGGAGGACTGCAAGGCAATACTCCAGAAAATTGCTGAGGGGAAAAATTTTACACTGCATTACTTTTCCCCCTATTATGGTGTATGGCGAGACGATACGTTCTACGTCGGCAAGGGCGATTGCAAGGTGCAGACGCTGCAGGAGGGCAATGAAACGCTGTCCGATCTATCGTTCAATATGACGGGGGTAAATCCGATATGATAAAGGTTTCCAACGAATGGAAGGAGCTCATGCAGAGCAATACGGACTTCCGGGAATTTGCGGAGGTTACGTTTACAGACGGAACGACCCTGTCCCTGGATGATTCGGATTTTACCGTCGCGAATAACACCATTACAGACGGAGCGGGAGCGTTGTCGTTCCCGCTTGGCGTCGCTGTATCCCGGCAGGTACAGCTTTCCGTCGTGAACGATGACGGGCAGCTTGACGATTATGACTTTTATGGCGCGAAAATACGGCTCTACCTGACTTTTGCGCTGTCAGAGACAACAGAGAAAATAGAAATGGGCACCTTTACCGTTCTTGACCCGGAGACAGAGGGCGAAATCGTCGTTATAACCGCCGGCGATGATATGTACAAGGCGGACAAGTCTTATGTCACGGCGCTCGCATTCCCCGCTGTGCTGGCAGAAATATACCGGGATGCGTGCGAGACCTGCGGTATCCCATACCTCACGTCTGATTTCACCAACAGCGATTTTGTGGTCGATAAGGCCCCGTCCGATGCGTTGACCTTCCGGCAGGTGCTGGGGTATATCGCCATGATTGCGGGGGGCAACGCCCGTATAAACCGGCTGGGGTATATGGAGATATTGTCGTATCGTTTTGCCGGAAACGACAGCGACGCCGACCACATGCTGACAGAGTGGGCAATCCCGCCGACTGTATCGACCAGCGACATCACAATAACCGGCATCCAGACCTCACGGACCGATTCCGACGGAAAGGAAACGGATATTTTGTCCGGCACGGCCGGCTATTTGCTGAATTTGACAAACCCGTTGTGGGAAGGGCGGGAACAGGAGGCCCTTGACCTTATAAGCCAGGTCCTTGTCGGTTGTCCCTTCCGCAAATTCAGCGGCCAGTATATCGGCTATCCAATCGCTGAGTTTATGGACACCGCTGTTATAGAGGACAGAAAGGGCAATACCTACCGGTCCGTTATTACGGATATGGATTACACCTTTTGCGGCTATACCAATATGTCCAACAGCGCAGAATCAGCCATAAGCGGCGGGACAAAATATGCGGCTCCGGAGACACAAGCCGTTATTACCGCCCGAAAGCTGGTGGAGGCGGAGAAAACGGCCCGTGAAACGGCTGTGGAGAACCTGGGCAAGCAGTTGGCGGAGAGCAGCGGCCTGTATTGCACGGCGGAGAAGCAGCCGGACGGGTCATACATATATTATCTGCACGACAAGCCGACCGTTTTTGAATCTCAAAATGTTATCAAGCTTGCTGAAAATGCAATAGGCTTCTCCACCGACGGCGGCAAAAGTTATCCATATGGCTTTACCGTGGACGGCTCGCTGATTATGAGCATCATCGAAACCGAGGGGCTGAATGCCGACTGGATTACCAGCGGGACGATATCGACGGACAGAATCGAAGCCGGAGCTATCACCATTGGCAAGCTGGGCAGTGATGTAACGGGCAGTATCTCCGAGGCCCAGTCTGCCGCAGACAGCGCGAACGCCAAGCTGGACGGCCTGTCCATCGGCGGACGGAACCTGCTGCGGCAGACGAGGGATATGAGCGGTTTTGCTTGGGGCCGGTATACCGGCTCCGCCGGCGGCACGTTCGTGGACGACGGCAGCGGTTATACCTACGCGGACTTTGCGGACGACAGCGCCTATACCGGCTCCGGCGGCAGCTTGTCCCGCTGGATCATGAGCACGCCGTACCCCCTTTCCAAGGAGGAGATATGGGACAAGGATGTGGTGTTGTCCTTCGATTTTAAGAGCAGCGCGGACGTTACGCCCAGCGCGAACAATATCTGTCTGGAATTTGCGCTGTGCAGCGATGCATCCACCTCCCAGCTGAGATACAAGCTTGCGTACCTCAAGCAGCCGGCGTCGGACCAGTGGCAGCGGCTGACCTTCAAGACGACGCTGACGACGGAGTCGTTTACGATGGGAAGCGGGGAGGCTGCCGATTGTACGCGGTTTTGGGTGCGTATCTATTTTGCCAATCAGAACCAGTATATGCTGCGCAAACCGAAGCTGGAGATCGGCAGCGCACCGACCGACTGGACGCCCGCGCCGGAGGACACGCAGGAGGAGCTGGATGCGCTCACGACGACGGAAAACGGGACCACGGTGATCGACGGCGCCAAGATCAAGACCGGCTCGGTCACGGCGGGGCGGATAATCGTCCGGGACGCGGACGGGAACACGG
>CAYOSI010000043.1:0-17975 GCA_964406615.1 uncultured Oscillospiraceae bacterium
ACGATCGCGCCAAGCGCAAAGCCGTGAGCTATATGACGGATGATCGTCGGAACCCCGTCTACGCGATAAACGGCTTCCCCGTTATAGGATTTTAGGTCGTCGCCGCGGCCGTAGCCGTAGCCGTAGCCGTAGCCGTTGCCGCTGCCGTAGCCGTAGCCGCGGCCGTCGCCGCTGCCGTAGCCGTTGCCGCTGCCGTAGCCGTAGCTGTCGCCGTAGCCGTCGCCGTAGCCGCGGCCGTCGCCGCTGCCGTAGCCGTCGCCGCTGCCGTAGCCGTTGCCGCGGCCGTAGCCGTAGCCGTAGCCGTTGCCGCGGCCGTAGCCGGTGACGGTGGGAGAAGCAAAGAAATCCTTTACTGTTTCCATTCGGGTACTCCGTTTATACAGTCAACGGCTGCCTGCGTGCAGGGGATCAGCTCGATCGCGTCGGTTATCGTAATCTCCGGAACCGTCATGGTAAATTGGCAGTTGTTGGGTTCCTTTACGCCCTCGGCGGCAAGCTGAATAATGGTTGCAGCGCCGTCCCAATACCAGATGCAGCGCACATTCCGCATACTGACTTCCCGGTCCTTGCGCTCCGCAATCTGTCCAAAGAAAACCCCCGAACGATCTCCGCGAACGATGTAATATTTCTGTTCTTCCATGATTGTTTTTCCTTCCCGCCGTTATTCGGCTTTAATATTTTTCCGCACAGCTAGCATAACTGTGATGTTCCGGAAAATGGTTTATGATCCATTGTGCGATTCTCCACTTGGAACCGGGATATTTAATTACTGCGTTCATTACTCCTCCGGGAAATGATAGGCTGTGACGGCGATGGAAAAAGCCTCTATCTCCCAGCCGCGGATTTTCGTTATATCTCCCAGGTGCCTCATGCGTTTTTTCCCTGCGCCAGCTCCCGGCTGGCTTTTGATAGGCACCATCTTTCGATGCACTTCACGCAATCTTCATCGTCCGGTAGGTATTTGCGGCATTTTGTGAAATCGTCGTACCGGCACAGACCGGCGGCCTGCATTACCACGGCGGCGATATGCACGGCGCGGCGCTCAACCGTGATTTCTTTTCCCATGTCGCACCTCCAGCATTAGACCTTCCAAGGCATATTGCCTTTTTTCCTGATCCGTCCGCAGCCATGCGCACGATTCGGCAGCTTCGATCTTCGCCGCCAGGACCGCCGCTTTTTCTTCGCGTATCACAGTATCCTCCATCGCGGCATACCATTCTTCAAGGGTCATTCTCCCGGCGCCTATGGTATTTACGAACTCGACACCCTTTGTTTCTTCTTTCATTTTTCCGTTTGATGATTTGTAGAATTTTCCCGTCCCGACGGATTGGAACTCCCGCACTCCGATCCACGCAAGATCGTCCATGCTATATGCAGGCACTACTTCCGCATTATTCATACCTTGATCCCATACTCCTTCCGCAGGACCCGCGCCAGATCGTCCACGTCAACATACCCCTGATTGATGCTCTCAGACAGTTTCAGGACCTCCCGCCAAATATCAGGAATCCAGTCGGACCCGTTGAACTTGTCCGCTATCACCGTGAAGAATATCGCCATGGCATATCCGGCGGCCTGCTTCCTTCCTCGTTCCTCCGCCTCCGCAAGGTGCCGCATGGTGATCCGCGGCGGCGGGCCCTTCTTCTTTTTCTGCGGCATCGTCAAAACTTCCAGTCCCGGACCGGCTTCTTCTCGCCCGCTTTCCGCAGGACCAGCCAGCACATACCGTTGGTTTCCTCATACCGGGCGCGGGCGGCTTCCTGCACCTCGTCCAGCGTGTCCCAGCCGCCCAGCAGTTCCGAGCCGAACATAACGTCATATAATTGATATGTGTGATCCATTCTTTCGTCCTTTCTGCCCGCCGACGCCCCGCTCCGCAAGGGCTTTCGGCTTCTTCTGCTGCTCCGTCCGCTTATTGTCTGTCATGCCGACGCCTCCCCTGCCGCCTTCCGGACCCACTCGCTGCGGGTCTCCCAGGAATATTTTTCCGTTACAAAGGCCCGGACGATCTTCATGTACAGTTTCATGGCCGCCTCCCGGTCGAGGATCTTTCGCTCATACCGGTAATCTCTGCCGGTCGTATCGGCGATAAAGACGGTATACTGGTCCCCGTTCCGGAACAGGCTCACCTTTTGGTTGTTTTTGACGTCCTCCGCCGTGCTCACGGTGTACATGACGTCCCCGAGCTCCATCGGCTTTTCCATTTGCATTTTCCTTTCCGCCCTGCTACAATGAGGGTATATCTTTTTTCCTTTGCCCGCTCGTGGATGTTATCGGCATTCTCGGGCGGGGTTTTTCATTCCGCGACGAGCATCGCGCCCTCGGCGTAGCTCTCTGCCAGGGCCTGCACCTCGTCCACATACCACCATGGCAGCTCCCCGCCATGGCCGTTGTACCAGCTCAGCGCATAGTCGAGGCCGTGACCCCAGCCGATCAGCTCCGCCAGATAGTCGATCCCGACCCGCACGTTGCTCTTGGCGTCCAGCAGGTTCCATGCCCCGAGCCGGATGCAGCGGTCCGTGTGCTCGCTCTGCCAGATCTGCATGAGGCCGAAGCTCTCGCCATTGTCCCCCAGCTTGTCCGCTTGGAAGCCGCTCTCCACGGAGATGATCGCGTAAATGATCGCCGGGTCGATGTCCTTCTCCGCGCACAGGCCGTTTATGTACTGCTGCAGGTCGTCGTCCAGCGGCACGGGATACCGCACCCAGGCGGTCGGCTCCGGCGCCGGCTCCGGCGTCCATGCGCCGGCGCTCTCCCCTGGCTCGGACGGCTCCTCCCCCGACGGCTTGTCCGGGATGCAGAACGCCGCCAGAACCATGAACAGCGCCACAGCCAGCGCCAACCGGCGCAGCGTCTCAGCTTTCACGGTCCGTCTGCGCCTCGTTCCACAGCCGCACCGCCTTGTCCCGGCTCAGGTACGGCCCGACCTGATGCGCTCCCGGCTTTACCGAACACTTCACGACGTATCCCCAGCCCGTCGGCTCAACATACGCCTCCGCTATGCATTTTCTGCACGGATATGCTTTCATTTGCAATTCCTTTCCCGGCGCGGATCTGCGCAAGCTTTACTGCGCACCGCTGCGCCGTCCTTTGTATTTCCACCCGTCGGCGCTGCAGCTCCTCCTCGGAACAGCCGGCATAGGCGTCGTCATGAACTCTCAGCTTTACACCGCTCTTTGTCGTGTACTCCATCACCAGCATTCTGCATCGCCCCCTTTCGAGTGTATTCTTCGCTCCGCCTGTCCTATGCCGAACGGTCCCGCTCTGCGAGAAAGGTCATGAGAGCGGCCGCGGCAACCATGACCAGCCCCAGCGCGATTCCACGCCAGTCATCGCCCATGCAGAAGCTCGCACACAGCACAAGCCCAGCGGATACGGCATATTTCTTCATTTGCGTTTCTCCTTGTCCGTCACGGGATATTGTATTTCCGTCTTCCGTTTCTGACCGTTTACGAACCTGTATTCACTGATCCGCCAGTCACTCTTTTTACTGCCCGGCTCGCCCGCCGGGCGGTTCTTTTGAGGACTTGCCACAAAACATTCCACCTGACGCCACAGATCTGAATCTCGTAATTTACACCAATCGAGGTAAGCCAAAGAAAATGAAACTTGGACTTCCACAGGACTGGCTTACCAAAAAAACAATTTAGTTACTTGAAGCTCTCCCTTCTCCATGCTCTCACCTCCGATCTGCCTTATTTTCGCATTAATGCGAACTTTCGGCTAAAAAAATTTCCTCGGCCTCCGCAGGGCTAAGCTGCAATATCTCTGATATACGGTGCATCTCCCCGATGGAGAACGTCAGCGCATTACTAGACATCTTCCGAGAAAAAGTGCTTGGAACCATTGAAAGTTCTCTTGCGAGTGAACCTTGCGTCATGCCACGTTCTGTAATTTTGCCCCTCAACTTATTTACATTGACTTGCAAACGATCACCTCCATCTATTTTCGCATTAATGCGAAATCCCCTATGCCCGTATACTACCATACCAAATTGTGCCTGTCAACATCTTTTTTCGCATTTTTGAAGATTATTATTGCACTTTTGCGAAGCTCGTGGTATTTTATATTATAAAGAGGGTGATTTACATGACTACAGGAGACAGAATGAAGCTTCGACGCAAAGAGACTGGCGTCCCCGTTGAAGAAATAGCGACGGCTCTCGGTGTATCCATCGCCACAGTGTATAGATACGAAAACGGTGAAATTGAAAAGGTGCCAGGAGAAGCGTTAGCTCCTTTGGCGAAAGTTCTACATACCACGCCTGCCTACTTGATGGGCTGGGACAGCAACGAAACCACCCTTCCCTCCAACATCCTCCCCATGCCAAAAGTGCGGCAAATCCCGCTCCTAGGGACCATTGCCTGCGGCGAACCCATCCTCGCCGCCGAGAATCTGGAGGGGGAAGTAAATATCCCCGAGAACATACACGCCGACTTTGCCCTGCGCTGTAAGGGCGACAGCATGATAAACGCCCGCATCTTCGACGGCGATATCGTGTATATCCGGCAGTGTGATATTGTGGACAATGGCGAGATCGCCGCCGTGCTTATAGATGACGAGGCCACTCTCAAGCGCGTACAGATATACCCCGACCATATATCCCTTGAGCCAGAAAACCCGCAGTATCGGCCGTTGGTCTATTGGGAGAACGACATGAACTCTGTCCGCATTCTCGGCAAGGCTGTGGCGTTTACAAGTACAGTAAGATAGCGCATATGTTAATGTATCTTCATCGGAGGTGAATCATGGAAACCCACGAAATAATTAGAGCATTGCGTATAAAAAATGGCTTGTCACAGGAAGAACTTGCCAACATGGTCGGCTATGGAGACCGTTCATCCATCGCAAAGGTTGAGGCCGGCCAAGTTGATTTGACAAAATCAAAAATATACGCTTTCGCGAAAGCCTTGAATACGTCTCCGGCACAGATCATGGGAATGGACGACCCCATCCCCGGCGCGTTCCCAGTCCCCGATGCGCACAAAATCCCGCTCCTTGGACACATTGCCGCCGGGCTCCCTCTCTATGCCGAGGAGAATCTGGAGGGGTATATCTGGACAGACCATAATCACGGTGCGGAATATTTTGGTCTGCGCGTGAATGCGACAGTATGAATGCCGCTGGGATAAACGACGGCGATATAGTCATTGTCAGACGCCAAGAAAGCGTAGACCCCTGTGACATTGCCGTCGTTCTTATGGACGATGGCGCCACAATAAAGCGATTTAACCAGAACGGCCGAACAGTAATTCTCACCCCGCAATCCACAAACCCGGAAAACCAAGTACAGTTTTACGACCTCAAGGAACACACCGCCCGAATCCTCGGCAAAGTCGTGGAGAGCCGGACGGCGTATTAATCTAATCGGGGATAGGATTATATATCGCAGGGGACATGGGCCGCAATTATCAGCCGATTCATCCAAAACCGGTAATTTATAATATAAAATACGAAAAATCTTGCTTTTATTTGCGGTATACGGTAATATCATAGCGGAATAACTGTGGATTTTCTCCACAATTCTCAAATAATCAAAAGAAAGAGGAAAAAGCTATGAAAACGCCCACAAAAGTAACCGGAACACCTTTGGTAACCTGTCACAAACATTGGCTCTCTTATTTTTGGCCAGCAATTATTACCCTACTCCTCGTCATATCCGGGATTGGAGAAATCAGCGAATCCGCTGGACCCGGAATTATGCTGATTCTTATAGGTGTTATCGTATTTATTATTTGCCACTTCAACATCCGTGCTGAGTACCTCTGTTTATCCGAGACTGATGTCACCGGCAAACGTGGCGTAATAAAAACCTCCAAGCTCATGGCGCCTATTTCTCGGATTCAAGATGTATCCGTCAGTAATGGTCTGTTTGGCAAAATTTTTGGATACTATACGATTACTGTCAGCACAGCAGGAACCGGTAAGGTTGAATTTGTGTTCCATAAAGTGACGAATGCACAGGCCTTTCAGGACAAATATATAGAACTGGCAAACAAGTCAACCTGAAACAATACGCCTGCCCCGGCAATATACCGGGGCAGGCCACATCTTTCAGCATCCCGCTTCATTCTCCTGCGCCCCACTTCCCTGCACCACAAAATTAAACCTGCAACTTTCCGGATTTGTTATTATATGCACATCAGGGGGGCGATTGTAATGCAGAACTATTTGGCAGACCGCCGAAAACAGCTTGGATTAACACAACGCCAGGTTGCTGACCTTGTCGGGGTAAGCGAAGCCACGGTAAGTAGATGGGAAAGCGGAAATATTGCCAATATGCGCCGTGACCGCATAGCGTTATACGCCAAAGCGTTGCAATCCAGCACAGAATTTATTATGACTGGTACATTCACAGAGGAAAACAACGGCCCCACACCCTTTTCCTCCAACATCCTCCCCATGCCAAAAATGCGGCAAATCCCGCTCCTAGGGACCATTGCTTGCGGCGAACCCATCCTAGCCGCCGAGAATCTGGAGGGGGAAGTAAATATCCCCGAGAACATACACGCCGACTTTGCCCTGCGCTGTAAGGGCGACAGCATGATAAACGCCCGCATCTTCGACGGCGATATCGTGTATATCCGGCAGTGTGATATTGTGGACAATGGCGAGATCGCCGCCGTGCTTATAGATGACGAGGCCACTCTCAAGCGCGTACAGATATACCCCGACCATATATCCCTTGAGCCAGAAAACCCGCAGTATCGGCCGTTGGTCTATTGGGAGAACGACATGAACTCTGTCCGCATTCTCGGCAAGGCTGTGGCGTTTACAAGTGCAGTAAGATAGTACAAACGAGAAGGAAACTTAGACACATGAAACAAATTCTTAAATATATAGGCGCCTTTTTCTGCTTTGCAATAGCTATCCCGTCTTTAATAATTGTTATTGCATCGTTTGATTTACTCTCGGATAACGGCTCGCTTATAATTTTGACAATATTATTTTTAGTCCCCTGCGTCCTTGGATTTTGGGGCGGCTCGAAAATATGCAAAGACATAAAGGCGGAGCGATGGGCTAAAGAGCAGATGTTAAAGAAAGACAGCGCCATGAGGCCACACGCCGGGGCAAGATACAGCGACCCTGCCGCTGGAACACAAGAAAGCAGTGTATATAGTGCCTCTTCCGCTCGCAGCCTAAAGCACTTCCTCTGCCCTGCTGACGTAGACAAAGCAGCTCAAACCGACCCGTACTCCCCAGCATTTAAAATGCCGTATTCAAAGAGAAAACGCACTAAAATTGCCAACAAGCTGGGAGTCAGCGTCAGAGCCAATAAGCTTTTAGCTGAAAGCGCTGACACTATACATGACTATTTGCTCTTTTATGATGCTGCCATTAAAGATTATCGGGCGTTGGAGAAATTTCAGTGGGTGACAAATAATCCCAGGGACATAAGCACGGAACGAAGAAACTTTGAGTATGGGATTCAGCGGCAAATCCACAGCATCTTAGAGCGTGGAAGTCAGCAAATCATTAAGCAGTACAACGGGATATATAAATATGACCGAGAATACATAAACAGGAAGATACAGGAATTTTGGGATGACGTCGATTCCACCCGAGACCGTTTAAGCGCAGAAAATTGGGACTATGCTCACGCATTATTCCTCTATCTTTGCAATGAATGCAAGGCGCAGGCCCTTTTGGACGCTGAAAATTCCGCTGACAGCAGCTTACCACTTGAGGACGTGGGGCTTGCGAAAGTAGACGCTATGGATGGACACACTTTTGAGCATTGGTGCGCCGACCTCTTAAAAAAGTGCGGATATTCAAATGTGGAAGTTACCCCCGGAAGCAATGACCAAGGCGTTGATGTTCTTGCCCAAAAAGGTGGCGTAAAATACGCTATACAGTGCAAATGCTACTCATCAGACCTCGGCAACACCCCCGTACAAGAAGTTAACACCGGCAAAGTTGTATATCATTGCCAGATAGGCGTCGTCATGACAAACAGGCATTTTACAAAAGGGGCCATTGAGGCAGCGGAAGCAACTGGTACTCTCCTATGGGATCGTGACAAGCTCGTTGAGATGATGAACAGCGTAAAATAATAACCGCCCCCGGCAATATACCAGGGCAGGCCCAATTCTAAAGACACAAAGAGCATACTCTTTTATGGGCTCCGAGGTCGGAAAGGCTCCTGACGCTCCCCATTTGGGGCCCCTGAGATGCATAATACGCCGCCCTGTCAAAGCCCAACAGAGAGCTGGAAGATTCGGCGCTCTTGTTGACGATGAAATAAAACAAAAAACCGCCCCCGGCGAACCGAGGGCGAAGTGATTCCATTTTGTACATCATCGTGCATCATCGTGCATTTTTGTGCACTTTTGTGCACTTTTACGGTTGACAACGGCATCAACAGGGGCATAATATGTTAGTACAACGTAAATGACATCGTCATCTTCCCGTTGTCCAACATTAAGTCCTTGGCAGTACGCCGTCCCATTCATCCTGGGAATGGCCGATCCCAAGGACTTTTCCGTTATAAAGGAGAGAAAAAGAAATGGCAAAAACAGCTATCCTTGTTGACGGCGGTTTTTATCGAAAGCGTTTTGAAAAGGGGCTCCCTCACACCCCCTCAGACGCAGCTGACAAACTCATAGGCTACTGTTTTAGACATCTGGACGAGAAACACACGACCCATGATTTGTACCGGATTTTCTACTATGATGCCCCACCTTGTCAGAAAAAGATATTTCATCCATTACACAATCGTACATATGATTTCTCAAAAACGGAGTACGCTAATTGGATGGAATCTTTTCTCCAAGAGCTAACAAAAAAGAGAAAAGTCGCCCTTCGGTTAGGTAAAATCGACGACGGTTCCGCTGTATTCGCCATGACTCCAACAGCAACAAAGGATCTTCTTCTGAAGAAACGTACTATTGACCAATTAACAGATGAGGATTTTGTTCCTTCTATTAAGCAAAAAGGCGTTGATATGAAAATTGGTATTGATATAGCCTCTCTTGCCTATAAAAAGCAGGTAGAACAAATCGTTCTCATTGCGGGTGACGCAGATTTTGTTCCTGCCGCAAAATTAGCAAGACGGGAGGGAATAGACTTCGTGCTAGACTCCCTTGGCTGTCCAATTAAGAATGACCTTTTCGAGCACATAGACGGAAAAAGGTCTTGTGGAGATCCATATAAACGGAACAATTATCAAAAATCTGACTGATACTTCGTTTTCATAACCTATTAAATTGTCAGGGGCTTTCCCAAAATCAGTGCGCATATTTGCAACTTTTTAACGACAGGAGACACATCATGTCTGACGCACTATACCTGCGCAAATCCCGGCGCGATCTGGAAGCCGAAGCCCACGGCGACGGTGAGACCCTCGCCCGGCATAAGGCAGCGCTTCTCGCAAATGCCCAGCGGCTCGGCCGGACAATCACGGAGATTTATGCCGAGGTTGTGACCGGCGACAGCATCGCCGCCCGCCCGGAGATGCAGCGACTGATGAAGGACGTCGAGGCAGGCAAGTTTGAGGCCGTCCATGTGATGGAGGTTGAGCGTCTGGCCCGCGGCGACAGTCTCGATCAGGGTCTCGTCGCCCGCGCTTTCAAATACAGTGACACGAAGATCATCACCCCTCTGAAGATCTATGATCCGAACAACGAGTATGACGAGGAGTATTTTGAGTTCGGCCTGTTCATGTCCCGGCGGGAGCTGAAAACGATCACCCGCCGCCAGCAGCGCGGGCGCGTTGCCTCGGTATTGGAGGGCAAGTGGCCGTATAACAAAGCCCCTTACGGATATACACGAGTGAAGCTTTCGAATCAGAAAGGCTGGACGCTGAAAGAGCAGCCGGAGGAGGCCGCTGTCGTGCGCAACATCTTCCGCTGGTATACGGATGGCTACGCCTCCGCAGACGGAACCACGCGGCGCCTCGGCGTCTCTCTGATCGTCCGCCGTCTGAACGAGGCCGGTATTCTCTCCCGCTCCGGCCGCGACTGGATCCCGGCCACCGTGCGTGACCTGCTGCGCAATCCGGCCTATGCCGGTTGGGTTCGCTGGGGTTATCGCCCGGCCGTAAAGAAGATCGTGGACGGCAAGGTGCGGATCACAAACGCCCGCGCCGCCGCTGAGGATATCACGTTGGCAAAAGGCCTCCACCCCGCTTTGATCTCCCAGGAGACATTCGACCGGGCACAGGAGCTCCTATCCCGGAACAAATCCCGCCCCGGCCCGAAACAGATGCCGATGAAGAATCCTCTCTCCGGCCTGGTCCGTTGCTCAAAGTGCGGCCGCGCGATGGTTCGGCGTCCCTACGGGAACGGATATCCGGACGGTCTGCTATGTCCCTATACTTCCTGCGACACCGTGTCGAGCACGCTTTCCGTCGTCGAGGAATCTCTGCTTGATTTGCTTCGGATCTGGTATGCCGAGCTCAGCGCCGGCTCTCCCGCTCCATCGGGCTTTGCGGATGATTTATCTCTGGTCGAAAAGCACCTTGCTTCTCTGCATGATGAGCTCGACCGTCTTCACAAACAGCTTTCCCGCGCCTATGATCTTGTAGAGCAGGGTGTCTATACCTCCGACGTGTTTCTGTCCCGCTCCCGGGCCCTCTCTAAACAGATCGAAGCCGTCGAGCGCACGATCGCACACGAAGAGCAGGAGCATACGCGCTTGCAGCTTACGATCCAAAATCAGTACGAGCAGCTCCCCCGACTCGCGCATGTCCTCGATGTTTACTCAACCGACCTCCCCGCCGAGGAGCGCAATTCCCTTTTGCGCAGCGTCCTCGACCATGTAGATTACTCCAAGACTTCCCGCGAGCGCTGGGGCGAAGGCTCCGACATGTCCCTTGATCTTTTCCCAAAGCTCCCTTTCCCGTCGTCCTTTGACAGATAATTAAAGAGTTTGGATTCTTCGACACCGATATCGGTAAGCGTCGCTTTCAGCTCGGGATACGGCATGGAGTACCGCTGACTGAGGTAACGCATGGAGGCGCCGAGTTCACCGTCCGGCCCGCCGTACTGACTGATAATAAACTTAGCCAGCGCAGGATTCGGATTTTTGATTCGAACCGGGTATTGAAGCTTCTTCTCATACACAAACATCAGCCGTTGCCTCCTTTTCCCTTATACTCCCAGGGCCATGGGTCGTTGATCCATTTCCAGGACGAGAACATGGCCGTTTCATCCCGCGTGACCGGCCCGAATTGCTCGACATAGCGCCGCCGCCCCTCTTGGGCAAGCTCTGTGAAGCATTTCCATACCTCAAAGGCCTCCTGATCGTCAGCGTGCGTATCAAGATACAGCGCCAGCTCCTGCGTGACAAAATCCAGCGCCATCAACTCATGCAGCGGCGTTGCGTTCAGCTCACCGCCTGCGACATAGTCCATAAACGGGAGGTCCAGCCCCGGAAAGAGTGTACCCTTGACCAGCGCCTCCCCGCTCTCATACGACGGCTTGATGCTTTGCTGCATAGGGATCGTGCCCAGAGCCAGCGGAGCGCAGTCCGGGAGCGGTCCCTGCTTATACGTGCAGGATTCTTGTTTTTCCAAAAAAATTTCCCCCTTTGCATCACATTCTATGCAAAGGGGGCTCTGTGTTGTTACCATGCCTACTCTTCGATCATCGAGCGGAACTGTTCCTCCGTCAGGACCTCTACGCCCAGCGACTGCGCCTTGGCAAGCTTGGAGCCGGGGTTCGCGCCGGCAAGGACATAACCGGTTTTCTTCGACACCGACCCGGAGGTCTTGCCTCCGAACCGTTCGATGACCGCTTCCGCCTCGGCGCGGGTGAAGGTCTCCAGCGTACCGGTGAGCACGAAGGTCTTACCCGCGAAGCGGTTATCCCCTACCTCCTCCGTACTGGCAAACGATACGCCCGCCTGACGCAGAAGCTCGATCTGGTGCCGGCTCTGCCCGGCCGCAAACCACTCGGTAATATATCGCGCCGTAACCGGACCGATATCGTCAATGGCGGTCAACTCCTCCTCCGAGGCTGCCATGAGCGAGTCAAGGTCTTTGAAATGACGCGCAAGGACCTTTCCCGCCTTGGCGCCGACCTGCCGGATCCCGAACGCGCACAGAAGCCGAGCAAGCCCCTGGGTCTTGCTCCGTTCGATCGCCGCGATCAGATTTTCCGCGGATTTTTTCCCCATGCGCTCCGCCGTGGCAACGCTCTGGGCGTCGAGGCTATACAGCTCGGCCGGACTGCGGATAAGGCCGATTTTATCAAGCGCCTGCACCGCCGCCGGGCCGAGGCCGTCGATATCCATCGCCTCCTTGGAGGCAAAATGCACGATATTGCGAAGCCGCTGCGCCGGGCACTCCAGCCCCGTACAGCGAAGCGCCGCGCCGTCTTCATCCCGCTCCACAGGGGCCCCGCAGGCCGGACATATGGAGGGCAGGCGGAAAAAGCCCTCACTCCGCTTCTCCACAACCTTGAGGACCTCGGGAATGATTTCGCCCGCTTTCTGGACCAGAACCGTGTCGCCGATATTTACATTGAGGCTCTCGATGAAGTCCTGATTGTGCAGCGTCGCGTTCGTGACCGTTGTGCCCGCGAGGCGGACCGGCTCCACGACCGCCTTCGGCGTCAGCACACCCGTGCGTCCGACCTGCACTACGATATCGGTCACGCGGCTCGGCTTCTTTTCGGGCGGGTATTTATAGGCGACCGCCCAGCGGGGATACTTGGCCGTGCTGCCGAGCACAGCCCGCTGCGCGAGGTCATTGAGCTTCACCACCGCGCCGTCGATGTCATACGGGAACGTCCCGCGCTCTTCTCCGATGCGTTTGATCGCCGCCGTGCAGTCCGCCGCCGTCGCGCAGCGCGTATGCGGCACGACCGGAAGCCCCATGGCCGCCATCGCCTCAAGCGTCTCGTTGTGACTTGCAAAGCGCCGGCCCTCCGCAAGCTGTACGTTAAAAAAGACCACATCCAGCTTCCGCCGGGCGCAGACGGTCGGGTCCTGCTGACGGAGCGAGCCGGCCGCAGCGTTTCGGGGGTTTGCCAGAAGGGCCTGTCCGGCGATCTCCCGCCCGGCGTTCAGCTCGGCAAACACCTCGTGGGACATATACACCTCGCCCCGGACGATCAGCCGTTCCGGGGCGTTCGCGATGGTTTTGGGCAGGCTCCGGATGGTGCGGAGGTTGTCCGTCACATCCTCGCCGACCGCGCCGTTCCCGCGCGTTGCGCCGCGCACAAAGCGTCCGTTCCGGTATTCCACCGCCACGGAAAGCCCGTCGATCTTCGGCTCCGTCACATAATCATGCGCCGCCTCCACCGACTCGTCCATGCGCATGGCAAAGCTCTCGACCTCTTCAAAGGAAAAGACGTCCTGAAGGCTTTCAAGCGGCACCTCATGCGCCACCGGGGAAAAGGCCGCGCTGACATGTCCGCCGACATGCTGCGTCGGAGAATCGGGCCGGACCCATTCCGGATGCTCCGCCTCCACGCGCTTGAGCTCATTGTTCATAGCGTCGTACGCAAAGTCCGACACCTCCGGCGCGTCTTTATCGTAATACGCCTCCGACAGAGCAAGAAGCTTCTCCACCAGCGCGTTATAGTCGTTTATCGTAAAATCCATTTTCCGTCTCCCGGTCTTTAGTTTCCGTCCACCCAGTTCATATAGCTTCGCGGCACGGCGCCGACAATGACGGTTTCGGATACCAGGATTTCGGTATCCACCGTTGAACTGATCGTGCGCCAGGGCATAAAAAGCGAGATATCCACATGAAGTTCCAGCAGGATCTGGTGCCGCGTCTGGTTGATTCCCGCCGAGGTCAGCTCGCTGCGAAACGCCGCGACGCTCGAGCCGAGCATCATGACCTCCACGGGAATGGTCGGTCCTTTTCCCAAAAGCAGCGTGCTTCCCGTCAGGTTCCCGACAGGCACGCCGACCTCGATCACATTTTCCGCCGTCTGCGCAACCGCGCGCTTCAGCACATTGGCCGCGAGGATGTTCACCGCGGCGACATTGGTTTTCACGGCGCTGATCGCGCCGTCGGCGCTTTTTTCCAGCGTCACCATTTCCTCCGGCCGGAACGAGGGGTCGCTCATCATATCCTCCACGATGCCGTTTACCGCCAGGATGACCGCGTCGTTCGCCGCCGACACGGCCATATCCGTCGTCAGGCTGCGGAAAAGCAGCCCGGCGACTATCCCGCCCGACAACAGCAGGAGAAGGACGAGGATCAGAAGCCCCCGCTTTGCGGATCCCTCCACCGGCCTGTTCCGTCGGCGCCGCAGCATAGCCTCACCCCCCACCGCAGGGTATGCGGCGGAGCGGCGGGTTATGCCGTCTCCCGCGTCATCTCCGTCAAAAACAGCCGGGCAAGGGCCAACTGCGCCTCGCACTCGCCGATCCTGGCGACACAGGCCGGGGAGTGAATGTTCCGTACGGCCACGGATACCGCGCAAACCCTTGTCCCCGCGCCGGCGCGCTGGATGACAGAGGCGTCCGTACCGCCCGCAATGCGGGTCTTGGTCTGCCAGGGAATACGGTTCTCCTCCGCCAGACGGCCGAGGAGGTCATACAGAGCGCGGTCGTAGATCGTGCCGCCGTCCATAAACGGGATCACAACGCCGCCGCCAAGCCGGCAGATACGCGCCGCGCCGCTCACACCGGGGATATCCGCCGCGGTCGTCGCTTCCAGAATGAGGCAGATATCCGGCTGAATGTTCTGCGCGGCTGTCCGCGCACCGCGGCAGCCAACCTCCTCCTGCACCGTGAACGCAAACCATGCGTCACAGGGCAGACGGCTTTCAAGAAGCTCCAGCATCACCGCGCAGCCGATGCGGTCGTCGATCGCCTTCGCCTTGACAAAGCCGTCGCCGAAGCGAATCACGGCGTCATCAAAGGTCACGGCGTCGCCCGGGCATACCTTTGCTTCCGCCTCGGCACGGTCGGCCGCGCCGATGTCGATATACATGTCCTTCATCCCCGGCAGGCTCCCGCGCTGCTCCGCTGTCGTCAAATGGATCGCCTTGGAGCCGATCACACCCAGCACGCGGCTTTCGCCGACATAGACGCGCTTTCCCAAGAGGACCCACCGGTCGATCCCGCCGACGCTGTCAAAGCGCAGACAGCCCTCGGCCGTGATGTCGGTGACGATCAGGCCGACCTCATCCATGTGGGCGGCGAGCATCACCTTCCGTGAAGGGCGCGCCGCCCCTTTTTTGAACACCATAAGGTTTCCCATGGCGTCCGTGCGAATCTCATCGGCAAAGGGCATGACGCGCTCGAGGATATAATCCCTGACCTCGTCCTCGTTTCCGGAGACGCCGCTCAGGCAGCACAGAGTTTCCAACGTATCCAGCAGCATATCACACCTCCGGTTCCGCAGCGTACGCCGCAACCAGGCGGAGGACGCTCTCCATATCATCACAAAGCGCCGTTTCCAGCGGCGTGTGCATGTATTTAACGGGCAGCGAGATCAGCGCCGTCGCGACGCCCTCCCGGGACACCTGGATGACGGCGGCGTTCGTGCCGCTGCTGCCGCCGGGACATACCTCCGTCTGGCAGGGGATCTTCTTCTCCTCCGCAAGGGCAAACAGGCGCTTTGTCATCGCGCGGTTCATATTCGGTCCGACGCCGATGGCCGCCCCCTTTCCGAACTCGATGGCCACATCCGCCGCGTCCGGGGTCCTCGCGTGGGTCGCATCCACCACGACGGCGTAGTCCGGCACGGCGTTATACGCTCCCACCGCCGCGCCGCGAAGTCCGACCTCCTCCTGTGTGCTGATAAGCAAAACGACGTCCACGGAAAGGTCCATGGCGGAAAGCTCCTCAAAGGCTTTTATCAGGATCGCCGCGCAGGCGCGGTCGTCCAGCGCCTTGCCGCAGAGCTGGTTCTCCCCCAGCTCCTCACAGGTCCCGGCGTACACGACCGGCGTGCCGGGACGGACCAGGCGTTCCGCCTCCTCCGGCGGCAAGCCCACATCAATATAGAGCTTGTCGGCCTCGACGGTCTTATCCATATCCTCTTTTTTCAGCGCATGAGGCGGCATGGTGTCGATCACGCCGAACAGCGGCGGCTCCGTCAACACCTTCACCTCGCGCGCCGGCAGCATGCGGACATCCACGCCGCCGAGCTCGGAAAACTTCAAAAATCCGTTCTCCACAGCCGTTACGATGAGTCCGATTTCATCCATATGCGCATCCAGCAGCAGTGTCTTGGCGCCGGGCTTTCCGCAGCGCCTCACGGCGAGAAGATTGCCCATCGGGTCTGTTTTTACCTCGTCGGCAAAGGGCTTCACATAGGCCGCTATATAATCGAACACCGCCGATTCAAATCCGGACGGGCCGGACAGCGAACAAAGCTCCTTGGTCAGTTGTTTGAGTTCCATAGCTTACTCCAGCTCCTCCACGACGCGGCGGAAACGGCTGCCGCGCTCCTCAAAGTTTTTAAAGCGGTCAAACGACGTGCTGGCCGGGGACAAAATCACCGTATCCCCCGGCATGGCCGACTGTGACGCCGCGCGGATCGCGCCGTCAAAATCGTCGATCACGCGAATCTCCGGCTCCCCCGGCTTGTATGCCGGCGCTTTCTCGACCGCGGCCTTTATGACCTCGGCGGTCATGCCGGTCAGGAAGAGCTTTTTCACATGCTCGCAGACGGCGGGCCCGATCGCGTCGTAGGAAATCCCCTTGTCCTTGCCCCCGGCGATCAGGATGACCTTCTCCGGGAAGCAGGAAAGCCCCGCTATCGTGCGGCTGGGGCTCGATGCGATGGAGTCGTTTATATAGGTCACGCCACGCAGTACGCGGATCTTCTCGAGCCGGTGCGCCACGCCCGCAAACGACCGGGCTACGCGCCGCATGGTTTCCGCGTCCGCATCGCCGCGCACCGCGGCAAACGCCGCCATCGTGTTCTCGATGTTGTGAACGCCCGGGATCCGAAGCTCGACAGCGGGGAGGACCTCCGTAACAATGCCGCCGTCCGCAAGGCAGATCATACCATCCCCGCGCAGAAACGCGCCGTCCCTGACCGTCTCCTGCCGGCTGAACCAGGCCACGGCGCTCTTTGTCTCCCCGGCGCAGGCCGCCGTTACCTCGTTGTCGCGGTTCAGAACAAGCCTCGCACCTGGCCCCTGGCCGCGGAAAACCTGCTTTTTGGCATCAATATAGTCCTGATAGCTCGGGTGTACGTCCAGATGATTTGGTGAAATGTTCGTAATCAGGGCCACATCGGGCGAACAGCGCATGCTGTGAAGCTGGAAAGAGCTAAGCTCCAGCACCACCGCGTCCGAGGGCCGCATTTTATCCACCTCCGACAGCAGCGGACGCCCGATGTTGCCCCCGAGCCAGACCGTAAAGCCCGCGGCCTTCAGAAGCTCGGATACGAGCGTGGCGGTCGTCGTCTTGCCGTCCGACCCGGTTATGGCAAACACCCGGGACGGACAGAGCGACAGGAACAGCTCCATCTCACTCGTCACGACCGCTCCCCGCGCCGCCGCAGCGCACAGCGCCGGCTGTCCCGGATGCATACCCGGCGTGCGGAAAATCACATCCCCGCCAATGGCGTCCATATAGCTTTCCCCCAGAGAGAATTTTACCCCCCTGGCGGCATTTTCCGTATAAAAATCCCCCAGCGCTTCGGCGCTCGTCCGGTCACAGACGGTCAGGTCAACGCCCGCGCCGGCCAAAAGACCGACGAGCGGCCGGTTCGAGATCCCCGCGCCGACCACGGTCACGCGCTTCCCCGCAAGGGACGTCAGATACTCTTTTAAAGTCAAGGCATTCACCTCCATACACACTAATTATACCCCCACATCTTGGGCGGCACAAGCAAAGAATGACTACAATTTCTATCGAAAAGAGACAGGCTTTGACACCTGTCTCTTGAATATGTGAGTTTTCCTGTAAGCCGAGTTCTGTTAAAAACGGTCATCTGTCTAGGCGTACCGTTGCCGGCACGCTCAAGCCACCTCCCCGGGGAGACCGGGCCGGTCTTATATTCCCCTCCACGGTGTTGCTCCGGATAGAGTTTACAGCGGCGGGCTGTCGCCAGT
>CAYOSI010000044.1:0-17699 GCA_964406615.1 uncultured Oscillospiraceae bacterium
ACTTGAGACTTGGATGCCGAAAAGCCTTGATTTTACTGGCTTTTTTGGTCGATGGACTTCATTGTCGGGAAAAGCAGCACGTCGCGGATGGAGGCGGAGTCCGTCAGCAGCATGACCAGACGGTCCAGGCCAAAGCCGAGCCCGCCCGTGGGCGGCATGCCGTACTCAAGCGCCTCGACATAGTCGTAATCCACCTGCGCCCTGCAGTCCGGGTCAAGCGCCTGACGGGCCGCGACCTGCGCCTCGAAGCGCAGGCGCTGGTCGATCGGGTCGTTCAGCTCCGTAAAGGCGTTGCCGAACTCGGTGGCGTTTATGAAATATTCAAACCGCTCGGTGAACGCGGGGTCCTCCGGCTTGCGCTTGGCAAGCGGGCTGATCTCCACGGGGTAATCGTAGATGAATGTGGGCTGGATAAGCTTCTCCTCGACGAACGCATCGAAGAATTCCGCGAGGATCGCCCCGCGGGTCGGCTGCTCGGGCAGCTCGACATGATGCGCCTTGGCCGCGGCGACGGCGTCCTCGTCGTTTTTCCAGTCGTTGTAATCGACGCCGGCATATTTCCTGACCGCCTCGACCATCGTCAGGCGCTGCCAGCTTCCGAGGTCGATCTCCTGCCCCTGGTACGGCACGACCAGACTGCCGCAGACCGCCTGCGCCACGCGCTTCATCATCTCCTCGACAAGATCCATAATGCCGCGGAAATCGGTGTAGGCCTGGTAGAGCTCGACCGTCGTAAACTCGGGGTTGTGCTTCGTGTCCATCCCCTCGTTGCGGAAGATACGGCCGACCTCATAGACACGCTCCATCCCGCCGACGATCAGACGCTTCAGATAAAGCTCCGTCTCGATGCGCAGGACCATATCCATGTCGAGAGTGTTGTGGTGCGTGAAGAACGGCCGCGCCGAGGCGCCGATCTCAAACGGCGTCAGGATCGGCGTATCGACCTCGAGAAAGCCCCTCTCGTCAAGGAACGCGCGGATCTCGCGCAGGATCCGGCTGCGCTTGTAGAAGGTGTCCTTGACCTCGGCGTTCATGATGAGGTCGACATAGCGGCGGCGATAGCGCTGGTCCGTATCCGTGAGGCCGTGGAATTTCTCCGGCAGCGGACGCAGGCTCTTCGACAGCAGCTCTATCTTCCGGACATGCACGGAGATCGCCTCCGTGCGGGTCTTGAACACATAGCCCTCCGCGCCGACGATGTCGCCCACGTCCCAGGTCTTTACCTGCGCCATGGTCTCGGCGCCGAGCTCGTTGATGCTGACATATAGCTGGATGCGGCCCTGATCGTCCATAAGGTCCATGAATCCGGCCTTGCCCTGCACGCGCTTGGCCATGATGCGGCCGGCGACGCGGACGGTTTGGTTCTCCAGCTCGTCGTAGTTTTCCTTGATCCCGGCGGAATAATGGTCCCGCTCGAACTTTGTGATCTCATAGGGGTCGTGTCCCTCGTCCTGAAGCCGGAACAGCTTCTCGCGGCGGACACGCATCTCATCGGACAGGCCGGCCGGCTCCGCCCGATACCCTTCCGCGTATCTCGGCATTCTTCTCTCTCCTATCGTCGAATCAATAGCTGACCTTGAGGATCTTGTACTGCAGATCGCCGGCGGGGGCCTCGATCGTGATCGTGTCGCCGGTGCGGTGCCCGATCAGGCCGCGGCCGATGGGCGAGTCGTCCGAGATGCGGCCGAGCACGGGGTTGGACTCCTGGCTGCCGACGATCTGGTACTCCTCTTCCTCGTTGTACTCCAGGTCGAGGATCCGGACCTTGCTGCCGATGCCGATGGAGCCGCTGCGGCCGGTCTTTTCAACGATCTCCGCGTTCTCCAACTGGTTTTTCAGCTCGGCGATCTTGGAATAGAGCTTGCCCTGCTCGTTTTTCGCCTCGTCGTACTCGCTGTTTTCCGAAAGGTCGCCGTAGCTGCGGGCTTCCTTGATCTGCTCGGCGACTTCCTTTTCACGAACGGTCTGAAGATACTCGAGCTCCTTCGCGATCTCCTCATACCGTTCCCGGCTCATCTTATATTTTTCAGCCATGATCGTACCTCCGCTGTATTTTTCCAATTTAACTAATATATTATAAATACCCCGCCGCAGTCTGTCAAGAAGCGAGAATGTCGATCGCCGCCTGAATCTGCGGATCGTCCTCCGGCTCCAGCCAGCCCGTATCGAAGACGCTGCGCTCCTCCTCGCTCAGCGCCGCCTCCACATCCGGCACGATGCCGCCCGCCTCATACAGGTCCACGCGGTTCGGCGTGAGGTAGGCATACTTGGACAGATGCACGGCGCTGCCGTCTGCCAGGGCGACCGTGACCTGACTGCGGGCCTTGCCCGTCGTCGGCTCTCCGACCACCGTGGCCCAGCCGTACTCGCGCAGGGCCGCCGCAAAAAACTCCGCCGCCGAATAGCTGTCGCCGTTTACGAGCACAGCCATCGGCATGTCCACGCAGGACGCATCGGACACCTCGACCGTCTCCCGCCCCTGCTTGTCGGTGCGGATGAAGATATCCCCCTCCGGCAGCAGGTAATCAAGCAGCGCCACCAGCTCCGTGAGCTGTCCGCCGGGGTCGCTGCGGACGTCGAACAGAAGGCTCTGCGCCCCCTCCGAGATCAGCTCCTCGATCGCCGCGATGGCGTCCGCCGAGGACCCCTCCCGGAAATTGGCGATGCGGACATACCCCACGTTCTCCGCCAGCAGGGCATACGTTACCGGCGAGCTGTAGATCTCCTCGCACGACACGGAAAGCTCCTCCTCCCCGCCGTCCTCATGCCGGATGCGCAGCAGGACCGTCCGGCCGAACGCCTCCTGCACACGGGTGCGCAGGTCGATCGTCTCCATTTCCTCCGTGCTCTCGCCATCCACCGCGAGGATGAGGTCCCCTGCGGCGATGCCCGCCTGCGCGGCCGGGCTGTCGCGATTGACGGTGACGATCCGGAATCCGCCGGTATCCTCGTCCTTTTGGATCGTCACGCCGATCCCCTGGTAGCGGTTGGCGGAATAATCCTGATAGTCCTCATATTCCTCGGCGGTCATGTAATAGCTCCAGCGGTCGTCAAGACTGCTCACCGCGCCCGCCAGGGCGCCGTCGATCACGGACTCCGTATCATAATCGGTCACGAAATCCCGGTCGAAGATCCACAGCGCCGCCGAGAGCTTCATCGCCCCGCGAAGGCCGGCAAAGCCGTGGAACAAAAACAGCGCCGCGGCAAACGACACCAGCATGCCGATCAGAACACCGGCAGCCGCACAATTTCCATTTTTTGCAAAGAACCTTTTCAAAATCAGAGCCCCTTAAAAAAACGGGCGGCCGAAGCCGCCCGGGTCGGTATGCGGATCAAAAATACGAGAAGTTCATCGGGTCGATCGTACCGCCGGAAGAGCTGGAACGGACCTCAAAGTGCAGATGCGGGCCGGTAGAGTTGCCGGTAGAGCCGACATAGCCGATGGTCTGCCCCATGCTCACGGTCTGACCCGACGACACCGCGATCGAGGACATATGCGCATACAGCGTCGTGTAGCCGTTGCCATGATTTATCATGACGCAGTTGCCGTAGCCGCCGTTCCAGCCGGCCAGAATGACCGTGCCGCCTGCCGCGGCGTAGATGGACGTACCGTAGGACGCGCCGATATCACAGCCGGCATGCAGCTTGTAGATGCCGGAAACCGGGTTCACGCGGTAGCCATAGGGCGAGGTGAGATAGGTCGTATAGCTCGGCCACATCATCCAGGTGCCGGACGACGAGCTGCCGCCGGTCGTCACAGTGGTCGTCGTGGTGGTCGTCGTGGTCGTGCTTCCGCCCGCCGCAGCAGCCGCAGCAGCGGCAGCGGCCGCACGGGCCGCTTCCTCCGCGGCCTTGGCGGCTTCCAGCTCCGCTTCCTTCTCAACGATCAGCGCCTCGACCTCTTCCTGCGTCGCTTTTTCCTCTTCCAGGGCCAGGTTATACGCCTCAATATCGTTTTCCATTTCGATGATCAGCTCGGTCGCGGCGTCGATATCCGCTTCAAGCTGCGCCTTTTTCTCCTCAAGCTCGGCCCGGTTCGCCTCGTTCTGCGCGAAAAGCTCCTCGGCGTCCGCTTCCAGGACCTCCACATTCTCACGCGCGGCGATATAGTCCGCTTCCAGCGCCTCGTCGTAGGCCATGACCTCGTTGACAAGGTCCAGGCGGGTCAGCAGGTCCGAGAAGCTGGTCGCCTCAAAGACGACCTCCATATAGCTGAGCGTGGAGCCCTCCTCCATGGCACGAAGGCGGGTGAGCCAGCGTTCCCTCTGATAATCCTCTTCCGCCTGCGCGGCGTCAAGGTCCGCCTGCATATTCGTCACCAGACCGTCGATAATGTCGATCTGCTCCTGAATCACGTCCAGCTCCTGCTGCGCCAGCGTGTTTTTCTCATCCAGGATCCGTTTCTTCTCCAGCACATTCGCCTTCTCATAATCAAGGCTGTCGATCTCCGCCTGGATCTCATCCATGCGCGCCTGGATATCGTCCTTCTGGCTGTTGAGCTCGTCGATCTCCGCCTGGATAGAGCTGCTCGACGCGGCATAGGCGCTCGCGCCGATGACCGAGGACAGAAGTCCCAATATCAGCAGCAGCGCCATGATCGCGCAGGTAATCTGAATAAATAGCTTCCGTTTCTTCATAAGACCCTCCTTATACCCGCAGATAGTTGCGAATGGCAATGGAACTGCCGAAGGCGCCCACGACGATGCCGACGCCGAGATAAATCGCAAGAACAAGCATCTTCACGCTGTCAAAGGGAATGACATTGATGAGATTGCCCATGAGGCCCGTCATGACACGGTTGGCGACGATGTCATAGATGCCCCACTCCAGAAGATAGCCCAGAGCGCCGCCCAAAACGCCCAGCACAAGGCCTTCCACGATGAACGGGAAGCGAATGAAGCCGTTGGACGCGCCTACCATCTTCATGATGGCGATCTCCTCGCGGCGGCTGTATGTAGCAAGCTTGATCGTGTTGGCCATGATGAACACCGACACCACCACCAGCACCACGATCAGAATAAGCGACACCGCGGATACGACGTTCCGCACCGTAACAAAGCCCTCCGCCACCTCGAGGTAGGCGTTCACCTTCGCGATGCCGTTGATGCGGCTCAGCTCCTGCTGGGTCTGCTCCATGAGCCCGATGTCGTCCAGGTAGATGACATAGCGGTCACGGAACACCGTCGAGTCCACGTCCTGAAACAGCGTCTCGTCGTCATACTGGGAGGCGAACTCCTCCATGGCCTGCTCGCGGGTGACGAACTCGGCCGTGCTGACATTTCCGACGTACTCGATGTCGTCCTGCAGGGCGCGGGCCTCCTCCTCGGTGAGCGTCTCCTCCACATAGGCAACGACCTCGTTGTTCGACTCCAGCTCGTCGAGCATGTCGGAGATATTGGCCGCAATGAGCGCGAAGCTGCCCATGATGACAAGACACGCGATGACGATCGTAACGGTCGCGAAGGACATAAAGCCGTGGGTCGTTATGCTTTTCAGGCCCTCTTTTATGAGGTATCCGATCTTACTCGATTTCATAGCTGTAGTAGTACCCATCCATTCCGTCGGAAATCACCCGTCCGTCCTCGATCGCGACGACACGCTTAGAGAAGGAGTTCACGAGCTCCTTTTCATGCGTCACCACGAGGACCGTCGTGCCCATCTCGTTAATGCGGTCCATGAGGAGCATGAGCTCCAGACTGCGGGCCGGATCGAGGTTTCCGGTCGGCTCGTCCGCAATGAGAAGCTGCGGACTGTTCACG
Organism: uncultured Oscillospiraceae bacterium; assembly: GCA_964406615.1. GTDB lineage: Bacteria > Bacillota > Clostridia > Oscillospirales > Oscillospiraceae > CAJOIG01. The sequence continues at coordinate 5,760 of CAYOSI010000044.1, forward strand.
ATCGCCCGCGCCACCGCCACGCGCTGCTGTTCGCCGCCGGAGATCTCCCGCGGAAAGCGCTTCTCGCGGCCGGTCAGACCGACCAGCTCCAGCACATACGGTACGCGGCGGCGGATCTCCTTCTTCGTCGCGCCGACAACGTGCATGGCAAACGCCACGTTTTCATAGACCGTCTTGTCCTCGATCAGGCGGAAATCCTGAAAGATGACGCCGATCGTGCGGCGTAGCGCGGGCAGCCGGCCCCGGCGCATATGGCGCAGGTCAAAGCCGTTCACCATAAGCTCCCCGGCGTTGGCGGAAACCTCGCCCGTTACCAGCTTGATAACGGAGGTTTTCCCACTGCCGGACGGGCCGACCAGAAAGACAAATTCACCGTCCTCGATGGAAAAACTCATATCGTCGATGGCCTTCTGATCCCCGCCGGGGTACACCATCGAGACGTTTTCAAATCGAACCATATACAGCCTCCGCGTTGGAAAGTATCAAAAACGGAATCATATAAAAACCCCGCTGGAAATTGTAACAAAAAATATCGTTTTTGTCAACTTTCAGCGGGGTTGTTTACAAATCATTACATTTTAGTAGCGGACATTCTGGGTATCCAAATAGCGCTTGACCATGAGCGCCACTTTAAAAACGATGGCATGGTCGAACTCGCGCAGGTCGAGCCCCGTGAGTTTTTTGATCTTCTCCAAGCGGTAGACCAGCGTATTTCTATGCACAAACAGCTTGCGGCTGGTCTCCGACACGTTGAGGTTATTCTCAAAGAACTTATTGATGGTGTACAGCGTTTCCTGATCGAGGGACTCGATTGGATTTTTTTTGAAAACCTCCGCGAGGAACATCTCGCACAGGGTCGTCGGAAGCTGGTAGATGATGCGGCCAATGCCGAGGCTCTCATAGCTGACGACGGTCTTCTCGGTATCAAAAACCTTTCCGACCTCGATCGCCGTCTGCGCCTCCTTATAGCGGTCGGCAAGCTCGCGCAGGTGCATGACGGGAGAGCCGATACCCACAACGCACTTGACGCCGAGATCCTTCTCAAGGTTCGTCTGGATCTGCTCCGCCGTGTGCTCCAGCTCATCGGAAGCGAACTCTGCCGAAAGCTCCCGGATGACTACGACGTCGGTCTCGCTCATGGACAGGACGAAATCCTTGTCACGCGCGGGATAGAGGTTCTGGAGGTATTCCATGACCATGACCTCCGCCCCGTCCTCCTGGCGAACAATAAACACGCCGCGGGGCGTCTCTGCGGAGAAATGCAGCTCCTTCGCCCGGACGTAGACATCGCCCGGCAGGATGTTGTCGGAAATGATGTTCTTAACAAAGGTCGCCGTATTATGCTTATCGTCGTAGCCGGACTTTGCCTCTCCCAGCGCCACGGCCGCCAGGATGCACACGCTGCGCGCCAGCTCATCCGTCCCATCGACAAACACAACATACGCGCCGCGGCCGCCGTCTCCCAGCGCCCGGCAGGTGCGGCTGCCGGCCGTGAACAGCTCCACGCCCATATCCGCCACATTGGACGCGATCTCGCTGATGGTGTACCCCATCATGGAAAGGTCGCTGGAGGCGATCACGTTTCCCTGGTCGTCGGTCACGCCAAAGCAGCGCTTGGTCGCATCCTTCATCTGGAGGATAACGCTTTGGAAAATACGGCTCGACATAAATATCACTCCCACTTTTTATATGGTTTCATTTTAGAACATTCCTTGTCATTTTGCAATAGAAAACACATCGAAAACTGTAAATTATTTAATAACTTCGTCAATTTTATCCTCAACTTGCACAAAAAACACGTATCTTGCTTAAACAGTTTTAAAGAAACACCCGCGCTGCTTCCTCCGCGCTCAGCGCCCGAAAGCAGCCCGGCTCTAACGCCTCGTCAAGCGCAAGAGCGCCGATGGAGACACGGGACAGGGAAAGGACCTTTTTTCCGCGGACCGCCATGAGGTTTTTTACCTCGTGGTACTTCCCCTCCGTCACCTCGATCAGAGCACGGCAGGGATCACCGCTTTGAACGCGCAGGCCGGCCGGGCGGTATTTTACCCCGCTTTGCAGCTCCGTCCCTGCCGCCAGCGCGGCGGCATCCTCCTCGGACAGAGGACTGTCCACCCGCACCGCGTACACCTTGGCTATTTCCGACCGCGGCGCGGTCACACGGTGAGCGAATGCGCCGTCATCCGTCAGAAGCAAAAGGCCCGTGACGTCCGCATCCAGCCTTCCGACGCACTGAACGCCCCGTTTTTGAAGATGCTCCGGCAGAAGCGATGTGACCGGTGGGTACTTCCCTTCCGGCTTGGAGGCGCTGACATACCCGGCGGGCTTATTCAGCATATAATACACAAATTCCGCGCCGTCGATCGGTTCCCCTTTCGCGGTAATCGCCGCCGCGCGGGAGAACCTCTCCTCCGGCTTGCGCACAACCGCGCCGTCGACGGTCACGAGGCCCGACGTGATCCATTTTCTCGCTTCGGACCGGGTAAACAGGCCTGTGCCGCACAAAATTTTGTCCAAACGCTCCGGCTTCATACATACCTCCCTGTACAACGGAATAGATTTTACCATGAAGAAACGAGTTATCGCACCAAAGACACGCACCTGTCTCATCACCGTCGGTGCGTTCATCCTGCTGGCGCTTCTGCTTTTGCTGGGGCGCTCCTGCGGATTTGGAGACACCGACAGAGAGAGGCTGGCCGAGACACAGGATCGCGTGCAGTTTTTGCGCCAATGCGGCTGGGACGTGGACCCCGAGACCGAGGAGGAACAGATCATCCACATCCCGGAGGTGTTCAGTCCGGTCTACGAGGACTACAACGCGCTGCAGCTCCAGCAGGGCTATGACCTGTCGGACTACGCCGGACGGGACTGCGTCCTGTACACGTATTCGGTCGTCAATTATCCGGATGAGAGCCAGACCGTGATCGCGAATCTGTATCTGTACCGGAACCGTGTGATCGGCGGAGACATCCACTCCACCAATTTGAACGGATTCATGATCGGTCTCAAATGATGAAAAGAACCCGCAGCATGGCTGCGGGTTCTTTTTACGATAGCAGAAATTACTCGTTGATGGCGATGACAACACCGGAGCCAACAGTACGGCCGCCCTCGCGGATAGCGAAGCGGAGGCCCTCCTCGATAGCGATCGGGGTAATCAGCTCAACGTTCATATCGACGTTATCGCCGGGCATGCACATCTCAACGCCCTCGGGCAGGGTGATGACGCCGGTCACGTCGGTGGTGCGGAAATAGAACTGGGGGCGATAGTTGTTGAAGAACGGGGTGTGACGGCCGCCCTCATCCTTGGACAGAACGTACACCTGGCCCGTGAACTTGGTCAGGGGATGAATGGACTTGGGAGCCGCCAGGACCTGGCCGCGGACAACGGACTTCTTGTCAATGCCGCGGAGCAGGCAGCCGACGTTGTCGCCAGCCTCGGCATACTCGAGCATCTTGTGGAACATCTCGGTGCCGGTGACGGTGGTCTCCTGGGTCTCACGGATGCCGACGATTTCAACCTTGTCGCCGACCTTGACCTGACCACGCTCGACACGACCGGTAACGACAGTGCCGCGGCCGGAGATGGTGAACACGTCCTCGATGGGCATCAGGAAGGGCTTATCCGCTGCACGCTCGGGAGTGGGAATCCACTCGTCGACCGCGTTCATAAGGTTCCAGATGCACTCATACTCGGGAGCGTTGGGGTCGGTGGACTCGGAAACAAGAGCGTTCAGAGCGGAACCCTGGATGATGGGGGTATCATCGCCGGGGAAGCCGTAGGAATCGAGCATCTCGCGGACTTCCATCTCGACGAGCTCAAGCAGCTCGGGGTCGTCGACCTGGTCGCACTTGTTCAGGAACACCAGGATGGAAGGAACGTTGACCTGACGGGCAAGCAGCAGGTGCTCGCGGGTCTGAGCCATGGGGCCGTCGGAAGCGGCGATGACCAGAATGGCGCCGTCCATCTGCGCGGCGCCGGTAATCATGTTCTTGATATAGTCAGCGTGGCCCGGGCAGTCAACGTGAGCATAGTGACGCTTCTCGGTCTGATACTCAACGTGAGCGGTGTTGATGGTGATACCACGCTCGCGCTCCTCGGGAGCCTTATCGATGGAAGCGTAGTCGGTGAAGTCGGCGGCCTCGGGGTCGCGCAGGGCGAGGACCTTCGTGATCGCGGCGGTCAGGGTGGTCTTGCCGTGGTCGATGTGGCCGATCGTGCCGATGTTTACGTGGGGCTTGGTGCGGTTGAACATCTGCTTTGCCATTGCAAATTTCCTCCTAGTAAATAGAAAATAATATACGTTTTAATCCAGTGCTGAAATTATACAGGATTCAGCGCAGTTTTGCAACAGGTATTTTACTTGCTGCGCCCGGAAACGAGCTTCTCGCGCAGGTTGGCGGGCAGCTCAACATAGTGGCTGGGCTCCATGCTGTAGTTGGCACGGCCCTGCGTGCGGCTGCGGAGATCGGTGGCGTAGCCGAACATGGTGGACAGAGGGACGTTACCCTCGATGACCACAACGCCGTTGCGGAACTCCTGACCGGAGATCTGGCCGCGGCGGGAGTTCATGTCGCCGATGACGTCGCCCATATACTCCTCGGGCGTGGTGACGACGACCTTCATGATCGGCTCGAGCAGCGTCGCGCCGGCCTTGGAGCAGGCCTCCTTGAACGCCATGCTGCCGCAGATCTTGAACGCCATCTCCGAGGAGTCGACCTCGTGGAACTGGCCGTCCAGGACCGTGCACTTGACGTCCACGACGGGATAACCGGCCACGATGCCGGATTCCATCGCGCCCTGAATACCGGCATCGACGGAGGGGATATACTCCTTGGGGATCGCGCCGCCGGTGACGGCGTTGATGAACTCGTAGCCCTTGCCGCTCTCGTTGGGCTCGATCATGAGCTTGACCTGAGCAAACTGGCCCTTACCGCCGGTCTGACGGCTGTAGCGCATGTCGACGGTGGCGGGCTTCGTGATGGTCTCCTTGTAGGAAACCTGGGGCTTGCCGACATTGGCCTCGACGCGGAACTCGCGCAGCAGGCGGTCGACGATGATCTCCAGATGGAGCTCGCCCATGCCGGCGATGATGGTCTGACCGGTTTCCTCGTCGGTATACGCCTTGAAGGTGGGGTCCTCCTCCGCGAGCTTTGCCAGCGCGATGGTCATCTTGTCCTGACCGGCCTTGGTCTTAGGCTCGATGGCAACGCGGATAACCGGCTCGGGGAACTCCATGGACTCGAGAACGATCTGGTTCTTTTCGTCACAAAGAGTATCGCCAGTGGTGGTGTTTTTCAGACCGACCAGCGCGACGATATCGCCGCAATAGACGGTATCGAGGTCCTGGCGATGGTTCGCATGCATCAGAACGATGCGGGCCAGACGCTCACGCTTGCCCTTGGTGGAGTTCATGACCGTGGAGCCGGAGGTCATCATGCCGGAATAGACACGGGCAAACGTCAGCTTGCCGACGAACGGGTCGGTCATGATCTTGAAGGCCAGAGCGGAGAACGGCTCGTCATCCGAGGGCTTGCGCTCAAGCTCCTCGTCGGTCTTGGGGTCCGTGCCCTTGACGGCCGGGATGTCCAGCGGAGAGGGCAGATAATCCACGATCGCGTCCAGCAGCTTCTGGACGCCTTTGTTGCGATAGCTGGTGCCGCAGGTGATGGGCACGAATTTGCCCGCGACGGTGCCGGCACGGATGGCCTGCTTGACGAGGTCCTCGTCAATGGGCTCGCCGGTCTCGATGCTCTCCATAACGGCCATCATAAGATCGTCGCTGAACTCCGCCGCGGCGTCCATCAGGCGGTTGTGGTACTCCATCGCCATATCCCACATGTCTTCGGGGATATCCTCGACACGCATGTCCTTGCCGAGCTCGTCGTAGTACACGTCCGCCTTCATATCAATCAGATCAATGATCCCGCGGAAGTCCCCCTCCTTGCCGATCGGAAGCTGGATGGGGACGGCGTTGCACTTCAGACGCTCGTCGATCATCTTGAGGACATTGAAGAAGTCCGCGCCCATGATGTCCATCTTGTTGATGTAGATCATGCGGGGGACATTATAGTTATCGGCCTGACGCCAGACGGTCTCCGTCTGGGGTTCGACGCCGCCCTTGGCGCAGAGAACGGTCACGGAGCCGTCCAGCACGCGAAGGGAGCGCTCCACCTCAACGGTGAAGTCCACATGGCCCGGGGTGTCGATGATATTGATGCGGTGGTCACGCCAATGACAGGTGGTAGCGGCGCTTGTGATGGTGATGCCGCGCTCCTGCTCCTGCTCCATCCAGTCCATGGTGGCGTTGCCCTCATGGGTCTCGCCGATCTTGTAGTTTACGCCGGTGTAGAACAGGATGCGTTCGGTCGTGGTGGTCTTGCCCGCGTCAATATGGGCCATGATGCCGATATTACGGGTTTTTTCAAGCGGGTATTCTCTCGGCATTGCTGTCGACCTGCCTGCAATTAATAGCGGAAGTGCGCGAAGGCCTTGTTGGACTCAGCCATCTTGTGAGTATCCTCGCGCTTCTTCACAGCGGAGCCGGTGTTGTTGCAGGCGTCCATGATCTCGCCTGCCAGCCGCTCCTTCATCGTCTTTTCACCGCGCTTGCGGGCATAGCTCACCAGCCAGCGCAGACCGAGGGTCTGACGGCGGGCGGGACGAACCTCGATGGGCACCTGATAGGTGGCGCCGCCCACGCGGCGGGCCTTGACCTCAAGGCTGGGCATAATGTTGTTGAGGGCCTCCGTATAGGCCTCCATGGGGTCCTTTCCGGTCTTATCCTTGATAATATCAAAGGCAGAATAAACGACCTTCTGAGCGACGCCCTTCTTGCCGTCCAGCATGATCTGGTTGACGAGCTTCGTCACCAGAACCGAATTGTACACAGGATCCGGCAAGATTTCTCTTTTGGGAACGTTACCTCTTCTGGGCACTTTTTCTTCCCTCCTTCATAAGAATGAATTCACGGGTACTCGAAAGTGTCTTTCGACTTCCGTTTGCGCCCTGAGTCCGTTCCATATTATATATGAAACCAACAGGGACGCTGTTGGGGTACTGCATTACTTCTTGGGACGCTTGGCGCCGTATTTGGAGCGGCCCTGACGACGACCGTCGACACCCTGGGTATCAAGAGTACCACGGATGATGTGGTAACGAACGCCGGGGAGGTCCTTGACACGGCCGCCGCGGATCATGACGACGCTGTGCTCCTGCAGGTTGTGGCCGATGCCGGGGATATAGGCGGTGACCTCGTAGCCGTTGGTCAGGCGAACACGGGCGATCTTACGGAGCGCGGAGTTCGGCTTCTTCGGGGTAGAGGTACGCACAGCGGTGCAGACGCCGCGCTTCTGGGGGCTGGACAGATTGGTCTCCTTGTTCTTGAGCGTGTTCAGGCCCTTCTGCATGGCGGGGGAGGCGGACTTGTAAGTCACCTTCTGACGGCCCTTGCGGACAAGCTGGTTAAAAGTAGGCATGATTTTTCCTCCTTTCCTCAAAAATTTACGCTATCACGCAAATTAGGATTTTATCAGAAAAACCTGGCAATGTCAACAAAAATTCCTTGATATTATCTCTCTTTTTCCGAAAATGGCCCCTCCGCCGGTGCGGGGGGACCATTTCATGGGTTTTGCGGTTTTTACAACGCGTTGGAGCGGCCCACAAGGGCGGACAGGTCGACGTACTCCTCCGCCTCGGAGGCGATCTCGTCGTCCGTCTCGACGTCCACGGAGCGGTACATGGACAAACCGGAGCCTGCCGGGATGAGCTTGCCGATGATGACGTTCTCCTTCAGACCAACCAGGTGGTCGACCTTGCCCTTGATGGCGGCGTCGGTGAGGACGCGGGTCGTCTCCTGGAAGGATGCGGCGGACAGGAAGCTCTCCGTCGCAAGGGACGCCTTGGTGATACCCATGAGGATCTGCGTATAGGCAGCCGGCTTCAGTCCCTCCTCGCCCGCATTGATCCGGGCCTGGATGGCCTCATTCGCGGTTTTGAGCTCAACAATGTCCACCACGGAACCGGAGAGCAGCGAGGTGCTGCCGGGGTCCTCCACGCGGACCTTTCGGAGCATCTGGCGGGCAATGACCTCGATATGCTTGTTGTTGATATCAACGCCCTGCTGGCGGTAGACCTTCTCGACCTCCTGAACGAGGTAATTGCGGACACCCTGACGGCCGTACCGGTCGTCGTCGACGCCGCGGGTACGCAGGACGTCGTGCGGGTTCAGGGCGCCTCGGGTCAGCTCCTGGCCCTGCTGGACATAGTCGCCGTCCTTCACAATGATGCCGGAAGAGTACGGAATCTGATAAACCTTCGTCTCGCCCAGCGCTTCGTTCGTGATGGTGAGCGCGCAGACCATGTTCTTCTTCGCATCCTCCATGGACACGGTGCCGGATATATCGGCCAGAACCGCCATGCGCTTGGGACGGCGGGCCTCGAACAGCTCCTCAACACGGGGAAGGCCCTGAGTGATATCCTCAACGTCGGAGCCGGCGGCGCCGCCGGTGTGGAACGTGCGCATGGTGAGCTGAGTGCCCGGCTCGCCGATGGACTGGGCGGCAATGACGCCGACCGCCTCACCGGGATCGACCGGCTTGCCGGTGGCCAGGTTCATGCCGTAGCACTTGGCGCAGACGCCGCTCTTGGCCTCGCAGCACATGACGGAGCGGATCTTCACGGAGAAGATGCCGTTGTCCTCCAGGACACGGGCATCCACTGGCATCAGCATGTGATCGGTGTCAAACAAGACCTCGCCGGTCTTGGGGCTTGTGATGGGCTTGGCGGGATAGCGGCCGCGGATGCTGTCGCCAAAGGTCTGCGCAGCGGAGGAAGCGTCGACCTCTTCGATGCCGGCGGCCTCGAGGGCCTCCACGTCGGCGGGGCTGAACGCCTTGTACCGGGGTACGATGAGCTCGCCGGTCGCCTCGTTCACGATATCCTGCGGCGCGAATTTGCCCTCCAGGGCGTCCCAGCTCACGCGCGCATGGACCGTCTTGTCAAAGACGACGCGGGCGTCGTTGCCGGCGGTCGTGCCGCAGTCGAGCTCACGGATGATGACCTCCTGGGAGACGTCGACGAGACGGCGGGTCAGATAACCGGAGTCCGCCGTACGCAGGGCGGTATCGGCCAGACCCTTGCGGGCGCCTCGGCTTGAAACGAAATATTCGAGGACGGTCAGGCCCTCGCGGTAGTTGGCCTTGATGGGGATCTCCAGCGTCTTGCCGGCGGTGTTCGCGACAAGGCCGCGCATGCCGGCAAGCTGACGGATCTGGTTCATGGAGCCGCGGGCGCCGGAGTTTGCCATCATGTAGATGGGGTTGAACTCATCGAGGTTTTCCTGCAGGGCCGCCGTGACCTTGTTGATGGTCTTTTCCCACTCGGCGACGACGAGACGATAGCGCTCGTCATTCGTCAGCTTGCCGCGGCGGTAGAACTTCTCGATCTCGGGCAGGATGCCGGTCTCTGTCTCCGAGATGATCTGCTTTTTCGCTTCGGGGACGACCATGTCGGAGATCGCGATGGTGATCGCGCCGATGGTGGAATACTTATAGCCAAGCGCCTTGATCTTATCCAGGACCTCGGTAGCGATGGTGAAGCCATGCTTGTCGATGCAGCGCTGGACGATCTTGCCGAGGAGCTTCTTATCGACCTGGAAGCTGATCTCCTGCCGGAAGTAGTTGGCCGGGTCGCTGCGATCCACGAAGCCCAGATCCTGCGGTATCGGCTCGTTGTAGATGATGCGGCCGACCGTGGTATCCACAAGCTCAGAGCGAAGCTCACCGCCGATCGTCTTGGTAAAGCGGACGCGGACGGGTGCATGCAGGCCGATGATGCCTTCGTTATAGGCCATGATCGCCTCCGCGGAATCGCGGTAGCAGAGCAGGGACTTATAGGTGGCCTTGCGCTTTGCCTCCAGGTTCTTGGCATAGATCACGTCGCCGTCCACAACAGCGCCGGCTTCGAGATCGGTATCGCCGGGATCGTCAACGATCAGACGCTCCGCACCCTTCTCGGCTTTGCCGATGCGGATCATAGTCAGGTAGTAAGAACCGAGGACCATGTCCTGCGTAGGAACGGTGACCGGCTGGCCGTCCTGCGGACGGAGCAGGTTGTTGGCGGAGAGCATCAATACGCGGGCCTCCGCCTGCGCCTCGGCGGACAGAGGCACGTGGATGGCCATTTGGTCGCCGTCGAAGTCGGCGTTGAACGCAGTGCAGACCAGCGGGTGCAGCCGCAGGGCGCGGCCCTCCACCAGCACCGGCTCGAACGCCTGAATGCCCAGACGGTGCAGCGTAGGAGCACGGTTGAGCATGACGGGGTGCTCTTTGATGACGACCTCGAGCGCGTCCCATACGGCGGGTTCCTGACGGTCGACCTTCTTTTTGGCGGCCTTGATGTTGCTCGCGCTGCCGTCCTCCACGAGCTTCTTCATGATGAACGGGCGGAACAGCTCGATCGCCATTTCCTTGGGAACACCGCACTGGTACAGCTTCAGATCCGGGCCGACAACGATAACGGAACGGCCGGAGTAGTCGACGCGCTTGCCGAGCAGGTTCTGACGGAAACGGCCCTGCTTGCCCTTGAGCATATCGGACAGGCTCTTCAGCGCGCGGGAGTTGGCGCCGGTGACGGCACGGCCGCGGCGGCCGTTGTCGATCAGGGCGTCGACCGCCTCCTGGAGCATGCGCTTCTCGTTGCGGACGATGATGTCCGGCGCGTTCAGCTCGATCAGGCGCTTCAGGCGGTTGTTGCGGTTGATGACACGGCGATAGAGGTCGTTCAGGTCCGAGGTCGCAAAGCGGCCGCCGTCCAACTGGACCATGGGGCGCAGCTCGGGCGGGATAACGGGCAGCACGTCGATTATCATCCACTCCGGGCGGTTGCCGGAGGAGCGGAAGGCCTCGACGACCTCCAGGCGCTTGACGATCTTGGCCTTCTTCTGGCCGGTGGCGTTCTGAAGCTGCTCATGCAGCTCCCCAGCCAGCGCGTCGCAGTCGATATCCGCAAGGAGCTTCTTGATCGCCTCGGCGCCCATGCCGGCCTCGAAGTCGTCCTCGTACTTTTCCTTCATGTCGCGGTATTCCCGCTCCGTGAGGATCTGGCATTTCTGCAGCGGAGAGAAACCCGGGTCGGTGACGATATACGCGCCGAAATAGAGGACTTTTTCCAGAATGCGCGGGGTGAGGTCGAGCAGCACGCCCATGCGGGACGGGATGCCCTTGAAGTACCAGATATGGCTCACCGGCGTGGCGAGCTGGATGTGGCCCAAACGCTCGCGGCGGACCTTGGATTTCGTAACCTCGACGCCGCAGCGGTCGCAGATCTTGCCCTTATAACGAATTTTCTTATACTTACCGCAGTGGCACTCCCAGTCCTTGGTCGGTCCGAAGATGCGCTCGCAGAACAGACCGTCCCGCTCGGGCTTCAGGGTGCGGTAGTTGATGGTTTCCGGCTTCTTGACCTCGCCGGAGGACCATTCCAGGATCATTTCCGGGGAAGCAATACCGATTTGGATCGCCTCAAAAGGAGCGTAACTCATTATTCGAAATCCTCCTCTCCGTCATCCACGTCGTCCGTGTACTCATCGTCCTCACCGCCGAGGTCAAGCTCCAGCTTGCTCTCGTCGATATCCTCGATCGCATAGCCGCTCGACTCGATCTCCTGGTCGTCGGAGCGGTACTCCACCGAGCTGAAGGTCGGCGTGAAATCGTCCTCATCCTCGTCCCGGAGCTCAATGACCTCGCCGTTCTTATCCAGCACACGGACGTCCAGGCAAAGGGACTGCAGCTCCTTGACCAGGACCTTGAAGGATTCCGGCACACCCGGCTCGGGGATGTTGTGGCCCTTGACGATGCTCTCATAGGTGCGGACACGGCCGGTCACGTCGTCGGACTTCACCGTCAGGATCTCCTGCAGGGTGTAGGCCGCGCCGTAGG
>CAYOSI010000045.1:0-16503 GCA_964406615.1 uncultured Oscillospiraceae bacterium
GAGCCATCAGCTTGATGCCGGGCCAGTCGGCGGGCAGAGCGAACGCCACCGCGTAATCGGAGTCGTCCGGGCTCATGAACTTGGTGGGCAGGGCGATGATCTCATCGACATAGGGAGCGCAGGAGTTGCAGATCTTCGCGCCGCGGACGATGATGCCCTTGCAGGGCCGGCCGTCGAGGCCGATGCCGTCGACATCCTTCTCCACAACATGGAAGAACTGGTCGGGGTCGGGCTGCATATGAGCGCGCTTATACTTGGGGTTGCGGGAGCCCTTGACGTCGGTCTGCGCGCAGTTGCAGATGAGGTCGTTCTTCTGGCAGTAGGCGATGTACTTCAGCAGGCGCTGATGATACTCGGTGCCGCAGGCCTCGTCGCAGTCATAGGTGACGGAGTACAGCGCATTCAGGGCGTCGGAACCCATGCAGCGCTGCATGCAGCCGCCGACGCGGTGGCAGATCAGGCGGGTCATAAGCTGCTTCTTCAGCAGATCCTCACGGGAGTGGTGGATATTCGTGGAGCGGTTGATGATCGCGCCTTCCATGCCGGGGATGTTGGACTCGGCGAGGCAGACGTCCGCATAGCGGGGATCATTGGCGGTGTCGTAGCACTGCTTCATGACGTAGGTGCCGCCGACGATCCAGTCGGCCAGATCGCGCTCCGCGCCTTCCTTGCCGTTGGAGCGGTCGACCTTCTTGCCGTGCAGGTATACGTTGGGCTTCATGGCGAGCAGACGGGCCTTATACTGCTCGTACGTGCCGATATACTTTTCGGGCATCGGTAATTCCTCCTAGAAAAAATCGTTTGATTTATGGTGGTATGGCCCGATCGGGAGACCGGGCCGCCGTTTACAAATCAGTTGATCGTCATGCCGCCGTCCACAGGGATCAGGACGCCGGTGACATAGCCGGCTGCGGGAGAGGCCAGAAACGCGATGACGGATGCGATCTCCTCCGGCTGCGCATAGCGGCGGACGGAGATCATGCGGGTGACGGCCGCAACGTTCTTCTCGTCGGCCATGACGTCCTTGGTCATATCCGTCAGGACATAGCCGGGCGCGACGGAGTTGCAGAGGATGCCGTAACGGGCAAGCTCGTTGGCCATGATGCGGGTCAGATGGGCGACGGCCGCCTTGCAGGAGCCGTACACGGTGTCGCCGATCGGCGCCTTGATGCCGGCGGCGGAGGCGAGGTTGATGATGCGGTAGGGGTTCTCCGCACCCTCGCGGCCCTGCGCCTTCATCTGCCGGGCGGCAAGCTGGCTCATGAAATACAGACCCTTCAGGTCCGCGTCGACGTAGTTGTCGAAATACTGCTCATCCATGTCGATCATCTTCTTGGGCTGACCGCCGAGACCGGCGTTGTTCACAAGGATGTCAATGCGGCCGAACTTCTCAACGGTCTTGGCGATCAGGGTCTCGCGGTCCTCCGCCTTGGTGACCTCACAGGCGACGCCCAGCGCCTGGATGCCCTCGGCAGCCAGCTCGGCGGCGGCCTTGTCGCAGGCCTCCTGCTTACGGCCGGTGATGACGACGCTCGCACCCAGCTTGCCCATGGCGACGGCAATAGCGCGGCCGATGCCGCGGGTGGAGCCGGTGATAACAGCGACCTTTCCGGTCAGCTCATAGCTCGGAATCTGCATTCTATGTACCTCTTTTCAACTTAATAATGGTTTTGGCCGGTATCATTCATTAGTATCATACCAGAGAAAAGACGTTTGCACAAGTAACAATTTTTCACAGGTTAGTCGGCTAAATCTTTTGTTTAAATTCTACCATGAACCCGCTGTATTTGCAACTATTTCAGTATAAATTAAAATATCCACAAACGATTTCATCTTATAGGGAGAAACTATCCACAGCCATTTACCACTCACGCTGACAAACAGGCGCATCAAAAAAATGAGCGGACGGTTCACATCTATCGGCAGACTGGTGCGCTGTCTAACCGAAAATTACCTCCCTGTGACTGAAAACTGTTTCCCTCCCGATCGTTTCGTGTTATAATTATATTGTATAATAATTATGGCAGTTGGGAGCAAAGAAATGGACCTGAAAGACCAATCTCTGACTCAATTTACAGCCCTTCTGGCGTCCAAAGAGGCCGTTCCGGGCGGCGGCGGAGCCTCCGCCATGGCCGGGGCGCTGGGCGCCGCTCTGGGCGCGATGGTGGGCAATCTCACGATCGGAAAAAAGAAATACGCCGAGTTCGAGGCCGAGATGATCGAGCTGACGGAAAAGGCGCAGGCGCTGAGCCGGAGGCTACTCCGGCTCGTGGACGAGGACGCCACGGCTTTTGAGCCTCTCAGCCGGGCCTATGCCCTGCCGAAGGACGCCCCCGACCGGGACGACATTCTGGAGGCCTGCCTGCGCCGGGCGGCGGACACGCCGATGCAGATCCTGCGCCTTTGCTGTGAAGCCATTGAGCTGCACGAAAAATTTGCTGAGAAGGGCTCCGTCATGGTCGCCTCCGACGCCGCCACAGGCGCCGTCCTCTGTTGGGGCGCTATGTATGGCGCTGCGATGAATGTGAAGGTGAACACCAAGCTCATGAAACGCCGCGACTACGCGGACAGGCTGAACCGCGAAGTGGACGCGCTCGTGGGCGAATACTGGAAACGAGCTGAAAAAGTCTACGAAGATATCTACAGGAGGTACTGCTGATGGCAATGCTTCTGAAAGGCGCACCGGCTGCCGCCGCGCTCAGCGAGAAAACGGCCGCTGCCGCCGCCGAACTGCGCAAAGCGGGCGTCGTCCCCACCCTGGCTATTCTGCGCGTGGGCGAACGTCCGGACGATTTGTCCTACGAAAGGGGCGCGAAAAAACGCTGTGACGCCGCAGGAGTAGCAGTCCGCTCCGTTGCCCTGCCGGAGGACGTGACCCAGGAACGGCTCATGGACACGCTCGCCGCGCTGAACCAGGACGACGGCGTTCACGGGATTTTGCTGCTGCGCCCCCTGCCGGAGCATTTGGACGGCGAAGCCGCCCGCCGGGCGCTGGCCCCGGAAAAGGATGTGGACGGCGTGACGGACGGTTCCCTTGCCGGCGTTTTCACCGGCAGCGGCGAGGGCTTCGCCCCCTGCACGGCCCAGGCCGTGGCAGAGCTTCTCGACTTCTACGACATACCCCTTTCCGGTGCGCATGCCGTCATCGCAGGACGTTCCCTCGTGGTGGGCCGTCCGGCGGCCATGCTCCTGATGGCTAAGGGCGCCACCGTCACCATCTGCCACGGAAAGACACCGTCTCTTCCCGACATGACCCGCCAGGCGGATATCCTGGTGGCCGCCGTGGGCCGCATGGGCTTATTGGGCAGCGAGCACATAGCCCCCGGCCAGGTAGTCGTGGACGTGGGCATCCATTTCAACGAAGTGACCGGCAAAATGTGCGGCGACGTGCGGTTTGACGAGGCCGAGTCCATAGCCGCCGCCATCACGCCCGTTCCCGGCGGCGTCGGCGCAATGACCACGGCGGTGCTGGTCTCCCATGTGGTCGAGGCCGCGCAGCGGAGCCGGTGATATCCGCATAGACAGCAGAGACCGGAAGGGACTTCCCTTCCGGTCCTTTTTTGATTGTCGTCTGTGCCCCGGGCCTTACAGATTGGAGCCAAAGTCCGTCACAAGGATCTGGCCGGTCACAGAACGGGACTCATCGCTTGCCAAAAACAGGAGAATATTGGCAATATCCTCCGGCTGGCACGGCTGTGTACGCAGATTGGAATGGGCCGCCATGGCGCCCATCATGTCCTGATCCAGCATTTCCGGCTTCAGGGCGGCGGTCATGGGCGTCGCAACGGTTCCGGGGCAAACCGCGTTGCAGCGGATGCCCTGCGCCTGGAAACGAAGGGCCGTATGCTTTGTAACGCCGATGACCGCCGCTTTGGAGGACACATAGACGGCGCCGCCGCAGCCCAGCGCACCGGCCACGGAAGCCACGTTGACGATGCTGGCGCCCGCCTGCATCCGTTTGCTGGCGGCACGCATGCAGCGCATCGTACCCTTTTGATTGGTTTCCACGATCCGGTCCAGATCCTCGTCCGAAAAGCGGTCGATCGGCTTTAGGCCCGCTTCCAGGACGCCGGCGTTGTTGACCAGGATATCGATCCGGCCAAAACGCTCCATGACCGTCTGCATCAGTTTCTCAGGATCCTCGGGCTTGGAAATATCCGTGGCGACGGCAAGCACCGTACCGCCCGCTTCTTCGATTTCCCTGGCGACCTGCTCCAACGCGGCCTCCCTTCTGGCCGTGATGACAACCGTCGCGCCTTCACTGGCAAACAGCTTTGCCGCTGCCGCGCCAACGCCGGAATTACCGCCGGTAATGACGGCGATCTTATCTTTTAAACGATTCATGTAAAAACCTCCTTCTGGGCTTTATATTAAATAATCTAAACGCATTCATAATTTTTTCTTTTGCGTCTACCTCTATTATACAGACGTTTTCCCTCTTGTCAATATTTTTTGTTGTTTTTGCACAATAAATAACTTTTTAACAATCCTCTTTTTGTTTATTTTGTTAAAAGTTTATCTTCCCCGGAGCCGAAGGATACAAAAAGCCGGGAGGCACAAGGCCTCCCGGCTCCTTTGTTTTCTCAGCGGACGACTTCTCCGAGGATCTCCTCAAGCTCGGTCTTCTCCACAAGGCCGCCCAGCAGACAGCGGACAGCCGCCGCCTCCTGCCCCTCAGCGATCATTTTCTGCGCCACGGAGCGATAAGCCATGTGCATACCCGCCAGAAGACCCTTTCCGTACTGGATGACCTCCCGCCGGGCCCCTTTCTTCAGGCCCATCTGTGCAACCATTTTTTCCACGTCACGGTCGTTTTTCATACAGGCTCCCCTTTCTTTGCGCGGCATGCAGGTCTTTCTTTTATCATCATAGCACATTTCCATGGATTGTTAAAGATTTGTTTTCATTTTTCGGAAAAACCGTCCGAATGCAGCCGCTTCCGGGCAGGATAAAATCTGCGATGTACGATTCAGCTCAGCCAACGAAGTCCTCATAGGGGATCGCGTCAAATGAAGATCGCAGGGTAGTATCGGTCACGGCCAGCTCCACGCAGACGCCATAATAAATTATGCCGGCCCGTTTGTAAAAAATGGTTAATCCCTTTAATAAAGAAAGAAGTCCGGGCGTCCGGACTTCTTTCTTTTGTTTATTTCGCTGGCGCTTACGAGGCCTCGCCGGAGGCAGCGCCCATATCGACGTTCGCGACAAGCTCGGAGCGGTCGGCGGGAACGATGCCGCCGGCGATCGCAGCTTCGATCGCGGAAACGGCTTCGGCCACCGCCGCTTCATAGTCCGCGCCGGCGGGTACGACCACGACATTTTCATAGGTCCCAGCCGTCAGCTCGATGAGCCGGCCGTCCTGGTACACGTCGCCGTTCACCGTGCTCGCATCGTCCACCGTCAGGGACGCAAGATAGCTCAGGCCCGTGCAGTTCCAGGTCGATCCCGTCATCGTCATGCTCACGGGATTGTTTACGGTCGGAGCCGCAAAGTGCATAAGGCGGCCGATCGCGAGATAGTCATAGGTGCCCTCGCGGTTATAGGAATCGACCGTGATGGTGCCGGTCAGAAGCGTTCCGTTCTCGTCGCAGTGTGCGGCGTAGGCAGAGCTGACGGCGCCGGTAAGGGCCGCGTTCTGGAGGTTCACCGCGATGCAGTCGGTCTTGAACGCGGTCTGGGAGCCGGTCTGGCTGCCGACGCTGTCATAGATATTGCCGATGAGCTCGGAGTCGGTGATGTTCAGCGTGGTGACGCCGCCCTCGCCGCGATTTTCCGCCGCGAGATACTCGTCATAGGAGCTGTACGGCACGGTGAAGGTCGTGGCGCCCGGGCCGCCGCCAAGGTCGTCGGAATCAATGACCTGCAGCAGGCTGCCGCCCCAGGGGTTCGAGCCGGTCAGCTCGACGGCCACATCGGTGAGGCTGATGGTCTCGCCGTTGCCGCCCTTGGACTTGACGACCGCGAAGGTATCGGTGATCTCGAAATCGGCCTCGGAGATATCGAGCAGCGTGTTGGCATTGGTCTGATGGCTCATAAAGCCGATGCGGTCGGACCAGCCATAGAAGCGGCCGGTATCGGAGGCGTCCAGCGCGACCGTGCCGCCCGTGATGATAACGAGGTAGTCGGGGGCAAACCAGCGTCCGCCGTGGGCGTAGTCGCTGAAGCCGTCGCAGTAGGCGATATAGCCGGAGTCCTCGCCGACACGGCCATAGCGGATGCCGTAGTCAACGCCGTTCACGGTATGGATCTCATCGTACTCGCCGTCGGCCGCCGCCTCCTCGACATAGCCGAGGACCGCCACGGTATCGGTCGCATCGAGCGTGCCGTTTCCGGAGTCGGTGGACAGGACCGCCCAGCCGTTCGAGGCGATCAGGCTGTCCTCAAAGCGGATGCTCGCCTGGCCGCAGTCCAGCGTGGCGCGGATGTTGCCGGTGAGGCCCAGCGCAAAGGGCACCTGCTGCATCATGGGCGTCGCAAAGTTGTCCTCGGTGCTGTAGGGTACGAGCTCCTCGTCGTTATAGGTCTGAACGACCGTATTTACGACCTCGACATAGGCGCTGCCGCCGGACCATATCGCGGAGCGCAGAGCGCCCTGCGTGACAAAGACGCTGTCGGCAATGGTGACCTGCGCCTCGCCGCTCGCAACGAGCATCGCGCCCTGGCCGGTGAAATCATCGCCGCCCTTGCCGACGCCGATAAAGGTGGAATCCGAAACCGTCACATCCGTATCCGTCACATACACGCCGGAAAAATAGTCGCCGATGGACACGAAGTCCATCCCGGAAACCGTGCCGTCATCGACCTGCGCGCCGTACTGCGCCTCGACCACGGAGCTTTCCTCCCGATAGCCGTCGGCGTCAAAGTAGGCCGCCGCGGCATAGAAGAAGTCGCCGATGAGGCTGCCGGCGTCGTCGCCGAACTTGGCGTTGCCGGAGTTTACGGACTTGGCCTTTTCAATGAGCGTGAGGACCACATCGCCCTCATAGCTCACATTCTCGGCGTTATACAGGTCGACCTGCACGCCGTCCACGGTCAGGATCGCCACGTATTGGCTGCTGTCCACGTCGATCACGCCGCCGTCATAGACGATCCGCGTGACGTTGCCGAACTGCGTGGCGTCCACATAGCCGGCATACTCCTCCGCAATCTCCACGGACTCGATGGTGATGGCGCTTCCCGCCCAATGGGTGTCGTCCACCTGCGCAAAGACGGCGTCGTCTCCCTTGGGGTCGCTGCTGGCAAAGGCGCTCAGGGACAGGGCAAAGCACAGCGCCATCAGCAGGGCAAGAGGTCTTGCGAGCTTCTTCATGATACTTCTTCCTTTCTGTAAATTGTTTATTTCAGGGCTTGCGTACTCAGTTATACAGCGCGAGGAATTCTTCGAAACAAAGCTCATTCTCCATGATATACCGGGCGCAGGAGCCCACATACCGCAGATGCCACGGCTCATATTCCACGCCGGTGATATCGGTCTTGCCGTCCGGATAGCGGATGATGAAGCCGTAATCGGCACAGTGCTGCTCCAGCCAGAGCATCAGGCCCGAGCCGCCGATATAGGGCTCCATGTCCTGGTTTTCATCTTCCAGAATATCCGCCGCCAAGCCAAGCTGATGCTCGCTCCCGCCGGGGTAATTCACCGCGAGCTTCGTCGCCGCCTCCGCCTCTTCCTGCGTCATGCCCGCCGCCATGTACCCGTCCACATGGTTCCACCAGATCCAGGACTGCGTCTCATAGGCTCGGTAGCCGGAGCAGACATACACCGTATAGCCGGCTTCGCGCGCATCCGCGATCAGCCTTTGCAGATGCATCACCGCGCGGGAATCGAACATCTCCCCCCGCTCGATCTCGGCCAGGTCCGGGACAAAATCCTCCGGCAGCGGACTGTCCGCCCGCACAAGACGCAGCTCCCACGAGTCCAGGTCCACCTCCGGCAGCTCCGGCGCAGGCTCGGGCGTCGGCTCCGCCGTCGGTTCCGCCGCAGCCGGTTCAAAGTTCTCCGAAACTTCCCCACGGACCGCCGCGCTTTCCGTCATGCTTTTCGCTCCCCTCACCACCAGGAAAATAATCCCGCCGATAACCGCAAGCACCGCCAACAGCACCAGAGCCATCTGGAAATAGGAGCGAATGCGGATTTTCTGTCGTCTTGACAATTTGGCCATTTTTTCCTCCCGGGGCATGCGCCCCTATTGTCAACATCCGATTATTAGAAGCCGCACATCCGGGAAATGCTATTTCATCCGGCGCGCTGCTTTTTAGCATAGCATTTCCATCCGGAATTGCAAGGGCCGGAGCGTTTATTATTTTATTAAAATTTATTTATATTGGACCCCGAGGTTCGCGGCCGTTTCTCCATGGCAGGTCCGTCAACGAAACTATATGCAATGCGACAGAAAGCGTCAACGATCATGTGCATAATCGATAACTATATTTGTATGCAATATGGACCTATTATAAATTCCGCGGACTGTTTTGTAAAGTCGAATTCCCGCTCCCGCCGCGCATACAATTCCGCCCCTGTACGGAATGCTTCTTTTCTTTTCCGGGCAAACGTGGTATAATACGTGGTTAGAAAATATTACTCTTCATTAGAAAGGCGAATGATATGACCCGAATCGACATCGTCTCCGGCTTCCTCGGCGCCGGCAAGACCACTCTCATCAAAAAACTCATCGCCGAGGGCTATCAAGGCGAAAAGCTTGTCCTCATTGAGAATGAATACGGCGAGATCGGCATTGACGGCGGCTTCCTGCAGGACGCCGGCGTGACCGTCAACGAAATGAACTCCGGCTGCATCTGCTGCAGCCTCACCGGTGACTTCCGCGAGGCCCTGCGTATGGTGACTGAGCAGTACCACCCCGACCGTATCATCATCGAACCCTCGGGCGTCGGCAAGCTCTCCGAGATCGTCGCCGCCGTGCAGACCGCCGGCGTCGAGGATCTCGAGCTCGGCGGCCTCACCACCGTCGTGGACGCTTCCCGCGCCAAGATGTATATGAAAAACTTCGGCGAGTTTTTCAATAACCAAGTCCAGTCCGCCAACTGCATCGTCTTGTCCCGCACCGGCAGCATGACCGAGGAGAAGATCGCCCAGACGGAGGCGCTGCTGCGCGAAAAGAATCCCAGCGCCGTCATCGTCTCCACCGACTGGGAGGCTATCACCGGCCGTCAGATCCTCGACGCTATCGAGCAGAAAAACACCATCTCCGCCGAGCTTGACGCGCTTCTCAAGGAGCATTTCGGGGACGAAGAATGCGATGATCCCGAGTGCTGCTGCCATCACCACCACGACCATGACCATGACCACGAGCATGAAGGGGAGCACGAGCATCACTATCATGACCACGATAAGGAGCATGAGCATGAGCACCACCATTATGACCACGATGAGGAGCACGAGCACCACCATCATCACCATCATCACGGCCATGACGCCGATGAGGTGTTCCAGAGCTGGGGAGCGGAAACCGCAAAGAAGTACACCGCGGACGAGATCGATGCGATCCTGACCGCGCTCGGCGACGAAGCGAAGTACGGCTTCGTCATCCGCGCCAAGGGCTATGTCGCCGCCGCCGACGGCACATGGATCCACTTCGACTACACCCCCGGCGAGAAGGACATCCGCACCGGTCCGGCCAACATCGCCGGCCGTGTCTGCGTCATCGGCGCGAATCTCCGTGATGAGGCCGCAAAGGAGCTGTTCGGACTGTGAGAGAGATCCCCGTATATCTGTTCACCGGCTTTCTCGAAGCGGGCAAGACCAAATTCATCCAGGAGTCCATGGAGGACGCCCGCGTGAACAATGGCGAGCGCACGCTCATCCTGCTCTGCGAGGAGGGCGTGGAGGAGCTTGACCTTTCCGCCTTCGCCAGCGCCAATGTCTGGATCGAGCCCATCGAAAACGAGGAGGACCTGACGCCCGGCACGCTGCAGAAGCTGCTTGACGCGCACAAATGCCAGCGTGTCATCGTCGAGTACAACGGCATGTGGCAGCTCAACACGCTCTACCAGCAGATGCCGGAAAACTGGGTCATCGCGCAGGAATATCTCTTCTGCGACGCCAACACCTTTCTCTCCTACAACACCAACATGCGCCAGCTCGTCTATGACAAGCTGCGTTCCTGCGAGCTGGTGGTCTTCAACCGCTGCGGCGACGGCATCGACCGCATGGAATTCCACAAGATCGTCCGTGCCGTCAGCCGCCGCACGGATATTGCCTATGAAAAGCCCGACGGCACGGTCGAGTACGATGAGATCGAGGACCCCCTCCCCTTCGACCTCGACGCACCCGTCGTGGACATCAGCGACCGCGATTACGCGCTGTTCTACTCCGATCTATCCGAGGATTTCCGCAAATACAACGGCAAGACCCTGCACTACAAGGGCATGGTCGTGAAAAGCACCCGGCTTGCGGACGACTGCTTCATCTTCGGCCGCCAGCTCATGACCTGCTGCGCCAACGATATCCAGTTTACCGGCCTGGCCGCCTGCTGGCCGCATGCCACGGAGCTCAGCAAGGGCCAGTGGGTCGACCTGACCGCCGCGGTCACGGTCAAATGGCACAAGGCCTACGGCAAAAAGGGTCCCGTGCTCAACGTGATAAAGCTCGAACCGACCGAACCGCCGGCCGAACCCGTCGCCACGTTTTATTGAGGTATATAAAAGCAAGGGCGCGTTGCAAAACAGGAAATTGCAGCGCGTCCATTTTGACGTCCAAAATCAAGAAATCAAACACAAAAACAGCCCGGCATGTGGAAACATTCCTCATTCCGGGCGCTTTTTGTTCGTTTCGGCTTGCTTTTACCCGCCATCCCGCGCGTTGCTCTTTTTCATTTTACAACATGCCCTTTTTCTGGCCGTCAGCGGACCTCCAAGCCGCTCATCAATAAAAGCTCGCATTTCCTGCCTTGGAATATTTGATTGCTTCCCTGCAATAGGCCGACTGATTGACGATCCAAATCAGGCAGACAGCCAGGGAAGGCAGAAACCCTGTGTCAAAGATCAGCACGCTGATCGCAAGCACAACGGCAAGAAGCGTATAAACCGTGTTGGCGGCAACGTAAGCCTTGATCGCACACTTTCCGATCATGATCTTCTCGGCTTCGTCTCAGCTATCCAGCCATTTCTTTTGGAACTTCATATCATAGACGGACGCCGTTTTTTCGGGATTCATTTTCTTGACCGTATCGACGCATCTCTGCTGGATCATAACCGTCTCGATCATAATCCCAGTGAAAGACGCTATGCCGACAAAAAAAGGCAGGGCGTTTTCCTCCTTGTCAAAGGCGGCAAAACCGCCGGAAAACGAAGCGGCAATAAGAAAAAAGGAAAGGATCAGGACCGCGCTCGTGACCCAAAGTATAACGGACAGCTTTTTACCAACCGTATCGGAGGCTTCCTCGTCCTCGCCATCCCATGCTGCGAGCCGCTTTTTTGTACTCCGATAGATCGGAACACAGACCACCGGCACGATGATCGCCGCCGCCAGCATCAGCCACGGAGCCATTCGTGCTCCAAAGAACGCCCCGGCGGCTTTGATGCCGGACGCCAGCGTATTCACGCCATATTTTGCGGAGAGAAAACCAATTCCGCCGCCAACGATCGCGCTGACGGCCACAATGAGAATAAACGCAGGCATTGCCTTGCGATTTGCTTTCCGGACCTCATCCATTTTCTTTTTCTTCCTGTAAATAGAAAACCTCTTCTACCGCGACGCCGCATACTTTGGCGATCGTCAGGGCCAGGGTGACGGACGGCGAATAATCGCCCCGTTCGATCAGGCTGATCGTCTGCCTTGACACGCCGCATAAGCGTCCCATTTCCTGTTGATTGACATTCAGTGCGGCCCTGCGCTCTCTCAGCCGATTTCGCAGTATCATACAGCACCCCCAAATGACAACAATCTTTGTCTTATTGACAATTATTTCTGTCAATTTGCATTATACTCTTGTCATACCGCTTTGTCAACAGGCTCTCCCCTGCCTCCGGCTATTTTATTTTGAGGGTTGACTTTAAGCGCACAGTTGCTATAATGTACTTGTACATTAAGTACAATTTAAAATCGAAGGCGGTGAGTTATGGAAATCATCATCAGTAATAACGCCAACAAGCCGATATACGAGCAAATCACGTCACAGATTAAGGCCATGATAATGAGTGGGGAATTGCAGGCTGGGGCCGCAATTCCCTCCATGCGGGCGCTGGCAAAATCGATCCATGTAAGCGTCATTACCGTTCAAAAAGCCTACGAAGATCTACAAAGGGACGGTTTCATAGAGACCACCGTCGGCAGAGGCAGCTTTGTGTCCGCACAAAACAAAGAATTTTATCAGGAAGAACAGCAGCGCCTTGCGGAGGAACATTTACAAGCCGCCGCCGAGATCGGGCGGACAAGCAATATCTCCCTTGAAAAATTAACGGAGCTGCTGGCTTTATTCTATCAGGAGGACGAGTAGCATGGAACATATCTTAGAATTACAGCAGGTTTCCAAGACGTTTCCAAAGTCAAATTTCACATTGGAAAATGTGACCTTTTCCCTGCCGTATGGGTCTATTTTAGGTTTTGTCGGAGAAAACGGGGCCGGGAAAACCACGACGATCGGCTGTATTCTGAACACGATCAAAAAAGACAGCGGAACGCGGTAAAGCTGTTCGGACAGGAAATGTCGGACGCAGACACGAGCCTGCGAGAAAAAATCGGCGTTGTCTATGACGGCGGCAATTTCCCGGCCTACTGGACAGCAAAGCAGTTATCCGAGGTTATGGAGGGGCTTTATACACAATGGGACAGCGCCCTGTTTCAGAAGTATTTAGAGGACTTCCGCCTGCCCGCGGAGCAGAAGATCAAACACTATTCCAGAGGAATGACAATGAAGCTGGCGGTTGCCGCGGCACTTTCGCACCACCCGCAATTATTGATTTTGGACGAAGCGACCAGCGGCTTGGACCCCGTTATGCGTGATGAAATGCTGGACGTTTTCCTGGAATTTGTGCAGGAGGAAAATCACTCCATTTTGTTATCGTCCCATATCACAAGCGACCTGGAAAAGATAGCGGATTACATCACCTTTATTCATAACGGCAGACTCATTATGACCGCATCCAAGGATGAACTGGTATATAACTATGCGGTTATGCGCTGCCGGGAACGTCAGTTTCTTGCCTTGGACCCGAAAGATATTCTGGCCTATCGGAAACGTGATTTTCAAACGGATGTGCTGGTTTCGGACGGAAAAGCCGCCCAGAGAAAGTACAAGGACGTTGTGATCGACCATGTTTCCGTTGATGAGATTATGCTGCTGTTGGTAAAGGGGGAACGAATATGAAAGGACTTTTGAAAAACAATTTTTATGCAACGCTTTCAAACGTGAAAGCCTTTGCACTCGTCATGCTCTTATTGGGTGTTTTCATTGTTGCTATGGACAATAAAATCCCATCACTGATTATCGGCTATATGCTGTTGGGCATGATTGGTTTCTCCTTCCATTCGATCGCGAGCCTGCGAAAAGAATGCGCGGGCAAGTGGAGCAGGTACAAGCTCACCGCGCCTGTGAAAAGGTCTGCCATTGTACAAAGTTATTTTTGGAGTATGTTGCTGTGGCTGATTGTAGGAATGGTTTTCGCCGGAATTGGCGTGGCTCTGTCAATTGTGCTGCATGGTTTTCCTTTCGACCGAAACACAGACGTTCTCATGCTGTTTGTGGTAGGCGCTGCAATCAGCCTGTTCATGGGGGCCATCTTCTTTCCATTATTCTATTTAGGCGGAGAGGAGCGAAACGAGGTATTTTTAGTCGTGAGCGTACTTTGCGGGATCGGGCTTGTCATGGGACTTACCACGTTCATAAACACGCTGTTTCCATCCCCTATGACTACAACCCAGGTGATTCTGGGCGGCATAATCATTCTTGTGAGCGCACTGCTTATATTCGCTTTTTCCTGTCCGCTGACCGTCTGTATCTATTATAAAAGAGAATACTAAAGGAAACAGCAGGGCCTCGCCCTGCTGTTTTCCGCTTTTCATTCCGTGATCTTTCGGCACTCTAAGTACCAGCGTTTATCGAGGCTGTGGCCCACGGAGAAGCTCTTTTTCGGGTAATTTCCCTGCGCCTGGATATGCGGGAACAGCTCCTCCTTCGGCAGCGTCGGCAGGATCAGCGCCGCGCAGCCGGGACGGGAGCCCATTTCGCGGGCCTCCGCCTCGCCGTGGATATAGTCCACCGTGCCGCCGTGCGCTGCGATATACTCCCGGCAGAAGCCGTCGGCCTCCGCGACCAGCTCGCCGGTATCCTTCCCCGTCAGTTCCCGGATAAAGCCGCCCTCGTCGGTATCAAACAGCACCCGATGAATGGGATAAAAATCCACCGCGTCGTCCCGCAGGTTTTCAAGCTCCGCCAGCGCATACCGCGCCGGATGATCCATCGGCGCTCCCGCCGCCTTAAGCTCCTCCCAGCGGTTTTTTGCCGCCGCGAGGCTGTGGTTGCCGTCGCCCATGGCAAAGCGGATCTCGCCCGTGAGCCCGTTTATCGCCGCATTCACCTTGTCTGCGGCCGCCCCCGTCAGGCGATAGCCGCGCAGATGTCCGCCCCCGCCGTACATGTCGAAGTCATAGAGCATCTCACCCGGCTCCGCCGCGCCGAACACGCTGTCCGCGGGGTCGTCCATGAACAGCACGATATGCGGCATCTCCAGCACCGCGTTTTTCCGCAGCTCCACGCGGGTCGGCAGACGCTCCGGCACCGTGGCCTCCGTCGAGCGGACCGGGGACCTCGAGCCGGGCGTCCAGTCGTACGCCTCCAGGTCAAGCTTCCCCACCAGTCCTTTCCTCACCTTCCCATTTGGAAGGCTTCGCTCCACATAGATATAGGAATTGGGAATAATTTGAAAAATATCCCCCACCAGATATTCTTTCATCGTCTCCGCCATCGCCGCTTTGCGCTCGCTCAAATCATCCGCGCCAAGGTAGGCCTCCGGCAGCATCAGCCGCAGGGTTGACGGGGCCTCGCCCACAAAATCCGCCAGCTCCTCCCAGTACGCCGGCTGCGCCGAAAACTGGTCGCAGGCCACGACCGCCCAGCGGGTCATGTCCGTTCCGGCCCGGGGCAGCAGAATATCGGCAGGGGTAAAAATATCGTTCATCGGTAATCTCCTTTGCTTTCTGTCGTTAGCAATTTTACCTTATCCGCCATAGAATGGCAAGAGGTGATGACCAATGGATTTCACATTACAGGGCGCAGATCCGCGCTTTCGATACCTGAAACAGCGTCTGGAGGCGGACGGACACCGCCTGACGCCGAACAGCGAAAATATTATTGCGCCGCCGGCAGAGCGCCGAGGCCTTGCCTATTACAGCGATCCGATCTTCGCTCTGGAAAACGCCGCCCTCACCGCCGAGGGAGCCGCAGAACTTCTCATGCGTCGCTCCGACGGCTCCGTCATGGGAATGAACATTCTTTTGACCGGCTACGGGCGCATCGGTCAGCTCCTTG
The DNA here is from genome assembly GCA_964406615.1 of uncultured Oscillospiraceae bacterium. Lineage (GTDB taxonomy): Bacteria > Bacillota > Clostridia > Oscillospirales > Oscillospiraceae > CAJOIG01. Next base: position 15,483 of record CAYOSI010000045.1, read on the forward strand.
CAGGCACACTCTCCCGGCTGGGCGCTCATGTGACCGTCGCCGCACGAAATCCCCTTGCCCGAGCCGCCGCCCGTATACAGGGATTTCATTCGGTTGACATAACAGATATTCCCGGCTCATACGACACCGTGATAAATACCATCCCCGTCCCGGTGTTACACGGCGATTACGGCGCGGAGATATGCCTCGATCTTGCCAGTGCTCCCGGTGGCTGGGCAGACCAGACGCCTGTTCTGAAGGCTCCCGGCCTGCCCGGTATTTACGCTCCCAAAGCCGCCGCCGACGCTATGGCGGAGGCGATTTATCGCATTATGGAGGTTGACATAATTGAATAAACTGCGTCTGGGTCTGGCCCTGACGGGTTCGTATTGTTCATTCGGAAAGCTGGAGAGGGTGCTTCCCGCCCTGCTGGACGCCTTCGACATTCAACCGATTTTCAGCGAGAACGCGCAAAAGGACAGCCGCTTCGGCGACGGCGCTGACTGGCTGGCGAGGCTGGAAACGCTCAGCGGCAGACAGTCCGTTGCTTCCATCGCCGAAGCGGAGCCTCTCGGCCCGAACAACGCGCTGGACGTCCTCGCGATCATCCCCTGCACGGGCAACACTCTCGGAAAGCTCGCAGGCGGGATCACGGACAGCGCCGTCACCATGGCCGCCAAGGGACATCTGCGAAACGGCAAGCCCCTGGTCATCGGCATTTCCACAAACGATGGTCTTGCCGCGTCTGCGGAAAACATTGGAAAGCTGCTGAATCGGAAGAACATCTATTTCGTGCCGTTCGGTCAGGACGATCCCGAAGCGAAGCCCAGCTCGCTGAGCCTTGACTACGACCGCATCGTTCCGACGGTGGAGGCCGCGTATAAGGGTTCACAGCTTCAGCCGATCCTCGTATAACAACAAAAAATCTCCTGCCGGTGGCAGGAGATTTTTTGAAAAGTCGTGCGAGGATTACGAAGGCTCGCCGGAGCCGTTGTCGGCGATGGCCGCAGCCGCCGCGTCGACGTTCAGCTCGCCGTTCGCG
>CAYOSI010000046.1:0-14168 GCA_964406615.1 uncultured Oscillospiraceae bacterium
AGCGCGTGTTCATGTGCGGCCGCGACAACGAGGGCGTCTGCCGCTACGCCGGCTATCTCGCGCTGATGTTCGCGCACTATCACCGTCACTCCTACACCGGCTGCAAGACCGCTGTGTCCGAGGTCATTGCCTCCCAGGCTGCTCTGGTTGCCGATGTGAACGATATCGCGAGGGAATCGCATGTCCGCTCCAAGCTCTGCGACATCATCCAGACGGCCGAGCTTGTCTTCGCTGCCGGCCAGCAGTCCGCGCACCGCGCGGTGGAGTTCCCCTCCGGCCAGTGGGTTCCCGACGAGATCCTCACGAACGCCGGCCGCCGTATCGCGGGCCACAACATCTACCACGAGTATGAGATCCTGGCGGACCTCACGGGCGGCGTGTGCGCTTCCCTGCCGACGGAGGAAAACTTCTTCATGGAGGAGGACAATGTCGGCGCTCTGTGCAACAAGTACATCGTCCGCAACCCGGCCTACTCCGCCGAGGACACCCACCGTGTCATGCGCATGATGGAAACCAAGCTCTGCGATGCGTTTGAGGGCGCGCAGGCGGTCGCCGGCGTGCATGGCGGCGGCTCCCCGCTGATGGAGGAGATCACGCTCATGAGCCGTTACGACCTCGAGGAGCTGAAGAAGATCGCAAAATACCTGGCCGGTCTGCCCGGCTACGAGGAGTGCCCGCGCTACGAGCGCGCCTCCAACACGCCGCGCGCGATGCTGGCGAAATTCGACGCCGCCAAGGCCGCGAAGAAGTAATTTATCAACCGTATGTCAAGCGGCGGGGACATTTTCCATGTCCCCGCCCATAAATGGTATAAAGGAGAAATTTATCCATGGCACATATGAACCGCAAAATGGGTATTCCCTCGTTTGACCTGACCGGCAAGACCGCCATCATCACCGGCGGCACGCAGGGTCTGGGCTTCGGCATGGCCTGCGCGCTGGCCGCTTACGGCTGCAACGTGGTCATCACCGCCCGCACCGCCGCGAAGGTGGAGGACGCCGTCGCCGACCTGAATGAAAACTACTGCAAGGGCGGCCGTGCTCTCGGCATCCCGGCCGACTCCTCTCAGATGGAGCAGGTGCAGATGGTCATCGACGAGACCGTCAAGGAGTTCGGCGAGCTGAACATTCTCATCAACAACGCCGGCATCTCCGGCCCCACCGCGCTGATCGTGGAGACCCGTGAGGGCCGTCCCGAGTACACCGTCTCCGACTTTGAGAAGGTCATCGCCACCAACCTGACCGGCACCTTCATGTTCTGCCAGGCCGCCGCCCGCCAGATGATTAAGCAGAACGCCGTGAACGGCAAGAAGGGCGGCCGCATCATCATCACCGCCTCCGTCGGCGGCCTGATCGGCGGCAAGGGCGTTGTCGCTTACGGCGCCTCGAAGGCTGCCTGCCTGAGCCTTGCCCGCACCATGGCGAACAACTTCGGCCGTGAGAACATCACCTGCAACTGCATCTGCCCGGGCTATGTTGTCACGCCGCTCAACGAGAAGTTCTTCATCGATGAGAACGGCAATGAGACTGCCTACTACAAGCAGCAGTCCAAGGCCACCTCGGTCCGCCGCCTCGGCACCATCGAGGAGATCGCCGGCCCCGTCCTGGCTATGTGCTCCGACTCCTTCGGCTATATGACGGGCACCTACATCCTCTGCGACGGCGGTCAGAGCATCCCCGCCGAATAAAAAGGGGAGGGCGAATCGAATGCACATCGAATATGAAAATGCCATTCTTGATGTTACGGAGGATGGTATTGCTACCATAACCCTGCATCGGCCTCAGGCACTGAACGCGCTCTGCGGCGAGATCAACCGCGACATGATGTCCGCCATCCAGGAGATCCGCAGAAATCCCGCCGTGCGCGTTCTCATCATGACCGGCTCCGAGCGTGCTTTCGCCGCCGGCGCTGACCTGAAGGAGATGCTGGAGGTCACGCCCCGCGAAGCGCGCGATATCTGCCAGCTTGCCAAGGACATCAACGAGCTGCTCGAGTCCATGCCCATTCCGACCATCGCGGCGGTGGGCGGCTTTGCCTTCGGCGGCGGTTTTGAGCTGGCGCTGGCCTGCGATTTCCGCGTAGGCGGCCCCCGCACGACCGTGTCCTTCCCGGAGGCCGGTCTCGGCATCATTCCCGGTGCGAACGGTATGATCCGTGCCGCCCACATTGTCGGTCCCTCCAAGGCGAAGGAGCTGTCTATGCTCAACTCCATGGTGTCCGGTGAGGAGGCCTATCGTCTGGGCCTTCTGAACTGGTTCGCCAAGGGCGACACCGCGCTCGACGCCGCTGCCGCCGAGGCCAAGAAGGCACAGAAGGCTGCGAAGAAGGCCGGTGACGAGGCTGCTCTGGCAGAGGCAAAGGCCGCTGCAAAGACCGCCGAGGCTGCTGCCCAGAAGTCTGAGTACGATGCCATTTACGGCAAGGCTGTCGAGGTTGCCAAGCAGCTTTGCACGAAGCCGGCCCGTGCTCTTGAGAGCGTGAAGAAGGTCATCTACGACGCCGTGAACGTCAATGCCCAGCAGGGCAAGCTGATGGAGACCGCCGAGTTCTCGCTGCTGTTCAATACCCATGACCAGCGCGAGGGCATGACCGCCTTCGGCGAGAAGCGTCCCCCGGTTTACACCAATAACTAAGTCCGCAATATCTTTTAAAATAAAATTTATAATAGGAGGAATCCACCAATGATTCAGAAAGTTGCTATCCTTGGCCAGGGCTCTATGGGCTCCAGCATCACCCAGCACGCCGCTGCCTGCGGCTTTGACGTCGTCCTGTGGGGCCGCAACGCCGAGAAGGTCGCCGCTGCCGTCGCGAAGATCGGCGCCGCTTACGACAAGCAGGTCGGCAAGGGCAAGATGGAAGAGGCCGCCGCGGCCGCTGCCAAGGCTCATATCACCGGCACCGCCAACTGGGACGATATCGCTGACGCCGACATTGTCATCGAGGCCATCTCTGAGGACCCCGAGCTGAAGAAGGATACCTTCAAGAAGCTTGTCGCCACCTGCAAGCCCGAGGCGATTCTGGCTTCCAACACCAGCTCCATCTCCATCACCGAGATCGCCGCTGCTGTTGACTGCCCCGAGCGCGTCATCGGCATGCACTTCTTTAACCCTGTTCCCCTGATGAAGCTTGTTGAGATCATCAACGGCGAAAAGACCTCCGACGCCACCTATGAGGCGGTCAAGGACTTCTGCGACAACGGCCTGAAGAAGATCTCCGTCAAGGTCAAGGACGCCCCCGGCTTCATCGTCAACCGCGTTCTGTTCGCATACTTCCTGGAGTGCATCCACATCTATGAGGACGGCATCGCCTCCAAGGAAGACATCGACAACGCCATCAAGTATGGTCTGAACCACCCCGTGGCTCCTTTCCAGATGATGGATATGGGCGGCCTCGACACCTTCCCCCATGTCTGCGAGTCCCTGCAGACCCTGAACAGCAAGGGCGCTGCCGAGCGTTTCGAGTGCCCGAAGAGCATGCTCGAGCTGCATGCTGCCGGCAAGTACGGCCGCAAGACCGGCGAGGGCTGGTACAAGTATTGATCGACCGGCCTTGCCGATTTATTAACGGTTGACATACGACAGTTAATAAGCTAAACTAACACCATAAACCGTTAACTCCACATATTTACTATTTGAAAGGATTGATTCCAATGGAAGCAAAAGACGTAGTTATCGTGGCATATGGCCGCAGCGGCGCGGCCCGTGCCTTCAAGGGCTCCATGGCCAACATGCACCCCATCGAATTCGGCGCGCAGATCCTCGAGGGCGTTCGTCAGCGTGTCGTTGACCGCGACGGCAACCAGTGCCTTGAGTCCAAGGAAGTGGAAGACGTCATCACCGGCTGCGCCATGCAGATGCGTGAGCAGTCCATGAACCTCTCCCAGCTTATCGTCAACCGCGCCGGTTGGGACGATGTCGTCTGCGGCATGTCCATCAACCGTTTCTGCTCCTCCGGTCTGCAGTCCATCGCTCTGGCGGCGAATGCCATTGCCATGGGCCAGGGCGAGTGCTATTTCGCCGGCGGCGTTGAGTCCATGTCCAAGACCTTCAAGGTGTTCCCCTCCTACAACGGTGAGTGCTGCGACGAGTGGCTGAACAAGAACTATGTCGGCGCTTACATGTCCATGGGCATGACCGCTGAGAACGTGGCCAAGGATTATGGCATCACCCGTCTTGAGATGGAGCAGATGGCTGTCGAGTCCCACGCCAAGGCCACTAAGGCGCAGGCCGAGGGCAAGCTTGATCCCTCCATCATCCCCGTGAAGGTCACCAACTCCGACGGCACCCCGGTGCTCGACGAGAACGGCAACGAGATCTGGTGCACCAAGGACGAGGGCATCCGTCCCGGCACCAGCCTGGAGACCCTCGCCAAGGTTAAGACCTGCTTCATCCCCGAGGACCAGGGAGGTCTGGTTACCGCCGCTACCTCTTCCCAGACCAACGACTGCGCTGCGTATGTCTGCCTGATGAGCGCTGAGATGGCTGCCCGCAAGAACATCAAGCCCATCGCTCGCCTGAAGAGCTTCGCTGTCGCCGGCTGCGACGCAACCCGCATGGGCCTTGGCCCCAAGTTCGCTACCCCGAAGGCTCTCGAGCGTGCCGGCCTGACCATCGACGACCTCGACACCATCGAGATCAACGAGGCTTTCGCTTCCCAGTCCCTGGCCTGCATCCGCGACCTGGGTCTGCCCATGGAGAAGGTCAATCCCTATGGCGGCGCTATGGCCCTGGGTCATCCCCTCGGCTGCACCGGCGCCATCCTGGTTGGCAAGGCCATCGACCGTATGCGCGAGATAGGCGGCAAGTATGCCCTGATTACCATGTGCATCGGCGGCGGCATGGGCGCTGCCGGTATCCTGGAGCGCTGCGCGGAGGATATGTAATCCCGGTAGTTACCTGCTGAATACTTAATAAGACACGCGGTATCCCTTGCGGATACCGCGTGTTTTTTCGATTTCGACATAAAAATTGCAAAAAATTTACTTACCTTTTCTTTCTTTATATGCTATAATACTAGTAAACGGGGGAGTCTACCCTGTGTTCAAGATAGGGAGGAAAAGGCGTTGTATCAGGTAGGGGAGCTTATTGTTTATGGTGCTACCGGCGTGTGCCGTGTGGCGGAGATTGTCGCGAGAAAATTCAGCCGGACGGAACCGGAAAAGTTCTACTATGTTCTTACGCCGCTCTATCAGGCCGGTACGATCACAACGCCGGTGGAAAACGGAAAGATATTCACCCGACCGGTCATAACCCGGGAGGAGGCGATTTCGCTGATCGACGAAATCCCCAACATCCATGCCGAGGCTTACCACAACCAGAATCTGCAGCAGCTTGAGAACCACTATAAGGCCGAGTTTGAGAGCCACAACTGTATTGATCTCCTGCGCCTGACGATGTCCACCTATCAGAAAAAACGGGAGCGGGAAGAGGCAAAGCTCAAATTCGGCGCTGTGGACCGGCGGTATATGGAGCGGGCGGAAAATCTCCTCTTTGGCGAACTGGCCGTTGCGCTGGATATCGAGCGGGACCATGTGCAGGCGTTTATCGAGAACCGTCTGCAAAGAGGGGTTAGTCCGGCTACCTAAAAGAATTATAATATACATTAATAAAATAGAATAATATACGAATAAATTTTTATAAAAATAACCGTACATTTTGGTGCGGTTATTTTGTTTAATGCTTGACGAAAGAGCTTTAGGAGAGTATACTGTACATAGGTTGAACCCAAATTAACAAGACTTGAATTGGAGGAAAAAATGAAAACTTCTAAAATTTTGGCACTCATTCTTGCACTGTGCATGGTTCTGTCCATTGGCGCTTTCGCTTCTGCGGAGCCTGCTTCTGCCGAGCCCGCCTCCGCCGAGACGGCCGTCTCCGTCGAGGACGCCTTCATTGAGTACATCCATGAATGGCTGCTGAACGAGCTTGCCAACAACAGCTCCATGACCGCCGAGCAGGTTGAGGACGAGTTCATGCCTCTGGTTCGTGAGATGAACTTCGTCGACTTCCCCGCTGAGATGATCTACAACGGCATGCTGAACACGGGCGTGCCCATGACCTTCGAGGAATTCTCCGCTCAGTATGTTCCCGCTGCCCCTGCGGCCGACGCTGTCTCCGTCGAGGACGCTTTCATTGAGTACATCCATGAGTGGCTGCTGAACGAGCTTGCCAACAACAGCTCCATGACCGCCGAGCAGGTCGAGGACGAGTTCATGCCTCTGGTTCGTGAGATGAATTTCGTCGACTTCCCCGCTGAGATGATTTACAGCGGCATGCTGAACACGGGCGTGCCCATGACCTTCAAGGAGTTCTCCGCTCAGTATGTTCCGGCTGCTCCCGCCGCCGGTGCCGGCTACACTGCCGACGAGGCCGGCTACAAGGCCTATTTGAAGGATTGGGTTGCCGCCAACCCCGCCGTCCAGGCCAACATTGACGAATTCAATGCCGCTATCGACGCTGGCGCTTATGCCGACTTCCCTCTGGAGATGTGCTTCACCGATCAGTGGTTCGGCTTTGCCGCGCTGACGCTTGATGAGTTTGTCGCCGCCGGCGGCGCCGCGGAAATCCCCGCGTTCGACCCGAATCTCACGGCCGACTGATTTGAAAACCGCATAAAAAACCGGCGTCCCGAGGGACGTCGGTTTTTCTATACAGCGGCGCTTTTAGCGGCTGAAAACGAGACGGATGTTCTGCTCGGCTAAGTATTCGCGCCATGCGGGGCCGGGGTCGGTGTTGGTAACGACCGCAGAGATCTGCCGAAGGCTGCCGACGGACAGAAAAGCGGTCTTGTCGAACTTGTGATTGTCCATGGCGAGGATCACCTCGCGGGAGGAGGCCATCATGGCCTGCTTGATGTTAGCGTTCTCAATGCCGGCTTCCGTGAACTGACCGTGCATGTCCAGGCCCGTGCAGGAAATAATAGCTTTGTCCACATGGAAGGAGCGGATCGTTTCCTCCGCCTGACGGCCGAAGAACGCAAATACGTCCTGATCGAGGTTGCCGCCGGTGGATATGACCTTCCAGTTTTCGTGCAGGCCGGACAGCTCCAAAATGATCTCGATGGAGTTTGTCACAATGGTCAGGCCCTTTTTCCCGTGCAGGGCGCGCAGGACGAAATAAGAGGTAGAGCTGTCGTCCAGCATGAGAAAATCCCCGTCGTCGACCATGTCGGCGACCAGCGCGGCGACGGTCTTTTTTTCCTCGACATTCAGCTTTTTGCGCACCTTAAAGGGAGGGGCGTTGCGGTTGTCTGCCAGTGTGGCGCCGCCGTAGCATTTTACGGCGAGACCCATTTGCTCCAGTGTGGCCAGGTCCCGTCGGATCGTCTCCTCGGAGACGGCGAACTGCATGGCGAGCGGTCCCACCAAAACACGTTCATCCCGCCGTAGCGCTTCCATGATCTGATTTCTTCTTTCGGCAGCCAGCATAGTATGGTCACACTCCTCACGGCCGCTTGCACGGCAATTATAGGAAAATTTTTCTTGACAAACAATTGTCGATGACATTTAATAGGAAGTAGGAATTCTTTATTATATATACCACATTATTCAACGAAAATAAACACTTTTTTTCTATGAATTGAGGTATTTTAAAGTGAACACAAGGAGGACTTGTTAATGAAATACGTTTACATGTTTTCAGAAGGCAATGCGCAGATGCGCGAGCTTCTGGGCGGCAAGGGCGCGAACCTTGCCGAGATGACCAACATCGGCCTGCCCGTGCCGCAGGGCTTCACGATCACGACCGAGGCCTGCACCCGCTATTACGAGGACGGCCGCCAAATCAGCGATGAGATCATGGCGCAGGTCACGGCCGCGGTCGCGGAGATGGAAAAAATCAACGGCAAGAAGTTTGGCGATAAGGCCAATCCGCTGCTGGTATCCGTGCGTTCCGGCGCGCGTGCGTCCATGCCCGGTATGATGGATACGATCCTGAACCTCGGCCTGAACGACGAGGTCGTCGCCGCGATGATCGCCGGCAATCCCGATCCCGGCTTTGAGCGCTTTGTCTACGATTCCTACCGCCGCTTCATCCAGATGTTCTCCGACGTCGTCATGGAGGTCGGCAAGAAATATTTTGAGCAGCTTATTGACAGGATGAAGGCCGAAAAGGGAGTCACCTATGACGTCGAGCTGACGGCAGCGGATCTTAAGGCGCTTGCCGAGCAGTTCAAGGCCGAGTACAAGAAACAGATTGGCGAGGACTTCCCGGCTGACCCGAAGGTCCAGCTCTATGAGGCGATCCGCGCCGTGTTCCGCTCTTGGGACAACGACCGTGCCAATGTCTATCGCCGCGAGCATGACATCCCGTATTCCTGGGGCACGGCGGTCAATGTCATGCCGATGGTGTTCGGCAACCTCAACGACAACTCCGGCACGGGCGTCGCGTTTACCCGCGACCCGGCCACCGGCGAGAAGAAGCTCATGGGCGAGTTCCTTGTGAACGCGCAGGGCGAGGATGTTGTCGCCGGTGTGCGCACGCCGATGCCGATCTCCCAGATGGAAGAAAAATTCCCTGCGGCCTATGCCGAGTTTGTCAAGGTCTGCGGCATCCTAGAGAACCATTACCGGGATATGCAGGATATGGAGTTCACCGTGGAGAACGGCAAGCTCTATATGCTCCAGTGCCGCAGCGGTAAGCGCACCGCGCAGGCGGCGCTCAAGATTGCCTGTGACCTCGTGGACGAGGGAATGATCGACGAGAAGCAAGCGGTTTTGATGATCGACCCGCGGAACCTTGACACGCTGCTGCATCCGCAGTTTGACGCGAAAGCGCTCGCAGAGGCCACGCCCATCGGCAAGGGCCTCGGCGCATCGCCCGGCGCGGCCTGCGGGAAGATTGTCTTTACGGCCGAGGACGCCAAGGCCTGGAATGCCCGCAAGGAGAAGGTCGTTCTGGTGCGCCTGGAGACAAGCCCGGAGGACATCGAGGGCATGCAGGCGGCGCAGGGCATCTTGACCGTCCGCGGCGGTATGACGAGCCACGCGGCGGTCGTGGCGCGCGGTATGGGCGCGTGCTGCGTCTCCGGCTGCGGCGATATCGCCATGGACGAGGAGAACAAGTGCTTCACCCTCGCCGGCAAGAAATTCCATGAGGGCGATTTTATCTCCCTTGATGGCTCTACCGGCAACGTCTATGACGGCGTCATCCCGACCGTCGATGCGACGATCGCCGGTGAGTTCGGCCGCGTCATGGGCTGGGCGGACAAGTATCGCCGTCTGAAGGTCCGCACAAACGCCGACACGCCCAAGGATGCGGCGAAGGCCGTGGAGCTCGGCGCACAGGGCATCGGCCTGACGCGCACGGAGCATATGTTCTTTGACAGCGACCGCATTGCGGCTTTCCGGGAGATGATTTGCTCCGATACCGTAGAGGAGCGTGTCGCGGCGCTCGCGAAGATTGAGCCGATGCAGCGCGCCGACTTTGAGGGTATTTACGAGGCTATGGAGGGCCGCCCGGTCACCATTCGCTTCCTCGATCCCCCTCTGCATGAGTTTGTCCCGACGGAGGAGGCCGACATCAAGGCGCTCGCGGATGCGCAGGGCAAGACCGTCGAGCAGATCAAAAATATCATCGCCGCGCTGCACGAGTTTAACCCGATGATGGGCCACCGCGGCTGCCGTCTGGCGGTCACCTATCCCGAAATCGCCGAGATGCAGACCCGCGCTGTCATCAAGGCCGCGCTGGCGGTGAACGAGCGCCATCCCGCGTGGAAGATCCGCCCGGAGATCATGATCCCGCTGGTCGGTGAGGTCAAGGAGCTGAAGTATGTCAAGGACGTGGTCGTTAGGGTCGCCGACGGACTGATTGCTGAGGCGGGCTCGGACATGAAGTACCTTGTCGGTACGATGATCGAGATCCCGCGCGCGGCGCTGACGGCCGACGAGATCGCGACCGAGGCGGAGTTCTTCTCCTTCGGCACGAACGACCTGACACAGATGACCTTCGGCTTCAGCCGGGACGACGCGGGCAAGTTCCTCACGGCCTATTATGAGACGAAGATCTATGAAAACGACCCGTTTGCCCGCCTCGACCAGAAGGGCGTCGGCAAGCTCGTGCAGATGGCCTGCAAGCTGGGCCGTGCCACCCGCCCCGAGCTGCACCTGGGCATCTGCGGCGAACATGGCGGCGATCCCTCCTCGGTGGAGTTCTGCCATCGTGTCGGCCTCGACTATGTGTCCTGCAGCCCATTCCGTGTCCCCATTGCCCGGCTCGCCGCCGCGCAGGCTGCGATCCGCGATGAGCGCTGATTAGAAGAGTACACCATAAAAAACGGTCGCACAGTTCCTCGGAATTGTGTGACCGTTATTTTGTCCCGGGTTTACGAGGGAATAGACAGCTTTTGCCGCTGCTTTTGAGCGGTGCTGCCCGCTGAACCCCAATAGACTGAAGAAGCCGGGACGAGTCCTGTCGCTTCCCGGACCTTTTATTTACATATAGCGCTTCTTGATGCGGTCGTAGACGCTCTTTGCCCAGTCATAGTCCTCAGTCATGGACTTGCAGTAGTTCAGAATCTCGTCCACTTCCTTTCGGGCTTTGGCTTCGGAATAACGCCCCAGGCTGGTGTCCAGGAAAATGCCAACCCGATGGGACTCGAAGGGCATATTCTCCTCGCTGTACTCGCCGTTTTTCATGAAGCGGTCAACCACGCAGGCGACCTCATACATCAACCCATATTTTTCATGGTAGGGGAAGGAGCAGCGGTAGTTTTGGTCCATCTCGGCAAAAATAGCGGACAGCTTTTTCTTCTTTCCCAAAGCCTCGGTGTTGTTCTTCACGGCGCGTACAATGGGGATGCAGGTGACGATGAGCAGGGTCATGCCCAGAATGTGAGCGTATTGGCTGCACGGCTCCAGCGCACCGGCCAGAGGCGGGATCAGGTTTACCAGCCAGGCGAAGGGGTAGACTGCCAGCGTCATGTACGCAAGGGTAATGACAAACGACAAAACACCGCTGACTATAAACCCCTTCCTGCTTATCAGCATCACGAACAGCACAATGAACAGCACCGCACTGACGCCCGAGGAAAGCTCATCCCAGATGGGCTTTCCCAGGATCACCGCTGCACCCGGGGCGGTGAGCAGCTTGTATATCCCGAACCAGCACAGCGCAAACAGAGCAATGCTCAAAAACACGTTCCCCAGGGATTTTTTCTCCAGACGCCTATAGTCGGCGGCGTTTTGAATGAAGCCGCTATAGGTTGGGGGGGTGTCTCATCTTTCATGTTCTCCCCATACACTTGGAAAGGGACATAAGCAGCGACGAGACAGTCGAAATAGCACCAGCCGTCCAGCGGGTAGTTCAGCGCTTCCCGCCGGCGATCCGCAATCTGCGCTGCACGAAGCGCCTCGTCGACGGTGTTGTACAGGCGCTTAAAGGCTTTGGCGCCCTCGGACTTGACGCCAGATTTGGCATAGGTTTCTGCCAAGCTGAGCTTTTTCAGATATTCCGGCCATATATGGTCGATAAAGTTCTCCTGTTCATCTTTTAAGTATAAATAGGTTGAATTGCTTATTTTTTCAAAGGCGCTTTCCAGCCCGGAAACCTTGTATAAAAATCGATATTCCATATGACGCTCCTCTTTTCTTCTTGCTGGTGCGCGATAAGGTCATTATAACACGGGGAAGGAAAAAGAACAAGCGGCTGTCCCCACAGTGAATGCGAAGGAAGGCGCTGGGAAGCGGATACTGAGCGATCAGCCGAAAGACCCCAAGCCGCTGCCGGAGGAAGCACGGGATGTATCTTCCGGATAGAATTTTTCGTAAATGCGTCCGGTTATTTCTTTGCTCATGCCCGGCCCATTGTTTATGACAGAAGCTTCAATGCCGTTTTGTCTTTGCCGCAGCAGCGCGTGCAGCAGGGTGATAGAGTTGTGCTTGACGGCAAAAACGGAAGTGGCAAAAGAAAAAAGTTTTGATTGCTAAAAGCCGTTGCGAACAAGCACACCTATATATATGGGATGAACCCCTCAACGATATGTACTCCCGTATGCAAATCGAACACCTCATCAAAGAGCTTTCACCTACGATGATCTTTGTGGAACACGGCAGAGCCTTTAGGGATATCGTTGCAGCAAAAACAGTAAGACTATAAGCGATCGCTTCCTTTTGCCACAAAAAGCGAGAAAGCCCTTGAAATCAGGGCTTTTGAGGCATAAAGAAAGACAACAACCGACTTTGTATCAAAATCGGTTGTCCTATTTGGTACGGGTAGTGGGACTTGAACCCACAAGCCTTGCGGCACTGGAACCTAAATCCAGCATGTTTACCAATTTCATCATACCCGCATATTAAGTTGTTTGAGATGAGCGTCGGTGAAATCTTACCCTGAGGCGGCGGCGCCTAAATCCATCGGGTCTGCCGATTCCATCATGCCCGCAGACAAGCATATGATATTATATCCGAAGTTTGGCCCGGTTGCAAGTGCGGGGTCATTTTTTTCTTGCAAAGCCCGGCGAAAGATTGTATAATAAATAACGAAGTAAAGCTGCGCCCCGGCGCGGCGGGTCGTATAGAGGAGGCAGAATGCATGAACAGAGTTATTACCATCAGCCGTGAATTCGGCAGCGGCGGCCGTACCATCGGAAAACAGGCGGCGGAGCGGCTGGGAATCCCCTGTTATGATCATGAACTGATTGATAAAATCGCTGAGAAGAGCGGGCTTGCGAAAGAATTTATTGCAGAGCGCGGTGAGTATACTCTGCGGGGAGGCTGGCTGGCCAACGCCTTTGCCGATCGTTCGCTGAACGGACTGTCGGTCCAGGATTATCTCTGGACGATCCAGCGCAAAACCATCCTGGAGCTGGCGGAGGAGGGCTCGTGTGTCATTGTGGGCCGTTGCGCGGACTACATTCTTGACGGAAAAGCGGATACGCTGAAGGTCTTTATCCACGCGAGCATTGAGGCGCGTTCCAAACGGATCGTGGAAAAATACGGCGAGAGCAGCGAGTCGCCGGAAAAGCGCCTGCGCGATAAGGATATTCGCCGCAGCTCGTATTACCGTTTCTACACCGACGTGGAATGGGGCATTGCGAAAAACTATGATATTGCGCTGGACAGCGGCACGCTGGGCCTGGACCGCTGCGTGGAGATCATCACGTCCCTATACTGAGGAGAAAATAACATAAATCGGCCGGGTCTGTGCTTGACACAGACCCGGTCATATACTAAAATAACATGGATAGGCGCCCGTAGCTCAGCAGGATAGAGCGTTCGCCTCCTAAAAATCGAATCGTTCGAATCCTGGAGCCCTGTAAAATTGAATATTTTCTGTATAAGCCCCCGTAGCTCAGTTGGATAGAGCGGTCGCCTCCTAAGCGACAGGCCACTGGTTCGAACCCAGCCGGGGGTGCCAAAAATGACCGTTGTAAGCCGTTTTTTGATGGTTTACAGCGGTTTTTGTTATCGCTTTCTCAGAGCGTTTTTGCTGCTCCACCGGAACGATTTTATACATTTTCCGCTGTATGCCTGCTAATTGGCTTCGAACTATTTTTCCGGTCTTGCTAATAAAAAACGCCGATTTGCTAATACGATTTTCCCGCCCTATTTTTCGGATGGGGCCGACGCCAGCAATGCAGCCAGTGTGTTGGCCAGTTCCGGCGACTTGCGAAGCTGTTCCACCAGGGCCTCCAAATCCAATGTGGCGGGCGCTGGTTCCTTCGGTTCCTCCGGGGGACGAACCGAACGCAGGTCGGGATTGGCATAGAAGGCGCTCTCAAACTTCTGGGCGTTGATCTTGCGGTCCTCGTCCAGAATGTGGGCATACACGCTGGTGATCATGTCGATTTGGCGTGGCCCGTATCGCCCTGGGTGCCTTCAGGTCGCCGTGGTTGAGCTTCAGCTTATAGGTGGTACTGGAATGGCGGAGGGAATGAAAGACCACTTTAGGAAGCCCCGCTTTCTCCCGCAGCTTCTCAAACGACTTCAGGATGATACGGTCCTCACAGGGGCGGCCATTGGCCAGCGCCACCACCAAGTCGTAGTCCTGGTACTCGTCACGGAGCAGCGCCCGAAGCTCGTCTTGCGCGGACTTCCATTCCCGCAGGATATAAGCCAGGGTCTTGGGCAGCCACACCTTGCGGATGCTGGAATCAGTCTTGGGCTTTTTCAGGATGATCTGGATAATAGTCAATAAAGTGGACAAGCAAAAATGCTAAAAAAGTGCTGTTCG
>CAYOSI010000047.1:0-12156 GCA_964406615.1 uncultured Oscillospiraceae bacterium
TTGAGCCTTTGGCTCATTCATTTTTCAATTTACACCATTATACGGCCACGGCCCAAAGCATATAAATTGTGCGCACAAAAAGGGCTGGTCTCTGCCTCCGTCGGCAACGGTACGTATGTTTCCTCTGACGCTTCTGCAGAGACGGTGCTGCTATGCGGAAAAGAGGATTCCCGAATCATTGAGATGGGAGCGATTGTTCCGTTTGTTACGAGTAACTTAAAGGTTAAACAATATACGGAACGCCTGATGAAAAAACCTGACGCTTTAAATTTATTCTCCTACGGGGTGCCCGAGGGGACAAAAAGGCAGCGTGAGGCAGGCGTAACGTGGTTTCAAAAATCGGGGTTCCATACAGACTGGGAACATATCGTCCCGGCAGCGGGAGGACAAAACGCTATCACCGCCGCGTTAGGCGCATTTTTTGAAAATGATGATAAGATCGGAACAGAACCGATGACCTATCCCGGCATAAAGACAGCGGCAAAACTATTTGGGATTCAGCTGCTGCCTGTCCAAAGCGGCAACAATGAAATGACAGAAGAAGGAATCCGCTATGCCGTGCAAAATGAAAATATAAAGGGGCTTTATGTCATACCGGATTATCAGAATCCCACGGCGCATATTATGTCCCTTGAAACAAGAAAAATGATCGCAGAAGTGGCAGCGGAGGAAGAATTGCTTGTTATAGAGGATGGGATCAACAACCTTTTGGAAGAAAAACCAATGCCGCCCATAGCATCTTTCGCCCCTGAAAATGTAGTTTATATATCAAGCCTGTCGAAGACTGTTTCGCCAGGGCTTCGGACGGCATATATTCATGTTCCGAATAAATTCCGCAAAAAATTGGTGACAGCCTTGTACTCCATGAATATTTCAATCTCGCCCTTGCTTGCAGCCGTATCCGCCGCTTTGATTGAAGACCAGGCAGCCGATGAAATCATTGCCGAACGCAAAAAGGGCATAATGGAACGGAATCTCATTGTCAATAAAATTATGGACGGATTTGTTATGCCAAGCGAGCTGACCGCTCCGCTTAGATATATACAATTACCGGAGCACTTTACAGGAAAAAGCTTTGAAATTTGCGCAAAACAAGCAGGCGTAGAGGTCTATGGAGCCGAACGATTCAGCGTGGGGAATAAGCCTGCCGAAAAATCCGTCCGCATTGCGGTAACAACGCCGTCAACAATAGAAGTTCTGACAGAAGGTTTAAAACGCCTGAAAGACTTATTGCAGCAGTAATTTTCCTGTAATAGGCAGAAAGCGGCAGAGAATATACCCTCTGCCGCTTAACATTATCTGCGCTCTGTTTATAAATTCCGTCGCGCTGTTCCGTATCAAAATCAAAAAGATAAGCGTCCGACTTGCCGCTCGTACCAAAGACCGCCGTTTTCATACTACATGTATTTGTCCATTGAGCAATCCTGCGCTATGATTTGCGTTTTCCCTGCCATTCAATCATTCCGATTATAAAGCCGAAGGGAGAAGCTGCTTTCGTATGCAGACTCTCCCTCCGGCTCCCGCTTTTTGTCGGTTATTCGTAGGTGAAGCCGCTCGGCTCGCCGAGAGGCCGGTCAAGCAGCTCGGGGTGGGCGAAAATATGCTTGATGAGCTTGAGGCTCCGGGCAAAGTAGAAGCCGTCGGCGATACGCTCGTCCAGCGTTGCGCCGATGTCCACAAAATCGCGGATGGCCTCGGCGCCGTCCGGCATGATGACCTTTTCCTTGTGCAGGGCTCCGATGGTGACCATGACGCTGTTGGTGCCGTAGTTGTTCAGGTGGTGATATACCGAGGGGCACTTGATGCTGCCGAGGTTCGAACAAAGAATGGTAGTATAGTTCGGATCGCCCTCGGTGAGGAACTTGGGGTTTAGGCCCCAGAAGTCCAGCCAGCGTATGATGCGCATGACGATCATCAGCAGAAGGCGGGGCATGCTGGCGAATTTGTCGAGAAGCTCATCGATGCCGCCGGTGGAATGCTCGCTCTTGCGGGTCTGCTTGACGTCGCCGACGATCTTTCGGCTGATATCGTCGAGCGTGTCGCTGTCCTGCGGCACGAGGACCATGAGGGACTCCTCCGCGCCGTCTGCAAAGCGGCGCTTCACGACAAAGCTGAGGCTGATCTCATCCCGCTCATACATGCGATAGCCCTGGATGAAGCGGTTCATGAGCGGACGCTCCCGCACCATGCGGGCCATGCCCGTGATGGCGCAGTGGAAGATCGTGGTCTTGTAGTCCGGGTGCTCGGCGTTTTTCTTTTCGATGTAGGCGAGAAGCTCGGTCGCGTCGATCCGGTCGTTGAGATATACCTCGCAGTCGGTGCGCTTCGGCAGAATGTAGCCCATAACGGTCTGCAGACCGGGGGCCTTGACATAACGTCCGTCGCGGCGGTCGCCCCGGCGGCGCTTTGGCTTGGATTCGTTCAGCTTGCTCATATCAGGTCGCAGCCTTTCTCTGTTGATACCATCCGGAGAGCGTGCTTTTCCTTGTCTGCGGATGACAGGGTCATTGTATCATACTTTTGCAGCGGATGGCAAGGAATACCGCGCTGCGCGAGAAGCTCGGTGATGCCGTCGGTGGGGATGAGCGAGGTAATCGGTGGAAAGCTGTCGTCGTAGTGGTCCAGAAGCACCTGCTTCGGCCGCAGACGCTCGACGAGCGAAAGGGCGCAGGCCTCCGGCCGGCTTTTGCCCTGATAGGGAAGGATGAGCCAGTCCGCGCCGGTCGGATAGTCCGTTTCGCCGTCGAGGTTCATGCTGCCCATGATCTGCACGCGGGCCGTGCCGTCCGTCAGCTCGTAAAACAGGATCTCGCCGTGCTCCGGGTACTGCAGATTCATCGACAAAAGATGCATGGCGTGCGCCCGAAAGTGTTTTTGCAGGACGGTCCTGCGCACCAACGGCGCGTCGAACCGGCAGTGCCGGCCCTGCCATGCGCGGAGCCGGAACGGGCCGACGCTGCCCGACCAGCCCGGCCCGATGCGGTGAAGCTGCGTCTCCGGCAGACCGTGCCGCGCAAGCGTCCGGCAGGGCGTCGCGGTGGCATGGATGACGGTATCAGTGTCCCGGTACAGCTCCGGCAGAAACAGGATATGATCGAAATGCCCGTGCGTGACGAACACGTCCGAGGCCCGGCGGTAGACCGGCTCATCCGGGATGGTGCAGGGGCGTTTGCTGTACGGAACGTACGGAATGCCCGGGAACGGGTCAAACGCGATCGTGGTATCCCCGACGGTGAAGAGCAGACCTGCCGTGCCCATCCAAGTCAGACGCATGCGGAGGCCTCCTCCAGTACATGATAGGCGACCTTGCCTACCGGTGTTTTGGGAAGCTCCTCGCGGAACTCGATCTCGCGCGGCAGCGCGTAGCCGGCGATGTGGAGACGCAGCTCGTCCATGATACGTGCCCGCAGCGCGTCATCCGGCGTGACGCCCTCGTTCAGAACGATAAATGCCTTGACCCGCTCACCGCGCCGCCGGTCCGGGACGCCGATGACGCAGCTGTAAGCGACCTCGGGGCAGCGGTCAATGGCGTTTTCGAGCTGGGAAGGGTAAACGTTGTAGCCGTTCGTGATAATCATGCGCTTGAGGCGCTGGCGGAAGTATACGTATCCGTCCTCGTCGATACAGCCCAGGTCGCCGGTGAAGAGCCAGGTGCGGCCGTCCGGGAGGGTGCGCAGCGTATGCGCGGTCTCCTCCGGAGCGTTCCGATAGCCCAGCATGACGGTCGGGCCGCACAGAATGATCTCCCCCTCTTCGCCGGCGGGCAGGAATTCCGTCGTTCCGGGGCGCACGATGCGGTATTCCGTGTCGGGGAAGGGGATGCCGATGCTGCCCTCGCGGCTGACGTGCTTCGGCGTCAGGCAGCTTGCAGTGACGCACTCGGTAAGGCCGTAGCCCTCGCGGACTTGGATGGAGGCGTTATGCCCGGCCAAAAAAGCGTCGATCTTCTTTTTGAGCTCGACGGAGAGCGAATCACCGCCGCAGAACATGCCCATGAGGTAGCTCATATCCGTCTTTTTGAGCTGCGGCATGTGCAGAAGCGCTTCAAAAATGGTGGGTACGCCCGCGATGAAGTTCGGTTTTTTCCGCCGCAGCATGGAGGCATAGGATTTGCTCGTAAAGGTCGGCATGAGAATGCAGCATGCGCCGTGGATGAGCACGGTGTGCAGGTTGATGCCGAGGCCGAAGCCATGGAAGAGCGGCATGCAGCTCAGCATTTTGAGGCCCGTGCGGAACTCCTCGCCAATGGCTTCACGGGCCTGCATCGCACAGGCGTTGAAATTGAGGTCGGACAGGCAGATGCCCTTGGGCTTTCCACTTGTGCCGCCGCTGTACAGGATGACGGCGGTGTGCGTCGGGTCAAAAACCGACTCCGGCAGCGGGATGCTGTCGTCGCCGCGCCGGATAAAATGCGACCAGAGCATATCGCCGGCGCGATTGGGAAAACGCAGGTATCCGCGGCCCTTCTTCAGCGTGTAAAGCGCCGCAAGAGGAGGCGGGAGCTCATCCTGCATCCGGGCGGTGAGAATGGTGACCGGGTGATCGGCCTCCGCCAGCGCGGCCAGGGCCTTTTCGTAAAAAAGATCAACCGTCAGCAGCAGCTTGCTCTGTGAAAGGTTGACATAATATGTTATTTCGGACTGCGCGGACAGCGGATGTACCATGTTTGCGACCGCGCCGATGCGATTGAGCGCATAGAAGCAGTCGAGCGCCTGCGGCGTGTTCGGCATGCAGATCGTCACGGCGTCGCCGCGGGAAATGCCGGCGGACACAAAGGCCCGCGCGGCGCGCTCAATGCGCCGGACAAAATCGCCATAGCTGGTCTTGCGTCCGTAAAACTCATAAGCGGGTTCTCCCGGATACTGCGCCGCGATCCGTTCCACCATCTGGAACATGGTCAGGCTCGGGTATTCGAGATGATCCCGCTGTTTGTATTCTTCTTCCATGGGGTTTCCTTCCATCGGTTCAAAATGCGCCCGCGCAGGACGGTGGAGTCCGGCGCGGGCAGGGGTCCATCAGGGCGTGATGATGATCGCGCCGGTGTAGACGCCGGGGACGAGGGGTGTTTCCACGCCGTTGACGGTCATGGCGCCGGTGACGATGCAGCCTTCGCCGATGGTGAGGCCGCTGAGCGTGCTCTCGCCGGTGACGGTCCAGGAGGAGCCGTCGGTGAGCGTCATATACACGCCGTGCGAGGCGGCATAGTCGGCGTCGAGCGCGTAGTCGGTGAAGCCCTCGGCGGCGGCAGCCTCGTTCCAGTGGGCGCAGTCATAGCCGTTTACCGCGCCCTCGAGCGCCGCGGCGGAGAGCGTGATGTTCATGTCGCGCTGATAGTCCTCGTGGATGATATCGCCGGCGGCGGTCATGTCGGTCATGGTGACGGTGATGCCGGGATACTGCTCGCCGTCGGGGACGGCGTTCATGAACATGGTGTCGTTGTTGTAGACGGAGTGGATGATCGCGCCGGTGCCGTCGGCGTCGGGGATGAGCTCGGAAGCGGTCAGCGCGATATCGGCGTTGGTGCTCTTGATGAGGATGACGCTGCCCGCGGTGTGGTCGATATAGGCCTGCTTCTGGTCGTCGTAGACGATGCCCTTGTCAAGGCCCATGTCGGTTTTGAGCGTGCTACCGTTCACGATGACCGGCGTGGAGTAGAGGGGGAGCTCCTCCTGGGAGTAGCCCTCGTATTCCCAGTAGGGGGGCAGGTTCACGCTGTGGATCATGATGGCGTTGCGGCCGCCGGCGATGACGCTGCCCTGCTCCTTGTCAGAGCGAAGCTCTTTGTCCGCGTCGGTCAGGTGCGCCGCCATGGCGGCGTCCGCCTCGCCGTCGGCAATGGTCCCGACGACGACCTTGCCGTAGGTGCCCGAGATGATGCCGATCTCACCGGCTTCGATATCGGAGCCGTAGGAATAGAAGTTGCAGAACAGGTCGGAGTACGCGCCGTAGCCGCCGTCATAGGTGCGGGCAAAAGCGCCGTAGGTATAGAGGCTCAGCTCGTCCTGGCCCTCCTCGGTAACAGGGACAGCGCCGTCCGTGGACAGGGCGGCCCAGTTGGTGCCGACGATGGACGAGTTTACATAATACGAATGACCCTGGCTCAGGGCAAGGGTGGTGCGGACGTTGCCGGCGACGAGGAGGTTGCCGGGATTGCCGGACAGAGGAACGGTCTCCGCAGGGTCGATGGCGACGATAACGGAGTCGCGCACGGTCAGATCGGAGCTGCCGGAGTTCTGAATGGCGGAGCCGTTCACGGCGGTGATGATCTGGTTTTCAATGACAGCGTCGCCGTCGGGCAGGTTCAGTGCGCCGGAGGCGGTGAGCGCCGATGCATTGCCGGCGAAGCCATAGGTGATTGCGCCGCCGCCGGCCTCATTGGAGGCGACGTAGGCTTCGCCGGAGGCGAAGGCGCCGGTGCTCAGGCACAGGGTAAAGCACAGGAGCAGGGATAAAATAACGGTACGTTTTTTCATGATGCTTCTCCTTCATAAACAGATTGATACAATTATAGCACGAAAAGCATTTTATGGAACGGATTTAACCTTAATTTAACGCATTGCCGTGCGTCAGAACTGATGGGTGACGGCATAGGCGTCGCGGCTGCCGGTGTGCAGATTTCCGACCTGACGGCAATCGCCGATCAGATAGAAGTCGGCGGAGCCGTCATAGAGGGACAGGGCCTCGTCCTGCTTCGGGGCCATGCCGCCGAGAGCGACGACGCTGTCGCATTCGATGCGGCGTGTCTCGCCGTGTCTGTCGGAGTACTCGACATAGCCGTCGCCGATGGCGGTGGCGGCTGCGCCGGAGATGTAACCGAAATGGTCGAGCCCGGCGTAAAATTCCTGCATGATCTCGCGATAGTGGATGGGCGTGGCGTCGAGAGCCAGGCCGTCCTGCCGCGTGAGGACAACGGTGTCGTGTCCGTTTTCGGCGAGGTACATGGCGGCTTCCGTGCCGGATTCGGAACCGCCGATGACGACGCAGCGGCGGCCGAGCTCGGCTTCATGACCAAATACCTCAAAGACGGTGCGCGCCTTTTCCGCACCGGGGATGGGCGGCTTTTTCGGCGTCGCGCCGAGGGCCATGATGACAACGTCAAAGCCGCGCAGGGCTTCTGCGTCCGCCCTGGTTCCGAGGCGTACATCCACCGTGCTCTTGTGAATCTGCCGGATCAGGTATTCGCGGTAATTCACGAGCGGCCATTTAAAGGTGGGGGCGTCCATGAGCTTCAGTTGTCCGCCGAGCGCGTCGGAGGCTTCAAAAAGCGTGACGGCATGTCCGCGCTCCGCGGCATAGAGCGCGGCTCGCATCCCGGCCGGGCCGCCGCCCGCAACGGCGACGCGCTTCGGCGTCCCGGCAGGGCGGGTGAGCTTGTCGAGCTTATGGGCGATGCCAAGCTCCGGGTTCACGGTGCAGAAGCTGTTCCAATGTCCTGTCAGGCTCGGAACATGGCATTTGTTGCAGCGCACGCAGGGAAGCACATCCTCGCCGCGTCCCTCGCGGGCCTTCCGGTAGTAGTCGGGATCGACGAAAAACGCCCGGGCCGCGCCGATGAGGTCGGCCTTGCCGGAGGCAATGGCGTCCTCGGCGTCATCGAGGTTCTGAAAGCCGCCGATCGGTTCGCAGAGGATGCTCGTCCCGGCGGCCTTGACCGCGGCGCAGGCATCCAGTGTGGCGTATTTGTGCAGGGCGGAGTTATAGCCTGTGGGATGGTTGAGGTTTGCGTTCGAGGCGCGGAACTGGAAGATATCCGCATAGCCCTCGGCGAGATGGGAGAGCGCGATCGTATCGCCGAGGGTCATGCCGCCGGGCTCCTCCGGGGTGATCTGGATCTCGATGGGGAAGTCCCGGCCGCAAAGCTCCTTGATCCGGGCGCAGAGCTCGAGCATGAAGCGGGCACGGTTTTCGATCGGACCGCCGTATTCGTCGGCGCGCTTGTTCGTAAGCGGGGACAGGAAGCGGGCGAACAGCGTGGCGCGATAAGCAAAATGCAGCGTCACCATGTCAAAGCCGAAGGCCTGATAGCGCTTCGCCTTCTGCGCCTGCGTCTCGATGACCTCGCGGATCATTTCATGGGACATTTCCTTCGCGGCCTTGCCGCCGCGGGTCATCATGCCGATATCGTAATCGACCTGGCCGTCGCGGAAGTTCGTCGGGTCAACGGTCGTGTCTGCCGCCGGCACGGCGCAGACGTCGTACATCGGGTCGGGCGCGGCGAAGGGCATCAGCGCGAGGGAGATAAACGAGCCGTAGTAATGCACCTGGTCGGCGAGCTGGCAGAGATAGTTCTCCACGCTGGGGTCGTTCAAATCGTACATGGGGAACCGCTTGCCGTCCTCGTTGAAGGAGCTGCGCTGATGGGGGTTGGACCAGTCGGCGAAGGTCACGATGGCAGCGCCGTTGCGGGCGCAGTTGGCGACATGGGTGATGACCTGCTCGGACGGGAAGGTTTCCGGGCCCTGCAAAAAATGCGGCAGGGCGTTGCTGGAGACAAAGCGGCTTTTGAGCACCTTGCTTCCGAGCTTTACAGGGGAGAGAAGATGGCTGTATCTTTTCATGAACACACCTCGTTTTTATGCTTCCAGTTTACAACGAAACAGCGGCTTTTTCAAGAATGGGAAAGGACGCGGCGTGATGATTGACGGGCAAAAGGGAAAAGTATATAATGTGGTGTAGTGTTTAGAAAAACGGGGAAAACGAAATGCAGACCAATATCCTTGAATATCTGGACGCCTCCGCGTCCCGGTTTCCGAATAAAATCGCATTCGGCGACGAAAAACGCACACTGACTTTTGCCGCGCTGCGGGATATGACCATGCGCGCGGGGAGCTATCTGGCGGCGCGGGTTGCCGCGAATCAGCCCGTGGCGGTGTTCATGGAAAAAACGCCGGAGTGCCTCGCGGCCTTTTTCTCGGCGGTGCGCGCCGGATGCTTTTATGTGCCGCTTGACACAAAAATGCCCGCGGAGCGGGTCCGGCTCATTTTTGACACGCTGCACCCCGCGTTTGTGTTTTACGATGAAAAAAACGCCGAGGCGGCCAAGGCCGTGGCAGGGCCGGCGCAGGCCGCGCTGTTTTCCGAGGCCGCGTCGGCGCCGGTCGATGAGGCGGCGCTTGCGCAGATCCGCCGCGATCATGTGGATACCGACCTGCTGTACGTCCTGTTCACGAGCGGATCGACCGGCGTGCCCAAGGGCGTCACAATCAGCCACCGGAGCATCATCGACTGGGCGGACTGGCTGCACGACACGCTGGACATCGACGAAAACGCCGTTCTGGGCAATCAGGCGCCGTTTGTGTTCGATAACTCCACGCTCGATATTTACAGTACGCTGAAAAACGGCGCGACAACATGGATCATCCCGAAAAAATGCTTCTCGTTCCCGAAGACGATGATGCGTTTCCTGGCGGAGCATGAGATCAACACTATTTTCTTCGTGCCCTCGGCGCTGATCGCGCTGGCGAACTCCGGCATCCTGGAGACGGTGCAGCCGACGAGCCTGAAGCGTGTGTACTTCTGCGGCGAAGTCATGCCGAACCGCCAGCTCAATATGTGGCGGCGCGCTCTGCCGGAGGCCAAATTCTGCAATATGTACGGCCCGACTGAGATCACGGACGTATGCGCATATTATATCGTCGACCGCGAATTTGACGACGATGAGCCGCTGCCGATCGGCTTCCCCTGTGCGAACACGCGCATCCTGATCCTGAATGACGAAAACCGGCCCGTGGGCGTAGAGGAGACCGGCGAGCTATGCGTTCTCGGGACCTGCCTGTCCCACGGATATTATAATAACCCCGCGCAGACGGAAAAGGCTTTTGTCCAGAACCCGCTGAACACGGTGTTTGCCGAGCGGATGTACCGCACGGGCGATCTGGCCCGCCGGAACGAGCGGGGGGAGATCATGTTCCTCGGCCGAAAGGATTTCCAGATCAAGCATCAGGGCTGTTACCGCATCGAGCTGGGCGAGATCGAAACGGCGCTGCTTGCCGTACCTTCGGTGTCGAACGGCTGCTGCCTCTTCGACGCGGAGAAGGACGAGATCGTCTGCGTCTATATCGGCGGCGAGGACGCCGGCGCGCTGGCAAAGCAGCTCGCGCAGAAGCTTCCGTCGTATATGATGCCGAACCGCTATGTGCAGCTTGACCGCCTGCCGATGACAATCAACGATAAGATCGACCGCGTCACGCTGAAAAAGACATACATCGGCTGATCGCGGCCGGGGAGGGGATGACCATGGAGCTTATACACGGCTCGCCCGCTGAGCGGAGCGGACGGCTTGAGAAGGAGCTGCGCTCCTATGATCTGCTCGACCGTCTCGGGATCGAGTTTGACCGCACGGACCACCGGGATACGCCGGCCACGACCATGGAGGTCTGCGCCGATGTGGACGCGATTTTGAACGTACATATCTGTAAGAACCTGTTTCTCTGCAACCGGCAGAAAACGGACTTTTATCTGCTCATCATGCCGGGGGACAAGCCCTTCAGGACAAAGGAGCTGTCCGGGCAGCTCGGCGTCAGCCGCCTGTCGTTTGCCGACGCGGAGCATATGGAGGAATTTTTAGACATCCAGCCCGGCAGCGTCTCGGTCATGGGGCTTATGAACGACCGGGACAAGCGTGTGCGCCTCGTGATCGACGAGGATGTGCTCAGCGAGGAGTGGTTTGGCTGCCATCCCTGTGTGAACACAAGCTCCATCCGCTTCAAAACGGCGGATATGGTTGAAAAGCTCCTGCCTGCCCTGGAGCATGACTGCACGATCGTGCATCTGGAGGGGAATGTATGAAAACGGTCTATTTTGACAAGGATATCCCCCGTGTGGTCGCGACAAAGGCTGCAGCGCGTTTCAAGGCGACGCGGGGTCTGCTGTTTACGGGCATCAACGCCGTGAAGTTCAAAAAGGATATTCCGGACCCGCCGCTCCCGGCGGATAACTGGGTGCGCGTGAGGAATATCGCCTGCGGCGTCTGTGGTACGGATGTGAGCTTTTTCAAGGCCACGACGGGTACAAATTCCGCGCTGGAGCCGATTCCCGCAAGCAAAAAGACCTATCTCGGGCATGAGAATGTCGGCCGTGTGGTGGAGGTCGGCTCCGCCGTCACGGACTTTAAGGTCGGCGATCGCGTGGGCATCCGGGCCTATATGGCGGGCTGCGATACGAAGGATCTGCCGCGCTGCCCGCGCTGTGCCGAGGGGAACTACAACCTCTGCCTGAACTACGGCGCAAAGCCGCGCTTTGAGCTTGCGTGGACGGGCGCGGGCTGGGGCGACAGCTTCCTTGCGCCGCAGCAGCAGCTTTATAGGGTCTGTGATGAGCTGACGGACGAACAGGCGGTCATGATTGAGCCGAGCTGCGTCGCCGTACACAGCGTGCTGATGGCGCCGCCGAAAGCGGGTGAAAAGGTCCTTGTCATGGGCTGCGGCGTGATCGGCCTCGGCATCGTGCAGGCCCTGCGTGTCATTCAGCCGGATTGTGAGATCTGGGCCATGAGCCGCACGAAGGACAAGCTCGACTTTGCGCTGCGCCTCGGTGCGGACCATATTCTGGAAGGCGACGCGATGGAAGCGGCGGCCAGAGCCACCGGCGGCAGCGAGGTATACCAGGGCATGAGCCGCAAAAACCGCTATTTCTTCGGCGGCTTTGACCGGGTATACGACTGCATTGGAGGAAATTGGGCCAACACACTTGGCGTCCGTCTGCTTGCAGGGCGCGGCACGTTTGTGAAGGTGGGCCACCATATGAACGCCGTGAAGTATGACGAAACTCCGGTCTGGTGGCAGGAGATCACCATGATCGGCGTCGACGCGCACGGCATGGAGGAGTGGGAGGGCCGAAGGCTCTATACCTTCGACCTCGTACAGGAATGGATCCGTGACGGCCGGTACTCCGTGGACGGGTTCGTGACGCATCACTTTCCGCTGGAGGACTATAAAAAGGCCTACCGCCTTGCGATGGATAACCCTCCCGGCGTTTTTAAAATCGTTCTGGATTGCGAATAAAAAATCGACATCCTTATGGCATACGCCGTAAGGAAGTGAAATACCCGCTGAGTTGGAATTGCATTTCAGCGGGTATTGTGCTATAAGACATTGACCGATAAATCGACGTTTGTGACCGGCTTTGGTTGACAGTCCTAAAAATAATTTTTACAGC
>CAYOSI010000048.1:0-11994 GCA_964406615.1 uncultured Oscillospiraceae bacterium
TGGAGCGGGCAACGAGACTCGAACTCGCTACCTCCACCTTGGCAAGGTGGCGCTCTACCGGATGAGCTATGCCCGCGAAAAGTGGAGGCGCCACCCGGATTTGAACCGGGGAATCGGGGATTTGCAGTCCCCTGCCTTACCACTTGGCTATGGCGCCGAAAAAAAGCTGGTGCCTGGGGTCGGAATCGAACCAACGACACGCGGATTTTCAGTCCGCTGCTCTACCAACTGAGCTACCCAGGCACGCATAGGGGTAATGGAGCGGGCAACGAGACTCGAACTCGCTACCTCCACCTTGGCAAGGTGGCGCTCTACCGGATGAGCTATGCCCGCAAAATGGCGACCGAGAAGGGACTTGAACCCTCGACCTCCGGCGTGACAGGCCGGCGTTCTAACCGACTGAACTACTCGGCCAGATTGGTGGGAACAACAGGACTCGAACCTGTGGCCCCCTGCTTGTAAGGCAGGTGCTCTAACCAGCTGAGCTATGCTCCCTTGAGCCCCCGCTCTTCAAATCGGCTTTGCCATTATAATGCAAACGAAATCATTTGTCAACACAAAATTGATCTCTTTTTGATTTTTTTGAATCAGGCCTCTTGAGGCTCTCCGGTTTCCCCCGCCAGCTTGTCAAAGACGGCGGAATATCCATCCGCGCCAAACTGGAGGCTGCGCTTCACACGGCTGATGGTCGCACTGGAAGCGCCGGTCTCCGCGAGGATGTCGTTATAGATGTAGCCCTGATTCAGGAGCCACGCGACATGGAAGCGCTGCTCCATCGCCTGAAGCTCCGTAACCGTGCACAGGTCGTCAAAGAACTTTATGCAGTCCTCCTCCGTCTCCAGCGCAAGGATCGCCTTATACATCATCTCAAACCGGGGCTTACGATTGATTTTATTCATTTTCTTCCCCTTTCGGTTCCATATATTGATATTTTACAGCCTTAAAGTTAAAAAGTAAAGACAAAACTCCGGAATCTTCCGATTTGCTCTACCACAAACACATAAACTATGATATAATGCTGTCAAAGAAAGGATGTGGCCCTATGAATATGATCGCAATCTGGATTTTTATGGCGGTTCTGTTTCTGGTCATAGAAATTGCAACCGTCGGCATGGTCTCCATCTGGCTTTTTGCCGGTTCGCTGGCCGCGCTTCTGACAGCCGCTCTCAGCTTGCCTCTGTGGCTTCAGATCGTTGTTTTTGTGGTGGTCTCCAGCGTTTGTTTTATTCTCCTCTATCCCCGGCTCAGGAATCTGGTGCGTAAAAATCGCCAGGCCACGAACGCGGATATGGTGCTCGACAAAACCGGCATCGTTGTGCGGCGGATCGACAACATTGAGGCTACCGGAGCCGTATCCATCGACGGCAGGACATGGACCGCCCGCTCAGCCGACGACTCGGTGATCGAGACCGGCACCTATGTCAAGGTGGATCGTATTCAGGGCGTTAAGCTGATCGTATTTCCGGTCGGCAGAAACTGACAGACCATAAGGAGGAACTGTTATGGGTTACTACATTACATTAGTCATCATTGTTCTTGTTGTGATCGCGCTGATCCGCAACATCCGCATCGTGCCGCAGGCCCGCGCCTGCGTTGTGGAGCGGCTCGGCGCATACAGCGCCACCTGGCACACAGGGCTTCACATCAAGATCCCCCTCCTGGAGCGCGTCGCCAAAAACGTCTCGCTCAAGGAGCAGGTCGCGGACTTCCCGCCGCAGCCCGTTATCACAAAGGATAACGTCACCATGCAGATCGACACGGTCATCTATTTCCAGATCACCGACCCGAAGCTGTATGCCTACGGCGTGGAAAATCCCATGCTTGCGATCGAAAACCTGACCGCCACCACCCTGCGAAACATCATCGGCGAGCTGGAGCTGGACGAGTCGCTCACAAGCCGCGACACCATCAACACCAAAATGCAGCAGATCCTCGATGAAGCCACGGATCCCTGGGGCATCAAGGTAAACCGCGTGGAGCTTAAAAACATCATGCCGCCCAAGGAGATCCAGAACGCCATGGAGAAGCAGATGAAGGCCGAGCGCGAACGCCGTGAGGCCATTCTGCGCGCCGAGGGTGAAAAGCGCTCCGCCATCCTGGAGGCCGAGGGCGAGAAGGAATCCGCCATCCTGCGCGCCGATGCGAAGAAGCAGGCGGAGATCCTGGAGGCCGAGGGCAAGGCGCAGGCTATTCTCGCGCTGAACCGCGCCACCGCCGAGGGCATCAAGCTTCTGAACGAATCCGCCCCCTCCGATCCCGTTGTCCAGCTAAAGGCTCTCGACGCTTTCTCCGCCGCCGCAAACGGCCGGGCGACCAAGATCATCATTCCCTCTGAGATCCAGGGCCTGGCAGGCCTGGCGACCGCTTTCAAGGAGGTCATGGTCGATTCGTCCGCACAAGCCAAGGCGGAGGCTCCCGCGCCGGCCAAAGGCGCCTTCGGGAAAAAATAATACGTCATTACAAAATAAGGCGTGCAGGCTTTTCGTCTGCACGCCTTGTTTTATTCTTCGTTTTCAGCCGGTGCATCCGGTTCTTCGACCGGTTCCTCCGCCGCCGTCGGCGGCTCCGTCGGCTCCGCGGTCGGTTCGGGCGTCGGCTCCGGCGTTGGCTCCGGGGTGGGCTCGGGCGTCGGTTCCGGCGTCGGCGTCGCCGCCTCGCGGAACACGGCATAGAGCGTGTGGTTTTCACTTACCTCGGTGAACGTGAACACCTCCGAGAGCGGGGCGCTGAACCCGTCGATCTTCAGCTCGCTCAGCTCATAACCGCTGTCCGGAATGATTTGGAACGAGATATCCTTCCCCTCCTCCACCTTCACGGCGCCGCTCGGACTGACGCTGCCGCCGGAACCGGACGTGACCGTCACCGTGTAAGACGTCGGCGCGGCAGGGGCCTTTGTTTCCTCGGTTCTCGGCGCTTCCTCGTCGTCGGGGCCGTCATCCAGCTCCGCAGTCACCACAACCGAATTCCGCTCGGGGGTCGGCTCAGGCGTTGATTCCGCCGAATCGCCGCCGCTCCCACTATATAGGCGGGTCAGCAAAAAGATGCCGAACACGGCGATCACCGTAAGTACCGCGATCACCCATTTCAAGCCCTCCCCGAGGCCTCGTATGCGCGTGGGCTCCTCGTCCTCCTCCACGCTGTCCGGCGTCACATAGACCTTCGGGCGCGGCTGTGCCACCACAACGCGCGGGCGTTCCGGCGCGGCATAGCGGGGATCGTTGGGGTCCATTTTCGGCTCCGGCCGCTCGGGCGGCTCCGGGGCCGGCTCCGGCTCCGTGTCGGACGACGCTCGCGGCGCTTCATGCCGACCGCGCTCCGGGTCCGAGGAACGGCGCGGCACATAGCCGGGCACGCTCGCTCCAAACGCATCCGGTTCCAGAACGTCCTTGCCATCCAGCGCGCCGGTCACCCGGTCGTCAAGCGACCGCTCATCGTCGCCCAGAAAGGCCGCGAAGTCAAAATCACGCCCCGTCCGGCCGCTTTCCTTCCGCCAGTCCGGTTCCCCGTTATCCTTTACAAAATCAAAATCATCAACTGCCATTTTGCCTACCCTTTTAATAACATATGTGATACAATATTCGATATCAGTTTCATGCATCGGAGGATATCACCATGAGCAAAACCGCGCTCGTCACCGGCGCGTCCCGCGGCATCGGAGCCGCCGCCGCCCGGCGTTTGGCCGCCGACGGTTGGGATGTGATCGTCGGCTACAACGAATCCGAGGAGAAAGCGCTTATGCTCGCCGAAGAGCTGCATGCACGCGCCATCCGCGCCGATGTGCGCATACCGGAGCAGGTGGAGGCAATGTTCAGCCAGGCCGGGCCGGTCGATCTGCTCGTCTGCTGCGCCGGGATCGCGGATTTCAACCTCCTGACCGATGTGGGCGAGGCGCTGTGGCGCGATATCCTGTCGACCAATCTCGGCGGCGTATACCGCTGCTGCCGCGCCGCCATCCCGCACATGGTCCACAAAAAATCCGGCTGCATCCTCCTGACCTCCTCCGTTTGGGGGCGCTTCGGCGCCTCCTGCGAGGCGGCCTATTCCGCCTCCAAGGCGGCGATCATCGGCCTCACCATGGCGCTGGCCAAGGAGCTGGCCCCCTCCGGCATCCGCGTCAACTGCGTCGCGCCGGGCGTCATTCAGACCGATATGCTTGCTCAGTTCGATTTTGTCGATCCGAACGACCTCGTGCAGGAGGTCCCGCTCGGACGGCTCGGCACGCCGGAGGACGTCGCGGAGCTTTTCGCTTTCCTCGCCTCCGACCGCGCCTCCTATATCACCGGCCAGACCATCGGCTGCGACGGCGGATACGGGATGTAGTTCAGCAGGCCCCGGTGAAATGCCCGGCGAGATATAGGCACAAATAGGCCGCGGGGATGGAGAACAGCATGCTGTCCATCTTATCCATAATGCCGCCATGCTCCGGCATCAGGTGGCCGTAGTCCTTCACCCCGGCCAGACGCTTTATGAGAGACGCCGCCAGGTCGCCGACCTGACCGAAGCTGCTCGCAATCAGCGCAACGATCATGCAGGTACCCGCCGACACGGGATAGAAGCTTTTGAGGATCAGGGAGATGAGATAACCCGCCGGCACGGAAAAGGCCGCTCCGATAACGGCGCCCTCCCAGGTCTTGTTCGGGCTGACCCGCGGCGCGAGCTTGCGCTTGCCGAGAAGCTTTCCGCCGATGAGCGCCATGCTGTCGCAGGCCCAGCCGCCGAGGATCGCCAGCAGCATCACCGGGAGCCAGATGTCGGACGCCGCCGCATGGAGGGCGACCGCATAGAACGCAAAGGGCCAGCCGAGCGCGAACACATTGCCCATCGCAAACCTTGCGCCCTTATCCGGCTGCAGGATGCCCCAGAACATGGACGCGAATACCGCGAGCGCATACCAGGCGACCATCCACAGCGCCGGAACGCCCAGCCAGCACAGTCCCCCCTGCCCTGTCACATATACGGACAGAAGCAGCTTGGAGACCGGGACCTCCGCCTCCTTCAGCACATTTTCAAGCTCGAACGCGGACATGACGCCGAGAGCGATGAAAAACAGCACGCGCGTGGGCCGGCTCAGCAGAAGGCCGACTCCCGTCACAAGCACGATCAGCACCGCCGGCAGAAGGCGTTTCTTAATGTTCATCCGTATCACCTCATTGGTGCTATTATAGTCTCTTTCCCGTCTGTTTACAAGAAAAACCCGCCGTGAAACAATTCCCGGCGGGTTTTATCGTATTTTTTACAGCAGCCGGATACCCGCCGCGTCACAGGCGGCATAGGTCTCCTCGTCCCAGACGCCGCACTGCACCTCGCCGATATGGGCGCAGCCCATCAGCAGCATGCACACGCGGGACTGGCCGATGCCGCCGCCGATGGTCAGCGGAAGCTCGCCCGCCAGAAGCGCGCTGTGGAACGGCATCGTCCGGCGGTCATCACAGCCGGCCAGCGTAAGCTGGCGATCAAGACTTTCCGGATCGACACGGATGCCCATCGAGGAGATCTCGAAAGCGCGGTCGAGAATGTGATTGCGGAACAGGATATCGCCGTTCAGCTCCCAGTCGTCATAGTCGGGGGCGCGGCCGTCATGCGGCTTGCCGGACCGAAGCTTCTTCCCGATCTGCATCAGAAACACGGTATCATGCTCCCTCGTGATCTCGTTTTCCCGCTCGGACGGGGTAAGGTCCGGATACAGATCCTCCAGCTCCTGCGTCGTGATGAAAAACACATCGCGGCTGAGCTCGGTCTTGATGACGGGAAACTCCCAGCGCACCTCGTCGCAGGTCATGCAGATCGCGCTGACGATGCGGCGCACCGTATCCTTGAGGTAATCAAAATTACGGTCGGCGGCCGTGATGATCTTCTCCCAGTCCCACTGGTCGACATAGACGGAGTGCAGGTTATCCAGCACGGCCTCATCGCGGCGGATGGCGTTCATATCCGTATACAGGCCGTTGCCCTCCCGGAAGTCATACGCGCGCAGGGCCCAGCGCTTCCACTTGGCGAGCGAATGCACGACCTGGTACTCCCCGCCGCCGGTGGCAGGTACATCGAACGTGACCGGGCGTTCGACGCCGTTGAGATCGTCGTTGAAGCCCGTGCTGGCCCGGACGAACAGCGGCGCGGACACGCGCTTAAGATTCAGCGCGGCCTTCAGATTGTTCTGAAAGCGGGCCTTGATAAATTCAATGCAGCGCTGGGTATCGTATACGCTCAGCGCGGTTTTATATCCCTCGGGGATCGTAAGCATATCGAAGCCCTCCCTCAGCGGACGCTGAACAGTATCTCGCCGTAGGACGGATACGGCCAGTATTCCGCGCTGGTCAGCATCTCCATTTCGTCCGCATAGCTGCGCAGCTCATTCATGCCGCCGAGGATCTCGTCGCGGCAGAAGCAGGACAGCTCCTCGCAGGAGGTGATGCCCGCAGACTCAACGATCGCATCCTCCAGCGCGCTCACAGCCTTCGAGGCCATGCTCATCAGCTCGGACAGGCGCTGGATGGTCGCGGTCTCGTAGGAGATATCGACCCACTCGCAGACAGCCTTCTTCGCCGCCGCGTCCTCGGCCAGAGCCCCGGTGAACGAGCTGACCGCGGGCAGGACGTCCTTGCGGATCATATCCACCAGCGTCAGTCCCTCGATCTTGATGGTCTTGGCATAGCTCTCCTGATGGATCTCATAGCGTGAGCGCAGCTCCGCCTCCGTAAAGACGCCGTGCGTCTCGAACAGACGGACGTTCTTCTCGCTGATGTAATGCGGAAGCGCATCCGGCGTCGTGCGCAGGTTCAGCAGGCCGCGGGCCTCCGCCTCCCGGACCCATGCGTCATCGTAGCCGTTGCCGTTAAAGACGATGCGCCTGTTCTCCACCACGATCTCATGAATCATATCGTGAAGCTCGGCATCAAAATCCTCGGCCGCCTCCAGGCGGTCGGCAAAGCGGCGCAGCTCTTCGGCAACGATGGTGTTCAGCGCAACATTGGGGCCGGAAACCGAGAGGGACGAGCCCGGCATGCGGAACTCAAACTTATTGCCCGTGAAGGCAAAGGACGAGGTGCGGTTGCGGTCAGTGACGTCCTTCGGGAAGCGGGGCAGCACGCTGACGCCGACCTTAAAGGTCTGCTTCTTGCCGCTGATGTGCTCCTTCTCGTTGCTGATCGCGTCCAGCACCGCGCCGAGCTCATCGCCCACATACACGGACACGATCGCGGGCGGCGCTTCGTTCGCGCCGAGGCGGTGATCGTTTCCGGCCGTCGCCACGGTCACGCGCAGAAGGTCTTGGTATTCATTGACCGCCTTCAACACGGCGCACAGGAACAGCAGGAACTGGGCGTTCTGGCCCGGCGTGTCGCCCGGCTCGAGCAGGTTCTCGCCCGTATCGGTGGACAGCGACCAGTTGTTGTGCTTGCCGCTGCCGTTCACCCCGGCGAAGGGCTTTTCGTGCAGCAGGCATTCCATGCCGTGCTTCTTCGCAATGGATTTCATGAGCTCCATCGTAAGCTGGTTGTGATCGGTGGCGATATTCACGGTGCTGAACACCGGCGCAAGCTCATGCTGCGCGGGCGCGACCTCGTTATGCTCGGTCTTGGCAACAACGCCCAGCTTCCATAGCTCCTCGTCGAGCTCCTTCATAAACGCCTGGACACGCTTTTTGATCGCGCCGAAATAATGGTCGTCCAATTCCTGCCCCTTGGGCGGCCTCGCCCCGATCAGCGTGCGGCCGGTATAGATAAGGTCCTTGCGCCGGTTATACACATCCGCGTCGATCAGGAAATACTCCTGCTCCGCGCCGGCCGTCGCATTCACCTTCCGGACCTCGTCGTTTCCGAACAGGCGCAGGATGCGCACCGCCTGCGTGCTCAGGGCCTGCATGGAGCGCAGCAGCGGCGTCTTTTTATCGAGCGCCTCGCCGTTATAGGACACGAACGCCGTCGGGATGCACAGAACGCCGTCCTTGACGAAGGCGTAGCTCGTCGGGTCCCACGCGGTATAGCCCCGAGCCTCAAAGGTCGCCCGCAGGCCGCCTGAGGGAAAGCTCGATGCGTCCGGCTCCCCCTGTACAAGCTCCTTGCCGGAAAACTCCATGATCGCCCGACCGTCGCCGGTGGCGTGGATAAAGCCGTCGTGCTTCTCGGCGGTAACGCCCGTCATCGGCTGGAACCAGTGCGTATAATGGGTCGCGCCCTTCTCGACGGCCCAGTCCTTCATCGCGTTCGCTACCACGGACGCGATCTCCGGAGACAGCCGCTTATCATTATGGATCGCATTTACAACCTGCTTGTAGGTATCATGGGGCAGTCGGGCCTGCATGACCGATTCGGAAAATACCATTGACCCGAACAGTTCCGGTACGTTGCTCATGCTGTAATCTCCTTTTCTCCGGCGTCAAACGCCGTAAATAAAAGGACAATGACACACGGAATCGGTTCCGCGACGCCATTGCCGTTTCAACACCGCTATTTTACTATCCATAAATTGTTTTGTCAATCTCTCACCGGCGGTTGACAAACAAAAACAGCGATTTTATAATATTTTTAAATGCACTTATCAGAATCAGAGGAGCTTTATGAAACATCAATCCGTACTTATCATCGACTTCGGCGGCCAGTACAACCAGCTCATCGCCCGGCGTGTCCGCGAATGCAGCGTATACTGCGAGCTGAAGCCCTGCACGATCACGCTCGAGGAGATCCGTGCCTTTGCGCCCATCGGCATCATCTTCACCGGCGGCCCGAACAGCGTCTACGACGAGGCCGCTCCGCATATCGACCCCGCCGTGTTTGAGCTGGGCGTCCCCGTGCTCGGCATCTGCTACGGCTGCCAGCTCATGGCGCACACGCTCGGCGGCACAGTCACCGAGGCGCAGGAGGATTCCGCCCGCGAATTCGGCAAGACCCGCACGTATTTCGACACCTCCTGCAAGCTCTTCAAGGGTCTGCCCGAGGAGAGCATCACTTGGATGAGCCACGGCGACTATATGGCACAGGTCCCCGCGAGCTTTTCGCTGGTCGCCCACAGCGACAGCTGCCCGAACGTCGCCATCTGCGACGAGGCCCGCGGCTTCTACGGCGTGCAGTACCATCCCGAGGTCAACCACACCGAGTACGGCATGGCCATGCTGCGCAACTTTCTCTATGAGGTCTGCGGCGCGGTCGGCGACTGGACCATGGGCGATTACATGAAAAGCTCCATCGCCGCGCTCCGCGAAAAGATCGGCGGCGGCAAGGTGCTGCTGGCGCTGTCCGGCGGCGTGGATTCCTCCGTCGCGGCGGCGCTCCTCGCGGAGGCGGTCGGCAATCAGCTCACCTGCGTGTTTGTCGATCACGGACTCATGCGCAAAAACGAGGGCGACGAGGTCGAGGCGGCCTTTAAGCCCTGGCCCATCCATTTTATCCGCGTCAACGCGGAGAACCGCTTCCTCACCAGGCTTGCCGGCGAGACCGATCCGGAGCATAAGCGAAAGATCATCGGCGAGGAATTCATCCGCGTCTTTGAGGACGTCGGCAAGGAGATCGGCTCTGTTGACTATCTCGCGCAGGGCACGATCTACCCGGACGTCGTCGAATCCGGCACCGGCGACGCCGCGGTCATCAAGAGCCATCACAACGTCGGCGGTCTGCCCGACTATGTCGATTTTAAGGAGATCATCGAGCCGCTGCGCCTGCTGTTCAAGGACGAGGTCCGTCAGCTCGGCCGCGAGCTCGGCCTGCCCGAATACCTCGTCATGCGGCAGCCCTTCCCCGGCCCCGGCCTCGGCATCCGCGTCATCGGCGATATCACCAAGGAAAAGCTAGACACGCTGCGCGAAGCGGATTTTATCTTCCGCGACGAGATCGCAAAGGCCGGTTTGGAGGGTACGATGAACCAATACTTTGCCGTCCTGACGAACGTGCGCTCCGTCGGCGTCATGGGCGACGGCCGGACGTATGATTATACGCTCGCGCTCCGCAGCGTCACCACCTCGGACTTCATGACCGCGGACTGGGCCCGCATCCCCTACGACGTGCTGGACGCCGTCTCCGTCCGCATCGTAAACGAAGTCAAGGACGTCAACCGCATCGTATACGACATCACAAGCAAACCCCCCGCCACCATCGAGTGGGAATAAACAAAAAATGCAGAAAAAAGAAAATGATTTGTAAAATAAGGAAATGGGAGTTGTCGGATGCAGCCGATTTAGCAGCAGCACTTTCCAATAAACAGATACAAAATAATCTTCGAGATGGACTGCCTTATCCTTACACCGAGCAGGATGGAAGGGAATATATTTCCGCCATGCTTTCCGCAGATAAAAAGGAAACGTTTGCCTTTGCTGTCACGATAGATAATAAAGTGGTTGGTAGTGTTGGGATTTTTCGGCAGGGAAACATACACAGGCGGACTGCCGAGTTAGGATATTACATCGCAGAAGAATATTGGGGCAAAGGTATGATGACCGAAGCCGTAAAGCAAATTTGCGAATATGTTTTTAGCAAAAGTGATATTATCCGTATCTACGCAGAGCCGTTTGCCTATAATACAGCGTCTTGCAGAGTGCTTGAAAAAGCAGGGTTTCAATATGAAGGCACACTGAGAAAGAATGCTGTGAAGAATGGCAAAATTATTGATATGAAGATGTATTCAAAAATAAAAGAGCTTCCTTGAGGTTGACGCTCCCCCCTGTTTATCCTTTATGCTTCGATTTGAGGTGGCAACCGAAAACGATGAAGAATATATAATGATTCGCAAATCGCAAGGAAGAAGTTGTTTGGACACGATTTTTTAAGAAAACTATATTTAAGCTGAAAAAGGCGGCAGGAAGAAAGTTTCTGCGCCTTTTTTCCATATTACCTGCTTTTACGGCAACTCTTTCTTATGCTCCATAAGGTAATCAATGAAATACTTGCTTGCAATCGGCAAACTGTCTCGCTCCTTATAAGCAACCGCAAGGGTACGGGTAATCGGCGGATCAATAGGCAGGCATACATTATCAAAGTTTGTCCGCCGAAGCATTAGCTCGGCTAAAATACTGACGCCAAGTCCCGCTTCTACCATTGTCATAATGGCGTAGTCATCGTGGATCGTGTATTTGATGTTCGGTACGATCCCCGCCGCTTCAAACGCCGCCATCGGCTCGCTGAATTGACCTTCTTCAAGCAAAATAAACGGCTCCTTCGCAATATCAGAAAGCCGAATGCTTTTCCGCGCCGCAAGCGGGTGGTTTTTCGGAAGCACCGCCAGCATCTCACCGTCCTTAATTACTTTTGTCTGTAACTCCGTACTGGCATAAGGTGTTATAAACCCGAAGTCAATTGCCCCTGTCCCGATCCATTCAGGAATCAATGTATAGTCCCCCTGACGAAAAAGAAACTGCACATTGGGGTATTGTTCTTTGAACCCTTTAATTAGCTGCGGCATCCAATGGCAGGTGATGCTTGAAATCGTACCGACACGGATAATCCCTGTTTCAAGCCCCCTGATTTCGTTCGCCTTTTCGCGCATCGCCTGATACTGATAAATCGAACGCTCAATAAATGGATAGAGTGCTGTTCCCTCAATCGTCAGCTTTACACCGTGACGGGAACGGGTAAGCAGCTTCATAGATAGCTCGTTTTCCAAAGACGCAATCATCTGACTGATTGAGGACTGCGTGTAGCCTAAAGCGTCCGCAGCTTTTGTAAAGCCGCCAAGCTCGATAATTTTTTGAAGCGCCATGTATCGTTTCATTCTAAAATCGCCTTTCCTAATGATAGCATTAAAATCATTCGTTTTACTTATTATACAATGGCAAGTATAATAAGGTCAAGACCACGGAAAGGAAGCGAAAAAAATGACCATGGAAAAGCAAGTAAAAAAACAATCGATATTTCAATACATCATCGCCCTCGCCGCCGGTTGCCTTGTGTTTGCCATTATGCAGGGGATCCACGATAACTATGGCATTATGCTTCCCGGCATTGTAGAGCACTCAGGGTGGATGTATACTAAAAAAGTGGACAAGCGTGGTAAAATAGTAGACAAGAGAAC
>CAYOSI010000049.1:0-11878 GCA_964406615.1 uncultured Oscillospiraceae bacterium
GGGTTCAGTGCCGCGGCGGCCGCGGCGCACACGACCGCCGTCCCATCCACGGGGAGCTGTTGGAAACGGCTGAGCTTTCCGTCCTTTCCCCGGCAGTAATAGCTGAAAGCTGCACCGGCCAGCAGCGCCAGCGCCAGGAGAGAAAGCACAATCATCAGCGCCAGCAGCAGATAGCGCAGTCCGAAAAACGTCTCAAAAACCGCGTATTCGGCATAGCAGCCTTCGTATTTCTCCACGGGAAGATTGACATAGCCCTGCACCGAAAAGCTATCCGCGAACAGGGAGGATACCGGGACCGAGTTCGGCGTTCTGGTGTCTGCCGTGATATTCTCGTTGGCGTCCCTAATGACATAAGAGAACGCATCGCCCGCATAGGAACCGAGATCCTCCCGCGTCAGGTCGTTGAGCCATGTCACATTGTCGTACACATAATATAAGCCGGAGTAGACATAGTTTTGGCATTCAAGGGTATCGGCAAAGCTGTCGATGTCGACGCCCTGCAGCCCGTACCAGCTGTTCTTCCACCCGTACCGGACAATGCCGCTCACAAACAGGATGCCGACTAAAAGCACGACAAGCAGCACCAGCGCCAGGACGCGCACCCAACGTTTTTGCAGGAATTCCTTCATGTCCGCTTCTCCATCTTGTAGCCTTTTCCCCAGACTACCTTGATGTACCGTGGCTCGGCCGGGTTGATCTCAAGCTTTTCGCGCAGATGGCGGATATGTACGGCCACAGTGCCCTCCGGTCCGAGCGGGATGTCCTTCCAAACGAGAGCATAGATTTCCTTGCTTGAAAACACCTTGCCGGGATGCTCCATAAAGAGCTTTAAAATATCATATTCCTTCGGCGTGACCGTGACCTCCTCCCCTTCGCAGGCGACGGTTTTCGCCTCATCGTCAAGTTCGATGCCTCCGATGCGCAAAACGCCGGGGTCCTCCCGTACCGGCCGGCTATATCGCCGCAGCACCGCGCGGATGCGCGCCAGTACCTCCAGGGAGTTAAACGGCTTGGTGATATAGTCGTCGGCGCCGAGATTGAGGCCGGTGATCTTATCGCTGTCCTCGCTTTTCGCCGTCAGCATGATTACGGGCATGGAGCTGCGCTGGCGAAGCTCCGACAAAACGGCGATTCCGTCGAGTTCCGGCATCATAATATCCAGAAGCAGCAGATCGACCGCCACATTTTCCAGAATGGATAAAGCCAACCGCCCGTTTTCCGCCTCCAGCACATCGTAGCCGGCGCCGGACAGATAGATGCGCAGCGCGCTGCGGATGTCTTTTTCATCATCGCAGATGAGTATGGTGCTCATGATCGATTCCCCTTCTTTTTCTGTAGTTCCTTTAATAGTAACGCATAATCCTCAAAGAAAAAAGACAAACGGCAATTAAGTTTTGATTAAGCTTCGTTCGACAGCTTATTCAGCGCCTTTTTAAACTGCGTCGAAAACAGGATCGCTGTAAATGTCACCGCAATAAGGTCCGCCGTCGGCTCTGCCAGGTACACCGCGCTCGTCGGATCGGGCAGAAGACGCGGCAGAAGATAGATGAGCGGCAGAAGCAGCACGAATTTCCGGACGACTGCCACTACGATGGAGCAGGGGGCGTTGCCGATGGAGACGAAGGTCATCTGACAGGCCACCTGGATGCCGAACAGGAGCATGACGCCGCAGTACATCCGCAGCGCTTTTTCCGAAAACGCGATCAGCGTCGGATCGGAGGTGAAAATACGCGCAAAAACACCCGGCATCAGCATAATGGACAGCCACAGAAGCGTGGAATAGACCAGGCAGGCCCGCAGAAGCAGACGGAATGTCTGCCGGACGCGGTCGGCGTTCCCCGCACCGTAGTTATAGCTTGAGATCGGCTGCGCCCCCTGCCCGATCCCCTGCATGGGCAGCATGGCAAACTGCATGACGCTGGTGCAGATGGTCATGGCGCCGACGGCCACGTCCCCGCCGTATTTCAGAAGCGAGGCGTTGAAGCAGACGGAAATAACGCTCTCGCTCGCCTGCATGATGAATGTGGCCGAGCCAAGCGCCAGGCACGGCAAAAGAAGCTTGGAGTCCAGCCGCAGGTTGCTCTTTTTCAGGCGGATAAACGACTTTTTGCCCGTGAGAAACAGAACGCACCAGACGGCCGATATGCCCTGCGAGAGGATGGTCGCCAGAGCCGCGCCCCGGACGCCCATACCGAGCACGAAAATGAAAAGCGGGTCCAGCAGGATATTGCAGACGGCGCCGATCAGAACGGTGTACATGCCCGTTCTCGTAAAGCCCTGCGCCGTGATAAAGGCGTTCATGCCGAGCGTCAGCTGAACAAACAGCGTGCCGGCGGCATAAACGCTCATATAGTCCGAGGCGTACCCAATGGTATTCTCACTCGCTCCAAAGGCCGGGAGAAAATCCCGGTTCCAGACGAGAAGCACCGCCGTCAGCACCAGCGAGATCACGACCTGTAAAGAAAAACAGCCGCCCAGAATCTTCTCGGCGCTTTCATGATCCCCCTTGCCCATACAGATGGAAGCATGCGGCGCACCGCCTGAGCTGATAAGCGCGGCGAAGGCGGACACGATCATGATGACGGGCAGACATACGCCGACGCCGGTCAGGGCCAGTCTGCCGTCGCCGGGCATATGGCCGATGTAGATGCGGTCCACGATGTTGTACAGCATATTGATAAGCTGCGCGATAACGGTCGGGACCGCGAGCTTAAACAGAAGCGGACCGACCGGCTGCGTGCCCAGAAACTCCTTATCCTGCTGCATGGTATTTTCTCCTTTCGAACAACGCAAAAACAGCATAGCTGCACCCAGGCGGCTATGCTGTTTAATCTCTGCATTACAGCCGAACCTGTTTTCGGCGGGCGAGGTTTATCATGCCCTCGTTCATCTCGTCAAGGCTTTGCAGCATGCGTCCCGCTCCGTAGGCTGTACACGACAGAGCGTCATCTACCAGAATCGTCGTGATGCTGGTACTCTCCTCAATCAGCTTGTCCATGCCCCAAAGCTGGCTTCCGCCGCCGGAGAGGACGATGCCGTTTTCCGACACGTCCGCCGCAAGCTCGGGGGGCGTGC
Organism: uncultured Oscillospiraceae bacterium; assembly: GCA_964406615.1. Classification (GTDB taxonomy): domain Bacteria; phylum Bacillota; class Clostridia; order Oscillospirales; family Oscillospiraceae; genus CAJOIG01. The sequence continues at coordinate 3,076 of CAYOSI010000049.1, forward strand.
GCTCCAGGACCATGTGCACGGCCTCGAGCACCTGTGCAACCGGCTCCTCCAGCGCTTCGATCATGTCCGTGGAGCTGATGGTAACGCTCCGCGGCAGACCGGTCGCCAGACAGCGTCCCTTGACCTCTTCATAGCCAACCTCCGGCCGCGGGTAAACGCAGCCGATGGACTGTTTGATCTCCTCTGCGGTGCGGACTCCGATCACCAGGTTGTGCTTCTTGCGGACATAGCGCACGATCGCCTCGTCAAACGCCATGCCAGCGGTTTTGATGGATTCGCACTCCACAACACCGCCGAGAGATACCACAGCCGCCTCGGTTGTTCCGCTGCCGATATCAATTATCATGTGACCGTCGGCCTTGTTGATATCGATACCGGCGCCGACCGCCGTCGCGAGCGAGCTTTCGAGCAGATATACCTTTCGGGCGCCGGCCTCGATCGCGGCGTCGATCATGGCACGCTCCTCCACGCCGGTGATGCTCGCAGGGACACAGATCAGCACGCGGGGCTTGAAGAGGCTGAACGACGTGATGCGGCTGATAAAATCCTTCAGCATGCGCGCCGTCATGTCGTAGTCGGAAATAACGCCGGACACGATCGGATGAATAGGCACGATGTTTGCCGGGGTGCGGCCCAGCATTTTCTTCGCCTCCTCGCCGATCCGCAGAAGACGGCCGCTTGTCCGGTCCATGGCCACAAGGCTTGCCTCGCGCAGGCGAATCCCGCGGCCGCGGACGTATATGATCGTTGTCATCGTGCCAAGATCAATGGCGATGTCTCGTTCAAAAAAAAGCATAAGCTCCTCCTATCGTGTCATGGCGAGCGTTGCGCACATGACCTCCTCCGCTCCGGCCTTCAAGAGTGTTTTGGCGCACTCGGAAAGCGTGGAGCCGGTCGTAACAATATCGTCGATCAGCAGAATCCGCCGCCCGCCGACCTGTTCAGGCTCCGTCACGGTGTACGCCCCGGCGATGTTCTGGCGGCGCTGATCGGCGTTCTCTGTCAGAGACTGTGCGCCGACACCGCGCCGTTTTTTCAGCACCCGGACCAGCGGCTTCTGCAGCCGCCGCGCGGCATTTGCCGCCAGAAGCTGAGACTGATCGTAGCCCCGCTTCCTCATGCGGTCCGGCGCCAGCGGAACCCAGGAGAGCCGGTCGTACCGCCCGTCCAGCTCCGCATAGATCCGCTCGGCGATCAGCTCACCGAACGCCGGGGCGTAAGCCTGCGCATTTTGGAACTTGTACCGGTGAACAGCCGACTTCACTGCCCCTTCATAGTACAGCGCGGATATGCACTCGGAAAAGTAATCACCCTTCTTATGGTCGCCGGCTGCCGACGGCATCGTCGCCTGGCATTGCGGGCAAATGATCGGACGTCCGGGGCTTTGCCGCTCCCGGCACAAAACACAGCGCGTCGGATAGATCGCGTCCAGCGCCCAATCCAGCAGCCTTCTCATGGGGCGGCAAGGCGAAGCTTCAGGCCGCTGTAGCGCTTGGCGCGCCGGGCGTTCTGTGTCATAGAGGCGATGATTCCCTCATCCCCGACGATGACCAGCAGCTCGGAAGCGCGGGAGACTGCCGTGTACAGCAGGCCGCGATACATGAGCTGGACCGGCGTTTTGGACGCCGCCATCACGACCGCGCGGTATTCGCTGCCCTGTGCCTTGTGGACCGTCATGGCCCACGCATGGTCCAGCTCGGCGGCCTGTTCATAGACATATTCCGCGATGCGGCCGTCAAAGTCGATCTGCATCGTTTCCGCAGCCGGGTCGATGCTGCGAATATGCCCGATGTCGCCGTTGAAAATGCCGGAGCCGCTCTCCATCGTATCTGTTTTCCACAGAATATCATAGTCGTTCCGGACCTGCATGACCCGGTCCCCCTCACGGAAAATACGGCTGCCGTATGTAAACTCGTTCTTTCCCTGCATCGCAGGGTTGAGCTTCTTTTGCAGCAGCTTGTTCAGGTTTTCCGTACCGGCAGGGCCTTTTCTGGTCGGTGTGAGGACCTGGATCTGGCTCGATGGAATGTTCATATTCTTCGGCAGCCGTTCATGGCAGAGCGAAACGATCGTTTCGGCCGCCGAATCCGGTTCGCTGCGCCGCATGAAAAAGAAGCCGTCCTTATTGAGCCGCAGGTCCGGCAGCTCCCCGTGGTTTATCTGATGCGCGGCGGTCACAATGCGGCTTTCCTCCTTCTGGCGGAAGATTTCCGTCAGGCGAACGGTATCCACAGCGCCGCTTCGGATAATATCGCGGAAAACACAGCCCGGACCGACGGACGGGAGCTGGTCCGCGTCGCCTACCAGCACCAGCCGGCAGTTTGTCCCGATGGCCGCAAGCACAGCTTTCATAAGCGTGATGTCGATCATGGAGCACTCATCGAGGATCAGCGCGCCGCAGCGGAGCTTATCGTCCTCCCTTTTCCGGAAGGATACGCTGTCCGTCTCCGGAGAGAAGCTCGCCTCCAACAGCCGATGGATCGTGGAGGCGCTGCGGCCCGTGACCTCTGAGAGGCGCTTGGCAGCCTGCCCCGTCGGCGCGGCCAACATGGTTTCAAGTCCCATGGCGTCAAAAAGCGCCAGCACTGCGCGAACAGAGGTCGTCTTGCCCGTGCCCGGACCGCCGGTAATCACAACCAGTTGACGGGAGGCAGCCGCCTCAAGCGTTTTTTGCTGCTGGGGAGCAAGACGTATCCCCTGCTCCGCCTCCAGCTTCTCGATAACAAGCGCGGGATCGACCTTCGTCTTTTCATAGATATATCCGGCCATATCCCGCAGCCGCCCGGCAACATACAGTTCGGCGTTATACAGGTGGGCCAGATAACAGGCCGTGACGTTCGACACCGGCTCTATGACCACCTCGCCGGATTCCAGAAGCGGCTTAAGACATTCCCTGGCCCGCTCCGGCTCCACGCTGATAAGCTGAGCCGTCGCAGCGGTCAGCTTGTCCACAGGCAAAAAGCAGTGCCCGTTATCGCTGTTATGGCGCAGCTCAAACAAAAGCGCCGCCGCAATGCGCTGAGGCGAATCGTCATCCATGCCGTGGGAGAGCGCAAGCGTGTCCGCCTCCGCGAAGCTTGCCCCGATCTGCACGCTGGACAGAATATAGGGATTATCCTGCACCACATCGAGCGCATCGTCCCCATAATACCGGTAAAGACGCAGCGCGTAGATCGGCGCGATGCCGGCGCCGCCGAGAAATTCCATCAGCGAGCGCATGCTTGTCTGGCGGCGAAAGGCCTCGCTGATAGCTTCCGCCTTTTTGAGGCTCATGCCGCGAAGCTCGGCGATCTTCTCCGGATGATCCCGCAGGACCTCGAGCGAACGATCCCCGAATTTGGCAACGATCATCGCGGCGGTCGCCGGTCCGACGCCCTTGATAACCCGGCTTGACAGATAGCTGAAAATCGCGTCCGCGCCCGTAGGCATCACACGCTCGGTATGCTCGGCCTTAAACTGTTCGCCGTGGGTCGGGTGCCGCGTCCATGTGCCCCATGCCGTCAGCCCCTCCCCGGGTGCGGCCAGCGGGATGCAGCCGACGACGATCGCCTGTGAGCCGTCGTCCACATCCATGCGCAGCACGGTATAACCGTTTTCGTCGTTCACATATATGACGGAGGCCACATGGCCTTCGATTTTCTCAAACGGCTGTTCCATGAAAATTATACCAAAATGTTAATGACACCCGCCGTCGCGAGCGAAACCAACAGCGCCGCAAGGATTACGCCGATGACGATCGGCGGGAGCGCTCTGCGCATGCGGACATCCAAAAGCGCGGCTACCAGCGCGCCCGTCCAGGCGCCCGTGCCGGGCAGCGGGATCGCAACAAAGAGGAGCAGGCCCCAGAACTCATAGCGGCGAACACGGTCCGCCTTTGGGCCGGTCGCTTTCCTTTCCAGCCACGCGACAAAGCGCTGCATCGGCCGGGATATTGTTTTCAGCCAATCCATGATTACCCGGATAAACGCAATAATGAACGGCACGGGCAGAATGTTTCCGATCACGCTGATGATCGCGGCCTGCCAGACGGGAAGTCCCATCGACACCCCGATCGGGATCGCCAGACGCAGCTCGACGACCGGCAGCATCGAAACGATAAAGGTCACCAGCGCGTCGCCGGCGCCCAATTCAGAAACCAGCTCTGCAATTTTCATAAGGTCGATCAATCCAACACTTTCTTCAAAAACTGACCGGTAAAGCTCTCCCCGCAGGCTGCACAGTCCTCCGGCGTACCGGCAAAGACAAGCTCTCCGCCGGCGTCACCGCCCTCCGGGCCAAGGTCCAGAATATAATCGGCGCATTTGATGACATCGAGATTGTGTTCGATGACAAGCACCGTGTTGCCTGCATCGGCCAGGCGCTGGATAATATCCAGAAGCCGCGCGACATCCGCCGTGTGAAGACCGGTCGTCGGTTCGTCCAGAATATAAAACGTACTTCCCGTACTGCGGCCGGACAGCTCCTTCGCAAGCTTGATGCGCTGCGCCTCGCCGCCGGAAAGCGTCGTGGCCGACTGCCCGAGCCGGATATAGCCCAGGCCAACATCCCACAGCGTTTGCAGCTTGTGACGGATCGCCGCCTGATTACGGAAAAATTCTAATGCTTCCTCCACCGTCATGTCAAGGACTTCCGCTATATTTTTGCCCTTGTACTTCACTTCCAGCGTCTCCCGGTTATAACGCCGTCCATGGCAGATTTCACAGGGCACATACACATCCGGGAGAAAATGCATCTCGATTTTGATGAGGCCGTCGCCGGCACATGCCTCGCAGCGTCCGCCCTTCACATTGAACGAGAACCGGCCGGATTTATAACCGCGCAGCTTGGCGTCCTGCGTGGAGGCAAACAGCTCGCGGATATCATTAAACAGGCCCGTGTATGTGGCCGGGTTGGAGCGCGGCGTCCGACCTATCGGCGCCTGATCGATATCGATCACCTTGTCCAGGTACTCCAGCCCGAAAACGCCGCCGTTCTTTCCCGGCCGCACCCTGCGGCGGTTCAGCTCCGCACCGAGGGTCTTTTCAATGACCTCCGTTACGAGGGACGACTTGCCGCTTCCGGAAACCCCGGTCACGCAGGTGAACGCTCCGAGCGGAATGTCTACATCCAGATTTTTCAAATTGTTGGCCGCCGCGCCACGCACGGAGAGCCAGTGCCCATTTCCCTTCCGACGCTCCGATGGGATATTAATATGCTTGGCGCCGCTCAGATATTGACCGGTAACGGAGTCTTTGCAGGCAATAATATCCGCCGGCGTTCCGGCGCAGACGACCTGCCCGCCATGAACACCGGCTCCGGGGCCGATATCCACGACCCAGTCGGCTGCGCGGATGGTATCCTCGTCGTGCTCGACAACGATCAGAGTGTTTCCGAGATCGGTGAGGCCGCGGAGGGTTTTCAGAAGCTTCTCATTATCGCGCTGGTGCAGGCCGATGCTCGGCTCGTCCAGCACATACAGAACGCCCATCAGGGCAGAGCCGATCTGCGTCGCTAGGCGAATTCGCTGGCTTTCACCGCCGGAAAGCGTCGCCGCGCCGCGGGCCAGGGTCAGATAGCCCAGCCCGACGCTGACGAGGAAATGGAGCCGCTGACGAATCTCCTTCAAGACGCGGTCGGCGATCATGGAATCCTTCTCGCCGAGGGTCAGCTTATCCAGAAAACGGAGATTTTCCGTGACCGGCATCTTGCAGAAATCCGCAATGTTTATGCCTCCCACGGTCACGGCGAGGACCTCCTTTTTGAGGCGGTCGCCACGGCAGTCAAGACAATCGTACTCGCCCATGCAGTCCTCCAGCTCGCTGCGCACATAGGACGACTGCGTTTCCTTGTACCGGCGCTCGAGGTTGTTTACTATGCCCTCAAAGGGCTGCCGCAGGGTTCCGAAGCCGCCGCCTCGTTCATATCGAAGCTCCAGAGGCTCGCCGTTTGTCCCATAGAGCAGCACCTGAACGGCCTCTTTGGGCAAGTTCTTGATCGGGTCATGAAGGTCAAAGTGATATTTCTTAGCCAGCGCCTCATAGTACATCCGGCAAATTGAATCACCGCGGGCATTCGACCACCCGGAGGCCATGATGCCCCCATCCAGGATCGAAAGATTCGGGTTCGGCATGATGAGCTCCGGGTCGACACGCAGAAGCGTTCCCAGACCGCCGCAGGTCGGGCATGCGCCATAGGGGGCGTTAAAGGAAAACAGGCGCGGCGTGAGCTCCTCGAGAGAAACGCCGCAGTCCTCGCAGGCGTAATTCTGGGAAAACGACAGCTCGCGCTCCTCACCCACCAGCTCAAACCGGACGATCCCGTCCGCCAGAGCCATGGCCGTCTCGGTCGAATCCGTCAGGCGGCGCACAACCTCGGGTTTTATGACAAGGCGGTCGACGATGATCTCGATGTTGTGCTTTTTGTTTTTTTCCAGCGCAATCGTCTCGGAGAGATCGTAGGTGTTCCCATCCGCCCGGACGCGGACGAAGCCGGAGCGGCGTGCATCCTCAAACACCTTCATATGCTCGCCCTTGCGGGCGCGCACGACCGGCGCCAGCACCTGCACCCTCGTCCCCTCCGGCAGCGCCATGACCTGATCGACGATTTGATCCACGCTCTGCTTTCGGATCTCCTTGCCGCATTTCGGACAATGCGGCACCCCGATCCGTGCCCATAGAAGGCGCAGGTAGTCGTGAATCTCCGTGACCGTGCCGACGGTGGAGCGCGGGTTCCGCGAGGTGGTTTTCTGGTCGATGGAGATCGCGGGAGAAAGGCCGTCGATATAGTCGACGTCGGGCTTATCCATCTGCCCGAGGAACTGGCGGGCGTAGCTGGACAGGCTTTCTACATAGCGCCGCTGCCCCTCGGCGTAGATCGTGTCAAAGGCCAGGCTGGATTTTCCGCTGCCGGAGAGCCCCGTGAAAACGATCATTTTGTCGCGCGGCAGCTCTATGCAAATGTTTTTCAGATTATTTTCTCTTGCACCGTGGATACGAATGGTCTCAGGCATAGTAAAAGCGTCCTTGCTGTTTTTATTCGGCGATCTCGTTGACGTCGCGGCCCATCATGTGCATGTACTCGTCATACGTGCACATGCGGTCAATGCAGCCGTCGGGCGTCAGCTCAATGATGCGGTTGGCCACGGTTTCTGTAAGCTGGTGGTCGTGGCTGTAGAAGAGGATGTTATACGGGAAGGCGCTCAGGCCGTTGTTGAGCGCGGCGATGCTTTCCAGGTCGAGATGGTTTGTTGGCTGATCGAGCATGAGAACATTCGCTCCTTCGAGCATCATGCGCGAGAGCATGCAGCGCACCTTCTCGCCGCCGGAAAGAACGTTGACCTTCTTGTATACGTCGTCGCCGGAGAAGAGCATGCGGCCGAGGAACGTGCGCAGATAGCTTTCCCGTTTATCCTCGGAGAACTGGCGCATCCAGTCCATAAGCTCCAGCTCGCAGCCGTCAAAATAGCCGTTGAAGTCGCGCGGGAAATAGGACTGCGTCGTGGAAACGCCCCATTTGATCTCGCCCTCGTCCGGCTCCAGTTCGCCGGCCAGGAGCCGGAACATGCAGGTGATCGCGTTCTCGTTCGAACTGATGAACGCGATCTTGTCCTCGCGGTTCATCACGAAGGATACGTTGTTGATGAGCTTCACGCCATCCACGGTTTTGGAGACGTTCGTGACAAACAGACGGTCCTTCCCCGGCTCACGTGCGGCTTTGAAGCCGACCCATGGATAACGGCGGGAGGATGCCGGCATCTGCTCCACGGAGATCTTGTCGAGGAGCTTGCGGCGGCTGGTCGCCTGCCTGGACTTGGATTTGTTGGCGGAGAAGCGCTGAATGAAAGCCTGCAGCTCTTGGATCTTCTGCTCCGCCTTTTTATTCTGGTCCTTGACGAGTTTCTGCATGAGCTGGCTGGACTCATACCAGAAATCGTAGTTGCCGACGTATAGGCGAATCTTGCCGTAGTCGATATCAACGATATGCGTGCATATATTATTGAGGAAGTACCGGTCATGGCTCACCACGAGGACCGTGCCTTCGTAATCCATGAGGAAGTCCTCAAGCCAGACGGTGGAGGCCAGGTCAAGGTTGTTCGTCGGCTCGTCCATAAGGATAATGTCGGGATGGCCGAAAAGCGCCTGCGCCAGCAGGACCTTCACCTTCTGGCGGCCCTCCAGCTCCGGCATCTGCTTCCGGTGCAGCGCCACGGGAATGCCTAGGCCCTGAAGCAGACGCGAAGCGTCGGATTCAGACTCCCAGCCGCCGAGCTCGGCGTACTCCTCCTCCAGCTCCGCCGCACGAATGCCATCCTCGTCGGAAAAGTCCTCCTTTTCGTAGATAGCGTCCTTCTCCTTCCCGCATTCGTACAGGCGGGGATTGCCCATAATAACGGTTTCCAGGACCGAATAATCGTCGTACATATTCTGGTCCTGACGCAGCACCGACATGCGGCACTTGGGGTCGATGTGAATATGGCCCTTGCTTGGTTCGACATCGCCGGAAAGAATTTTCAAAAAGGTAGATTTGCCGGCGCCGTTTGCGCCGATGATGCCATAGCAGTTGCCGGCGGTAAACTGCAGATCCGCGCCGGAAAACAAAACCTGGCTGCCGTATTGCAGCGAAAGATTCTCAACCGTTATCATATCTGTCCTCCAAAATGTCATGTCATGATATTGTATCATATTTCCGGGCCATATGATAGTAGTTAACTAAAAAAATCTTCGGTTTCGATTGACAATCCGCGCGGGCTGTGCTAAGATATCCCAAGTAATGCGGAGAGATGTCCGAGTGGTTTATGGAGCTGGTCTTGAAAACCAGTGACTCC
>CAYOSI010000050.1:0-11197 GCA_964406615.1 uncultured Oscillospiraceae bacterium
AAACCGTGTCTCTTTTTATACCTTTTCCAATTTGCGCAACTTATTGTACCTTATCAGAGGAATTGTTGCCAAAGCCGGTCTTTGGGAGCAGACAAACGGTCGTTTTTCTTCATTTCATAAGAAAGCGCAAGAGTATGAATGGACTCCGTGTCCTTACTCTTGCGCTTTTGTCAAACCACGACCCGAGAAACTTTCACCTCCGGTTTCTCGGGCAGTGGGTGGAGTTTGTCGGGTTTCCACCAAGAGCCAGGTCACAATGTTTGGAAAGACTTGCTTTTGTCCAGAATTTGAACAGGCTCTATCCTGCAGGAGGTCTATCTTGATTAAACGTATTCATCCCGATAAGCACATTGCTTGCTATTACACCACGCATGCAGAGGCCAAAAGCCTTGAGGTCAAAGCCTATCTACAGGCTGAATTTGCCTTTTGTAAGGTTCATAAGATCCGTCCCGCCGTGATCTATTCCGGCAGCGAGGATCTGACTGACCTGACCATCGAACTGCTGGTGAGCAACCGCAACCGCATGGCCGAGCGTGAGGTCAAGGCCGAACGCGAGCGCAGTACAGCGCAGATAAACTGATATCGCCAAAAAACGACCAAAACACAAAAGGGGGGGAGCCGTCCAAGACGACTCCCCTTAATTTAGCACTACTGTCCATTAAAACGGTTTGCAACCGCTTGGTAAATCCGTTTCGTGCAAAAGGGTTGTTTTCTTCCGCCCTTTGATGTACAATATTGACGTAATCTGTTTTAATAAGAAGGGATTATATTGATAGAAAAATTTGACATTGCCGGCTATTGCCGGATCTCGGTGGACGACGAGCTGAGCAAGGAGAACGTGTCCATCGAGAACCAGAAGGCCATCATAGAGGACTATGTGAAGCGGCACTTTCCGGAAAGCACTCTGACCCTCTTTGAGGATCGAGACAAGTCCGGCTATACCTTCGAGCAGCGGGATGGATACCAGACCATGCGCCGGGGGCTCACGAGTCATCAGTTCGACATCCTGATGGTCAAGGACTTTTCCCGCTTCTCCCGCCGGAACAGCCGGGGCCTGGTGGAACTGGAGGACCTGCGGGACGCGGGCGTGCGCATCATCTCCATCGGGGACGGCATTGACTTTCCCAATGACGACGACTGGCTCAAGATCCAGTTCCAGTTCCTCATCAATGAGATGCCTGTCACAGACACATCCAAAAAGGTCCGGTCCGTGGTGAAGCGGCGGCAGGAGGAGGGCAAATGGCTCTGCGCCGCGCCCTATGGGTACATCATCAATAAGAAAAACGAGTTTGAGGTCGTCCCTACGGAGGCGGACATCGTCCGCAGGGTATTCCGTATGTACGTCGAGGACGGCTGGGGCTATAAGCGGATCGCAAACTACCTGACAGATGAAGGCGTACCTACGCCCCGGATGTCGGAGAAGCTCCGCAAAGAAGCCTCCGGGGAAGAGTACAGCCGGGAAGCAAAAGTCGTTTGGAGCATCGCTACCATCGAGGGTATCCTGCGGAATGATTTCTACATTGGCACCTTTCGTCAGAGTAAGTACACACGCGCGAAAATCAACGGCAAGGACATCAAAAAAGATGCGGACGAGCATATCGTCATTGAGAACCACCACCAGGCCGTCATCGATTATCGTACCTTTGCCACGGCGAAGGCACTGCGGACGGAGCGCTCCACCAGCCACTACCGGGGCGTGAAAAAATATAACAACGTGTACTCCGGGTTTTTGGAATGCGGCGACTGCGGCAGTCCCATGTTTGCCATGAGCCGGGAGGACCTGCACCCGGCTTACCGCTGCGGCACCTATCACCGTCGCGGGCTGAAAGGATGCACCAGCCACCACATTCGGGTCTCCGTGCTGGATAAGATACTGAAGGACTACATCCGCTTGGTAAAGGAAAACTCCGCCGCTATGCTGGAACGACTGGACGCCGATCTGGCACAGGAAGAAAATGACGTTGAAGCCGCGGAACGGTCTGCGGAGAACCTGGAAACCATGCTCGATGAAAAGCGGGAAGAGCTAAAGGCGATCAAGCGCCAGCGGGCACGGGACATCATGAAGCACCCGGAACAGGAAACGCTTCTGGAAGAGACCTACGACGAGATCGAATCCGAGCTGGCACAGACCATCACAGGTCTGGAGAACCAACTCACGCTCACTATGGACAAGCGCAACACGATCATTCGGGTGAACCGGGCGGCAAAGACGGCTATGGAGGTCTTTGACGACATCCTGCAAAAGCCCGCGTTAGACAGAAATGACCTACAGACCATCATTTCCCGCATCAAGGTCTATGAGGATCACATCGAGGTGCAGCTCAAGGCGGATATCGAAAGTCTGCTGCACTGCGGGCTGCTTCCTCAGGAAGACACGGAGGACGCTGCAAATTTTGATTTGGGCACGGAAACGGAGGTCACCGCTGTTCAGGTGTCAGATAAGCACCCAGACAGGGTTTTTCGTGTCCGTGTTATCAATGAGGGCGATGCTTTGCAGATATTCATTCATTTCCGGAAGCAGGTACTTCACCACATTTCCGTCCAATTTCTCGGCCTGGAATTTGCTGATTGCCCGTTCCCATATCCCGGTATCAATGAAAGAGGGGGCCCACAGTCGTTCCTCTGTCAGCTCATTGCCTCTTTGCAAATCTACATAAATCCAATTCTTTCCGCAGTTCACCACACGGAGCAAATCATAGCCGTTTCTGTGAGGTTTTCTGAAAATGGTTTTCCCAACAATTCCATCGGCAATCAGTTTCCTTGTAATGGTTATGCTCCAGGCACAGCCTCTTCCCGTCGTTTTATCTACAATCATAATGCTGCCTCCATCTGTGCAGGGACAATTCTGCATTTCCTTTATTTAGGCATTGTATTTTCATCCATTTTATCATACTTGCGAAAATACTGCATTAAAATACCAAAATACGACGTTCAAAAGCAGGAATAATACAAGTAGAATATTGTTATTCCCAATTCTGGACGGATGTGATAGCATGGATACAAGTTTACGATATGTAGGCGATGAAGCTAATTTCTTAAAGAATATTGGCTTTCGTATTCAGTTTTTCCGCAAGAAGTTGGGATTAAGTCAAAATGAACTTGCAGAAAAAGCGGGCTTAAGTTATTCCACGATTAGTCACATCGAATCTTCGACACCCTATCCTATGTCGCTTATAGCTATTTATCGTATTGCAAATGCTTTAGATGTTGCCCCATATCAGCTTTTGAAGTTCGATTAAAAGTATCGTCTTTGAACGAAAAAGCCGCAATTCCCCGAGTGCGGCATGTACTAAGATACGTCTTGGCCCCTTGCGGGCGCCAGGCAACGGAAACCGGTACCCGCGAAAAGCGGATACCGGGTTTTCTGTTATGCGGTTTGCAGCTTCCGCAGCGGGCGGGGAAGAGTGCGTTCCATGCAGCGTGCGGTAAGCGGCCGGAGGAGCTTTTTACCTATAATATTAGAATTTGTGCTTGACATAACAATCGCTTGGAATTAGAATTAAATAGTTGCAGTGTATATATGATGGGTAGATATGTATACTGTTGCGTCCTTGCTTGTTCGGACTGGGCGCTTGATGCCCGCCGTGTAACAAAAGAAATCATTGGATGGGAGGTGTGTACTCTTACAATGCCAATATGGTTGTCAATTATTCTCATACTCTTGGCCCTGGTCGCAGGCGCCCTAGCCGGCTATCTGTACCGCAAAAATGTCGGCGAACGCGAGATCGGCTCGGCAGAGGATGAGGCTAAGCGTATACTGAACGATGCCATTAAGTCCGCGGAGAGTAAAAAACGGGAATCTCTCCTGGAGGCAAAAGAAGAAATACACAAAAGCCGCTCGGAATACGAGCGGGAGGTTAAGGAGAGACGGGCAGAGCTCTCCAAGCAGGAGCGACGCCTTCAGCAGAAGGAAGAGCATTTGGACAAAAAGACCGACGCCATTGACCGGAAAAACGAGCTGCTCACGCAGAAAATCGCCGAGGTCGAGGCGCAGCAGGAGGAGGTTCAGCAGCTCAAGCGATCCCAGCTCGACGTGCTGGAGCGGATCTCCGGCTATTCCGCGGAGGAGGCGAAAGCGCTCCTCATTGACTCTCTGGCCAGCGAAGTGACCCACGAGCAGGCCATGAAGCTGCGGGAAATCGAACAGCAGTACAAGGACGAGGCCGAGGAGCGCGCCCGCGAGATCATCACCGTGGCGATCCAGCGCTGCGCGGCCGACCATGCCAGCGAGGTGACTGTTTCCGTGGTCAGCCTCCCGAACGACGAGATGAAGGGCCGCATCATCGGGCGCGAGGGGCGGAATATCCGCTCAATCGAGACCCTGACCGGCGTTGACCTTATTATCGACGACACTCCCGAGGCCATCACGATCTCCAGCTTTGACCCCGTCCGCCGTGAGGTGGCGCGTCTGGCGCTGGAAAAGCTGATCGCGGACGGACGCATTCATCCCGCCCGGATCGAGGAGATGGTCGCGAAGGCCCAGAAGGAGGTCAACAACACCATCAAGGCCGAGGGCGAGCGTGCTGCGCTCGAAACCGGCGTGCATGGTCTGCATCCGGAGCTTATCAAGCTCCTGGGCCGCCAGAAATACCGCACGAGCTATGGTCAGAACGTCCTGAACCACTCCATGGAGGTGGCTCATATTTCGGGCCTCATCGCCGCAGAGCTGGGCGTAGACGTTGCCACCGCCAAGCGCGCGGGCCTGCTGCACGATATCGGCAAGAGCATCGACCATGAGGTCGAGGGCAGTCATGTTACCATCGGCGTTGACATTGCCAAGAAGTATAAGGAATCCGAAGCGGTTATCCACGCGATCCATGCCCACCACAACGATGTGGAGCCGCAGACGGTGATCGCCGTCATCGTCCAGGCTGCCGACGCGATTTCCGCCGGCCGTCCCGGCGCCCGCCGTGAAAACATTGAAAACTACGTCAAGCGCCTGCAGAAGCTGGAGGAAGTCTCCATGTCCTTCCAGGGCATCGACTCCTGCTACGCCATTCAGGCGGGCCGGGAGATCCGCGTTATGGTCAAGCCCGACCAGGTCAGCGAGGATGAGATGACCCTGCTGGCGCGCGATATCGCCAAGAAGATCGAGGAGGAGCTTACCTATCCCGGTCAGATCAAGGTCCATGTCCTGCGCGAGACCAAGGCCGTCGAGTACGCGAAGTGATCGCCGGCTGAGCAAAACAAACAAAAAAAGGCTGCCCGTGGGCGGCCTTTTTACTTTGTGGAAAGGAAATGTTATCCTTTGGGTTGCGTCGGGCTTCCGTTTAGCCGCCGGAGGATCTCGTCGAGAAGGGCGTTTGCGGCGGCGTCTTTTGTCAGCAGCGGCAGCTCGATTTCCGCATCGGCGGCGATCAGCGTCAGCACGTTCGTGTCCACGCCGAAGCCTGCTCCGGACACCTTCACGTTGTTTGCCGCGATGAGGTCAAGATTTTTCTTCGCGAGCTTTTGGCGGCTGTTCCCGAGCATATTCTCCGTCTCCATGGAAAAGCCGCAGAGGAACTGGCCGGGATGCTTGCGGCGGCCCAGTTCCGCGAGAATATCCTGGGTGCGGGAGAGGGGGAGGGAAAGAGCGCCGTCCCCTTTTTTGATCTTGTTGTCGGAAACCTCGGCCGGACGGTAATCCGCCACGGCGGCGGCTTTGATTATAATGTCCATACCGTCTGCGCGGCTTATGACGGCGTCGTACATCTCCTGCGCCGTTGTGACCGGGACGACCTCCATATAGCCTGGCGCGGGCAGATTGACCGGGCCGGTGACGAGCGTCACAATGGCGCCGCGCTGGCTTGCGGCCCGGGCGATGGCGTAGCCCATGCGGCCGGAGGAGTGGTTTGTGATATAGCGCACGGGGTCGATGGCCTCGCGGGTGGGACCGGCGGTGACGAGAACGCGCTTACCGGTCATGTCCTTCTCGTGTGCGAGCGCGTGGAGACAGACCTCGACGAGCTGCTCCGGTTCAGGCAGCTTTCCCTTACCAACCGCGCCGCAGGCGAGCCGTCCGGAGGCGGGCTCGACGATTTCCCAGCCGTAACCGCGCAGCTTGGCGAGGTTGTCCTGCGTGACGGGGTTTTCATACATCTTCGTATTCATGGAGGGGGCGGCGGCTTTCGGGCAGTCGCAGGCAAGGACGGTGGTCGTCAGCATATCGTCGGCCAGGCCGTTTGCAAGCTTTGCAAGCACATTCGCGGTGGCCGGAGCGATCAGAACAAGGTCCGCCCGGTCGGCGACGGAGATATGCTCCACCTTGTGCTGGAAATTCCGGTCGAAGGTGTCCACAAGAGCCTTGTTTCCCGTAAGCTGCTCGAAGGTAATGGGGCTTACAAACTGTGTGGCATTCTCGGTCATCAGCACCTGCACGTCGGCATGGAGCTTTACAAGCGCGGAGGCCAGCGCAGCCGCTTTGTAGCAGGCGATGCCGCCGGTGACGCCGAGAACGATGGTCTTTCCTTTGAGCATGGATATGCCCTCCCGATACGGTTAAAATCAGCGCCCATATATCATAGCATACCGGCGTGTGAAAAGCAATGAAAACGCCCCGACGCATGATTTTCATGGGTCGGGGCATGGTTTCAGTCCGATTCGCCTCGCTCAAAAATGAAGAGGCTTTGGTCAAAATACCGCAGGATCGCAGCGCGGGCCGCAGCGAAATTGCCGCTTTCCACCGTTATGGTGACGGTGTCGCCGGCTGCCTCGGCGGTCAGTGAATAGTCAGGCAGACAGGGAAAAACAGATGCTTCCAGCTCGGCTGCCAGTTCGTCCGTATGGGCGGCGTAATACTCCGTTGTCTCCGGCGCGGCGTAGCCCGGGATCGGGTCCCGGCCGCTTGTGAGACAGACGGCGGTCACCAGCACGGCGAGGAGGAGAAACAGCGCGGCGCCGGCGGGGCGGATGCGCTTTACGAACTGTTCGCCCGCGGTTTCGCGGGGTGTGTTGTCGGGATGGCTGTCCAACTCAGTATTTGACGCGCTCGGCGATATAGGCCTTGACCTCTCCAATGGGGATGCGCACCTGCTCCATGGAGTCACGCTCGCGGACGGTGACACAGTGGTCGGCCTCGACGGCGTTGTCGCCGACGGTCTGGAAATCAAAGGTCACGCAGAACGGTGTGCCGATCTCATCCTCGCGGCGGTAACGCTTGCCGATAGAGCCGGTCTCGTCATAGTCGCAGGAGAATTCCTTGCTGAGTTCAGCGTAAAGCTCCTTGGCGGGGCCGGTGAGGACCTCTTTCTTGGACAGGGGCAGGATCGCGACCTTGTAAGGAGCAAGCTGCGGATGCAGATGCAGCACTACGCGGATATCGGGTTTGCCCTTCTTGTCCACGCCGACCTGCTCCTCGTCGTAAGCGTCCACGAGGAAGGCAAGCATGGCGCGGTCAGCGCCCAGGGAAGGTTCGATGACGTAGGGGATGTAGCCCTCGGCCATGCCCTTCTCTTTGTATTCCATCTTCTCGCCGGAGAAGGTCTGATGCTGCGTGAGGTCGTAGTTGGTGCGGTCGGCGATGCCCCACAGCTCGCCCCAGCCGAAGGGGAAGAGATACTCAAAGTCGGTAGTGGCCTTGGAGTAGAAGCTCAGCTCCTCGGGGGAATGGTCGCGCAGACGCAGATACTCGTCGTTGAGGCCGAGACCGAGCAGCCAGTTGTGGCAGTAGCTGCGCCAGTACTGGAACCACTCAAGGTCGGTGTCGGGCTCGCAGAAGAACTCAAGCTCCATCTGTTCAAATTCGAGGATGCGGAAGGTGAAGTTGCCCGGAGTGATCTCGTTGCGGAAGGACTTGCCGATCTGGCAGATGCCGAAGGGGATTTTCTTGCGCGTGGTGCGCAGGACGCTCTTGTAATCGACGAAGATGCCCTGCGCCGTCTCGGGACGCAGATAGACGTCCGTGCCGCTCTCCTGGGTGACGCCCTGATGGGTCTTGAACATCAGGTTGAATTTCTTGATGTCGGAGAAATTGCACACGCCGCAGCCGGGGCAGGGGATGTTCTTCTCGCGGATATACGCGACCATCTCTTCGTTTGTCATGGCCTCGACATTGGCCTCGACGCCCTCCGCCATGGCCCATTCCTCGATGAGCTTGTCGGCGCGGTGACGGCGCTTGCAGCCCTTGCAGTCGATCAGCGGGTCGTTGAAATTCGTGACATGGCCGGAGGCCTCCCATACACGGGGGTTCATGAGGATGCCGGCGTCGAGACCGACGTTATAGGGGCATTCCTGCACGAATTTCTTCCACCAGGCGTTCTTGACGTTCTGCTTCATGAGAACGCCGAGCGGGCCGTAGTCCCAGGAGTTTGCCAGGCCGCCGTAGATCTCGGAGCCGGCGAAGATAAAGCCGCGGTTTTTGCAGAGGGCCACGATCTTGTCCATGGTCTTGTCTTGAGCACGCATGCGCATAGTATATTTTCTCCTTTTCGGATATGGTTTGTAAAAGTCAGGTCCCAGGGCGGGAGGGCTCCCGGTAGTCCATCGAGCCCAGCTCGTCCAGCGTCCGTCCAAAGGCGGGAATGAAGTGCTCGAGGAAGTAATCGACCTCCGGCAGAGCATAGTCCCGCAGTGTTTCGAGGGTTTTTTGCTCCGCGAGAAGGAACTCGTCGTTTCCGGCGCGGCGTTCCTCGATGCATTTAATGTAGGCCGCGAGCTTGTCCGCGGCCTTGACGATCGCGCGAAGCGCCGGGTCGGGCTTGCTCAGCAGCGGCTCATAGGCTGGCCGAAGCTCCGGCGGGAGCATGCCAAGGAGCTTTTCCGAGGCGGCGGCCTCTACCTGGCGGTAGGCGGCCATGATCTCGGGGTTGTTGTATTTGATAGGAGTCGGCAGATCGCCCGTCAGGATCTCGGAGGCGTCGTGAAACAGCGCCGCCGCCGCCGCGGCATTGGGGTCGCAGTCGGCGCCGTATATATCCCGGCGAATGACCGCAAGAGCGTGGGCAAGCACAGCGACCATGTGGCTGTGCTCCTGCACGTTCTCCGTCGTCACCGAGCGCATCAGCGCCCAGCGGTCGATGTTTTTCATTCGGGCAATGAGGGCGTAAAAATTATCCATGATTCACAAGACCTTTCTCCTTCCAGCCGCCGGTGAAGTACCGGACCAGCATGAGTGCCAGCGCAGCGATCCATCCGACGGGCATGGCTTTCCAAATGGCGGAGAAGTCCATGCCGAAGCCGCGCACGAGCGCGTAGCTCATGGCAACGCGGATGAACAGCGAGATGAGCGAGCCCATCATGGAGAATATAACGTCTCCCGCGCCCTGCAGAAGGCCGGAGAATGCGATATACACCGCGAAAAGCCAGAAAAAGAACGCCAGGAACCGGATATAGGAGACGCTCAGCGTGAGCGCCTCGCCGTCCACGCCGAAGAGCGTGGAGAGCGCGGAAGCGAAAATATAGGACAGAAGCTCCAGTGTTACTGCGATGCCGAGGGTAATGACCGTGGCGGAGCGTGCGCCGCGGCGCACGCGGTCGAGCCGGCTCGCGCCGATGTTCTGTGCGGTGAAGGTGGAAACGCCGACGCTCAGGCCGACAGCCGGCACGAAAAGATAGTTCTCGAGCCGCACGCCGACGGTATAGGCCGCCATGGCGGAGGCGCCGAAGGAATTGACGAGGCGCTGGATAAAGACGTTGCCGAAGCTCACGATGGACTGCTGGATCGTGCTGGGAACGCCGAATTGCAGGCATTGGCGGCACTTATCCGGGCGGAAGATGAACTCGCCCTTGCCGAAGCGGAAGATCGGGTATTTCCGGAACATGTATGCGACGGAGACCACTGCGCTGCCAAGCTGGGACAGGACCGTGGCGATGGCCGCGCCGGGCACGCCCCAGTGAAAGACCACGACGAAGAGCAGGTCCAGAAGCAGGTTGATGATCGAGCTGACAAGCAGGAAATACAGCGTCGCCTGGCTGTCGCCGACGGCGCGCAGGATCGCGGCGACCGCGTTGTAGATGAACTGAAGGACGAACCCGACCGCGTAGATCGAAAAATAGGCGACCGCAAGGTCGAGCACCTCGCCCTCGGCGATGTTCATGAGCCCGTGCAGAAAAAAGCGGGCAAAGGCGCAGCCGAGAAGGGAGAAAAACGTGCCCAGGCCGACGAGCAGGATCAGCGCCGTGGACACCGCGCCGCGCAGCTCGGTATACTGCTTTGCGCCGAAAAGCTGGGCGACCATCACGCCCGAGCCGTTGCCGAAGCCGATGGCGAAGGCCAGGAAAATAAGGGCCAGCGTTCCGGCGGAGCCGGTGGCGGCCAGCGCGTTCTGCGAGACGAAATTTCCGACGACGATGCCGTCCACGGTGTTATAAAGCTGCTGGAGAAGATTGCCCGCCATAATGGGCAGCGAAAACAGCAGGATGTGCTTCCATTCGGTACCGACCGTCATATCTCGTTTTCCGACGGCAGCCATGAAAAATACCTCCTTCTGCCATTTTACAATATTTTTTAATATACCATATCCGCTTAGAGATTGCAATTCCAATTCCGGCCCGTTTGTCGGGAAAATGCGGATATCGCAAGGGAAGGCGACGGCGGATGGCAGAAGGACAGCGCACGGAAAAGTGCCGCGCCAAAAAAAGTCTGCGGTGTCGGACGACTGTGTATAGCCGCCCGAAACCGCAGACAGATACGGTCCCTGTCGGGATACCCGCGCGTTTCCGGCGGGAGCTTCTCCTGCTTGTTCGCGTCTTTGGATTTGCAGCACGCGGCGGCCCCTTTTTCCTGCCGGCGTCTATAGTGGCTGATCCCGGTCAGAGGGGAGGTACTCCATAATGTTCTCTACGTCGCAGTTCAAAATGCGGCATAAATCGTTTATTGTGGTCGTGTTGAGCGGTTTGTTTTTCCGCAGCTTGTCAATGGTGGAGCTGGAAATGTGGTGATTCTTAATAAGCGTATAGGTCGATTCGTCAGAGCGGCGCAGCGTGTCCCAGAAGCGCTTGTATATGATCATGTCCACGCCACTCCCCTGCTTTATGATATGTACCTATCATAAATTCAAGTCTCATTCTTGACTATGGTCGAGAAAAAGACTATAATGAGGTGAATCTTCTAAAAAAGAGAGGGGTAAAGGATATGGAGTACATTTACATTTGTCCAAAATGCGGAGCGGTATATGGACGCGCGGAGAGGACAAGCAGAGCCTGTTCCTCCTGCGGCACGGCTCTGGA
This sequence comes from uncultured Oscillospiraceae bacterium, assembly GCA_964406615.1. GTDB lineage: Bacteria > Bacillota > Clostridia > Oscillospirales > Oscillospiraceae > CAJOIG01. Next base: position 11,149 of record CAYOSI010000050.1, read on the forward strand.
TAATAGTCAATAAAGTGGACAAGCAAAAATGCTAAAAAAGTGCTGTTCG
>CAYOSI010000051.1:0-8671 GCA_964406615.1 uncultured Oscillospiraceae bacterium
TCCGCCGGCGGAAGATCGGCTTTGTATTCCAGAACTACAACCTGGTGCCGGTGCTGAACGTATACGAGAACATCGTTCTGCCCATCCAACTGGATGGCGGCCGGCCGGACAGGCGGTATGTGGATCAGATCATCGAAACTCTGGGGCTGGAATCCAAGCTCCAAAGCCTGCCCAACAATCTGTCCGGCGGACAGCAGCAGAGAGTGGCCATAGCCCGGGCGTTGGCCGCCAAGCCCGCCATTATTCTGGCGGATGAGCCGACCGGCAACCTGGACAGCAGGACCAGTCAGGATGTGATGAGCCTGCTGAAAGTGACCAGCCGGAAATTCAGCCAGACCATCGTCATGATTACCCACAATGAAGAGATCGCCCAAACGGCGGACCGGATCATCCGCATTGAGGACGGCAGGATCGTAGTGGAGGGGTGATGGTCATGCTGAAGGTTTCAAATAGCAGATGCATCCGACGGATAGGCTTCCGCTCTATGAAAGCCTCCCGTACCCGTAACATCGTGGCGGTGCTGGCTATCGCGTTGACTACGGTTTTGTTTACATCTCTGTTCACCATCGCCGCGTCCATCAACTATTCCTTCCAACAGGAGAATTTTCGTCAAGCGGGCGGCGACGGCCACGGCACCATTAAAGATATAACCTGGGAGCAGACGGAGGAGCTTCGGAGCGATCCGCTTATCAAGGACTCGTGGGCGAGGCTTTTTGTGGGGATGCCCTCTGACCCGCCGTTTGACAAGTCCCAGGTTGAGGTCAGCTATATCGAGCAAAACGGCGCTGCCCACTATTTCTGCACACCTGTGGAGGGGACGCTGCCCCGTGAGGGGACGGACGAGATGGCGACCGATACCCATGTGCTGTCTCTTCTTGGCATAGAACCAGAGGTGGGCGCAAAGGTAACTTTGTCTTTTTATATTGACGTAAATACCTCCTCGCCTCAGCTCGTGGAGCGTACCTTTACCCTGTCCGGCTGGTGGGAGTACGACAGTGCCATAATGGCGGATCATATTCTCCTGCCCCGCTCCGCCGCAGAGGAGATCGCCGGCCTGTCCACCGGGGAGTATGGGACCATGACGGGACAGTGGAACCTTGATATGATGTTCAAAAACTCCCTGAACATCCGGGAGAATATCAATACCGTGCTGCATAACCACGGCTATCAGAATGAGGATATGGGCGCGGATGATTATTTGAAGATCGGCGTCAACTGGGGCTACACCGGCGAACGCTTCAGCTCCGACGTGGATATTGAAACGATTGTCGTTGTCGCTGCGATCCTGCTTCTTATCCTATTCACCGGGTATCTTATCATCTATAACGTGTTCCAGATATCCGTTACAAACGATATACGGTTTTACGGGCTTCTCAAAACCATAGGCGCTACGGGAAGGCAGCTAAAAGGGATCATCCGCCGGCAGGCGGTGCTGCTCAGTCTCATAGGGATACCTTTGGGCCTGGCGCTTGGCTTCCTCATCGGAAACAAGCTGACGCCTGTCATTATGGCGCAGCTCAGCTATAAGAACGCCTTTGTTTCCTTCAACCCGTGGATATTCATTGGCGCGGCGGTGTTTTCGCTGATAACGGTGTTTATTTCCTGCGCCCGTCCTGGCCGGATGGCGGCACGTGTCTCTCCTGTGGAGGCAGTGCGCTACACAGAAGGCGCGGCGGCCGGAAAGCCCGGCAAAAAGGCCGTAAGGAAAAATATTAACGGCGCGTCCCTTCTTGAAATGGCGTGGGCCAATCTGGGGCGCAGCCGCAGCAAAACGGCGGTCACGGTGGCGTCTCTGACCCTTGCGGTGGTGCTGATGACACTGACCTACACCTTCGCTGCGGGCTTTGATATGGATAAGTACCTTCAAGGCAATGTGGTCACAGACTTTATCCTGGGAAACGCCGGCCAGTTTGTGGTGGGCAGCGGCGGCTTCAGTTCCGAGGACAGCGTTGTGACGGAGGAGATCATTGCCGATATAGAGGCCCAGGGCGGCATTACAGAAAGCGGGCGCATCTACGCCAAGACCTGGGGACTCCAGCAGTATGTCACAGAGGACTGGCTGCGGGAGAGTCTCAGCCGTTTATACGCCGGGGACATGCTGGACGCGCAGCTTGCGGCTCAGGAATATCTGCCGGACGGACGGGTGGTGTCAGACGCCCTGCTGTATGGCATGGAGGACCTCCCGCTGTCCCAATTGACCGTACTGGAGGGGGATCTGGAGCCCCTGAAAGATCCCGGCCAAAACGCCATTGCCGCGGTATGCCTAACGGATGATTATGGCAATGTATCGGAGGCTTCCGCATGGGCGAGGCTGGGGGACACGGTGACGCTGCGAAATGTGTCGGAGTGGGGCCTCTATGATATCTTTACCGGCGAGGAGCTGACGGATGCAGAGGCGGACGTCCGCTATGATGCCGGGGACTTCGACTCCGTTGTATACCGTGCCAAGACCTATGTGGAAGCGGAATACACAGTCTGCGCGCTGGTTGCCGTGCCCTCGGCGCTGTCCTTCCGCTATGGTGTAGTGGGTGCGGCCGACTTTGTGATGGGTGCGGAGCAGTTTCAGCAGGATATCGGCAGGGATCTTATTATGACCTATGTGTTCAACACCACCGAGGAGTCCAATGCCGCTATGGAGGACTTCCTGGCTTACTATACCGAGACGGTGCAGCCTGTCTACGGCTATGAGAGCAGGCAGTCCTATGTTGAGGAGTTTGAGGGCTTCCGCAGCATGTTTGTGACCATGGGCGGCGCGCTGAGCCTTATCATCGGCTTGGTGGGCGTTCTGAACTTCATTAACACAGTGCTGACAGGCATCCTTACCCGGAAGCGTGAGTTCGCTGTGCTGCAATCCATCGGCATGACGGAAAGGCAGCTAAAGACCATGCTGATGCTGGAGGGCCTTATCTATACCTTTGGCGCTGTATTGTTCGGCTTGCTGCTGGAGCTCCTGCTGGGCTTCGCGGCTGGAAACGTCATAAGCGGTATGTTCTGGTTCTTCACCTACCGGCCCGCCCTATGGCCGGTACTGGTCATGATTCCCATCTTCGCTCTGATGGGGGCGGCCGTTCCTTGGCTCACCTGCCGCGCCGCGCAGAGATACTCTGTTGTAGAGCGTCTGCGGACGGAGTGATTTCGGATACCGGACGACAAAAAGGGTCTGCCCAATCTTCCAGAAAGATCGGACAGACCCTTTTTTTGTTTATGAATCCAGAAGTCCGCTGGCGCGGATGGCCTCGACGGCCTCGCGGAGCTTTTCCGGGGGCAGCACCAGCGCGAGGCGGACATACCCCTCGCCGAGGGGGCCGAAGCTGGCGCCCGGCGTGCAGATGACGCCCGCCCGGTCGATGAGATCGAGACAGAAGTCCATGGAGCTTGCGTACTTCTTCGGGATCGGTGCCCAGACGAACATGCTGCCGCGGCTGTCGGGCACGTCCCAGCCGATGGAACGCAGACCGCCGCAGAGCACGTCGCGGCGCTCCTGATAGTCGCCGCACTGGGCGCTGACCATGTCCGTCGGCCCGGTCAGCGCGGCAATGGCGGCCTTTTGCAGGGGGAGGAACATGCCGAAGTCGATCTGGCTGCGCAGCTTGCGGAACGCGCCGACCACATCCGGGCGGCCGATCAGAAAGCTGATGCGCGCCCCGGTGAGGTTGAAGCTTTTGGACAGGCTGAAAAACTCCGCGCCGACCTCTGCCGCGCCGGGATAGCTCAGGAAGCTGCCGCCGTAAGCGCCGTCGAAAATAATGTCGCTGTACGCATTGTCGTGCAGGATAACGACGTCGTATTTTCGGCCGAACTCGATGACCTCGCGGTAGACCCTGTCGTTCCCGACGCTGCCCGTCGGGTTCGAGGGCAGGGACACGATCATGTATTTCGCGCGGCGGGCGACGTCCTCGGGGATGGAGGCGACGTCGGGCAGGAAACCGGTTTCCGCCGTCATGGGGTAGTAATACGGCTCTGCGCCCGCCATTTTTGCGCCGGCGATAAAGACCGGATAGCAGGGGGTGGGGAGCAGCACCGTGTCGCCCTCGTCGCAGAGCGCCAGGCCGATGTGGCCGATGCCCTCCTGGCTGCCGTAGCAGGAGCAGACCATGTCCGGGGTGACGGCGACGCCGAAGCGGCGCTTGTAATAGGCGCAGACCGCGTCGAGAAGCTCGGGCAGGTCGCGCAGGGCGTATTTCCAGTTGTCCGGCTCCTGGGCGGCGTCGATCAGCGTCTGCACGATGTGCGGCGCGGGCCGAAAGTCGGGTGTGCCGACGCTCATATTGTATATAGTGCGGCCCTCTTTTTCGAGAGCAAGCCTGCGCTCGTTGAGAGCGCCGAATATCTCGTCGCCGAAGCGATCCATGCGTTTACTGAACTGCATATTGACCTCCGTGGTATGTGTCGCATGCTATTATACCAGCGTGGCGGCGGATGCGCAAGAAAAACCGGCCGGCTCAGTCCAAAGCGAGGAAGCTGGCTTTTTGGTTCGACCAGTGTGCGTCCTGTGTGAAAGCCATGCGCTCCAGTGCGCATCGGGCCTCGACCGCGTATTCCTCCGAAGAGCGGGCCAGCCGCTTCAGCGCGGGCGCGGCGTCCGTGGTAAGCTCCTCGAGATAGGCGACGTCCACGGTCGGGAGCCGTCCGTTGAGGTAGGCGTTTACGTTGTAGCCGGCGACCTGTCCGGCGGGGTTTGCCAGGCAGAGCAGGCACCATGTCCCCCCAGCGCAAAGGGGAAGGCGAGCTTCCAGAACGAGGCGCCCGGACGCAGGAGCTTCCGGCCGGCGGCGAAAAGGCCGAACGCGATCACCAGCATGCCCCACAGGGTCATGAGCCGTAAAATGCTCAGGCCGAAGGCGGCGATATAAAGGTACATCCGGTAGACTGCGGAGGCAAGGATGACCGCGGTCAGCGCAAGCATGACCGCGCACGCGATGCGCAGCGCCGTGCCGGCTTTGGCGCCCAGCCGCCCGGTGTGCGCGCTCAAAACGCAGAGAAGCAGGTTGATGGCCGTGACCGCGACGAGCTGGAAGAAACCGGAACGGGCATATTCGGCCCAGCCGCCGGCCATGACGGCGGTTTCCGCGCCGCCGAAGAGGTAGCGAAGCTGCACGGCGCAGAAAAGCAGATAGACAAGATCAAGCGCCAGCGCCGGGACGAGGAAGGGCACGGCGCGGCGTTTCACGCTCGGCCCGGTCCTCTCCTTGACCCCGGCCGGCTCGCGCAGAAAGTACAGGCCGGAGGCGATAAACAGCGCCAGCACGACCGTGCGTCCGATGCGCCAGAGCAGCGCGCCGGGGGAGATCCCGGCCAGCCGGCCGCGGATGCCGGTGAAAAAGCTGCCGAACACCATGTCCGCCGAGGCCAGCAGCGCGAGCACTGCGGCCAGCAGCAGAACGGTCGCAAGCGCGGTGACAAGAATGCCGCCCGTCAGGCCCTTTTTACCGCGGCCTGCCTGTCTCGCGGCCGCAAAGGGACGGTCGATGCGGGTAAACAGCGCAAGCACGGACAGCCGGATCGCCTCGGGGACGGCGCGTATGTCCAGCACCCCGAAGCGCGCCTGTCCGGACAGCGAAAAGGTCGCCATGGCGGAGAGCAGCAGAATGACGAAGCAGTTGAGGAGCGTGAAGCCGGGATGGGCGTACAGCGCGCAGCTCACGGCCAGCAGCAGGGCCGCGGCTGCCATCGCCGTGCCGCCCGCCCGCATCCGCGGCCTCAGCAGGATCAAAACGGCCAGAAAATACGCGCTTACGAACACCGGCACGCCAAGTCCCGGGCCATAGCCGTGGTCCAGCGCGTCGGCAAGCGAAAAGACCGACCAGAAAAGAACGGACAGCGCGAGCGCCATGCATGGCGCGGCGGCGTCCCGCCAGGAGAGCGGCCGCTCGGGTTCCGGATGGGGCTCGGGGGCAGGGGATGAGTTTACATAATCATTATTCATGGATGTCGGGCCTCCACATGGGTATGTCCGCCGAGCGCGCCCTCGTCGTTTTTGACGACCTCCGCATAGGGCATGCGTACCCGGTACCCGATCGGCATGGCAAGCGCCAGCGTGACGGGCAGAAAGGCGTACAGCCCCAGAAGGAGCCATAAATAACCTGCGCGGGTGAGCTTCATGCGTCGCGGCCCTCCTCACGGAATTCGAGAATATCGCCGGGCTGGCAGTTCAATGCGCGGCAGATGGCGTCCAGCGTGGAAAAGCGGACGGCCTTTGCCTTTCCGGTTTTCAGAACGGAGAGATTCGCCATGGTGAGGCCGACCGACTCGGATAGCTGGGTCAGGCTCATATGGCGCTTGGCGAGCATAACATCCAGGTTTACCATAATCATTTTTCTATCCTCAGATGGTCAGGTCGTTCTCGTCCTGCAGCATGGCGGCCTTCAGCGTCAGGTGGCTCAGCGCCGCGGCCGCGACGGAAATGCCGCCGCCGATGACGGCGAGCAGGAGCAGCAGCAGGAAAATGCCCGGATGCAGCGCGCGCAGCAGCAGGAGCGCCAGGATGGCGATGACGCACAGAAGCGTATCCGCCAGCGCCAGCCAGCTAATGATGCGCAGGCGGCGGGCGTTTTGCGTGCAGAAGCTGTTGTCGCGCCCGATCTCGGCAAAAATGCGCCAGCCGTACCACAGCGCGGCGGCAACAACGGCTAAGCCGATCCAGACCATCGAAAGCATGGGAAAGACAAGGTAGGAAAACTCCGGATACTCCACGGCGGCGTCCTGCGCCAGCTTCGGCGCGATGGGATAGGCCAGCAGCGCGCAGGCGATCCAGCCGAGTACGACGACGCCCCGCAGCCAGCGGGAAAGCTCTTTCTGTTTCATGAGGGGACCTCGCTTTCAGGAAGTTTTTACAAGGTCATCATAGCATGGGATTTATTGAAGGTCAATAAAAATTTATCGAAATTCGATAAATAATGCGTAAAGCGTCGGAGGCCGACATCGGCCCCCGGCAGGTTTACAGGTATATTTTTGAGAGGAGGAAATGGATAAGGCGGTCGGGCAGGAAGCGTTTTGCGAGCATCAGCGCCTTATACTGCGCGCCGACGGCAACGCGCACCGGCGGATTGTCCCGTCCCGCGAGCCGCAGAGCGAGATCGGAAACGGAGCTGGCGGGCATGCCGTTTTGCTCGTCATGCTCCATGACGGCGACGCTCTTCTCGCACACGGCGGCGTAGGGCGAATCGGGCGGGCAGAATTTCCGGCGTGCGTCGGTGAAGCCGGTCCTTGTATCGCCGGGCTCGATGGCGCAGGCGCGGACGCCGAAATCGCGCATCTCCATACGCACGGCCTGCACATAGGCCTCAAGGGCGTACTTGCTGGAGGAGTAGTGGCTCTGCATGGGGATCGGAACGCGGCCCGCGATGGAGGTGATGACCAGGAACAGGCCCCGGCCCTGCTCGCGCATCTTGGGCAGGATGGCCCGGCCGACGCGGAGTACGCCGAAATAGTTCGTTTCCATCTGACGGCGGGCCAGCTCCATCGGCACCTCCTCCGCCGGGCCGGAGATACCGATGCCGGCCGCGAGAAGGGCGATGTCGACGCCCTCGAGCGAGCCGGCCACGGCGGCAACGGAGTCGTCGTCCGTCACGTCCATGCGCCGCATGGTCAGACGGCCGCCGCCGGGGTAATCGGTGACGGTCTCCGCGCAGGAGCGGGACACGCCGAGGACGTCGCAGCCCTGCGCGGCGAACGCCTCGGCGCAGGCCTTGCCGAGACCGCTGGAGGCCCCGGTGATGAATACGCGCTTGCCGTATACGTTTTTCATGGGATCACATCCGGATACTTTAAGATTTTTAAGTATTATAACACAGGCGCGGGAAAAATACAATCGCTGACGGCCGCATATTTTCGACCGGCTTCGCATAGATTTCCCCGGGAGGAGATAATTATGCTTTGCCGCTACTCGGATTTTCGATACAAAGAGGTCATCAACATCCGCACCGGGATGCGGATGGGGTATGTATGCGACGCGGAGTTTCAGTACCCGGACGGGCGGATATCCGCGCTGATCATTCCGGGAAAGGCGCGGTGTTTCGGACTGCTCGGGCGGGAGGAGGACTATATTCTGCCGTGGGAGTGCATCAGCCGCATGGGGCCGGACGTGATCCTCATAGAGGGCGATCGGGGGATACGCCGGGGGAAAAGGCCGAAAAAATGGTGGCTGTAAGCGAAAAAATAATAAGAATAGAGAGAAAAAGGCCTTGCAAACAGGGGGCGGCTCTGGTAAAATATATCAGCTTGCCTATTACGCACGGATGCGGACACGCGACCCGGTTCCGGAAGGATGGTCGTACGGATGAGGCGTCCGGAGGGTAAAACTGAATAAACAAGGAGGAAAACGTAATGGCAGTAGTTTCTATGAAGCAGCTCCTCGAGGCCGGCGTGCATTTCGGTCACCAGACCCGCCGCTGGAACCCCAAGATGGCAGAGTACATCTACATGGAGCGCAACGGTATCTATATCATTGACCTGCAAAAGACGGTCAAGAAGATGGAGGAGGCGTACAACTTCGTGCGCAGCCTGGCTGAGAACGGCCGGTCCATCCTGTTCGTCGGCACCAAGAAGCAGGCCCAGGACGCCGTCCGCGAAGAGGCGTCCCGCGTCGGTCAGTACTATGTCAACGCCCGCTGGCTCGGCGGCATGCTGACCAACTTCAAGACCATGCGCACCCGCGTGGACCGCATGAACC
>CAYOSI010000052.1:0-8379 GCA_964406615.1 uncultured Oscillospiraceae bacterium
AAAGGATTTTTCGTAGTCTCCTCACCGTATCCCATTATCTGATTTCACACATTGTTGCCCTTGGTTTGACCTCGCATAAGGGAAAAATCAAGGGAAGGAAAAACTGGTAACAAACTATAAAACAATGTGGCAATCGGGGAACTGTGACGTATGTGCGAATATATTATAGCGGAGGATTTCAATATGGACAAGTACATTTTTGACAAAAGCAACGGCCTGTGGTATGAGCGCCAGGGAGACTACTACATTCCCTGCCTGACCTTACCAACAGAGGAAGAACAGCCCATTGGTTCGTGGGGACAGCGGTACTTGCGGTACATCAGGGAACACCGCAAAGTCCTCTACACCAGCTTGCTGTTGAGCGGCAAGCTGAACGGCTATCTGGCAGACATTGACCAGCAGGCCGAAACTATGCTCTCCCGGCTGGTAGAGCAGATGGTTCAGCGCCAGGGTGTGACGGAACAGTTCAAGGCAAGTGACCAGATGGCGTGGGTCGGCAGGATGAACAATATCCGAGCATCGGCAACTGAGATTGTGAATAAGGAAATCATATACGCATAGAGACATAAGCAAGGGGGCGTTCTTCAAAGCGTTCCCTTGCTTTTCGTGTTATAAATGTTTATCAATTTTTATAGTTGCTTGTAACGAATTTCGCCTTGGTGCGTCTTATATGCAGAACGGAGGTGAAAAGGTATTGGATTTTGAGGAAGTGTACACCAAAGAGTTTCCTGGGGTGTACAAATATCTGCTTGCCTTGTGTGGAAACCCGGCCCTGGCTGAAGAACTAGCCCAAGAAACGTTTTACCGGGCAATCCAAAACAGCGGGACATTTCGAGGAACGTGCAAACTATCAGTATGGCTGTGTCAAATCGGGAAAATCTCTATCTTTCTCAACTCCGCCAGGAGCGGCATCACAAACCGCTTCCTACGGATGAGATAGAGCAGTGGCGGGCTGTCCACCCTGACCCAGAGGAGGCCTTGTTGCGCCGAGATACCGCTATGGCTCTCCATCGACTTCTCCACGCCCTCCCGGAACCATACAAAGAGGTTTTTTCCCTGCGCACACTTGGAGAGTTATCTTTTGCCCAGATCGGCGATCTCTTTGGAAAGTCAGAGAGTTGGGCCAGAGTAACCTATCACCGGGCCAAACTAAAATTAAAGGAGGACACACGATGAACTGTGATATTATTAAGGACTTGCTACCCCTTTACTGCGATGGGGTTTGCAGCGATGAAACTGCCAAGGCTGTGGAGGAGCATCTCGCCACTTGCCCCACCTGCCGCGCCCTTTTAGATGAGATGCACCAGGAGCCGATAGTGCCGGAACCCATTCAAGCGCAGGCCCAACAGGAAGCCAAAGTACTCCAGGGCGTCAAGCGGAAGTTTTCTCTGCGCCGCCGACTTTCTGTACTGGCTGTGGCGTTGGTGGCGCTGGTGGCATTGGTGGCGCTCACCGCTTCGTCCGATATAGAGAACCCCATACCATATCAAGACGGGCTGGTCACCGCTAAATTGGCTGTGGATGAGGCAATTGACATTTACTTTTCTGGAAACCATTATGCCTCCTTCTGGGCCTTTTACCGGGAAACAGCAGATGGAAACAATGTGTATTTTTGCTACACACAGACGCTCAAGTCCTCGGCCATTCCGCTCACAGAGGATCATGGGCATATCTGTATCGGGAACGCACTGATGTCGGATTTTGCCACTGCTATTTATCAGGTTCCTTACTCCCAAGACATCAACGCCGTCTATTATCTGGAAGCACGCAAGGAAGATTACCTTGATCTGCCAGGGATGTCTGACACGGAGTTTACGCAAGCAACCCAAGATGCTATTCTCTTGTGGGAAAGGGACGCAGGATAAGATTTGTCATAAAAACACCGCATGGCCTTCGGCTATGCGGTGTTTTAGTTATCTGCTATCCCTATCAACGACCTTCCTGCGTGGCCGCGGCTGCTGCCGCCTACCCTCGGCCTGCAACCGCCGCAACTGTTCCCGGACGCTTCTCTGCTACCGGGGCGGGTCACTCTTGGCAGGCCGCTGACGCTCCTCCACTATCCGTTCCCACTCGGCCAGCTCCCGGTTGTACTGATCCACGACGGCTTCCGCCTTGCGGTAGGTGGTCGTAAACGCCTGCACATCGGGATAGCCCTCCGACTGGACGATGGCTGGGAGCGCATCCAGCCTGCGGGAGATTTCGTTCTCCGCATGGCCATTCTCGCCGAGGGCGACGCCGCAAGACGCGGCGACATCACCGTGCTTGCGCCGCTGCCGCTGTTTTCCGCCGACGGCAAGCCCCTCGCGTGATCCTCTCAAACGAGATCGGAGACTCTGGTCGAGTCTCCGATTTTTTATTTCCGTATATCCCTGAAAAACGCCTTCAGCACCGCGGCACACTCCGCCGCGAGTACGCCGCCGTAGATCGCCGGACGAAAGCCATAGCGCTCCTCAAAGAGATTGATAACGCTGCCGCAGGAGCCTGTGACCGGCTCCTTCGCGCCATAGACCAGCACCGGCACACGGGCGTTTATCACCGCCCCGGCGCACATGGGACATGGCTCCAGCGTCACATACAGCGTACAGCCGTCGAGCCGCCAGGAGCCCACGGCCCGACAGGCCTGCTCGATGGCCTCGATCTCCGCGTGGTGGACCGCGCTGCGGCGCTCCTCCCGGCGGTTGCGGCCCCGGCCAATGACCTTCCCGGCGCTGTCCGCTATGACGGCCCCCACCGGCACCTCGCCGGCCTGCGCCGCCTCCCGGGCCAGCGCCAAGGCCAAGCGCATATAATCCTCCCGCTCCATGGTATCACCTCGGTCCTATTATGGCATAACCCCGCCCATTTTTCCAGCCAAAAAGACAGACGCCCGACCGGACGCCTGTCTTTTGTTTTTACGGTTCCGCTACGCTCTCGGCCAGAGCGATAAGCTCTTGCTCCGTTATCTCAGCGCCTACGCTGCTCAGCTCAAACAGCAGGTCATGTTCGGTGTCCAGCCAGATGATGCTCGCTCCTCCCTCTATGAAGCGGGTATAAGCGTCATAGCCGTTTACCCGGAGCTGTCCCAGCTCCTCCGGAAACACCTCCTCATTGATGCAGTCCGTTTTTGCCTTGTCGGACCAGACACGCATATACGTCAGAGAGCAGCCTGCCGCATCGTTTGCATATGACTTGGATACATAGTGGAAATAGGCCTCGCCCATGGTACCGTCGTCATCTAAGATAATATCCATGACCTTGCGATCCGGATCGGCAAAAGAAGAGACATATACGTAGTCCGCCGGAAGTCCCGCGATGTAATAATCTCCCAGAAGTGTGAAAATCTCATCCTCAGCCTCCAGATATGCCTCCTCTTCAGCCCTGGACTGGGCCGTCAAGGCGTCTATCTCGTCCTGATACTGGGCGGCCCGGGCGGCATAGGCCTCCGCGCCTGTTTCCAGCTCAGGATCCTCCGCCGTCACGCTCTCGGCCAGGGCGGTCACTTCCCCCTCTTCAAATAATACGTTAAACACCATATCCCGGTCTTCGTCCAGCCATTGCACAGAAGATTCCATTCCCTGGCTATTCGCGGTCAGAATGCCATCATAGCCGTTTACGGTGCAGGCCGTCTCCTGGATGCCCCGCATATCCTGTTCCAACGGGCTGGTAAACTCCAGAGCCGTCTCCCCGTCCCTCAGGCTGCGAAAAGACAGGACTATCTCCCCGTCCCGGCCGGTATAGAGATGGGTGATACAATAACAGCCGTCTCCGCCGGCCTCGGGCAGCTCACAGCACGTGTAATGAAGATCATATCCTTCCGGCATATCCGACAAATAGTAATCGCCCAGGATGGCCATCACCATCTCCGCGCCGTCGTCCATATTGTCCGTCTCAGCAATGCCGAGACCATTCTCCGCATATGCGGCCACGGACGCGGCCACTGCTTTTCTGTCCTTCTCGGCAGCAAAGCAGTCGTTCAGTCCCGCCAGATCGACGCTGTCCGCCAGGGCCTCGGCCTGCTCCCGCTCCAGGCCCGCGGAAAACGTGACCACCACATAAGAGCCGTCCAGTCCGGCAAGCATGAAGGATTGCTTCTCCGCCGCCGCCGCCAAAACGACCTCGATCCCGGAGGCGGTCACATAGCTCCACTGCTCATAGTCCTCGGGCATAGCGGAGAAGATAAGGGAAAAGGAGCCCTGCACGGCATGAAAGCATACTATCCATATCTCCTCGCCGTCTATGACCGTGGTGCCCACGGCTTTGAAGGAGCCGTCGTCATAGAAATACTCGCCCCGTATATTGATCTCATCCGAGAATATATCCTCCAGCCCCAGCGCCCGGCAAAGCTGCTCCTCTGTGGAAAAGTCTATCCGGGACGTGTGGGGCGTCAGACCGTACTTTTCCATGATCTCATCCAGCTTATCCGCCTGCTCCTGGAAATACGCGTCATACAGGTGGGCATAGTTTTCAGGCGTTTCATAATAGGAATCGTCCACGCCCAGCTCGTCATATATCCCCCAGTTTTCCACCGTCCAGCTCTGGTTCCAGTTCTGCCACTCCACATAGGCCTGATACTCCGGGCTGTCCTGAAACCCGTTGAAGGACAAATCGCTTTTGTAAGCAGGCTCCGCCGTCTGCTCCTCAAAAGGGGAAAGGTCTACTATTTCCATCTCTGCATCCTTCAGCCCATACTGGTATACCGCCAGAGCGGAGGCTATAAGGGCAAGGGTGAGTGCCGCTGCTATGAGAAGCGTGCGCCCCAGCTTTTTGCCCCGGCGGATGGGGGTCACGGCAGGCTGTATCCGCTCCATGGTCAGCTCCCTTATCCGTCCGGCGGTGGTGATATGCTTGTCAGCCAGGTCGATCCGATCGTCCTCATAGCCGCCCATCAGCTCAGAAATTCGATATTTCATCGGCAATAACTCCTTCCATCAGTTTCTCCCGAAGCTTGTCCCGACCCCGTTTCAGCCGCTGGCGAACCACCGCGGGCGACAGATCCATTTCCCGGGCGATATCCGCCGTACTCTGGCAGTAATAGTAGAAGCGGATAAAGATGTCCTGATCCGGCTGGCCCATATCCAGCACAGCGCGGCGCACAAGCCGGTCCCGCTCCTTTGCTTCCAAAAGCTGTTCCGGGCCGTCCTCGGGAAAGGCAAGGATATCCTCCTCCAGCTCCACCTCAAAGCCCTGCCGGCGCAGCTTGCTGATGGACTTATAGCGGGCGATACTGCCCAAATAAGCCTTCACACTGGCTGTGCGGAGCTTTCCGGCGGTCTGCCAGAGAGCCATAAACACATCGGAGCAAAGCTCTTCCGCGTCCTGCGCCGACATACGGCGGCTGATGATGTTCCATATGACTGTGCTTACATAGGGCGTATAGCAGTCAATAAAATATGTAAGCCCGGCGGGGTCTTTCTTTTTCAGAAGCGCCAACGCGCGTTCCTCCGTCATGGCTGTCCTCCTTTCGGTGTGAAAGCTTTCATCTATACAGTCGCAGCAAGGGCATTTTTGTGACAGAAGGCAAAAAAACAGCCGGACTTTTTTGTCCGGCTGTTTTGGAAGTGTATTTTAGAGAGCCTGAGAAGCGGTGATGATCGCCATCTTGTAGACCTCGTCGGCCACGCAGCCGCGGGACAGGTCGTTGATGGGCGCGTTCAGGCCGAGCAGCAGGGGCCCGTAAGCCGCGAAGCCGCCGAAGCGCTGGGCGATCTTGTAGCCGATGTTGCCGGCGTTTACGTCGGGGAAGATGAAGGTATTGGCATAGCCGGCGACGGGACTGCCGGGGAACTTGAGCTGACCGACCGTGGGGGACACGGCGGCGTCAAACTGCATCTCGCCGTCCACGGGGACGTCGGGCATGGCGGCCTTGGCCTTGGCGCAGGCGTTCGCCATGAGAGTGACCGTGTCGTCCTTGGCAGAGCCCTTGGTGGAGAAGCTCAGGAACGCCACCTTCGGGTCGATGCCGAACTTCTTCGCGACCTTCGCGGTCTCGACGGCGGACTCAACGAGCTGGTCCTCGGTGGGATGGATGGTGATGGCGCAGTCGCCCATGGCGTACTTCTCCTCAACGCCGTCCTTCTCACGGACCATGATGAAGGTGCCGGAGACGTTGGAGTTGCCAGGTTTGCACTTAATGAGCTGCAGCGCGGGACGCACGGTGTCGGCGGTGGAATAGGTGGCGCCGCCCAGCAGGCAGTCGGCCTTGCCCATCTTCACGAGCATGGTGCCGAAGTAGTTGCCCTTGAGCAGGTTCTTCCGGCAGTCCTCGGGGGTCATCTTGCCCTTGCGGAGCTCGACCATCTTCTCGACCATGGCGTCCATGTCCTCATAGGCAGCCGGATCAATGATCTCCGCGCCCTCGATGTCGAAGCCGCCGGCAGCAGCCGCAGCCTTTACCTCGTCCACGACGCCGACCAGGATGGGCTGCAGGAAGCCGCCCTTGAGCAGACGGTCCGTCGCCTCCAGAATACGGGCGTCGGTGCCCTCGGTGAATACGATGGTCTTTTTCTCGGCGGCCTTCAGGGCCTCGATGAGTTCTTCAAACATATCGGCTTATCCTCCAATATTTACATTAAAAATAATACCGACGTTTATGGTATCACTCAGGCAGCTAAAATGCAAGTTTCTGTTTACAAAAATTTCGTCATCGTTTATAATACAAAATGTTATCAAGAAAAGAAAGTGTGAACCCAGTATGGAAGAACTTCGTTTTTGCGATATCCTGGCGGACCTTCGCAAAAAAAAAGGCATTTCGCAGCGGAAGGCCGCGGCGGATCTGCATATTTCCCAGGCCCTTCTGAGCCACTACGAAAACGGCGCCCGTGAACCCGGCCTGCCGTTTTTGTGCCGCGCCTGTGATTACTATGGGGTGACGGCGGATTATATTCTGGGCCGGAACCGCAGCGCAGGCTCCTCCGCGGCAAGTCCCGCCGCGCTGCGGGAGCTGGCGCAGAACCTGCGCGATCTGGCAGAGAAAATGGAGAGCTACGCAAAATGAAACAGGAAAACATCCGCAATTTTTCCATCATCGCCCATATCGACCACGGCAAATCCACCCTGTCCGACCGTCTCATCGAGCTTTGCGGCGCGGTGGACGCCCGGCAGATGGAGGATCAGCTTCTCGACAACATGGATCTCGAGCGCGAGCGCGGCATCACCATTAAGGCCCGTGCCGTGACCCTGCACTGGAAGGACTATCAGCTCAACCTCATCGACACGCCGGGACATGTCGACTTCAACTACGAGGTCAGCCGCTCACTCGCCGCGTGCGAGGGCGCCATCCTCGTCGTGGACGCCTCGCAGGGCGTCGAGGCCCAGACCCTTGCGAACACCTATCTCGCGCTGGAGCATGACCTTGAGATCCTGCCCGTCGTCAACAAGATCGACCTGCCCGCCGCCGACCCTGTGCGCGTCAAGCACGAGATCGAGGACGTCATCGGCCTGCCCGCCATGGACGCGCCGGAGATCTCGGCGAAAAACGGCATCAATATCCACGCCGTGCTGGAGGATATCGTCGCGGGCATTCCCGCGCCCACGGGCGACCGCAGCGCGCCGCTGCGCGCGCTGGTCTTCGACAGCCAGTACGACGCGTACCGCGGCGTCATCGTCTATCTGCGCGTCATGGACGGCGTGCTGAAAACCGGCATGGACGTCAAGCTCATGGCCTCCGGCGCCACCTATAAAGTTGTGGAGACCGGCTACCTGCTCCCCATCGGGATGCAGCCGGCCGACGCGCTCGGCGCGGGCGAGGTCGGCTACTTCACCGCCTCCATTAAAAATGTGGCGGACACCAAGGTCGGTGATACGGTCACGGGGCTGGATAATCCGGCCACCGAGCCGCTGCCCGGCTACCGCGAGGCCGTGCCGATGGTCTACTCCGGCATCTACCCCGCCGACGGCGCGCGCTACCCCGACCTGCGCGACGCGCTCGAGAAGCTCAAGCTCAACGACGCGAGCCTGTCGTTTGAGCCGGAGAGCAGCCAGGCGCTGGGCTTCGGCTTCCGCTGCGGCTTTCTGGGGCTTTTGCACATGGAGATCATTCAGGAGCGGCTCGAGCGCGAGTTCAACCTCGACCTCATCACGACCGCGCCGAACGTCGTCTATCACGTCACCCTCACAAACGGCGAACAGAAAATCATCGACAACCCGCAGGACTGGCCGAATCCCGCCGAGCTGCAATCAGCCGAGGAGCCGTATGTCCGCGCGTCCATCATCGCGCCGCCCGAGTATGTCGGCAACATCATGGATCTGTGTCAGGAGCGGCGCGGCGAGTATCAGGACATGACGTATCTCGACCCGACGCGCGTCGAGGTGCACTACGCCATGCCCCTCAACGAGATCATTTACGACTTCTTCGACGCGCTCAAATCCCGCACGCGGGGCTATGCGTCGCTTGACTATGAG
>CAYOSI010000053.1:0-7550 GCA_964406615.1 uncultured Oscillospiraceae bacterium
TTTACTGCGCCGACTGCGGGGCGAAGCTTCACTTCTGCGCTTCAAAAAGCCTGAAGCGCAATCAGGAGTTTTTCCGCTGTGCCAATTATAAGTCTGGCAGAGGCGAGTGTTCCATCCACTTCATTCGTGATGTGGTTCTGGAGCAGATCGTGTTGGAGGCGGTTCGAGGGCTTGCGGATTTCGTTCGCTGCTATGAGCCTGTATTTCTGTATCTGCTGGCAAAGAACAACGATGCCTTGCGGCAGGCAGAGCGGAAAGCACTTAGGAAGACCGTAGAGGACGGCGAAAAGCGCATGGAGGAACTCGACCGGCTGATCCAAAGGGTGTTTGAGCAAAATGTGCTGGGCGATTTGGATGACGCCAGATGCAAGACCCTGATGGCGAGCTACGATTCCGAACAGAAAGCGTTGTCTTCCACGCTATCCGAAAGCAGAAAATTACTGGCCGATACAGAGCAGCAGGCGACCGATCTCAGACTGGTATTGAAAACACTCCGTGAGATGACCGAGGTTGAAGCACTGACACCAACCGTGGTGAACACCTTGATTGAACGCATTGAGATTCACGCCAACGAAAAGAAGCACAGCCACAACAATGTGAAGGTAGATATCTATTTCACAGCGATGGGGATGATCGACATCCCTACGGAGCAGGAGATCGCAAAGCTGATGGCTGAGATCCAGAAAGACCCGCAGAAATTCCGTATTGTAGCGTAAACAAAAGGAAACGGTGCAGCCCGTTATGAGCTGCACCGCAACCTTACATACAAAATACTTCCTTATCTGGCCCGTCCAAAGGACGCCCCCGTTTTTTTACGTGGCAAGCCCGCAGCGCCCGAGGATTTCGGTAAGCTGCGTTTTATGCGCCGCGCCCATGGGGACGAGCGGCAGCCGCATGTCGGCCGTACACAGCCCGAGAAGGCCCATGGCGGTTTTGATGGGAATGGGGTTTACCTCGCAGAAAAGGCCGGAGAAAAGCTCCATATACCGTTCGTTCAGAGCCGCGGCGGCGGCGTAGTTGCCGGCCTCGCACAGCGCGCAGAGGCGGCTGACCACATCGGGCACGAGGTTCGAGGCGACCGAGACCACGCCTTTGGCGCCGAAGGCCATCATGGCGACCGTGTCGCTGTCATTGCCGCTCCAGAAATTCAGCCGGTCGCCGCAGAGCGCTTTGGTTTTGGCAAAAGCGCCGATGCTGCCGGACGCCTCCTTCACGCCGTTTATGTTGGGGTGGTCGGCGAGAATGGCATAGGTCTCCGGCTCGATCCCGATGCCGGTCCGGCTCGGGACATTATAAAGTACGAGCGGCCGGTCGATGCGGTCGGCTACATAGGTGAAATGCTCCACCAGACCGGCCTGCGTGGATTTGTTGTAGTACGGCGTTACCATCATGACGGCGTCCACGCCGCAGTCGGAAGCAAGCCTGGCGGTTTCAAGCGCTTCCTTTGTGTTGTTTGAGCCGATGCCCGCGAAGAGCTTCATCCGACCGTTGTTCTGCCGGACGGCATGGCGGATCAGCGTTTCCTTTTCCGCGGCGGTAAGCGTTGCCGCCTCGCCGGTCGTGCCGCATATGAGCAGGGCGGTCACGCCGCCGTCATATTGCGCTTCGATCAGGCGTGAAAACGACTCGAGATCGGGTTTGTCATCCCGAAAGGGGGTGATAAGGGCGGTGGCCGCGCCGGTAAAGAGAGGTGCTTTCAAAAAAATTCCTCCTAAACGCAGGATACCGCAGGCGATTGGCCTGCGGTATCTTCGGTTGGTTGATATGAATGAGGTCTCAGCGGCTGAACCAGCCCTCGGCGGTGAGAAGCTCGGCGAGCAGAACGGCGCCGCCGGCTGCGCCGCGCAGCGTGTTGTGGCTCAGACACACGAATTTATAATCGTACTGCGTATCCTCGCGCAGGCGCCCGATGCTGACGCCCATGCCGCCCTCGCGCATGCGGTCAAGCCTGGTCTGGGGACGATTGTCCTCCTCAAAGTACTGAAGGAACTGCTTGGGCGCGGAGGGGAGCTTCAGCTCCTGGGGGCGGCCGGCAAAACCGGCCCAGCGCTCGAGGATCTCCGTGCGGGCGGGCTTTTTGTCAAAGCTCGCGAAAACGGCGGCCATATGACCGTTGGAGCAGGGAACGCGCAGGCACTGAGCGGTGATGGCGGGGGACGAGGCGTTTTTGATGACGCCGTCTGCCACGCGGCCCCACAGCTTCAGCGGCTCCTGTTCGGATTTCTCCTCCTCGCCGCCGATATAGGGGATGACGTTGTCGATCATCTCGGGCCAGCTCTCAAAGGTCTTGCCGGCGCCGGAGATAGCCTGATAGGTGCAGACGAGGACCTTGTTCAGACCGAACTCATCCCGCAGGGGATGAAGAGCGGGAACATAGCTCTGCAGGCTGCAATTGGACTTGACGGCGATGAAGCCGCGCTTGGTGCCGAGACGTCTGCGCTGCGCGGGAATGACCTCCAGATGCTGGGGGTTGATCTCGGGGACGACCATCGGTACGTCCGGCGTCCAGCGATGCGCGCTGTTGTTGGAAACGACCGGGCACTCCAGCCTGGCATAGGCCTCCTCAAAGGCGACGATCTCTTCTTTTTTCATGTCGACGGCGGAGAATACGAAATCGACCTCCGCGGCGATGGCTTCCCTGTCCGCCACGGCGTCCTTCACAACGATGGACTTGGCGGCTTCGGGCATGGGCTCGTCGATGGCCCAGCGGCTGCCGATGGCTTCCTCATAGGTTTTTCCGGCACTGCGTCCGCTGGCGGCGATGACCGTCAGCTCGAACCATGGGTGCTCCGACAGCAGGGACACAAAACGCTGTCCCACCATACCGGTCCCGCCGATGACGCCGACTTTCAGCTTGTTCATTTCCTTGACCTCCTGCTATAGGATATGCGGCTGCGCCTCCTGGTGTGAGCGCAGCGATTTGACATTCTTTAAGTTATAGTGTATAACGAATTATGTGAAGTATAGCATACTTTGCAAAGCCGGTCAACGGAAGATAATAATATAACTTATTAATTTTTCTTATGATGCAGAGCAGGGAGCTTTCCGATGACACAAAAGATACATATCAGCAAACCGTTTGTCGTTCTGGCGCTGTGCGTCTGCATGCTGGCCGGGATGATCCAGCCTGCGGCCGCGGCTTCGGTCAGCGACTTTAAGGATGTCTCATCGTCCGCTTGGTACTATGACGCGGTGAGCTATGCCGTGTCGAAGGGCCTTTTCAACGGAACCTCGTCTACGACGTTCACACCGTCGGGGACGATGACCCGCGGTATGTTTGCCGCGGTGCTGGGGCGCTATGCGGGCGTTGACCCGGCCGACTGGTGCGCGGGAAAGATCACCGGGGGCGCGGTGAACCTCCGCAGCGGAGCGGGGACGACATACGCGGCCGTCGCGACGCTGACCAGGGGAACGGCCGTCACCATCACCGGCAGATCCGGGGAGTGGTACAAAGTGAAATACGGCGGCGGCACGGGCTATGTTTTCGAGGATTACCTGGAGCCGTCGTATCACTGCTTCGAGGATGTGGATTACGGCGCATATTTTGCGGGGTACATCATCTGGGGATATGAAAAGGGCTTTATTGACGGCATATCGTCTGCAAAATTTGCCCCGGACCAGAGCATTACCCGCGAACAGATATGCAAGCTTCTGGCCGGCTATGCCGATGCGGCGGGCATTACGCTCAAGGCGGACAATGCCGCGGTGACGTTCACGGATCAGAGCAGCATCAGCTCCTGGGCGGCCTCCGGCGTAAGCGCCATGCAGAAGGCCGGTGTGATAGAGGGCGAGAAGGACGGCTCCGGCTATCGCTTCCGCCCGAAGAGCAGCGCGACCCGTGCGGAGGCGGCGGCGATCTTCCAGCGCTTTGCTTCTGCGGGCACAAGCTCCGGCCCGAACTCCGGCACCGGAACGGACCCCGACCCATCCGGCGGGGATTCGTCCGCGGCGAGTTTCCTGAGCAGTCCGATCGCCTGCAAGGCGGAGACGGTGCGCGTTGGCATTCTTGTCAACACACAGAGCTATAAAAAAGCCGTGCAGACGGTGACGCTGGAGAATACGAACGGCAGCCAGTTCGATTACGGCAGCTTCGGCTCCGACCGAACATTCAATAAGATCGGCTCCATCAGCTCATCCCGGCTGACCATCACGACAAACGGCAGCACCTTCACGGTGAAAAATGCGTCCGGGAGCGTGGTCTATACCACGAACGCCAACCTGGCGATCCATCCCGTGGCCTCCGGCTCCGTGATCACAAAGGTCAACGGCGGCTATCGCTATTTCGGCGATTTTGAGCTGCGCCAGGCGTATAACGCGAGCGGGTACATATCCGTTATCAGCTATGTGAACATCGAGGACTATGTAAAGAGCGTTCTTCCGTATGAATTTTCGACCTCGTGGCCGGCGGAAACGCTGAAGGCGGCGGCGGTTGCGACGCGGAGCTATGTCATGGCCTCGGACTGGACGGTCTATTCCCGGTACGGCTTCGACGTCATGGGCGATACGAGCGCACAGTGCTACAATGGCCGCGGCAAGACCTATTCGGAGAGCTATTTTTCCGCCACGGACGCGGCGGTCAGCGCCACAAAGGGCGTGTATCTGACGTATAGCGCAAGCGGCACAAACCGCATCTGCACGGCCTTCTACTCTGCCTGTGACGGCGGCGCGACCGAGGATGCCGCGCATATCTGGGGCACGAGCTACAGCTATCTGGTCGGCAAGGTCGATCCCTACGAGCAGGCGGCGGCGAACCAGGCGTCAAACTACACGCACACGATCACGCTCAGCCGCACCAGCTCCGCGATGACGGCGCTGGCGCAGAAGGTCGGGCTCGGCAGCACGACGATCGCTAAAAACGGCATCAAGGTCCAGACCTATCCCACGACCGGCAATGTCAAGAGCATCACCGTCACGGGGACGAACGGCCGCGCCGCGACCATTAACCAGAGCACGAGCTTTGACCGCTGGGACTTCCTGTCCGCCGTTGGCTTCACCGCGTACAGCTACCGCTATGATGTGACCTACAACGCCGCCGCGGACACCTTTACCATCACGCGCTGGGGCTGGGGGCATAATGTCGGCATGAGCCAGTGGGGCGCCTATGCCATGGGCCGTTACTACAACAAAAACTATCAGGAGATCCTGGGCTTTTATTACACCGGGACCCACCTGCAATACGGGGCATATTGATATTGAAAACATCGGATTTTATGTATGACCTGCCGGAGGAGCTGATCGCGCAGACGCCGGCGGAAAAACGGGATTCGTCCCGGTTGATGGTGCTGGACAGATATACCGGCGGGATCGAGCACCGACGGTTTTATGAACTGCCGGCCTATCTGCGGCCCGGCGACTGTCTGGTGCTGAACGATTCGCGCGTTATTCCCGCGCGTCTGTTCGGCACGCGGCCGACCGGCGGCGCGGCGGAGGTTGTTTTGCTGAAGGACCTGGGGGCGGGACGCTGGGAATGCCTGAGCCGCCCCGGAAAGAAAATGCGCCCCGGCACGGAGGTGAGCTTCGGCGGCGGAGAGCTGACCGCCGTTGTGGAGGAGGTTCGTCCCGACGGGAACCGTATCCTGAAATTCTCTTATGAGGGGATCTTTCTTGAGATTCTCGAGCGTCTGGGCCAAATGCCGCTGCCGCCGTATATCAAGGCGCAGCTTGACGATCCGGAGCGGTATCAGACGGTCTATGCCCGCGAGCCGGGCTCGGCGGCCGCGCCGACGGCGGGACTGCATTTTACGAACGAGCTGCTCGACTCCATCCGCGCCATGGGCGTGCAGGTCTGCTTTGTTACGCTGCATGTCGGCCTCGGCACGTTCCGGCCGGTGAAGGCGGAGGACGTGGAGGCGCATGAAATGCACTCGGAATTCTGTACGATCCCGGAAGAAACCGCACAAATCATCCGCCGGACAAAGGAAAACGGCGGACGTGTGATGGCCGTCGGTACGACGTCTGCACGCACGCTGGAGAGCTTTGCCGGCGATGACGGCTCCATCTCCGCTGCGTCCGGCTGGACCAATATTTTTATCTATCCGGGTTATAAATTTAAATGTATCGACGCACTCGTGACGAACTTCCACCTTCCGGGCTCGACGCTCGTCATGCTGGTGTCGGCACTGGCCGGACGCGAGAATATCCTGCGCGCCTATGAAACGGCGGTGCGGGAAAAATACCGCTTTTTCAGCTTCGGCGACGCGATGCTCATCCATTGAAATGAAAAAACTGCCCCGAGGCGATGCTTTGGGGCGGATTTTTTGTTGACAGGCGGGCAGGAACATGGTATCATACAGATGATAGGTAAACCTAACAAAAGTTAGCGCATCGCTCCGGCGATGATTTATTTTGGCAGGTGGTTAGATATAACTAACTATCGGAGGAGAACATTATGTCGGAAGAGCTTTTGGTATGCCATTGCGCACCTATGCTGGCGGGGATTAAAACCGGAAATCTGTTTTCCTGTGCCTGTGCGTCCCGGAGCGAGGTCCAGGCGTTCGATCGATGAACAGACGGCTCTCGGGGAAAGGGATCTGTGTCCTTCCGCTTCGCTTTCAAAGCGGACGTGTGCTGCTGTATGTTTTTCGGCCAAAAAGACTGAGCAGGGATCTGACGGAGGTGCAGGCGCGGAGAATTCTGACCGAGCGAGGCTATGCCGTGGAGCAGCCGGTGAAATGTATACGCCGGCTGATGGAACGTCTTGGCGAAGGGGAGGACTTCCCGCATGAGATTGGGCTGTTCCTCGGATATCCGCCGGAGGACGTGGCGGGATTCATTCAAAATCACGCGGAAGGATGCAAGTTCACGGGCTGTTGGAAGGTTTACGGCGATGAGGAACGGGCAAGAATGATTTTTAATCGGTTTAAGAAATGCTCGCAAGCCTATTATGAGATTTGGCAAAAGGAAAAATCCATTGAACGGCTGACGGTTGCCGTTTGAAATGAAGAAACCATGAAAGTGAGGATCACAGTATGAAAGCAGCTATTGTTTATTGGAGCGGAACGGGCAATACCAAGGCTATGGCAAGCGCGGTAGCGGAGGGGGCAAAGACCGCCGGGGCGGAGGCGGATGTATTTACCGCCGACGAATTTGATGCGGCCAGAGCGAACGGCTACGACGCGGTGGCGTTCGGCTGTCCTGCGATGGGGGCGGAAGAGCTGGAGGACAGCGAGTTTCAGCCCATGTATGATGCTGTAAAGGGCGGCCTTGGCGGCAAAGCGGTCGGGCTCTTTGGCTCCTATGGATGGGGCGGCGGCGAATGGATGAGGATCTGGGAAGAGGACGCGAAAGCCTCTGGTCTGGCTCTCGTCGGCGACGGCGTCGCATGCGAAGGAGAACCGGATGAAAATGCGCTGGCATCCTGTAAAGCGCTTGGCGCGGCGCTGGTGAAGTGAATTAACTGCATACGATATCCCGGCGGTCCGTCCCGATCGCCAGGATATTGGTTATTAGAAATCTGATGTGGTTTCGGTAAAATCTTACCGTTTTTTCACACAACCTCAAAATGTATAAGATATGTGGCGTACCGCTCTGAAAAAGCGGTGCGCCATTTT
>CAYOSI010000054.1:0-6010 GCA_964406615.1 uncultured Oscillospiraceae bacterium
ATTGGCGTATTATATCAACATTTCGGCGCAATTTGCATTATGCGGTGTTGCCTTATTAATTATTGCTTTGTTATTTTACCATAGCCTTCCGATTATCGCAATTCTATTGTTATTTTCCGTGATATATGCTACAATATGGCGTCAAGTTATCAGGAAGGAAGCAAACCATGCCGTATATTGTCATTGACCTGGAATGGAATCAGGCCATGAGCTCAAAATCATCTGTTTTTAACCATCTCCCCATCCACCTTCGCGGCGAGATCATCCAGATCGGCGCGGTGAAGCTGAACGATGATTTCACGCCCGGAGAGGAATTTCAGTGCGACGTCCGCCCCGTCTGGTTCCGGAAAATGCACTATAAGGTCAAAAAGCTCACCGGCTTTGACAACGAACGTCTGTCCCACGGCCTGCCCTTTCCGGAGGCCATCGAGAAATTCACCGCGTGGTGCGGCCCGGACTGCACGTTCATGACCTGGGGCTACGATGACCGCGGGATCATGGAGCAGAACCTCATTATCCACGATCTGGAGATCGACTGGCTCGGCGAGTGGATCAACCTGCAGCTCATCTACAACCGCCAGACCGACGGCGACAAGAACCAAAAATCGCTCGAAACAGCCATGGAGCATTTCGGCATCGAACAGACCCGCACGGCGCATGACGCGCTCGGCGACGCCTACAACACGGCGCTCGTGTGCTCCCGGCTCGATCTTGCCGACGGTATCCAAAACTACAGCGATATCCTCGCGTGTCACACCCACCACGCAAAGTCCTGCGGCAGCGACGGCCATTCCGGCCCTGCGCCGCTTCAGCGCGGCGTCTCCGCCCAATATTACACCCGTGAGGCACTGTGGGAATTTGAGGAGAACGCCTCCATAAAATGTCCGGTCTGCGCCGAGGTCATGGAGCGAACGAAATGGCTCAGCCAGGGCGATCACCGCTACATGGGCCTAGCCACCTGCGGGGAGCACGGAAACTTTCTCCTTCGTTTCCGCATTCGTCACGAAGAGGACGGCACCTGGCGCGCGAACCATCTGCTCTACGAGGCGGATGAGGCCATGGTGCAGAGCTTCCGCGACAAGCAGACGAACCCCCGTCGCCGCCGTCGCCGCAGCCGCAAGAAAACCGCCGACAAAACGGCCGAGGCCGCCCTCCCCTCAGCCGAAGCCTGAAGACAGGCCCGCCGTCCGTATCCCGGACGACGGGCCTGTTTTTTCCCTCTTTATTTTTTCAGAACCGTTTCGACCGCAGCCCTGGCAAGGGAAAGGCCCTCGATCATGACGTCATCTTCAATGGTCAGCGGCGGCATAAGCTTCAAAACGCCGTCGCCCCGGCCGGCCACCTCGCAGATCAGGCCCCGGTCGAATGCCGCATGCACCGCCTCCAGCGCAAGCTTCGTGTCGATGCCGGCAAAATCAACGCCCCACAAAAGGCCGATGCCGCGGCAGGTCAGCCGCTCATCCAGGGGCAGGATCTCCTCCCGGATATACCGCCCGACGAGCTCCGCCTTCCGCCGGACCTCCTTGTCAAGCTCATGCTTTACAAAATAGCGGATGCCCGCCGTGCCGCCGACAAAGGAGAGCTGATTGCCCCGGAAGGTGCCGTTATGCTCCGCCGGGCGGAAAATGTCCAGCTCCGGCCTGAGCAGCAGAAGCGCCATCGGCATGCCGAAGCCGCTGATGGATTTCGACAGCGTGACCATGTCGGGCACGATCCCGGCGCGTTCAAACGAGAAGAACGTACCCGCACGCCCGTTTCCGACCTGGATATCGTCCACGATCATCAGAACGTCGTGCTCGTCGCAGAGCCTGCGCACGCCGCGCAGCCATTCGATGCCCGCGACATTGACGCCGCCCTCCGCTTGCACCGTCTCGAGGATGATCGCCGCGGGCTTATCCACGCCGGAATGGTCGTCCTCCAGCATCCAGCGCAGGTAGGCCAGCGAATCGAACGTCCCGTCATAGGGCGCGAAGGCCACGTTGGTCAGCGGCAGACTGCCGCCCTCGCGGCTGACACGGTCGGTCGTCAGCGCCAGAGCGCCCAGCGTCATGCCGTGGAACGCCCCGCCAAACGCAATGACCCCGGTCCGTTTTTTGTTCTTCCGCGCCAGCTTCAGCGCCGCCTCCACCGCGTTCGTACCCGTCGGGCCGCAGCACATGACCTTATAATTCAAACGGCGCGGCACAAGGATATCCTGCGTGAAGGTCTCCAGGAACTCCTGCTTCGCCGTCGTGTACATATCGAGGGAGTTGATGATCCGGTCCTCGGACAGATAGTCCATGACCGCCTTTTTTATATCGGGGTTGTTGTGACCGTAGTTCATGGAGCCTGCGACCGCAAGAAAATCAATATAGCGCGCGCCCTCCGCCGTGAACAGCTCCGCGTTCCTCGCGCGCTCAAACACGGCCGGGTACTTCCGGCAGTACGACCGTACCTGCGATTCACGCTCTTCAAATATATCGAACATGAGGTTATCCCCTTTCCGGTTTCAGAAAAATTGGTTTTTATCTGTTTTTCCATTTTATCACAGCAAAATATTATGTCAATAAATAGAATAGACAAAAGACAGCGCCGGGCGGCGCTGTCTTTCAAAAACATTATACGGCGCGGGGATGCGCCTTGTTGTAAACGTCCTTGAGCTGCTTTTTGACGAGCTGCGAATAGATCTGCGTGGAGCTGATGTCCGCATGGCCGAGCATCTCCTGGATCGAGCGAAGGTCCGCGCCGTTTTCCAGCAGATGCGTCGCAAAGCTGTGACGCAGCGTGTGGGGCGTGATATCCTTCTCGATGCCCGCCTTCTGCTGATAGGACTTGACGATTTTCCAGAACCCCTGACGGCTCATGCGCTCGCCGTTTACATTCACGAACAGGGAACGCTCGCTCGGCACGGCGATCATATCCGGACGAATGAATTCGATATAATCCTTCAGCGCCTTCAGCGCCGCGGGATACAGCGGAATGGAGCGGACCTTGTCCCGGCTGCGGCAGTTGATGATGCCCGCGGAGATGTTCACATCCGTGACGTCGAGGCTAATGAGCTCCGTTACCCGGATGCCCGTAGCGTAGAGAAGCTCGAGCATCGCACGGTCGCGATAGCCCTTGCGGTCGGTGCATTCCGGCTGCTCCAGCAGAAGCTCGACCTCCTTTGCGGTCAGGATCTCCGGCAGCTTATGCGCCGCCTTCTCCGGCACGAGCTTTCCCGTGGGGACGGCCTCGACATACCCGTTCAGCTTGAGCCAGGCGTAAAAATTCTTCAGGCTTGCAATGTTGCGCGAGACCGTGGCAACGGACTTTCCGCCGGAACGCATGCCGTCAATGTAGCGGCAGAGATCGTCCTCCTCCGCCGTGAGGTAATCCGCGCCGCCTCCGCGTTCGAGGAAATCGCCGAACTGTCGGATATCGCGCAGATACGAGCTCAGCGTGTTCTTGGACATCTTCTCGTCCGTCAGGTGCTGCTCATACTTGGTCAGGCATTCTGCATTCGTCACGGTCGTTACGCTCCTGTCGAAAGAATTGACATAATCGCTATGCCAACACTATACATCGAATTCTATTTGTAATCAAGCGAAATTTTCACTTTTTGTAATGTTTGTTACTTTTGACGACTTTTTATGTCAATTCGTTCTTTGAAAAGTTACAAATTGTAATCCGTTTTTCAGCGGAACCGGCCGACATTCGCTAGCAATTGTGTCCCGGTTTCATTTTTGCAACAGCATTTTGTATCTTTTGTAACTTTTTATGTCACCCGTCGTAGTATACTATATGTAATCTACCTCCTGGAACCGCGGCCTTTTTTATGTGAATTTTGACGAAGCGACATAACGGCGCCCAGCAGACCGCCGGCCAGGGCCGCCAGGCCGAGCTGCCACAGCCACGGTCCGAACGACGCCTTCTCCCCGCCCAGCGCGCAGAGCAGCGCCGCGAGCAAAAGGAAGCCTCCGGCGATCACGCCGACCGTCGGCATGGCCTGCCTGCCGCGAATACGCGAAACCGTCAGCACGGCGCCCCATATCGAAACGCCCGCCGCCGACACCGCGAGCAGCCCTGCCGCCGACATCGGAAGCGCCCCGTTATGGATCAGCGCCGCGGCGCCAAGGCACAGCAGCGCCGTCATCCCCAGCGCGGCGCCCAAACCGATGGCCGCCGCGGGCAAGAGCCCCTTTTTCTTCAACATGTTTCCGGACATATAAAAACCCCCTGAGAATCGGCTGATACAAGCCTATTCCCAGAGGGTCCAAACTATGCGTTCAGGAGGGCGATTATTTCTGCTCGTCCGTCTGCTTGCCGGTGGACGAGATAGCCCACTTGGTCACTTCCATGCGGACGCGGTCCTCGCTGGTCTCAAAGACGATGGTCTCGCTCTTGATCGCCACGATGCGGCCCACGATGCCGCCGATGGTGGTGACGAGATCGCCGACGGCCAGGTTGCTGCGCATCTCCTCGGCCTGCTTTTTCTTTTTATTTTCCGGACGGATCAGGAAGAAATAGAAAATGGCGATCATGATGACAATCATGATAATCATGCTGGCGCTGCTGCCCGTGGCCGAGCCGTCAGCCGCAGCAGTCGTCTCCGTCGTAGCGCAGCCGGCGAAAACAAACACCATGAGAAGTGTGGAAAGAAGCAGAGCGATCGTCCGAATGATGCGGTTGAATTTCATGTGGTAATACCTCCAAAAAAGCTATTTTTATTATAAAGTTTTTTATATCCTCGTGTCAAGCCGTTCGGCGTATTTTGCCCGATAGGCCGCAAACGTGCCGTTATCGAGCGCCTCGCGGATCTCCTGCATGAGGTTATTGTAGAAATACAGATTGTGAAGGACCGCCAGACGCAGGCCCAGCATCTCCCCCGCCTTAAATAGATGCCGCACATAGGCGCGGCTGTACCGCCGGCAGACCGGGCAGTCACACGCCGGGTCGATCGGCCCGTTATCGACGGCATATTTCTCGTTTTTGAGATTGATGACGCCCGCCTTGGTGAACAGATGCGCGTGACGGCCGTTCCGTGCCGGCATAACGCAGTCGAACATGTCGATCCCGCGCCACACGCCCTCAAGGATGTTCCCGGGCGTGCCGACGCCCATGAGGTACCGCGGCCGGTCCTTCGGCATATATTCCTCCACAGCCTCGATGGTGTCATACATCTCCTGATGGCTCTCGCCGACCGCGAGACCGCCGATGGCATACCCCGGAAGCGCAAGCTCCGCGATGGCCTTCATGTGATCGACGCGCAGATCCGCGTAGGTGCCGCCCTGATTGATACCGAACAGCATCTGCCCCGGGTTCACCGCGTCCGGCTCGGCGTTATACGCCGCCAGCGCCTTTTTGCAGCGGACGAGCCAGCGGTAGGTGCGCTTACAGGAGCTTTCAAAATACTCACGCGGCGACGGGATCTTCACGCACTCGTCAAACGCCATGGCGATATCGCTGCCGAGATTCGACTGGATGCGCATGCTTTCCTCCGGGCCGATGAACAGCTTCCGTCCGTCCACATGGCTGTGGAACGCCACGCCCTCTTCGGTGATCCTGCGCAGGCCGGCCAGCGAAAAGATCTGGAATCCGCCGCTGTCCGTCAGGATCGGGCCGTCCCAGGTCATGAATTTATGCAGGCCGCCCAGCGATTTGATAAGCTCATCGCCCGGACGGACATGCAGATGGTAGGTGTTCGACAGCTCGATCTGGCAGCCGATGCCCTCCAGATCCGCCGCAGACAGCGCCCCCTTGATAGCCGCTAATGTCCCCACGTTCATGAACACCGGCGTCTGCACCGTGCCGTGAGGCGTTATCAGCTCGCCCCGCCGGGCATGTCCCTCCTGTTGTTTCCGTAAAGTAAACATAATTTCCTCTGTTTCGCCGTTATTGCTCAAACATTATACGGTAGGTGTGTTTTTGTGTCAAGAACGCAAATATCCCGGCTATTAGAAATTTAGTGTGGACAAATTTTCAAAGAATGTAGAGGCGCTGATCTGGAAGCTTCCAAGTTCTGTGTGGTTTTTCATCAAAATCTTTCAAA
>CAYOSI010000055.1:0-4153 GCA_964406615.1 uncultured Oscillospiraceae bacterium
GCTGTAATTAGTAAGGTATTCGTACTCGGACGCGGTCATGGTGGACACGTCCTTGGTCTCGGCGGCGGGAGCCGCCTCTCCGGAAGCCTCGCCGGAGGGTTCGCCGCTGGCGAAGGCAGACAGGCTCAGAAGCATAGCTACGGCCATCACCAGAGCAAGGATACGGGATACGTTCTTCATGCGTAGAACCTCCATAAAAAATTAACGATCCAGATTATCAAATCGTTCTTTGATAATTATATGTTTTACGATGCGGTAAGTCAATAACAAATGGATGACAAAATCCCCGAGGATTTTTCCCCGGGGAAATTCTGGGCGAATTTAGTAAATTTATCGCTTCCGAAGCCCGGCCCGTTCGTCCATGACAATCCATAACAAACATTCGCCAAAACCCGCCCCGGAAAGGTCCGGGGCGGGCGCTTATGCGGTTTTTAATATCAATAGTAGCAGAGCTCACGGGCCGCCGCGTCCAGCGCGTCACGGTCATCGGGGTGAGCGATGGAGATCAGCGCCTTGGCACGCTCGCGCACGTCCATGCCGCGCAGGTTCACACAGCCGTACTCGGTGACGACATACTGAACATAGTTGCGCTGGTGGGTGACGATCGCGCCCGGGGTGAGCTGCGCCTTGATCTTGGGCAGGCCCTTGTTGGTGCGGCTGGTGAAGGCCATGATGCCCTTGCCGTGCTCGGCGTAGTAGGTGCCGAGGGTGAAGCAGAAGCCGCCGCCGGAGCCGGAGTACTGGGTCGGGCCGATGGACTCGGCGCAGATCTGGCCGGTCAGGTCGATCTCGACGCAGGTGTTGATGGATACCATGTGATCCTGACGGGCGATGTTGAAGGGGTTGACGACCTCGGGGCCGGGCTTCATGATGCACTTGGGGTTATTGTGCAGATACTGATACAGCTCGTGGGTGCCGTCGGCAAACACGCCCACATGCAGCTCCTTGTCGTACGCCTTGGCCTTGCCGGTTATGACGCCCTTTTCGATGAGGTCGGCCATGGAGGAGGTGAACTGCTCCGTGTGCAGGCCCAAGTCGTTTTTCGTCAGCAGGTAGCGGCCCACGGTGTCGGGGATGCCGCCGATCCCCATCTGTATGGTATCGCCGTCCTCGATGATGCCGGCAACGGTCCTGCCGATCTGATCCTCCAGATCCGTGGTCTCCATGCCGCCGATGCAGTATTCGGGGGTGTCCACCTCATACAGGAGCGTGACGGCTTCCACGGGAATGGCCACGGAGCCGTTCATATAGGTAAGGTTGGGGTTCACCTCGACGATAATCTTCTTATGCTGCTCGATGGCGTCCTTGACGGCGTAGTATTCGATGGTCTGGTTCATGCCGATGTACATGTTGCCGTGCTCGTCCATGGGGGATACCTGCGCGGTGAAGATGTTGCAGGGGCGGTGCATGTTGACGCTGCGGTAGTAGTTGGGCAGGTCGACGGGGATGAACATCGCGTTGCGCAGCTTGTGAGCCTCGCGGTAGCTGGGGCCGTAGAAGTAGTTGGCGCAGTTGATGCGGCCGTCCATACCGGGGGTGACGAGGAACGGATAGCGGCCGATACGGCTCTTGTAGACGATGACGTTCTCAACGCGGTCGGCGATCTCGTGCAGACGGCCGAACAGGGTCTGGGGCTCGTTGTAGTTGTTGGAGCACCAGATAACGTCGCCGGACTGGATCAGATCCAGCGCCTGATTCACGGTGCCCTTCTTGGACTCGTAAATCTTTTTGTAATCTTCGTAGGTGTAGGCCATGTTTCACACTCCGTATGTAAATTTTATTTAGTTTACTAATTTTATTATACCAAACTGCAACGGTTTTGCAAGAGGCTGGCGCTTGTAGAATAAATAACTATTCCGCCGCATCCGTTTCCGTGCGCGGTGTGACCGACATATAGATCACGCGGCTGCCGTTATGGAACAATCCGCCGCCGGCAAGCAGGCTCTCGAAACCGGTCCACCGGTCCTCCCGGATCGCCTGGATATCCGCCGCGTAGGACAGCACCGCCGCCGGGCACGCATTATAGACGAGCTGCTGAAGCTGCCGGGCATAGCCGGCGGCAGCGTCCGCGTCCTCCGCGGCGCACAAAAGCGCCAGGGCGCTTTCAAACGCCGGGTCGCTCCAGCCGGACAGCCCGCCGATCTCGTCCAGGAAGCGCCTGGCCGTCACCGCGGCGGCGAGGCTGCCGTGCCAGGTGTACAGGCACATATCCCAGCTATCGTCCTCCGGACATACGGCCGTGACCGAGCCGTCCGTCTTTCGCCAGTTGACCTGGACGCCCAGCTCCTCCAGATCCTCCGTGAGGATCGTGGCGGCGGTGGAGGCCCATTCATCCTCGCCGGACGTCCACAGGGTCAGCGTCAGCTCCTGATTGCCGGTCCCGGATTCAAGAAGGCCGTCCCCGTCCGAATCCACATAGCCCGCCATCCGCAGCGCGCTCTCCAAATACTCCGGCGCAAAGCCGCGCAGGCCATCCGGAAGAACGAACCCGTCCATACCGGGGCTCATGAAGGACGAGCCCGTTATGCCCGTCCCGCCTGCGGACATGGCCAGAAACCATTCGCGGTCCAGGCCGTACTCCATGCTCTGACGCATGCTCTCGCTGCTGAAGAAGTCCGAACGGGTGTTAAACACGAGCAGCCGGCACTCCCCCTCCGGCAGCATGGCCTGCACGAGCTTCACGCCCGGCACGCTCTCCAGCGTGGTGAGCTGCACATCCGTCAGGCCGAAGCTCGCATCCGCCTCTCCGGCGGATACGGCCCTCGCCGCGCCGGTGACCGTTCCGTGACGCGCAAAAAACACCTCGCCGACCGCCGGCTGGCCCTCAAAATGATCCGCCCGGGCGCGGAAGCTCCAGCCGTCCTCCCCCGACGCCTCCGGGTCATACACGAACGGACCCGAACCGATCAGAAGCGCGTTGTCAAACGAGCCGGGGTCGAACTCATAATCCTTCCAGATATGCGCCGGCAGGATCGGCGTCGGGTTATCGAGCATATCGCCCTTGATCCTGTCCGTCGAAATGACCACCGTATAGTCGTCCGGGCAGCGGATGGCGGTCACGCCGTCAAAGTAGTCGGAATACACGGTGTCGCTGTGCTGCATAAGCTCATAGCTGAACAGCACATCCGCCGAGGTCACGGGCACGCCGTCGGAGAACGTCGCATCGCGGCGCAGCCGGATGGTCCATGTCAGCCGGTCGCTCGAAAGGCTCCAATCCTCCGCCAGACAGGCCACGTTTTCCCCCGCCTCGTTTTTGCGCCATAGGGTGTCGTAGCACAGCAGGAAAAATTCCCCGGCCAAGCCGCCCTCCGAGGTCAGTGGGTTCAGCGAATCCGGCTCCTGCGCCGTCGCGACGGTGAAGCGCGGCCCCTCCTTGAGCTTTGCGCCGGTCTCCTCCTCCCCTCCGCAGGCGGTAAGGGGCAGGCACATCAGCGCACACAGCCAAAGCGCCGTAAGGCGGATGAGCCCGGTCATATGTCTCTGCGTTTTCTTCATGCTTCTGTCCTTTATCCGGTCGCCCGGTTCCCGTCGTTCTGTGTCGTATTGTTTCATTATAGCATGAACGCCGTAAATTTCAAACGCTTCCCCCGGCGATCCTATTGAATCTTGAAAATTCCTGTGCTACAATATTTCCCAAACCCCGCAAAGTTTACATAATATTCATTCAGGAGGAAGCGAATCATGGAACTGAAAAAGCTGGAGGGCGCCACGCCTGCGCTCGGTCCCTACTCTGCCGGCGTCGCCGTCGGTGATTTCATCTTTGTGTCCGGACAGATCCCGACCGATGCCGACGGCAATCTTCCTGCGGGCATCGAGGCGCAGGCCCGGCAGAGCATTCTGAACCTCAAAGCCGTGCTGGAGGCCGGCGGCAGCGATCTGCAGCATGTCGTAAAGACCACCGTATTCCTCAAGGATATGGACGATTTCGCCGCTGTGAACGCGGTCTATTCCGAATACTTCAACGGCGCCGTGCAGCCCGCCCGCTCCTGCGTTCAGGCCGCAAAGCTCCCCAAGGATATGCCTTTG
Source organism: uncultured Oscillospiraceae bacterium (assembly GCA_964406615.1). Lineage (GTDB taxonomy): Bacteria > Bacillota > Clostridia > Oscillospirales > Oscillospiraceae > CAJOIG01. The sequence continues at coordinate 4,027 of CAYOSI010000055.1, forward strand.
GAGATCGAGGCCATCGCCTGGGCGGCAAACAGATAACAGACAAACAGCCGCACCTCCCGGTGCGGCTGCAGTCTGTCAAAAAACTCCCCAAATAAGGGGAGTTTTTGGTATAATGGGGTTAGGAATT
>CAYOSI010000056.1:0-2635 GCA_964406615.1 uncultured Oscillospiraceae bacterium
TCGTGGCGTTCGAGACCGGCGAGGCGCTGGCCTACGGCCTCTGGAACGCGCAGGAGCGCGGGGCGCTGTTCATCGGCCCGGGCACGGCGGTCTATGCCGGCATGATCGTCGGCGAAAGCCCCAAGAAAGAGGATATCGTCGTGAACGTCTGCCGGGCCAAGCACCTGACGAACACCCGCGCATCCGGCTCGGATGAGGCGCTGCGCCTTGTGCCGCCCCGCCAGATGAGCCTCGAGCAGTGCCTTGAGTTCATGGCGGACGACGAGCTCCTCGAGGTCACGCCGGAGCACCTGCGTCTGCGCAAGGCGATCCTGAACCATGAAAAGCGCATGAAAAACGAGCATCGTGGCAAATAAACGTTGACATTTTTGCCTTTTTGTGGCAGTATTAAATAACTTGGATGCCCGCGGGCTTGGTTTGGGGCTTTGACCTCTTACTCAGCCGGCCGGGACTAGCAAATATCGAAAGGAATAAGAAAATGATCACCAAGGACCAGAAAACAGCTATCATCGAAAACAACAAGACCCACGAGAACGACACCGGCTCGCCGGAGGTCCAGATCGCGATCCTCACCGAGCGCATCAACCAGCTCACCGAGCACCTGAAGGTCCACAAGAAGGACAATCACAGCCGTCAGGGCCTGTTCAAGATGATCGGTAAGCGCCGTCGTCTGCTCGACTATGTCGCGAAGAACGACATCGAGCGTTATCGTGCGATCATTGCCAAGCTTGGCATCCGTAAGTAATTTCGGCTTACGCTTTTCTGAGGGAAATGAAGGTTTTGGAGGGGGACAACTGAAAAGCTGTCCTCCTCTTTCTTATTCGCAGTTGACCGCAAACGCGGATTTCTGGATAGAATATGATTGAGTAAGGAAAGGCAGAAGAAAACATGATAATCAAACGCAAGACATTTGACAATCTCCATCGCTGGGAGATCGACTACTGCGGCCGTCCCCTCAAAATGGAGGTCGGACGCATGGCGGAGCTTTGCAACGCCGCCGTGTACGTTCAGTATGGCGGGACCACCGTGCTCTGCACCGTGACCGCCTCCGCCCGTCCCAAGGACGGCATCGACTACTTCCCCCTCGCCGTCGACTTCAACGAGAAGCTCTACGCCGTGGGCCGCATCCCCGGCTCGTTCATGCGCCGCGAGGGCAAGCCCAGCCTGCCGGCCGTGCTGGCCTCCCGCCTGATCGACCGCCCCATGCGTCCGCTGTTCCCGTCCGACCTGCGCAACGACGTCGTCATTGCCTGCGAGGTCATGAACGTGGACCCCGACTGCTCCCCCGAGATCACCGCGATGATCGGCGCGGCTGCGGCCGTTTCGATCTCCGACATTCCCTTCAACGGCCCCATCGCCGGCATCGTGCTCGGCTATGACGGGGAGAAGTACCTCTTTAACCCCACCCACGCCGAGAAGGAGGTCAACCGGATGACCGTCACCGTCGCGGCCACCCACAAGAAGATCGTCATGATCGAGGCCGAGGCGAAGGAAATCCCCGACGACGTCATGTACGAGGGCATCGTGCAGGCGCACGAGAAGCTGCAGCCCGTGCTCGATCTCATTGACCGGATGGTCGCCGAGGTCGGCAAGGAGAAATTCTCCTATGAGCACGCCGCGTTCGACGAGGAGCTGTTCGAGACGCTCGTCGCAAACGAGTTCGAAGGCATGGAGTACTGCATGGACACCGACGACAAGAACGTCCGGGAGGCCCGCGTGAACGAGTGGGTTTCCGCCATGGAGGCCAAGTACGGCGGGGAGCATCCCGACATCATGCAGTATATGGACGAGATCCTCTACAAGCTGCAGAAGAAGGTTGTCAAGAAATGGCTGCTTGCCGGCAAGCGTGTGGACGGCCGCGCCATGAATGAGATCCGTCCGCTCGCTGCCGAGATCGACGTCGTCCCCGGCGTGCACGGCTCCGGCCTCTTCACCCGCGGGCAGACCCAGGTGCTGTCCATTGCGACGCTGAACACCCTCTCCGCTGCCCAGAAGCTAGATACCATCTGGGAAGAGACCGAGAAGCGTTTCATGCACCACTACAACATGCCCAGCTATTCCACCGGCGAGGCCCGCGCCAGCCGCTCCACCAGCCGCCGCGAGCAGGGCCATGGCGCCCTGGTCGAGAAGGCTCTCGAGGCGGTCATCCCGCCCGCCGAGGAGTTCCCGTATGCGATCCGCGTGGTCAGCGAGGTCCTCTCCTCCAACGGCTCCACCTCGCAGGGCTCTATCTGCGGCACAACGCTCGCGCTGATGGCGGCGGGCGTGCCCATCAAGGCTCCTGTAGCCGGCATTAGCTGCGGCCTCATCCAGGACGGCGACGATTTCACCACCTTCATCGACATCCAGGGCGTGGAGGACTTCCACGGCGAGATGGACTTCAAGGTCGCCGGTACGAAGAAGGGCATCACCGCGATCCAGATGGACCTCAAGAACGACGGCCTGAAGCACGAGATCGTGAAGAACGCCTTTGAGATCACGCACGAGGCGCGCCTGCAGATCCTCGACGAGATCATGCTGCCCGTCATCGGCGAGCCGCGCAGGGAGCTGGCACCCACGGCGCCGAAAATGATAAAGATGAAGATCAATCCCGACAAGATCCGCGAGGTCATCGGCTCCGGCGGCAAGGTCATCC